>CALCKW010000050.1 GCA_937965695.1 uncultured Granulosicoccaceae bacterium
AGAGCGGGTTCCAACCCCGGAATTGGTGGCACAACAGTCTACTTTGGTGTTGAAGACTGTGCTGTCGAAGAATCGCGCGTCAGCGCGGCTGGTGGACAGGTTATTCGATCAAAATTTTCAATCGGTGAGTTTGGTTGGATAACGCTCTGTATGGACACTGAAGGCAATATGTTTGGCCTCAGTTCTATGAAGTAGGAAATAGCTTTTTTCCACGACGATAAGAGACAAGGGAGTCTCAGATTAAGTCCGGTCAGCGACGTTGGCGTGAAAAATGTTGTCCCAGCAAGGCGCGAATCGACAGCAAGTTTGGTGCTATTGGTTGGATTTGCAACGCGGCTGGGCCGAATTTAGCGCATCGACGGTGCGAGCATGACTTGATCTGAAATTCCCTAGGTATTGATGGTGCAGTCGTCTCACCGGCGACGCATCTTCCTAGAGAACATCAGTTCAATTCATGGTCATTAAATGATCAATTGCGTAAGAGATAAATTATTGCAATCTGGATCCTTAAACCAAGCGACCTTTGCCCCAGATGGTGATACCCAAATACCGAATTCGTCCTGGTCCATTCCATCATAACGGTCAAAAACCACTCCACGAGCGCTGAGACCTTCAACTGTTGCTGAAATATCACCCACGTGCCAGCCTAACACTGTGTGAATTGCAGGCATAAGCTCATCGACCTTTGCAATTCTAAGCATGTGGCCATCTGAATCAAAGACGAGCGCAAAATACTCGTCGGCAATAAACGTTAAACCGAGGATATCTTCATAAAAAGCACGAGACCTCTCAGGGTCGATAGTGGCAAGAAAAGAAACAGACTCGCTATTTTTTAACACAAACGGATACTCCCAATTGTTTACAGTGTTAGCGTCTACCTAGTGAACCTCAGATCAGCAAACCTAGTTCGTTCCGAGCAGTAACTGAAACCGCCCTATTGAGCAACATGCTTGAAACTTTTTCAGCAAAGTCTTCCTTGGGATACTGCGAGCCCAAGTCAGTTCTTCTGAGGAATTCTGTGCTCCCATTAAACCGAGTTTCTTCTCCTTGGTGGTAGGAGATTTTTACATTACCCTTTACTTAGAATTTCGCTTTAATTTTTCCAACAAACTTTTCAAGTTTTTCTATCGTCAAGTTCTCGCAATCGTATAACGACAACATTTGGAATTTACAACTAGACGTACATGCACCCAACAAAGCTGTTTGAAGAACCCGTTTCACAGGCTTTCTCACAATAAACATATCGACCCACCAAACAGAGCCTAGGGTCGTTACAACTTTCATTTCTTTCAGGTCTAACAATCGTGGTTTGATCGGCCCGTAGTCCACAGCGTGGTCATAAGCATGGCCGGGCGCCCACACACGGTCAAACCAGCCTTTTAAAATTGCAGGAAATCCAAACCACCACGTCGGAAATATCAAAACCAGCGACTCTGTCTGTTTTAACTGTTCTAAGTCTGCTGCCACCCCACTTACATCGAAGGCATCTTCATAATAGCTCTCTCTTTCACGCCGACTTAAAACGGGATTAAACCCATCTGCGTAGAGATTTTTGACAGTCACCTCGTAGCCCTTCTCTTTTAGATGACCGATAGTTATGTCGGCCAGATACCGGCAAAGGCTATTTTCGATGGGATGTGCTATGACCACTAAACAATTCACTGTTTTTCCTAAAGCTTAAGGCACGGAGAAATTTTAAACTTTTCTGCGTGCAGCTAATTAAAAGTACCAATTTCAGTACATTATCCACATATTGGCTTAATCTCAATAGAACGAGTCCAAACGCCACTCATTGCTAATAGCTCGACCCTATAGGCTCTAATGAATATTAAAAAAAAGGTGAGCTCACCGGTAAAGACAACACTTGGCCAAAAGATGAAATCACACTACCTTGGCACCATTAGTCGCTTGAGTAAATGAGAACATGAGACAACTACAAATTTTTACTGACGGTAGCGTCAACACTAAAACCAAGGTGGGTTATGGCGCTTACTTGGCGACACGCAACGGACAATGCATAGATCAACAATCCATCCCGGGCACTTCAAAAGACAAGGTACACTCTAGGCGCTTTGAAAATACCAGCTCTACAAAGCTGGAGTTGCAAACATTTTTATGGGCAGTGAAAGAAGTGCAGGCCGCGCACGAAGGTTTAAAATTCACTTTGGCTGTCTATACAGATTCCCAAAACATCGTGACTCTGCCGCAAAGACGCGTGCGACTTGAACAACGCAATTTTCTTTCATCCAAAAACAAACCACTGAAGAACCAAGACCTATACAAAGAGTTTTATCAGCTGGCATCGGAGGTAGAGTTCGATTTGATTAAGGTTGTGGGCCATCAGTCGAGCAAGGACAAAGACGAAATCGGTAGACTGTTCAGTTTGGTTGACAAAGTGGCTAGATCTGCTTTGCGAGAGGCATCGGACTAAAACACCAAAGTTCAAACAGGAGTTAGTCTATATTTGCAGAATCTTGGATTCAGACGGCACTAACAGGCCTATTTCCGAAGCGCGTTCACCGGAAATAGACCCACGTTTCTGCACCTATATTTTCGGCAATCTAGTCCCCGCGTGGAAAGCGTTGACGGTCTTCTACGGTATTGAGATCCATGTGATTGCGCATAAAACGCTCTGACGCTTTTTGTAAGGGTTGGTAATCCCAAGGGAAATATTCGCCATTTCTTAGCGCTTCGTAGACAACCCAACGGCGAGCTTGCGACTGCCTAACATCCTGATCGAAGCGCGCTAAGTCCCACTTTTGATCGGCCATTGCTCTCATTCTGTCCAGCGCTTCGGTATGAGCCGCGTTTTGCGCGAGATTGTTCAGCTCGTCTGGATCCCCATGCATATCAAACAGCAACTCTGGATCAAGCGAGCATCGCACGTATTTATACTGACCGTCTCTTAAAGCAACTAGCGGCGCATAGGAAGCTTCCGCTGCATATTCAATAGAGACAACTCCGCGTGTTGTATTGCCTTGCGAAACCCCAATCAGACTCACGCCTTCGGTCCAAGGAGCAACCTCAGCCATATCCGCCCCAGCCAACTCTGCAAGAGTTGGGCATACATCTATCGTGGATACAGGCGATTCCACTTTGCCTTTTGGTACACCCGGTGCACAGATCATCAATGGGACGCGAGATGAGCCCTCGTACATACTCATTTTAAACCACAAGCCGCGTTCGCCCAGCATGTCTCCGTGATCAGAGACGAACAGGATAGCCGCTTCTTGACCCGTGCTCTCTAGCACTTCAAGAATATCCCCGACTTTATCATCGAGATAGCTGATATTGGCGAAGTAGGCACGCCGAGAGCGACGAACATCATCTTCACTGATGTCAAAACTGCGCCAATCGTTCGCATCAAAGATTCTCTTCGAATGCGGATCTTGTTGTTCGTATGGCATGGGCGGCACATGGGGTGATAAGTGATCACAATCCTCATATAGATCCCAATATTTTTTTCGCGTGACATACGGATCATGGGGATGGGTGAAACTCACCGTTAAGCACCAAGGTCTCTCATCATGATCTCTTGCAAGATCGTATAATTTGGCACAAGCATGATGCGCAACCTCGTCGTCATACTCCATCTGATTGGATATTTCAGCGACACCCGAACCAGTGACTGATCCTAAATTGTGATACCACCATTCGATGCGCTCACCCGGTTTTCGGTAATCGGGTGTCCAGCCAAAGTCTGCCGGATAAATATCTGTCGTCAGGCGATCTTCAAACCCGTGCAGTTGGTCGGGACCCACAAAGTGCATTTTTCCCGACAATGCGGTGTAGTAACCAGCCCTGCGTAAATGGTGTGCGTAGGTCGGCAAGTCTGATGGAAATTCCGCTGCATTATCATAAACACCCGTCACTGAAGGCAGCTGACCCGACATAAAGCTTGCCCTAGCCGGCGCACACAGGGGAGAGGCCGTGTAGCAGTGACTAAATCGCGCGGAGCGCTCAGCAAGCTTTTTCAAGTTGGGGGCATGGAGCCAATCAGCAGGCCCATCCGGAAACAAGGTGCCATTCAACTGATCCACCATTAGAATGAGAATATTCATTAACCTACCTTTTACGTTTTTTCACAATAGAGCCTCAGAACAGAATAGCCAAAAAACAAGTCGGCGATTGGTAATTCGCACAACCTGAACGTTGCTGAACTCCCAAGACTCCACACACTAAGTTACTCTTCCTCAATTTTTTGGCGCCTAGCCTGATTCCGGTGAGCCGCAAGTCAAAATAGAAAGACAATGACCCACTGTATAGAACTTACTCACCTAGCAATTGGTCTGAACACTCACAAAATACAATCCTATTCACCTGCATCGCTATGACCATTGATTCCCTAAAATGATACTGTTTATCGATACGCACTCTGGCACATCAATGGCCCCAGATGCCCGCACTCGTAACATTGGCTCCATCGCTTCGCACAACTTACAGTCCGAAACATACCACAAGATTCATCGCAAACACTGAAGCTCATCTATGAGAAAGTCGACACTACTCCTGTTAGTTCTTATGGGTCTTTCATTGGGCGCTCAGGCAAACGAAAAGTTATCCTACTTCCCACAACCTCAGACCGATTTCCAGGCGCATATCACGGAAGTAAAAGCCCATTTATTAGCCACGCAAATGCGTGGACGCAATGCCAGCGATGTCAGCTTCAACCTTCCCTTTGAGCAGTCTGCTAAACCTGGCATGCCCTATCGCGGTCAGTTTTTGCTGATCCACGGCTTGAACGATTCACCCTACGTATTCAGTGATGTTGCGGATGAGCTCAGTGAACGTGGTTTTGACGTAAGAGCGATATTGTTGCCCGGCCACGGCAATACGCCTGAGGCACAGCTGACGATGACACACCGACGCTGGCTGCAAGCCGCCCGTCAGCATTTGAATCTTTGGAAGACAGAGAACACGCCTATGTATTTGGGTGGATTTTCTATGGGTTCAGTTATCGCGACAATTCTGGCGTTAGAAAACGAAGGCATCGAGGGGTTATTGCTTTTTTCTCCGGCATTTAAAAGCCAAATGAATCACCTACTTCGTTGGTCATCCATCTACTCGCACTTTAAGCCATGGGTATTTGGTGGCATGATCCGTGAGGATAACCCCACGAAATACAATTCAATACCAGTAAACGGAGCAGCCCAATATTACAAGCTGACAAAAGTTCTTAAAAAAACATGGGCCGGGAAGCAACTAGATATGCCGGTACTTGCTATTGCCTCTGAGAATGACTCAGTTGTGGACGTAGAATTTTTTAGTCAAGTATTTAAAAAACGTTTTACTTCGGAGAAGAAGCGCTTACTTATTTACAGCAATTTTGTAGATGGACGCGATACAAAAACAACCGAATACCGACCCAGCGCCTATCCTAAGCTCCGAATACTAAACCAGTCACATCAAGGTGTGATCATAGCGCCTGATAATCCCTTGTTTGGCTATAAAGGGTCAGTTCTAGTCTGCAACGGTAATGATTGGACAGTCTTTAGTGCGTGCTTATTTTCAAACAATGGTCACTGGTTCGGAGCCCAGCATTCCATCTCACCGGATACCGTTCCGGTCGCTAGAGTAACGTACAACCCGGACTTTGCAGGTGTATTTGCCGAGTTCGATAAAGTGTTTAACTAAGGCCTAAGTGCCCGAAAACACGCGCTCAGATGCATAATGCGGTTTGTGATAAAACATAAAAAAAAGCGATCCAGCTAGTTACTCCGCGCGCTTATCACTCGCAGCTTCTCGCGAATCAACTCTATTCGCTTTCGATTAACACCAAAATCTGAATAACCGAACCTAGCAGCCGAGCGCACCTGAATAAGCATTTTCGCTACCGCTTGCGTCGGAAAATAAAACTCGGTGTCATCAATGAAGCCGAAAATATTGGAGGAGAATTCGGCTCGAATGTATTCGTCTTCCAGCGTCTTCACTCTAGTAGCATTTAGATCTTTAAGCACAGATAGCAGAACGCTCTTAACGTCTGACGGTGGCCCTGAAACGCGCAGAGGCTGGATGTAGTGTTTGCTACCGATAGCTGCGCTACTGACACAGTTCGGCGAACTAGGACACGGATTAAGAATCCCTTCCTGGTGCCCCAGAGTCGGCACTGTTACAGCGCAACCCGAGAGTCCAAGAAGAATTGGTAGTGTCGCCCAAAGAATAACTTTCACCATTTAGCTTAAGCCTCATCCCGTTAAAGCATGAAAAATCAACACACCACTCTCAGCTGTAGCCGTGCAATATAAAAAATTTGACAGTGCCGTGTATTGAATCAAGAGATATACTCAAAACGAGACAATATTAAGTAGGCATAAGATGTACAGACTATTCTACGCTAATGGCAGCGCATCGATGGGTGTGCAAGCAATATTGGAAGAATTAAATGTCAACTATGAACTGCTGCAGACGACCATAGATCGGAACGAGCCCTACCCCGCTGAGCGGATGGCCATCAACCCTAACGGCTGGTTGCCAGTACTCATGTGGGAAGATGGTTCAATGTACGAGTGCGCAGCGATTACAATTTTTTTGTGTGATCGCCACCCAGAAGCAAAGCTTGCCCCCCGCTTAAATGATTCAACCAGAGCGCTTTACCTGCAGACGTTGGTTTACTTTTCGAGCACTATTCAGAACGCGTTCCAGCTTTCTTACTATCCGGATCGGTTTGCAGATTCATCGGAAAATGAAGCAAGTGCACAGCGTCGCGGCATAAGCCGCCTTCGAGAGACATGGAAAGTGGTCGACGATCAAATAGGTGACAACAAATGGGTACTTGGTGAGCACTTTAGTGCTGCTGACATTTATCTCCATATGCTAACCACTTGGCTGGAACCCTCTCTAGGTCATCCCTCGATTGAAGAGTTCCCCAACGTAAAGCGCATTGCAAATTTGGCACTAAAGCGCTCGAGCGTTCAACACGTTTTCGCTAAGAACTAAAAAAACCAAAAGCCGGAGCGCGGTCTAGTCAGAAACCCTGCAAGAGACCTCCCTGCGTTTACACCTACAGGCCTCCAAGCATCATTTTCCCTTGTGCTTTGCCATTACTTTTCCAATAGGGCAAGACTTCCAACCGGCGGATTTAATCAAATAACTTCGCATGACTAAGGCATAAAAATCGTTGAACCTTTTGTGTTTCGCAAAAAATCGAGTAGTCTGTTTAAACGGAGGATTTTCTTATGAAACAAATGAACACACTTTTATCCGGTGCTGCCATCGCATTGGCCCTTTCGTTTGCAAGCCCCGCATCCGCAGCTGATTGCCCCCGCGGTGATCTTGATGAACGCTACTGTGACGCCAATGGCGATTTAATAGCAGACACACCAACTGACCCGGCTGATCTGGTTGACCCAGATACATTGATTTTCGCCTATACGCCCGTTGAAGACCCCGCCGTGTACAAAGCTGCTTGGGCGGACTTCTTGACCCATTTAGAAAAAGAAACAGGTAAGTCTGTTGTCTTCTTCCCCGTCCAGAACAACGCCGCACAGATCGAAGCTATGCGCTCTGGCCGTCTTCATATCGCAGGCTTTAACACTGGTTCCAACCCCCTTGCGGTCAACTGCGCGGGTTTTAACCCCTTCACGATCATGGCATCTAAAGATGGCAACTTTGGCTACGAGATGGAGATCATCACCTATCCCGGATCAGGGATCGAAAAAGTTGAAGACATCAAGGGCAAGCAATTAGCCTTTACATCACCAACGTCAAATTCAGGCTTCAAAGCACCATCAGCTATCCTGAAAGGTGATTTCGATATGCTGCCAGAACGTGACTTTGAGCCAGTCTATTCGGGCAAACATGACAACTCTATCCTCGGAGTAGCAAATAAAGACTACATGGCTGCCTCTATTGCCAACTCGGTTAAGTCACGCATGATCAGCCGAGACGTTATCAAAGCGGAAGACGTGAAAGTTATCTACAAGTCTCAGACCTTCCCCACAACTGGCTTTGGAACAGCACACAACCTAACGCCAGAGTTAAAAGATACCATCCGCAACGCTTTCCTTAACTTCGAGTGGGAAGGCACTTCGCTTGAAGCTGAATTCGAAAAATCGAATGAAGGCCAATTCCTAGAGATGACTTACCAGGAGTTTTGGGAAGTTATTCGCAAAATCGACACCGCCAATGGCGTCAGCTATTCCTGCGGCTAGAAGACGACTAGATAGCTAGAAATTCGCTGAGAGAGTTTTTTAAAGCGGTAGTTTTTAGCCATCTAGCCAGTCTCTAGACTCTGATTGGGCGGGCCAAACGGTCCGCCCTTTCCAACGATATCTTTTTTTGGCGGAGGGCTTTCATGCTGCGGCTTGAGAAGCTTGTAAAGACTTATAAAACCGGCGATCAGGCCTTAAAAGCCGTAGAACTTGAGGTGCCTGAAGGCCAAGTACTCGCGCTCATTGGTCCATCTGGTGCGGGTAAATCTACGCTTATCCGCTGCATTAATCGCCTGGTTGAACCCACATCGGGAAAAGTCTATCTCGGCGATGTTGAATTAACGGGTTTATCGACGGGCGCGCTGCGCCTAGAGCGTCGGCGCATGGGCATGATTTTCCAGGAATACGCGCTGGTCGAACGTTTGACTGTCATGGAGAATGTGCTTTCAGGTCGACTGGGTTATGTTGGTTTTTGGCGCAGCTTTTTACGGCGCTTCCCGCAATCTGACGTTGATGAGGCATTCCGTCTGCTAGACCGAGTCGGGCTCGCACATATGGCCGACAAACGCGCTGATGAGCTCTCGGGTGGCCAGCGTCAACGCGTCGGCATCTGTCGTGCACTTATTCAAAATCCCGCGTTACTGTTGGTCGACGAACCTACAGCCTCTCTAGACCCCAAAACTTCACGGCAAATCATGCGACTGATCTGTGAGCTGTGCCACGAACGGGGACTGGCAGCGATCATTAATATTCACGATGTCGCACTCGCGCAGATGTTTGTGCAACGTGTCATCGGTTTGCGTGCTGGTGCGATGGAATTCGACGGGCCTCCAGATGGCTTAACCCCTGAAGTCCTTACGTCGATCTACGGTGAAGAAGATTGGGAAGCCACCATCGAAGAAGTTGACGACGAGGATGAAGCCGACCAAGAAGATCAGGAAACTGTGCAATGAGCAGCGCTGAGTTCGATGTTTCAACCCGTCTCGGCAAGCCTTGGAAAAAACCCCCTTTTGTAAAGCGCTCTTGGTTGCGTTGGACATTGTTGCTGGGCTTTGTCATATACCTTATCGCCGCTTTTATGACCATCGATGTCAATTGGTCTCGCGTCTACGAGGGCCTTGAGCGCGGTAAGAAATTTATTCTCGCCTTCGCCTCTCCTGATTTTACATCACGTTCGACGGACATCTGGGAAGGCATGATTGAAAGCATCGTGATGACGGTCGCCGCGTCGGTGGTAGGTATCGCGATTTCTATTCCCATTGCACTGGGAGCCGCTCGCAATGTCGCTCCTTTGCCTGTCTATCTTATCTGCCGTGGCATTGTCGCAATCAGTCGCGCCTTGCAAGAAATCATCGTCGCCATTTTGCTGGTCGCGATCTTTGGATTCGGTCCGCTGGCTGGCTTTTTGACACTGAGCTTTGCCACCATTGGCTTTTTATCAAAGCTGTTGGCAGAAGATATTGAAAGTATGGACAAAGTACAGGCCGAGGCCGTCAAAGCCTCCGGTGCCAAATGGACGCAGTGGATCAACTACGGTGTACAGCCGCAAGTCATGCCACGTCTGATTGGGTTATCCATATACCGCGTGGATATCAATTTTCGCGAAAGCGCCATTCTTGGTCTGGTGGGTGCTGGCGGTATTGGAGCTACCTTAAATACGGCGTTTGATCGCTATGAATACGATACGGCGGCGGCGATCCTGTTGATCATCATCTTCTTTGTGATGACGCTGGAATACCTCTCCGGTATTATCCGCGCGAGGGTCCAGTAATGCCTACTCTCGACGTAGACGGTCTAAAGACATGGCAGCGACGGACCCAGCGTGAGAGTATCTGGCACTGGGTATTATGGCTAGTCGGAATCGCCGTATTTGCCTATTGCTGGCAAAAAATATCAAGCACAACGACTTGGTTTTTCGTTTGGGATGCACCACGTGTAGCTGAAGATATTTGGTCCCGCGCCACCCCCCCCAAGTGGGAATATATCAGCCAACTGGGCGGTCCCATTTGGGATACGCTCAATATTGCAACCTTGGGCACTATCATCGCGTTAATGCTAGCGATACCCGTGGCGTTTCTTGCAGCCCGCAACACAACGCCTTCCGCGCTATTTATTCGCCCTATTGCGTTGCTGATTATCGTGGCAACCCGCTCTATCAATTCGTTGATCTGGGCACTGCTGCTCATCGCCATCATTGGCCCTGGTGTATTTGCGGGAGTCATCGCTATCGCTATTCGCTCTATTGGTTTCTGCGCGAAGCTGCTCTACGAAGCCATCGAAGAAATCGACGAAACTCAGGTGGAGGCTATTGCTGCAACTGGCGCCTCTCGCTGGCAGATAATGGCTTACGGCATCGTGCCGCAAATCATGCCCGCACTGGCGGGTATTGCAGTTTTCCGCTGGGACATCAATATTCGCGAGTCCACGGTTCTGGGCCTAGTCGGCGCTGGTGGTATCGGCTTGCAGTTATCCTCATCACTCAACGTGTTGGCTTGGCCGCAAGTCTCTCTTATCCTCTTGGTGATCTTAGCGGCTGTTGTCATATCCGAGTGGGTTTCGGCCAAGGTTCGAGGCGCCATAATTTGAACATGCAAGAAGCCTTTGCGGCCTATGAGGCTGTGCGGCATCGGCTACCAGAACTGGGCAGCAAAGGGGCTTGTCGACACGTGCCGAACCTCGACGCAATCGCTGATGAAACAGATGTTTTTCTGCTAGACGCCTTTGGTGTACTCAATATCGGAGACTCCGCGATAGCGGGCGTTCCAGAGCGTGTCGCCGGTTTGCAAAAAGCGGGCAAGCGCGTGTTGATTGTGTCCAACGCTGCAGGGTTTCCCCATGCCAAGCTCATGGAGAAATACCGACGCTTAGGCTACAACTTTGCCCCTGAAGACGTCATCACAAGCCGCAAAGCCACCCTGCACGCTTTACAATCTGAGCCCGCCTATCACTGGGGACTGATGGCAACAGAGAGTTTAGGACGCGCTGACATCGAAGACCTCAACGCCACGTACCTTGCTGAGGATCGCGCAGTCTACGACGCAGTAGATGCGTTCCTGTTGGTCGGCAGTGCCGCGTGGACAGACGAACGGCAAGCGTTGCTGGAGGCCTCGCTACTGCACAATCCTCGCCCTGTTTTTATTGGCAACCCCGATATAGTAGCGCCTCGCGAAGGCGGCTTCTCGACTGAACCAGGAGCTTATGCGCACCGAATGGCCGACCGAACCGGAGTTTCGCCACAGTTTTTTGGTAAGCCATTCCGCCACATTTTTGATCTAGCTTTTGCACAGGCAAAAAACCCGGACCTTCAACGTACAGTGATGGTGGGCGACAGTCTGCACACGGACATCCTCGGTGGACAAGTGGCCGGTGTAAAAACCGCTTTGATCGCAGGTTTTGGTTTTTTTGCAGGCCATGATGTGATGGCACCCATTGCGCAATCAGGCATCTACCCTGACTTCATTCTGGAACGCCCTTAATCCGAACTCGGCTCCTTGGGCATTGCAGATATTTTATTTGTATTGATGAACCTGACAATTGTTCAGCATAAAACCAATGATTTCCTGAAACGCATTGCCGTGGCCGACAATCGCCAACTGCTCGTCATCAAACTCGTTTAAATTCGCAACAAAGTTTGCTATTCGGGCTTGAAAGAGGTGAATCGGTTCTTCAGTCACTTCACTATCCGAATGATCACCCGCGTGCCACCACCGGTTCGGCAAATGATCAAAGGCGAGCTTCGGAAAATCTAAGCTCAGTTCTTCAGGAGGTCGACCCACGTCACCGCTGAACAGGAGTAGCTCATGGTGGCCATGCCGAACCTCAATGGGAGCAATGCCATCAAAAATTGTTTGCGCGGTTTGCAAAGCCCTTGTTAACGGCGATGAAATGACCCGAGTAATTCCCAGATCGGCGATAGTCTCACGGGCTTTTTTTGCTTGTTCAAAACCTAATGTCGTCAACGGCGCATCAAAGATAAGCGGGTCGGCTTCGCCTTGAAACGCTGCGTTAAACTCGGACTGTCCGTGTCGTATAAAAAAGATAGTCATGCAACTCAGGCTACACGTAGCCTTCTAACAAGCCAACCCATTTTTATAACAGCGTCATTCAAACGTCCCCAACTACCCATCACTTTCAAGTTAGTATCTAAAGTACCTAGACTGACATTAAGCACTATGAATTACGCTGATCTAGTAACAAAACAGTACCTGCGGTGACTGCCTCTGCTGCAGTCGGATGGCGCACCATCATTGCTTCGTCCTCGATGATGTCTTTGGCATTGCTCGGTGACGCACTGCTTTATGCGGTCCTTCCTCTGTATGCAGAGAGCTTTGGGCTTACCCTACCTTGGGTTGGCATTATGTTATCCGCCAATCGTATCGTCCGGGTTTTTGCCTACGGTGTCATCACACGCTTGACGCATAGCCTAGGTGTGAGGCGTATGTGTATCGGCGCTGCTTTTTTGGCAACATTCTCAACAGCTCTATATGGCTTTGGCCAAGGGCCAGTTATTATTTTGGCCGCACGCATCATGTGGGGTTTGACCTACGCGACGCTTGTGTTGGCGACGCTCTCCTACGCGGTAGAGTATCGTGAAAGTGCTGGTACCCGTATTGGTGTGGGTCAGGCAATACAACGGGTTGGGCCGATAATAGCCCTATTCTTCGGGGCATGGCTTGTGGGCCAAACTAACCCGAATACCGTGTTCATTATCTTGGCGATTCCAACTGCGCTAGCGATTCCCCTAGCCTTTTCTCTACCGAGCGATGCCACCGCAAAGCCCAAAACAAGCAGACCTGTATCACTGACGCGGCCAAAGCCTATTGATGTGCTCTTCTTTCTTCAGGGATACGGTGTGGACGGTGTATTTGCTGTCTCTATCACTTTAATTTTTGCACGCGATTCGACGTTGCCTGAAGCGGTGATGAGTGGTGGTGCGCTCTTGGCGATGCGACACTTCGGTGAAGCACTAGCGGCGCCGCTATTCGGATGGATTGCCGATCGTTGCGGAGCCCGTCGATTATTCGTCTTATCAGTGGTGATGACAATGCTGGGTTTTGTCGGCGTTATGGTCGGCTTGACCATTTTTGGTGCGCTTATTATGTTGCTTTTTCGAGGCGCGCTCGCATCACTGGGCCCAACAGTGATCTCTCAATCGGTTAATACAGGTGAGGACGTGATGGCTCCGCTTGCACGTATGCAGACTTGGCGAGACATCGGAGCCTCAGCCGGCCCACTGGTCACTGGATTTTTACTCACGGTCTTATCGGCGGAGATACAACACGGCATAGTCGCCGTTGCACTAGCAGCCGGACTTGTCTATTGGTTAATCTATAACAAAGATTGAGACACTCAACCATGTCGATCCGCGGGAAATCTTACACCCGTTTGCTCTCTAATCTCATCAAGAATTACCATTACTTTCTCAGAGAGTTCGAGGGTATTTATAGGTGATTTCTTAAGCCCCGATGAAATACACCGCCCTAAATGTTGCGCAAGGTAAAGAAGATCGTTGTCATCCTGTTGAGCTGAAATATCTGTCACGGACCCTGAGTTATCTACAAACTTTAAACCGGCGATCGTCGAAATATTATCAAACACGAGCGTACCTTGCTCTCCTTGAATCTCGCTGCTGTTGCCAGAGGCGCTGACTTTAGAATGCATAATGCTCACGTGAAAATCAGGATACTTCAGAATTACTGTGCCGGCCGCATCGACACCCGATTCTAGCAAGTCTGCATAAGCGTGAATCTGTTGCGGTGAATCAAAAAGTTGAACAAAGGGATAGAGACAATAAACCCCAAGATCCATCACAGACCCGTTTGAAAACGCCGTGTTAAAGGTATTGGGATTGTCGCCACGCAAATAATCTTGGTATCGACTAGACACTTTTGAGAACGTCGCGGTGCATTGTCGAATTCTTCCGACTCTCGGCAAATTTTCTACAAGCTGTGTGAAATTTGGACACAAGAGCGACTTCATACCATCCATGAGAAACACGTTTTTGTCATTGGCCAACGCCATCAATGAATGCAGCTCTCTCGCGTTCGACGTCATCGGTTTCTCAACGACGACCGTTTTACCCGCATTAATACAAGCAGTTGCTTGAGAGAAGTGGATGGCATTAGGCGATGCGATGTACACAACATCCACCTTGTCGTCGCTCAGCATATCGTCCATATTTTCAAAAACGACGACACTTATTGCATAGCCGTTAGCGTCTCGAAAGTTAATCCCTGATAGAGCGTTTCTGGAAAGAATGGCATGCAGGCGAAAATAACCCGAGCGCACTGCAGCATCGATGAACTTGGGTACGATGAAATTAGTGCCGACAACCGCTAAATTCAATTTATTCGTCATTGTACGCTCTAGAAAATCCAGCCGAATACAGCCATTGACCGAGAACATTTAGATTACAGGGTCACTTGAAAGCAAGCAAAACGATTCTTCAAGCGCTGGCGCTGATCTACAGCATTTTAAAGAGTAATAGTGTAGCCTTAAGCCTAGTTTTCGTATCACTGCTTCGGAACCATAAACCCCGCACTCACTCTAAACTAGCCATGATTACCCTTAAAAACGTTCACCTCGCCTATACCGCCGCCGGTCGATCAATACCCGTTTTATCGGGTGCATCTCTCAGTGTTGCTCAAGGCGAAAGTGTTGCCATCATCGGCCCCTCTGGTTCGGGTAAAACATCGTTGCTACTGGTATTAACCGGCTTAGAAACACCGGACAGTGGCTCCGTCGTCTTCGATGATGTTGATCTACACACCCAATCCAAGGATGCCCGTGCGGATTTTCGCCGCGACAAAATTGGTATCGTGTTTCAGAACTTTCATCTCATTCCAAGTCTCACAGCCCGAGAAAACGTCGCCTTGCCTTTGGATATTGCAGGTGGCGAGGACGCTCGGGGTCGCGCGGCTGACCAGCTCGAGCGCGTTGGTCTCGGGCATCGGGTAGACCACTACCCCAACGCGATGTCTGGCGGTGAGCGACAGCGCGTCGCGCTTGCTCGAGCGTTGATACATCAGCCGTCGCTGGTAGTAGCCGATGAGCCAACAGGCAATCTCGACAACCAAACCGGCGATGCAGTGGCGGATCTGTTGTTTGAACTTAACCAGAAAAATAACGCTTCGCTAATATTAGTCACCCATGACCCAGCGCTCGCTGCTCGTTGTCAGCGCCAGGTGCGCCTTCACGAGGGGCAACTCAAACCGGTGGATGCATGACGAGACAAGTTGTTTAACATGTTCCGGTTTCTTCTAAGGGATCTTGTCGGCCACAAGGGTTCGCGCTCGTTGCATCTGCTCGCCACCAGTTTGTTTCTGGGTGTGTTTTTGATATCGGCTTGCACTGGTTTATTAGCACTAGTGCGAGATGGGATCGCCAGCGAAGAGCGCCAGTTGTTCGGCGGTGATATAGAGCTAGAAGCTCGACAACCACTCAGCGAAGCAGCAATTGACTGGATAGAGTCTCGTGGCACTGTGTCTCGCTTAATAGAATTTCGTACCATGCTGGGCACGCATGACGATGAATTCACTGTTATTGAATTGCAAAGTGTGGATGAGCACTATCCGCTGTACGGCACAGTTAGCTTCAAACCTGCCATGACCCTCTCCCAAGCGACCGACAATTTGGGGGCCGCTATTGACCCGGCCCTTGCTTTTGATCTGGGGCTCAAAGTCGGTGACACAGTCACAATCGGCAATACCACGGTGACGGTGCGAGCGATTATTCAAGGACAACCCGATCGATCATTCGCGGCAGATGTCAGTGGTCCTCCCGTACTGGTCTCCGAGCAAACACTCGATGCAACGGGTTTAATCGTACCAACCAGCCGAGTGGAATATGAGTACCGTGTGCGACTTAATGGAGCGGGCATCAATACTGATGCAGGTGTTTTTGGCGACACCAAAAACTTTCTCAATGAATGGCGCGCGGCATTCCCTGCAAATACAGCCGAACTGAACACCGTTGAAGATCGCAACGACCGCGTGTCAGAGAGATTGAACGAAGTGGCTGCCGTGTTGCTGCTCATCGCTGTGGCAACCTTATTAGTGGGTGGTCTAGGTGTTGCCAATGGCGTCGCCGCTTGGATGCAATCGCGACGCGCAGACCTAGCCACCCTATCAGCTATAGGTGCACGAGACCGCTGGCGTGCGACGATCATGGTCAGCGAAATCCTCGTGGTTTCATTACTCAGCAGTTTGATTGCAGCACTGATCGGGGCGGCCATCGCGTTTGCAATTTCACGCAGCTTAAGCAGCGGACTGCCAGTGGCAACCACACCTGCCCTGCTTTTTTGGCCCACGCTGGTATCGATGGCTTTTGGCACTCTGGCGGCACTGGCGTTTGCAGCCCCTAACCTTGCGCGATGTCTGTCTGCAGAGCCAGCCGAGCTGTTGCGCGGCGACACTGAAACCGACAGCAGACCAGTGTTGTCACTGCGCGCAAAACTCGTCTGCACAGCCATGGTAATAGCCGCAGCATTGGCACTCGTTGCACTAGTGCCCGACAGAATTATCGGCATCGGATTTGTAGTTTCGATGATTTTGCTTTATGCGGCACTTTCCGGACTGGTTGTGTTCATTCGACGTATCGCGAAGCAAGTCGTGCAGTCGGGCAAGCTGGATAAACGTTTTGCAGCGCGCCGTGCTCTGGCAGGCATGAACCAACCAGGCTCTCCGCTGCGACCGCTGTTACTGTCGCTGGGCATTGCGACGACACTGCTGGTGGCAGCCACCATTGTCATTGTTGCGATGCTACGACTACTCGACAGCACCGTGCCCTCGCGCGCGCCAAGCCTTGCCTTTTATGACATCCAAAAACCGGACATCGAGGCGTTTGAAAACGTCGTACTGAATGCACCAGCGGTGACTGATGTGCAAACGGTACCGCTGGTGTTAGGCCGACTCATCCAAGTGAACGGTGTAGCTCTGTCCTCGCGAGATGATGCCAGTGAGGCCTTGGAAGCCAACGATGAACACAAGCTCAGTTATCGTGCAGAACGCGTCGACAACATCCGTGCGAGCTCTGGCGAATTGTGGCCACGTGACTATCAAGGACCACCACTGGTTGCGATGGAAGACCGCGAAGCCGGACAAATTGGTGTAAAAGTTGGCGACACGCTGACATTTTCTATCCTGGGCGAAACGCTCGAGGCGGAACTTGTCGCCATTTACGCCCAAGGGAACTTTGAAACAAGATTCTGGTTTGAAGCCTTGTTCAGCCCTGGTGTGTTAGATAACTTCATCACACGCTATGTCGGTATTGCTTTTCAAGACGACACAGCACCCAATGCCAAGCCATCGAATGACAACACTGACATACCCTTAGATATCGCAGCAGCTAACGCCATATCAACCGAATTCCCAGCGGTGGTAACCATTCGTACTTCACGCGGTCTGGATGCTGCCAAACGTATACTCAATGCTGCGGCATTGGCGGTATCACTGGTGGCTTTAACCAGCTTGCTTGCAAGCTTACTTGTGCTGGCAAGTGTCGTTGCCGCTAACCGTCAACGACAACTACAAGAAGCTGCAATTCTCCATGCCATAGGCAGCCGGCATCGCAGCTTGATGCAAGCACTGGGTATTGAGTACTTGTTGCTGGGTGTAGTCGTTGCCGTGTTTGCCACTGTTATCGGCGGTGTTCTGGGCACGATGGTCGCAACGCTTTGGCTTGAACTACCCGTGGGAATAGTTACTTGGCTCAGTGGCGCTGCCGTTGCAGTCGCTATTGCGGGCTTGTGTTTAACCGCCGGTGCGATTTGGGTCGCACGCTCACTGTCGGTGTCTCCCGCAAAATTGTTGCGTGAAGTGGTTTGACCAAAGCCGCGCAACTCGTCTCTGTCTGCTTAGCCTTTCGAAGTACTTACACTGAGTGCTGCATCAACTGCACCAGGCGTTTTGTATAAAAACTAGTGCTCTGGCTCATCTCCGATCTCGGCCATTTTAAGGTCCAACTGCGCTGTCATGTCTACAACCACAGCTTGGTACGTAGCATCTGAGTAGACATTAAATAACTCCAATGGGTCTTTCTCGCAATCAAACAACTCCCATTCCCGATCCTCGCCGCCATGGTTTGTACCAGGCAACCCATAGCCTTCGTTGTACCAGTAAATAAGTTTGTAGCGCTGGTTACGGATACCGTAGTGCGAATAGGCATTGTGGTCAGGATCTCGATGCATCCAATACCGGTGATACGCGACTTCGGGCCAGTCGCTGGGTGCGGAACCATTGAGGAGTGAACGAAAACTTTTACCTTGCATATAGCTGGGAATATTCAGCTGCGCCAAATCCAAAAATGTTGCGGCGAAGTCAACATTGCAAATAATATTCTTGCACACACTCCCCGCTGCGACCTCTCGCGGATAGCGAATCAGAAACGGCATTTGAAACGACTCTTCATACATAAATCGTTTGTCGTACCACCCGTGCTCGCCCAAGAAAAAACCTTGATCAGAGGTATAAATAACAACCGTATCTTCAGACAAACCGTTTTCGTCGAGGTAGTCGAGTACGCGCCCCACACTCTCATCGATCGATTCGATGGTGCGAAGGTAACGCTTTAAGTACCGCTGATACTTAAAATGGCTGAGCTCTTTGTTGCTGTCAAAGGTAAAAACCTCGCCCGTGTCCTTATCAATTAATCGCAGGCCCGATACATCGCTGGGGTTTGGTATCTTGCGCCTCATACTGTTTACGGTCGCGCGTTCACCGACCTCCGACCCACCCTCGGGTTGCACCAAACCCAAGTCTGCATAAGTCATGTCGTCCTTGATACGCATCTTTGCTTCAGTTGCGGCCTTGGCACGGGTTTTATAATCGTCGTCAAAGGTCTCGGGAAGTTTTATGTCTTCTTGATAGAGGTGGCGATTCTTCGGGTGTGGCTCCCATTCTCTGTGCGGCGCTTTGTGGTGACACATCATAAAAAACGGTTTGCTTTGATCTCGAGCATCCAACCACTTCAGCGTTTTGTCCGTAATGACATCAGTGGCGTAACCGAGCTCCTCAATCTCTTCTCCCATTTCAATCATAATGGGGTCGAAGTACTCGCCTTGGCCCGGAAGAACCGACCAATAATCAAACCCCGTGGGCTCGTGATCTTTGCCTTCACCCAGATGCCATTTGCCAATGATCGCTGTTTGATAACCCCCTGTGCGAAGATGCTTTGCAACATGGGGTAAGCGATTGTCGATGTGTGTTTGCAACGTTGAAACACCATTTACATGGTTATAAGTGCCAGTGAGTATGGCCGCACGGCTGGGCGTGCATATTGAGTTAGTGACATAACAATGATCGAATCGCATCCCCTCCACAGCCAAACGATCAAGATGCGGAGTCTGGTTTATACCTCCGCCATAAGCGCTGATCGCCTTGGATGCATGATCGTCTGCCATGATGAAAACAATATTCGGCTGCTTGCTCATGTTAACTCGTTCTCAATGAAGTTCTAAGGCTGCGGTCAAACAGTCAATCGGCACTCAATTTACAACAGACCTGAAATTGCAATTAGGCCGACTTTATCCTCCCTTTTAGTATAGGGTGAAATGCAATATCTCTTCTAGTGCAGCATGCACTCTGCTGACAACCTTTCATCTAAAACCACGGCCGTGTATAAACATGATGTGCTCTTTTTTGAGCTTTTAGTCGCTTTGAGTGGGAACACCCAAACACGAAATCGGCGGGTTATTGGCCACACCGATTTCATGTCAGGTACTCACTAACTAGTTGCGGTCCAAAACGCATTTGCTTTGCCACGGACAAAAACGTAAATCGAACCCAACAACACCAAGAATGCCGCAATACCAGCCTGTAAAGGCGGAAACGTAATATGGTAGTAAACAGCACCTAACATAATTAATGCTATGCCAATCGCCGCCAACGATGACAAGCGCGGTATCCAAATCCCAATAGCACCCGCTATTTCGGCTACGCCAATAAAGGTACCGAACCAGCTGGGTAAGCCCAGATCTGCAAAGGACTGCAGCGCCATTTCCTGACCGGTGAGTTTCATTACTCCGCCCATAAGCATTAAGGCAGACACAAAAACATGTGGGAGATAGGTGAATATTTTTTTCATGATTGTTCTCTTCTAGTTAGTAGTTGAATTATTAGTAAGGTGACTATCGAAATTGAGAAAATATATTTTTCAATCTCAAGTCAGTTAATGAGCATGGCCAAATCGAAAACTCGACACTGTCCAATGATCAAAAAAATCATCTTCGTGATAAATGCACTCAGCCACGTCATCACCAGCAGCACCGGTAGCTACCATTAAAGGCAGTAAGTGATCTGCACGTGGATGAGCCAAGCGAGCTGACGGTGCTTGATCCCATTCTGTTAAAAGCTTCCAACGCTCTTGACTACTTTGAGCAGTCAGCGTGTTATTTAACCAAGCATCAAACTCTGCAGATGGTGCTTTGGCGTCGGGGCCGCGCAAGCCTAGATTATGAAAACTCAGCCCACTACCTATAATCACAACCCCCTCATCACGCAGCGGTGCTAAGGCTCTTCCTGCTTTTAGATGCGCCAGTGGATCCAGATCTAATCGAACCGATACCTGCAATACAGGAACATTAGCGCTCGGGAACATGGGGTACATAACGGTATAAGTGCCATGATCATAACCTCGCACATCGTCCAGCTGTGAAGGCACACCTCCGTCTAACAATAATTGCTGCGCGCGAACCGCTAACGCAGGGCTTCCGGGTGCCGGATATTGTATTTCGTAAGTCTCCGGCGGAAAACCTCTGTAGTCGTAAAGCATACCTGGCTGGAGCGCGCTCGAGATGGAAAAATCGGGCGCCTCCCAATGGCCTGTCACCATCAAAATGGCCTTCGCTGAACCACTGACTTCACTGGCCATGAATTGCAGCGAGGCTTCCAAAGCGTCGAACGTTGTGCCGGAACCAAACTTGTGTTTGATCCAGGGCCACGGGCCACCACCGTGCGAAACAAAATAGACAGGTAATCTACCGCTCATCATATCTACCTCTCAGAGGTGCTGCTGCTTAGGCCAATAATATAGCCATATACCATTAAACAATCATCTATCGTATTATTGACGATTCATTTACTGTGAGTTGATGATCTCGATGGACACACTAGTCAGTATGCGCACATTCCGCTCTGTCGCGGAGCTCGGCAGCTTTGTTGCGGCATCAGAGCGATTGAACCTCTCCCCAGCCATGACCAGCAAGCACGTAATGCATTTAGAAGCGAAACTCAGCGTGCGATTACTGAACCGCACCAGTCGCAAAGTGAGCCTTACAGAAGCTGGATCCGCTTACTTGGTCCAGTTAGTTCAAACACTCGATGCGTTGGATGAGGCGGAGGCCTCCATTTCCCAAAGTGCAACAACACCGAAAGGTACTCTGCGGCTCAGTGCCCCCGTGTGGGCTGCAAGCCAGGTGTTTGCTGAGGTACTTGCAGGTTATTGTGAGCAGCATCCTGATGTCGATCTAGAGATTGACTTGTCCGGCCGATTCGTTGATGTGGTGGATGAGGCATATGACCTGGTTCTCAGGGTTTCCGATTCCCCCGGTGATCAGTTCATCACACGACGTGTCGCCAGGGTGGATTTCTATTTAGTCGCGGCACCGTCGTATATAGCGCAACACCCGCCAGTTGAGGATGTTGCAGATCTAGCAAAGCATTCACTACTCTGGTACCAAGGTTTACCCAAGGACCTGTCTAGCCTAAATAATTGGCGGGCTAGATTAAATAGCACCTCTACACCGGTGGATTCGAAAAAACCGAGACAGTCAATGCCCGTCGCCCCAAAACTAATCAGTGCCAACGAGTCACTACTCCGCGAAGCTGCTCTGCAAGCCATGGGCATTGCGGCACTACCCCACTGGATGATCAACGAAGATATAACGCAAGGCCGTCTGCAACCTATTGTCGATGCTGGCTTTACCGTCAACCTTCAGGCGATATATCCAAGCCGAAAATACTTGTCCTCTAAGGTGCGCACATTCCTTGACTATTTAGTGAAAGATGGACGCTTGAATTCAGATTTACAAACGACGGCAGTGTAAATAAATTGGGTTTTTATCTGTCAGTTATTGTGAATAGGCAAACAGGCCCACCATAGCTATCAGTGTTTTTTTCAAGCTGAAATATTCACACTGTGTACTAAGAGCTCATATCTGCACGGCTACGGCGCATCGTATTCTCAACAGCGCCAATTAACTTAATTTTTTTTGTACCACTGGCGCAATCCACATTGAGTTGCGCTAGGACAATGACCAAGGGTAACCTCAGATCAAGTCATGTTCGTGCCGTCGACGATCTGCGCTTCCCTATTCCTCAATGTGTAAATAGCTAGTCAATGACATCTGTCTGCTTAAGGAACCTTGACAATTTCAGCGCAGGATATTTGTTGGAGCTTTTTCTACTCTCACAGAGATCATGCATAAAACTATTTTTTTCAGTGATGATCGCTTGGTATTTTTGGAAATATTTAATCAGCGCTTGAGGAAGCGCGATAGATTTTTTTTCATGCAGGGAGAATGCGGCACCGATCATTGTATTCCAGTACGACTTTTTGGCGCTCGACGATTTCTCCATTTCTTTCTTCACCAATTCTTGCTGACTAGTATTCAGAGACAAGGCGTTAGCCAACAAGGCATTGCCAAACGTTCCGATGACTTGCGTGTAATCATAAAAGCGAT
Source organism: uncultured Granulosicoccaceae bacterium (assembly GCA_937965695.1). Classification (GTDB taxonomy): domain Bacteria; phylum Pseudomonadota; class Gammaproteobacteria; order CALCKW01; family CALCKW01; genus CALCKW01. Next base: position 22,828 of record CALCKW010000050.1, read on the forward strand.
GTTTCTCGAAGAATACTAGTTCGGACTTTGTCAGCTCAAATTCCCGATCGAGAACAAGACCAAAATCAGTGAGAAAAAGTTCACGGCCGTCCGTCAGCCAATTGTACAAATGCGCATCGAAGTGGATCATGCCGTTTTGGTGCAGGAAATCAATGCTCTTAAGTGCCTTTGGTAGCATGCCCGCTAACTTCGACGGGTTGTCAACCATCCAGTCGCTTAGCGGTGTTAAGTACTCCAGGAATAGCAACAGGTGTTGCTTACTCTCGGTACGTTCACGCATGTATCGCTCGATGCTTTTGCTACCGTTCCAGTACGTCACATAACCATCGAGGTCATCGAAGCTTTCACTATTTGCTCCCGAACTCACAAGGCGATGATGGTGCAGCAGCGGAAAAGCCGTGCACTGACCAGCACGTACCCAGTTGCTTGTTTTTTGATGTGCAGCCAGTTCCCGAAAGGCACCAAAACCGGCGGAACCCACACCATAGTTGTACCAAGTCGGAATCCTATAATGGTTCTTCGTTGAATACGCATTCGTCACTTCGAGGTCGGTCAACGGTATCCTTTTGACAAATACCCTTTGGCCATCGATTTCGATGACACCGTTCTGCCCCCAGCCGTCTCCAAGCTTTACGCTAGCTACCGCAGCTTTTAATCGCTTGTTTGACATCAGGGATAGACGCGTATTAATGCTGAAGTGCTTCTTAAGCCGATCGTTCATAATTCCTCGAGTCATTTAATACTCTGAATATACCGCTAGTTAACAAAATAATGAAAATACGCGCCGCTACGCTGATGACTGTTTTTATACTCTACCAATGATTTTTTTCAGCAACACTCGCCTCTATCTACAAACGCTAAAGCTCTAAGGTGAAGTACTCTGAAAGTAGGCCTTCAAAGCGTCAGTCACTTTCATCACACGTTGGATATAGCGCTGGCGTTTGTGAACAACGATATGTAATTCGGCAGGCGCATATTGACTCATGTCTATCTGCAACGGTACAAGCCCGGTGACAGACGTGCTTTTTTCAAACCCCTCTGGCAGAACGAGGGCCCCAAGTCCCGCGCAACAGGCGGCCAATTGCACGTTATAATCGTCGGTCGTGAACGCCGGTTTAAAGTTGGGAATATCTCGCTTTAGAAAATAATTCCCCTGCAAGTAGTCATAATTATCGGGCCAACAAATCCAATCCAAATCCTGAAGGCTCACGGTATCATCTAAACTCGCTGCCAAGGTCGGAGACACAAAAACTTTTAACGGGCGAAAAAATGACGCAAGGCAAATCAGGTCTTTATCCTCAGGCACTTGAGTGCGCAGCGATACATCGGCTTCTCCACGTGCAAGATTCATCGTGCCTATACCGCTAAGCACTTCTAATCGAATATCCGGGTATTCTTTTTTCAGATCCACAGCAGCCTGAGGCAACATTGCGAAAGCAACGCCGGGTGGTGCAGTAACACGCACTCGCCCTTCTATCCTATCGGGGGATTGCGCTTGAGTCAGTGCCTCTGTCGACCAAACGGCCATCTGCTCAGCCGCGGGCAACAGCTTTGCACCCAGTTCGGTCAACTCACATCCCTGGCTAACGCGTGAAAACAGTTTTTGGCCAAGCTGCTCCTCGAGCTCTGCCATGCGACGGCTCAATGTCGGCTGACCAAGCTTTAACTCCCTAGCTGCCCCACTAAAACTGCCGTGCTCGGCTACCGCCAGAAACAACCGTATATCTTGCCAATTCAACTCGTTGCCATTCATATATGGATAACACCATAGAAATTTAGTGGATTTACATATTTTAACGGATAGATAAACTCAATCGCATCACTTTCTTTCACCGCACCGAATCAACAACTCCAACAAGTCGAGTAAATGCAATGGGCAAGAAAAAACGTTACGGCCTCTATCTACTGGGAGCACTCAGTCTTCTGATCGCGACCGCTGCGGTCTGGGTCAATCAAGCCACCGCGACTAGGCATGCTGCACAGCCTTCAAACTTAGGCCATGAGAGCAATCAAAAAGCGTTGTCGGGCAGCCTCGCGACCGGTGCCAAAGTGACGCTAAAAACAGTCAGGTCTGCAAACTGGACAGCCCCTTTAAGCGGTCTTCTCAACCTAAATCATCCCAAGGCAAAAAGCGCTTCACTGCAGGACAATGATGAAAAGATTCAAGTCTACGCCTATCACCTCCAACACCCTGAGCACGGAGACTTTTTAATCGATACGGGCGTTTCACAGCAGTTCTATGACGCGCCACAGTCTCAGGGTATGCCCGGTTGGTTGGCGGCACAATTTGGCTTTGAAACAATGAACATAGTCACGAGCACCGAAGCCCTTGTGGCCACGATAGAGAAACCGTTACAAGGTGTCTTTCTGACCCACCTGCACCTCGACCACATCAGTGGCCTACCGGCCATTGATAAGCAAGTGCCGATGTATGTCGGTGACGGTGAAACGTTAGAACGCTATTACCTGTACGCCGCCACGCGTGGTGTTGTCGACACCTTGTTTGAGGGCAGGCCTGCATTAAGAAATTGGCGTTCAGCTTATGTGGACATTTTTGGAGATGGCAGCGTGTTTGCCATTCATTCACCGGGGCACACCGCAGGCTCGACGGCTTATTTGGTTAATTCCACTGAAGGGCCTATTCTACTGGCGGGCGATGCAAGTCATACCGCATGGGGATGGGAGCATCAAGTAGAGCCGGGAAAATTTTCAACCGACCAAGCACGTAGCCGAGAGAGCCTAGATGTATTGGTTCAATTAGTGAAAGACCACCCAGAAATTACCGTGCGGCTCGGGCATCAGGAGCTGTAATTAGACTTTGGGGTGAGGCTTTTTTAAATGTCAAATTTAAGTATTAGAGTTTGTTCAAAAATTCGCGAACCCTTAGCCCATCGATGTTAAGGGGCCACTGTCGCAGTGGGCCTGTACGGCGAGCAGAGCCTCTCCCCTAATCTTAGGGGGAGACGCTCTAGCGATCTGAATGACATATGCAGAGTTCGTCGTGCAGCAGAACCCAACCCCTATCAATCCACTCGCTGTGCTTGGCACACGTCCGCTACAATTCCTCCGTATCGATAAACCCACCGGACTGGCGTCCCCAGAAACTGGTATAGAGCCCGCCCTTGTCTTTTAGCTCGTCATGTGTTCCTTGCTCAACAATCTTCCCTTGGTCCATCACCACTATGCGATCCATTTGCGCAATGGTTGACAGCCTGTGGGCAATAGCGATGACCGTTTTGTTTTCCATCACGCTTACTAGTGACTGCTGAATTTCTGCTTCTACTTCACTGTCCAGCGCGCTGGTGGCTTCATCCAAAATCAAGATGGGTGCATCTTTTAGAATAACCCTTGCTAGGGCAACCCGTTGCCGCTGCCCACCGGACAATTTTACGCCACGCTCACCCACATGCGCGTCGTACCCTTCACGGCCTTTGTTATCGCGCAACTCTTCAATAAAGGCATGTGCTGCAGCTAGTTTGGTTGCATGGATAAGCTGCTCATCATTGATTTCACTGTGACCAAGCAGAATATTGTCTTTGACGGAGCGATTCAGCAGTGCAGCCTGTTGGGCGACCATGCCAATAGCTGCACGTAAACTGTCCTGATCAACATCACGGATATTCTGGCCATTCACATGAATCGAGCCCTGCTCCGCTTCAAAGAAACGCAGCATCAAATTAACCAGTGTGGATTTACCAGCCCCCGAACGCCCAACCAGACCAATCTTCTCACCGGGTTTGATCGACAGCGAAATACCATCTAGACCCCCTTGCTGCTGCCCGTAATGGTGTTTCAGGTCCTTAATCTCAATTGCTACGCCGCCTTCATCAATCGTTAAATCAGGCGCATCGTCTTTTTGCGGAATGGCAATCGGTTGTCCAATAGTACTGAGGGCTTCACGCAGTGAACCGACTTGTAAAAAGACCCACCAAATCGAGTCCAAGATCCAGTCAGCCATGGTTGTTATGCGAAGCGACAGCGCAATCATGGCCGAAACCACGCCGATAGACGCAGCACCCGTTGACCAAAGCCAAATGCCGTAACCAATAAAGCCGACCATTACCACCGCTTCTAAAAGAATCAGCGTTGTCCAAAGTGCTACGCTGATTTGGCGCGTTTCAAACAATCGCTGCCGCGTGTCCTCTAAGCGCACACGCAGGTCTGAGGCAATTTGGTTTCTGGGAGCAAACAATTTCAACGTATCAAAATTTGAAAACCCATCCACCACAGTACCCACTAATGCCGACTTAGCGGATTGAAAATTCTGCTGCGCATCCACCATCCGTGGAATAACCCAAACCAATATGCCCATATACAGGCCAAGCCAAATCAGTAGCGGCAGGGCTAACAAAATATCCGTGCCCGCCATCAAAACCACGACGCCCACCATATAGACGAGACCGAAACCAACCGCATTGATCGCCTTGTAGATAATATCGGCAACGTGATTGCCAATATTGACCAAGCGACCAGAAGTTCTACCGGACAGGTCCTCCTGAAACCACCCGACCGACTGGCGGATCAGGTGGTCATAAGCCCGCCACCTGACTAGGTTAGCAATATTACATTGCAAAGAAATATCGTTGACGGCAAGTCGCAAAAACTGCGTCAGAGGACGAAACAAAAAAACAACGGTGGCGGCACCAAACAACCCCCAACCTTCAGTTTTCCAAAAATCAGTGGGCGTGCTGGCTACCAGCGTGTCAATAATTTCTCCGGCGTACTGAATTAGCCAGACCTCGATCGCGGCAGCCAAACTGGTTACCAGCACACTGGCGATCAAGATTCGGCGCAACGGCTTAAAATGAGATTTTAAATAAGGCCATACGGTGGAATGCGAAGCGACCTCAGACAAGTCATAAGGATCTGTCGCGTTTAAAAAAAAGCGGGTAATGCGTTCGTATAAGCCAGTCAATCTTCTGCCCTCTGGTGCAGGTTAAAAAGCTCTACCTAAGAGAATTCAGCCTTCAAAATAGTCGGAATCTAAACGCTTAATCTCGATTGTACGCACAGTTGATACACCGATGTTATGTTCAATCATCAAATCTGCCAGTCGAGGACCATCAATTAACACGATTTTTTGGCTGACGGAGTTTGCATAGTCCTTTGCATTTTGAACAAAGTCACTCGTGGTGATAAAGATCCCCTTATGCGCTTGAAAACCCGCCAATGCGCCAACAAAGCTTTGGATTTCCTTTCGCCCAATATTGTGCTGCCAACGTTTTGCTTGAACGTATATCACGTCCAAACCAAGTCTATCTTCTTTGATGATTCCGTCGATACCGCCGTCATTAGACTTCTTGGTGACCTGTGCAGCTTCATCCTTTGACCCGCCGTATCCCATGGCAACGAGCACGTCGATAACTATTTGTTCAAAATAATAGGGGTCTGTTTTGTGTAAGTGTTCAAGTAAAGAGCTGCGTAGTTCTTCATCCAGTTCCCTGGTCGCACTTTCAATAAGATCATCGGGGGTGCTACTTTCCCGATCAGAGACATCGGCGGAATCCGCCTTTAATTCTTGTCTCTTGCGGCTTGCTTGCTCCCACGCTTCTTTATAGCCTTCGACATTTTTAAGATCGTTGCTAGTGACTGGACCCTGATGACCTGCGAGATACTGGCGACCTCTGCTTGCCATCTGATAGGTGAATTTCAAGTCAGGGTGCTTTTCTACGAACCCAGCTTTAATTAGAGAACTTAGCGCCCAGCCCGCCCGGTTTTGTATTTGAAATTGACCGCTCTTTAGTTTTGAGTTTTTAATTTCATCGGAGAAGCTGAAGCGATCAGCAATTTTTTCCACGCTCACTCTTCTGGAAATTGGCCCTTGTTCTGCTAATTCGAGCAGCGGCCTGAGAAATTCGTCCCATGTGGGGCATGAGCTCGGATTAGTTTGCATATGTCTATTGGAATCCCGAATAACTTTGTCGTTGAATTTTTAATGCCTGCTCCCATGAGCAACGGGGAACAGCGTTAATGCGCTGCGCTGCTAACGATAAACAACTAGTTCACTCCCGACGCCACTAGATCGTAAATCACCTTAACAAAGGTCTTTGCCTTTGCCGGGTCAGACAGCAGCTGCATCATCTGGTTTCGCTGAGCTCGATCACTGTTAATAACAGCATCATTTACGGCCTTCGGGAAATCTCCCAGCATGACTTGATCTTCAGTATTATTTCGATATTGCTCCATAGTCCTTTCGTTTTCCGACACTTTTCTAGCCACAGTATGTGCAAAGCTGACGACGTCCTTATCACTCAACTCATCCATCAGAAAAATCTCATTTAACCGCGAAACAATCTGCGATAGAAATTCTTCTTTTGGGTCTTTTGCCTTGGCTGAGCCAGCGCCCTCGCTGGGTTCCAGTTCATAACCTTCAGGGTCTTCAGCGAGTTTCAAATTCTGTTGCTTGATTTTTGATAGCCGGTAATGGCTTAACACCACGTTATCAAGGTCAACGTCGTTTTCCAGCACTTTGGCTTCTCGCAGCATAGGGCGTAGCTTGCGGGCAAACAGGCTGAGCTTTTCCAGCTCTAAGTCATCAAACGGCACTATCTGGGAAATGAATTCGTAGAAGCGCACAAAGGTGCCTAAGTCCTTTTTGAAAATTTCAAGCGCATCTTTTTCTTTACGGCAATCCTTAAGCGAAGTGTCTGCATTGCCAATCAACACCGCATCACCAGTTTTGCGGGTGCGCTCCATCATCTCCAGCGCTACCTTGTAAGCATCTATCGCTGACTCGTAGCGTTTGCTCCATCTATCTACCGCAGGCTTGCAAATACTGGACAGTGCTTTGTCGCTTTTGCCTTTCTGATAGAACGCAGTGCAGAACTGTTCTACCTCAGGCCAATGGAAAATACCTCCGGCTCGCAGCTTTTCAAACAGGTCATACACCATTTGCGGGTCGGACACATTAGTGAGTTCAGCTACTTGGTAGTACGGCTGAAACGACGCCAGTATTTCATCAGGGTCGTTGAAAAAATCTAAAACAAAGGTGCCACTGGCTTTCTTGCCTTTGTAATCGCGGTTTAAACGGGAAAGCGTCTGCACACACTCCACGCCACCTAGCTTTTTGTCTACGTACATGGCACACAGCTTAGGCTGATCGAAACCAGTTTGGAACTTGTTGGCGACGATCATCACCTGATAATCATCAGTATCAAATGCCTTGCGCATATCACGCCCCTTAAGATTGGGGTTGATATTGTTTTCCGTGAATTTTTCACCCAACAGGTCTGCTGACTCAGGGTCTTTTTCGGTGAACTCCACCTCACCGGAAAAAGCCGCCATCGCATGAATGTTCTGGTAGCCCTTTTCTTTGATGTAGCGGTCAAAGCTCAGCTTGTATCGCACGGCCTCTTTGCGTGAGCCGGTGACCACCATGGCCTTGGCCTGCCCACCCAGTAAGCCTGATACGTTATCTTTGAAGTGCTCAATGATCACCTGCACTTTCTGCGAGATGTTGTAGTCATGCAGGCGCACCCACTGATTCAGGCGTACCTTGGCTTTCTTGCTATCAACTTCTTTGTCTATCTCTTCCATTTTCAGGGCAAGCTGGTAGGCCACCTTGTAGCTGGTGTAGTTTTTCAGTACATCCAGAATAAAACCTTCTTCTATGGCTTGCCGCATGCTGTACACATGAAACGATTCAGGCTTGTTGCTCTTTGACGCTGGCTCTGACGGATCAGGGCAACGACCGAACAACTCCAGTGTTTTAGCTTTGGGTGTGGCGGTGAACGCAAAGTAACTCAAGTTAGGTGAAGCCCGACGCGAGGCGATGATGTCGTTCAGCACATCGTCAGCACTCTGCTCCTCATCGCCATCAGCAGCATCACTGCCACCCTTCATCAGCACTTCTTTGAGCTGACGCGCCGTGGAGCCTGTTTGTGATGAATGCGCTTCATCAGCAATGATGGCGTAATTGCGCTCCTTCAGGCTGACTGTATTCTCAATGGCTTTAAGCACATACGGAAACGTTTGAATCGTCACAATAATGATCGGCTGTGAATTTTCAAGCGCTGTCGCCAGCTTTTCTGACTTTGATCCTTCGCCCTCTTTGCGATTAATACGCGCTACTACACCATCAACATGTTCTAACTGATAGATAGTGTCCTGAAGCTGATCATCCAGCACCGTGCGGTCAGTGACAATTATGACCGAATGAAACTGCTTCTCGCCCTTGTGATCATACAATGATGACAGCTGATGCGCAGTCCAGGCAATGGAGTTAGACTTACCTGATCCGGCGCTGTGCTGCACCAGATACGTTTGCCCCGGCCCTTCAGAAACCGTTGACGATATCAGCTTGTTGACCACATCCCACTGATGATAGCGCGGGAATATCATTGTCTCTTTTTTCGACTTTAGCCCTTCAAAGTCTTCTGTATCTTTGATCTCAAGGTGCATGAAGCGTTGCAGAATACGCAGCAAGTTGTCTGGCAGCAGCACTTCATTCCACAGGTAATCTGTCGGGTGCAGGCTCTTGTCTTCCGGTACATCGTTGCCCTTGCCGCCTTCTGCCGTGCCCTTGTTGAACGGCAGAAAGTAGGTGTCATCTCCGGCCAGTTTTGTGGCCATTGATACTTCAAACTGGCTTACCGCGAAATGCACCAGTGCACCGCGCTTAAAGGTCAGCAGTGGCTCGGCCTTGCGGGTTTCTGCATCAATCGGCAGGCGCGTTTTTTTGTATTGCTCTACCGCATTATTGAAGTCTTGCTTGAACTCAGACTTGAGTTCCATCGTTACCACCGGCAAGCCGTTCACGAACAGCACCAGATCAATGCGATATGACCGTGCCCTGGCACCGGTCTCTGCCAAATGCGCATCAGTAGCCCATGGGCTGTAAACCAACTCTGGCACCACACGCAGTCGGTTCATGCCGTAGCGCAATAAGGTATCAGGGTTCAGGTCATGCTCTGGTTTGAACTGGCACAGGCTAAAACGCGCCCCACGATCCTTTATCTCATGTCGCAACACACCCAGTGTGCCGTAGGTACGCAGTTCCTTGTTCGCAGCATTCGGGTCTGCTTTGTTCAACTGCGACGCCACCCGCTCCAGAAATTTTGCTTCGGTATTGGTGGGGTAAATGCCGCAATACTTGTCCCATTGATCCGGCTGGCTTTCTTTTACAAAGGCCAGTGTATCTTCTGCATACAATGCTAATTCACGGTTGTAGTTTGCAGCCGTGCCCACCAGCCAACCATTGCTTTTTAGATGATCTACGATTTCATTCTGGAATTCGTATTCGGCGGATTTATCGGGATGGAAAGCCATGGTATTTATACATCTATGCAATTAGTTGATGGAAACTCTGGATACAATTTTAGATCAGTAAACTTGAGAAAATATTACCGCCACAGCGCTCTCAGCTACGCTAGGATATCCCATGTAGCCTTCCAGTTAATGAACTCAGATTGTCTTATCCTAAATCGTGCAAAATTCCCCTCATGCAGGGAAATCACCTCGACTTCAGCAACGTCTCTGAATTGACTCTGATCATCGGTCGGAATATGACTGACCGCCCATGCCTTGATGTACTTGCCTATTTCCCGGCGCGGCACTAGTTGCGTAACCAGCTCTTGAACCACAACTTGCAGCGCATCCCGATACTTCATTCGAAACGGATCAGGCGCTCCAAGCTGTTGCCGCACTGACCTATAGTGTTGCGCAGATCTCCCATAGGCCCAAATAAACAAGTCTTTCATCATTGATGCGTCACCGCATTCATAAAAGCCTAGAAGCGCTTTGGAATAAGCGTCTTCAGGCACTTCGATGAACGATATAGGAATAAGGTTCTTCTTTATAAACGGAATGTTGGCAGCCATTCGCGATACCCGTTTGTTCACATCGTCAAAAGGTTGAAGATAAGGCAGAAACAACAGGGCCATAAATGCCTGCTCAAACGGGTTTTCTATATTGGTAATTTTTCTCAGTGTCAGTTCAAAGTAGGCTTCAATACGGTGCGGGTCATCTAACGGTAAATACGTTGAGCCGGATATGCCAACAGGTATCATTCTTAAGCGCCCAGCCGACATAGGGTCTGGCAATAGATTGTTAGCCAACAAGGCGTGCAGGTTTAATAAGGTATGCCGAGTAAAGCCAATGTCGAAGGCGTTCTCGACTAAAAACTCAATGGCGTCCTTATGATTGCGGATCATCTGTGCATCAATGGCCGCAGCGCCCTCTGCTTCTTCGTCAAAGGTAATCAGCCTGCGAGTATCCAGTAGCGAATACGTATTTCCCTCCAGCCGGCTGGAGTTCCACGATAGATCAATGAGTAGACGATCCATTATTCGCCGAGCGTACGTGCCGGCCGGTTGTTCGTCGCTAAAATCCGTACCGACATCTGCCAGTTTGCGACATTCGTCTACGGTGAGATAACGACTGGTGTTTACTTCATAGGATTCGATCAACCGACTATTGTAAGACGCAGGCTTTCGGGCTGACGTTGGCTGGCTCATGCGTCGAACAAGTTCACGCGAATTTTTAGAAGAGAATATTTCTATTGCGCCACTATCGACAGGCAAATATTTTGCCCATCTTCGTGTGCCCTGCATGGTGACTCGACCGCTTTGCACCAAGACTTTAAGGCGATACTTCAGCGCACCTTCGCTAAGGCCAACACTATCTTCCAGCGCCGCCTTGAGCGCGGGCAATGAGATCCCGTCAGGATGATTTCTAATGACTTCAAGCAGCGGCTTTAATCGAGCCTCGTTGGATTTTGTACGTGTCATGGCCTTATCGCAGTGAGATGGTGGATAAGTTCTCAGAACTCATGGCGCATCGATCCCTGTTGATACTCTCGGTAAAAGCCTTGATACAGGCCGCCGTCTACAAGATTGTTTAGTGCCCACAGGGAGAACAGTGCCTACCTGCATACCATCTCAAATACGAACACGCCTGTTTATATAAAACAGCTTTTAGTATCAAAAATGCCTCTTTAAAACTGAAAATAGCACTTTATAGACCATAAAATAGCACTTTAAGCTCAAAAATGCCTCTTTAAACTTGGAAATGCCACTTTAGATCCAAAAATACCGTTTTACACCTAGGTATGACGCTTTAGATTCAAAAATAAAGCTTTAATTGAGATTTGCGCTTAGTGGTGGGCTTACCAATTGTCTTGGAACGCAGTTTTAGCCGGACTTCACTGGAATTTCTATATCCTTCGGTCAACCACGCCGCAAGCCTGTGCACGCAAATCAATTACTAGTGACTATTTAACCAGTCGACCATGCAATTAATCATCGTGACTCTCGCAATGCAACGCAGGGCTTAAAACTGAGTGTGCATTTCCTGCGAGACAAACAGAGGCACGAATGGCGTGCGGTTGTCGAGTTGGGTTTCAGACATTTTGGGTGGCTGTCCAAGAACCAGCCTCTTGATGGGGTAAATACTGCAATACTTGTCCCATTAATCCGGCTGGCTTTCTTTTACAAAGGCCAGTGTATCTTCTGCATACAACGCTAACTCATGGTTGTATTTTGCAGCAGTGCCAACCCGCCAACCATTGCTTTTTAAGTGATCAATGATTTGATTTTGAAAGGCGTACTCGGCGGATTTATCGGGATAGTGAGCCATGGTGGTTATACATCTTTGCTGGTGGTTGTTGAGGGCTTTGGGGGTTGCCAGTTGCGGACGTCTATTTTTCCGGTCACTGCGGCGGAGATTAGGGCGGTTCGGCGTTCTTTTAGTAATGAATTCTGAATTGCTATACTATTTTCCATCTGTTCAAACGCGTCGCACTTTGCTTTTAAGTAAGTAGCTATTGCCACCTGTTCTTCGTTGGGAGGAAAGGCGAAAATGTACCGTCTGAATGCTTCCGCCGGCAAATGTGCAATTGTTGCTTTCTCAGCTGCACTTAAAAATCGGCCTTGGTGAACGCTAGTGAAAAGCACAAAATATAGAAAGTCCGACGAATCCTTTGCTGAATTTATAGGCCGAAGTCTATGAAGCGCTTTCTGATAAAAACACTCGCTTACATCAGTCCATATAGCACAGCGACCAATTTCTCCTCCCTCACAAACCAATAAGTCTCCTGTCTTTACGGTAAACCTTTCTCGCTCCGAAGATCTAAAGTCCATCTTGGGCAAATTATTGGTATTAATACTGCCCCATTGAACATCCGTATTTCTCAAGTACTCGCCTAGAAATTCACCTGTGATTTTTTTGTCATCAAGCATCTTACCGAGCTGTACGATAAACCGATTGGATAGTTTCGTTGTCACCCAATGCGCCGGCACCTCACCCAACCACTCAACCCCCGAATCCTTCATCGGCGCATCCGGATTCAACCCTTTCGTCACGGCATGACTGATCACCGCCTGTCGTTTTTCCTTTAACAACTTGATCAGTTGCTGTTGCTTTTCGATCAGGGTGTCGATTTTGGCGGTTTCGTGGTCTAGGAAGTTGGCTATTTTTTGTTGTTCGTCCAATGATGGCCTACAGACATGCAGGTTCTCAATAACGCCCATTCCAATATTTGGCTGAGTACCTTGACTCCAAGAAAGCTCCACACTGTTTCTGAAAAAGTTAGAAAGCATCGAAAAATATAAAAATCTTGGGGCCATTAAGTCGGTATTTGCACGGATTAATGCTAGTGGCGACCAAATATTAAACTCCAAATCCGTTTCGACCATCGCTAAGTTACCTGTGGTGTTACCAGACTTCACCATGAAAACATCATTCCTTTTAGGCAAACACTTTCGACTATATTCCCTATGTAAATATTCAGAGATGAAGCCACGCCGCCTTGTGAAATCCAGCTTGTTGTTTTTTACTGCTTCTGCCGACAAAAATGGAACTCCTGAGTCTGTAAAGATAGGCGTTTCGTGTGGCCCGTCGGTAATCCGAATTTTAACGATAAATTTAAGCGGCAATGTTTCCCAATCGTTCGGTATAAAGTCTACCCATTTACTTTGTGCATGCTTGTACGTTGAATACCCTTCATAGCCACTCACACCCCAACCTCCCCAAGCAAGCCCATAATCTCCCGCGACACCTCCGCCAACTCCGCATCAATCTCCGTCAATTCCCTCGGCGGCACATACTCATAAAAATGTCGGTTAAACGGAATCTCATACCCCACAATCCCAATCTCATCATCCTGCGCATCCCGCTTGCCTGCATCAATCCATGCATCCGGCACATGCGGCAACACCTCTTTAGCAAAGTAGGCCTCATTCACTTCATTCACTGTTTGCTTCGGGTCTAACGGCACATTCTCATTGTCACGAAGATCACTGTCAGGCACATATTCCACTACCTGCACCTTGCCCTTAGTAGCTTGCACTTCAAACAAGCCATACACCGGATCAGCATCCGCCTTGTGTACTTTCTTAATAAGCTTTTCGGCCTCTGGATTGGTCCAGCAAATGGCATTCAGTATTTGCTTCTTCTCTGCCGTTTCCAGCTTGATATCAACCGTCTTAATGGCAGCCTTCAATACCCCGTCCAACAGATTCGCATCATCATGCTGCGCCTCTCCTATCTCACCTTGCAGCGCACGAGCTTTCAACAGCAATGACTTCTGGTTGAACCAGATTTTGCTATCAAGAAGGTCTTTGATGTCTTTCTCTTTCAACGCACTGAAGTTAGCTTTGATATGCACACGTATCTCTGCCTCGTGCGTATCCAGCTGTGCATACTTGTCGCAGTCTTCATCATCAGTCCATGCATCGCCGTATTCTGCATACACCCACTTCATCGCGGCGTTAAGGTTACGACTGGTGGAGAAGCGAAGTTCATCAAGCCGCGGGTGGCTGAACTGCCACGATTGCCGCAACGGGCGTTCGATGGTCAGGCGGCGATAGCCGAACTCGTGGGTGGCGAATAGTTTGGCGGCGAATGTTTTGGCGGGTGCTTCTTTGGCATTGGCGGACTGGCGGCCACGGTTGCTTTTTTGTTCAAGCGGTTTGTCTAACGCCTGTGTCTCTACCGCTTCATAGTTGCCAAAACTGCGCACAATAGTTGCAATGTCTGCTTCACTCATTTCATTGCGCTTAGAACCCAATGACTTACGCATTTTGCCGTATAGGTTTGTACCATTGATTAACAATACCTGCCCTTGCTGCTCTGCCCGCTTCTTGTTCGACAGCACCCACACATAGGTGGCAATACCAGTGTTGTAGAACATGTCTGTGGGCAAGGCCACAATCGCTTCGAGTAGATCAGTCTCTAACACGTAGCGACGTATCTCGGACTCGCCGGAACCTGCACCACCGGTAAATAGCGGTGATCCGTTAAGGATAATACCGATACGGCCACCGCCTTCAGTAGCGTCACGCAGTTTGCTGATCAGGTGCATCAGGAACAATAGCGAGCCATCAGACTTGCGTGGCAGACCGGGGCCGAAGCGGCCATCAAAGCCTTTTTCGGTTTGCTCTGTTTGCACATCCTTTTCGATCTTCTTCCAGTCCACACCGAATGGCGGATTAGAGAGCATGTAGTCAAACTTCATGGCACCCAGCTGATCGTTAGACAGCGTATTGCCCAGCTTGATGTTGTCGACTTCCTGCCCTTTAATGAGCATGTCTGCCTTGCAGATGGAATAGCTCTCGGGGTTGAGCTCCTGACCGAACGCTTTCATCACGGCATTGGGGTTTAGCTCGTGCACGTATTCCATGCCCGAGGAAAGAAAACCGCCGGTGCCTGCTGTTGGGTCGTAGATGGTGCGGATAATACCGGGTTTGCTCAGGGCATCGTCATCTTCCATGAATACAAGGGCGGTGGTTAACCTGACGATATCGCGCGGGGTGAAGTGCTCACCGGCTGTGTCATTCGAGCTTTCTGCAAAGCGGCGTATCAGCTCTTCAAAGGCCAGACCCATATCGTGGTTAGACACCCGCTGTGGGTTTAAATCAATCTGGCGAATGCGCTGCACGACTTGGTACAGCAAATTGGCATCGCTTAGCTGGCCAATGAATTCGGCAAAATTAAAATATTCAAAAATCTCACGCGCGTCTTTCGAGAACGCCTGAATGTAGGAGATCAGGTTGGCCTGTATGCCGGACTCCCCCAGTTTGGATAAATCCATCTTTGAGGCGTTGTAGAAATTTAAATCACCCGTGGCACGCATAATCAGTTGCTCAGCGGCTTCTTCTGGCAGCTTCATGACGGCCACTTTTTCAACTTCTGCCAATACCGCTTCTTTAGTGTCTTCCAGAACACACTCTAAACGCCTTAGCAGGGCAAACGGCAGGATAATGCGCCCATACTGGCTTTGCCTAAAATCACCGCGTAGGAGATCAGCAATGGCCCAGGAGTCTGAGGCGAGATTTTGGGGTGTGGCTGACATAAATAAGGCTGCTTAATCAATGAATTTGGCACCTGTCATGACAACAAGTGGCGGCGAAGGCCCTGCTGGCTTGCTACAAACTATAGCAGTGAAGAACGTGTTGTTAGGCGGACAATCCCCCCTAAATGAATAGCCTTTTCGCCGAATATTGAGACCATGACTATTTTAGTTTGGCCTGAGAATGGCACCGACATTCACCCACCAGCCGTTTTATCAAATCGTCTGCCCAATGTAAAAAAGAGAACCGCTTGAGACAATGTTAATTGGAGTGTTCGGTCACTCAGGAGCCGATCTTTCAAAGGCTTATTCATCGGTTTGGCGTCATACACAAGACTTGGCAGGCGGGCCGCCTGCGCTCGACGATGTCTAAAATAAAAGCGCCTACCATAGCTGTTCTGGTGACACAGGTGCCTCGCTCAGATTCAAATTCCCCGCTGCTTTAAGTCGCGTGTATGCAGCATCAGCGAGCACCTTGCAGTCCGCGAGAGCCTCTGCCAATTTACGATGGCTAAATGTTGTCAACGTCTGCGCAGCAAGTTCCGGCTCATTCGCGTTGAGTAAAATGGTGGCAATGCGTTCAATGTCTTGACATTCCACATTCGCTTTTGATTCTACATTGCACCAATGCGCTCGCACTTCTTGTAGGATGGTATCGGGCTTTTGAAACGCCAGATGCATCAGCCGTTTATAGGCGTAGACGGCGGAGCCTGCAGTCTCTACGCCCTGCGCCACCAAAGACACTGAGTCTGGTGTGGCCATCGCTTTACGCACATCCTGAAAGCGATGGCTTTCTCCAGTTGTTAAATAACGATGCTGCTGGTATTCGGGCGGGATTGATGTCATGCCTAAGAAGACGGGTAACAAGGGTGCCGTGACTGCGCCGATGGGCGCATGCCACATCATGCGCAACGCAGAATGTTCTGGGTGCACCAGCGGCACCACTTGGCCGTAGCCTGCTGTATCGCCCGTGAGCTTTTCATTGTTGATCGACCAGAACACGTCTTCGAGGGTGATCTTTTGCGGCCGCTCGGCACGCTCACGCAGTGCCGACTCAATCCATTTCACCCCTGCCCAACGGTGCTTGCCATCGCCATATACGGCGTTGACATTAAAGACGCCATCCGCCGGATTGTGCCAGCCTTGCTTTATTGCCGTTTCAAAAAAATGAGCTGGAAAGAGAAAATCATCGTTGGGTGTATCGGGAATATCCCCGATATACCCCGGTCGTGAGGCACGGATGCTGTCCGGGCCCAAGCGTTCTGCAACCCACAAGCCTTTGCCACCCGCAAACTCAATCACAACCCACGCCTCGTCTGGGTCTGCGATGAGGTGCGAATTGCCGCCGTAGCTGGAGTAACCGTGCTCGGCGATCAGCTGTGCAATCAGGTCAACCCCTTCGCGAGCAGTTTTTGCACGTTCGATAACGATACGTGCCAAGTCTGAATAATTCGGCCCCGACTGATCCACAGGCGTCATCTCGATCAATTCATCACGCGACGTCGCCCAGATATCGCGTACCGCAACACCGTGCTCGTTAAGCCCGCCATTGGTCAACGGCGCGGGAACCCCCAAGTAATAGCTATAGCTGACGCGGATGTTTCGGGCGGTATGCGGTGCCTGCGGAATCTCGGACAAATGCCCTGGCATATCTGCTTGCGGTGTCACACCCACGCTGATGGTAGCGTCGCTGCTGTGATCTTGTGCGGGATGAATCTCAAGCCAATGGCTGGATGGTTCGTCGCCGTACCCCACTAGGTACGCCCGACCATCAGCTGTGTGGTTGCGCCCGATATAGATGCCGTAGCTCATGCCTTGTTCTCGCGTTGATTGAAGCAAACGACACTATAAAACAAAGGGCGTTGATCGAACATCACTGCATCAAATCGGCAGCCTCAACGACAGAACTATCCGTATAATGTTACTGATCCGAAGTTTCTCAGGTGACGACATGTGTACTGTGCTAACCGAAAAAATCAAAGGCCCATCCGCTTGGCTAGCGGAGGACTTTAAAAACGATAATTCCTGGATTCATCAACTAAGTGATGATGCTATCGAAACGCTCGACAGCGCCCTGCGCGTTGCGATCGCCAGTGGACGCGATCTAGAGCAATTGACTAAAAAAGACTTTCCTCTAGGCGAGTTTGCAGTGGTGCTTAATGGCATTGCAGAAGAGCTAGAAAACGGCCGCGGTTTTCTGTTGCTGAGAGGCCTACCAGTCGATCGCTACTCTGAATCAGAGATCGGAATCATCTACTATGGCCTTGGTCTGCACCTAGGCACGCCGGTTCGGCAGAATTACAACGGTGACTTGCTGGGTGTCGTGATGAACGTAGGAGATCTGAATAACGCGCAGACTCGTGTCTACGAGACCAACGCTTACCTGCCCTACCACACTGACCCCTCGGATGTTGTGGGTCTGCTGTGTTTACGAAAAGCGCAAAGCGGCGGGCTGAGCAGCCTAGTCAGCGTTGCGTCAGTCTACAATGAAATTATCGAAAATCACCCCGAGTATCTTGCCCTGTATTATCGGCAATTTTTTTCTGCGCACTTAGGCACAAAAGAACCCACCCCAACACCCATTTTTAGCTATCACGCAGGCAAGCTCGCTTGCCGATTTCTTCGCCAATACTTAGAACTGGGTCAGCAGATGATGCAGCAACCCCTGTCGAGCGTAGAAGTAGAGGCATTAAATATTTTTGACGCCATTGCGCATGACCCAAAAATGCGTATCACCATGATGATGGAACCCGGGGATTTGCAGCTTGCCAACAACTACGCGATATTGCATTCGCGCACAGAATTCCAAGACTTTGAAGATGAAGCACGGCGACGGAAAAAACTGCGCCTGTGGTTAAAGATGCCAAACGCCAGAACCCTCGCTCCAGACTTTCCCGGTCGAAACGGATTTCCAGAGAGCAAACTTTAAGTCACTTTAAACCTTTGCGTTTTATTAGCGGCGCGCGCTACATCCGACATCAACTCACTAGCGGTTGTCGCCAGAAAGGAAGAGATACCGGACAACATGATAGACCCAGTCAGCTCTCCGGCCTCTGGGAACGGCCTTTGCCTTGCACCGCACAGCGAGCACCTGCTTTGTGCAAAATGGCGCGGATGTTCTGTTCTATATAAGCTGGATGCCCTTCTTCAAAGACCAGGATACTGTCTTTGTTTTTGGCAAAGTCGATCAGCTGATCATCGACCAATGGATAAATTACGTTCAGTACGTGCATCGAAATGTCACAGTCACCGTGCAATGTTGCAAGGCCAAGCCGTTTCAAAGCCCGCATGACTGCGTTGTACATACCGCCTTGACAAACGATGCCAACCTTGCCATTTTCTGCTCCAAAGTTTTCATTCAGGTTGTTACTGCGAATGTATTTGATAGCAGGGGTAAGCGCTCAGTGACTTTTTCTTGTTCGTGCAAATAAGACGCGGGAGGAAGCACAACCCGCCCAACAAATGGCAGGCACGAATGCGCAACTGCAACATGACAGGGCTGTTTGAAGCCTCAGACAGCGCAAAACCGTCACCCACTGATTTGACAACTGAAGGCAAATTAGGCCGCGGGTCGAGCAACCATATTTGGCTTTTCATGGCGAAGGCGTGGCTTCTCTCCTGCATGATCGAGGAGCCCTCGCCCTAGTCTTCCCCCACGATGACTAAGGCACCGCCGGTGACACCACCTGAGCGAGGTTGGCCAAGGCATCTGAGGCTACGTTAGTGCCAACGGTTGATTTGAAAGTAACTGCACCACGGATGGGATAATGCACAGAGGCCGCTAAGGTGGCTGAGTAGAGAAAATGGATTACTGAGCCGCCCTCCATGACGGCTAATGTCTTCGAAGAACAAGGGGTCTTGATGATTTTGTTGAATGTCGACTTCTAAAAAGGTAACGTCATTTTTTGATTAGCTTTAACGCAGCTGCCAATGCATTTAGCTCCGTAGTCAAACACTACTATAACCCTCAACTCTCACCCGATGACTCACGTGAATAAAAACCTCGATCTTAACGATACAATCTCACCTGCAAACAAAGAATTGATGGTTATTTCTCATCGTGGTGAATGGGCGAGCGCGCCAGAAAACTCAATTGAAGCCAT
>CALCKW010000051.1 GCA_937965695.1 uncultured Granulosicoccaceae bacterium
AAGTAGGCATCAACAGGCGCGCGCAAAGTAGCGAGTTCCTTGAGGCCTTCTCGATAGCTGCCTGCCTGGTACAGAGGTTGTACTTTGGCCTCGGTGCTCTGCAGTACCAAAAATAGCTCAGCTTCTGCACCCGCTTCGAGTAAACTCTCGTTGACACTTTCTCCGATTTTTTCTGCTTTTTTCAGAATGTTCTGAATGCGCTTGTTGGCTGCAGCCAATGCTTCGGCTTCAGGCAATTGCAAAAATGCTGTAACAGCTTGCACGCGATTATCAAAATCTAATGGGCGTGTAGGGCGTTTGGCCATTACTGCGTCTACAACGCGTCGATCAATACCTTGATCAGCGTAGTAGCCCTGCAAGCGCTCTAGAGCATAGTCCAGAGCATCTAACACCTGCTCTGGTTTTTCTAGCTTATCGGCGAGTGCCTGTTGAGCAGTCGTCAGCAAATCATGCAAGTCTAGATCGAGTTTACGTTCGATAATGATGCGCAAGATTCCCAGCGAACTGCGTCGTAAAGCAAAAGGGTCTTTGGTGCCGGTCGGCTTTTGGCCTATTCCAAAAATACCTGCGAGGGTATCTAACTTGTCGCTGACGGCGAGTATTTGACCAATGATACCTTCCGGTGTGGGATCGCCTGCCTGCTTGGGTAAATATTGCTCTTCGAGGGCGCTGGCGACCGCCATGGATTCGCCTTCTTTATAGATATAGTATTTGCCCGCAATGCCCTGCATCTCAGGGAATTCGTACACCATATTTGTCATTAAGTCGCATTTGCTCAAGCGAGCCGCACGCTCAACCAACACAGCGTCAGCATCTAGTTGCTGGGCGATGTGTCTGGTCAGTCGGACAAGTCGTTCTGTTTTGTCGTGCAAGGTGCCAAGCTTTTCTTGAAAAACAACAGTCTTTAGAGAAGGCAGGTGACTGGCCAATGATTGCTTGAGGTCTTGTTGCCAGAAAAACATGGCATCGGCCAGTCGTGGGCGGATGACACGTTCATTACCCTCACGTACCTTAGACTCGTCAGAGCTGATTATATTGGAAATGGTGATGAAAGTGGGCAGCAGTTTGCCGCTTTGATCCAGCAGAGGAAAGTAACGTTGGTCGTCCTTCATGGTCTGGATCAGCGCCTCTTTGGGCACTTCGAGAAATACTTCGTCGAAGTGTCCTGAGATAGCAACTGGCCACTCCACCAGCGCAGCGCATTCGTCTACTAGATCTTCGTCGACTACTGCTTTGCCCCCTTCGACTTTAGCCGCTGCTAAAACCTGACTGCGAATCTCGTCCATACGCACTTGATAGTCAGGTTCTACGTGGCCTTGCGCGCGCAGTACTTTCGCGTAGCTGCTTGCATGCTGTAGGTTGATCTCTTCTGGCGCGTGAAAACGATGGCCGCGTGTAAGGCGGTTGCTGCTAAGGCCTAGTACCTTGGCGGGCATAATTTTTTCGCCATGCAGTGCAACAAGCCAAAGCACAGGTCGCAAAAAACTGTCGGTGCCAGCGCCCCAGCGCATGCGTTTCGGCATAGGCAAGGCATTGATGATGCTGTCTAACATAGGGCCGAGTTGTGAGTTTAGTGCTTCGCCTTTTTGAGTAAAATTGTAAGCAAGCCACTCGCCTTTGTCGGTCTTTAAGCGGCCAACTTGGTCGAACTCAACACTGCAGGACTTGGCGAAGCCAAGAGCTGCCTTGCTGGGATTGCCCTCTGCATCAAAAGCTGCTTGCACAGCGGGGCCGCGCTTTTCAATTTCGCGGTCGCTCTGTTGATCTAATACGTCTTCGATCAATACGGCTAAGCGTCTAGGTGTGGCAAAAACTTTTGAATTACCCGGTGCAAACTCAGCATCTGATAACTGGGCATGAAGTTTTTCGGCCAGGGCTTTCGCCATAGGTTGAATAGAAGCTGCTGGCAACTCTTCGCAGCCCAACTCAATAAGTAGTGCATCACGTTCAGACATTAGTTGGCCTCCGGTTGGGCGTTGCGTAGTAGAGGATGGCCCAAGCGCTCGCGGCTTTCGGAGTAGGCGACTGCGACGGCGCGTGAGAGTGTGCGGACGCGCAAAATAAATCGCTGGCGTTCTGTCACGGAGATAGCGCGGCGAGCATCTAAAAGGTTAAAGCTGTGGGAAGCGCGCAGTACTTGCTCGTAGGCGGGCAGCGGCAATTGTGCTTCGCACAGCTTTTGGCATTCGGCTTCGCACACGTCAAAAGTGTGGAATAGCTCTTCAGTGTTTGCGTGCTCGAAGTTGTAGGCCGATTGTTCTACTTCATTTTGGTGAAACACGTCGCCATATGTCACTGGGCCTGCCGGCGTGTGTGCCCAGATCAAGTCATAAATACTTTCGACACCTTGTACGTACATGGCCAGTCGCTCGATGCCATAGGCCAACTCCCCCAACACTGGTTTGCACTCTAAGCCGCCGCACTGTTGGAAGTAAGTGTACTGAGTCACTTCCATGCCATTGAGCCAGACTTCCCAGCCTAAACCCCAAGCACCCAGTGTTGGAGATTCCCAGTTGTCCTCCACAAAACGAATGTCATGTACCAGTGGATCAAAACCTAAGATCTCAAGTGAACCCAAATAGAGCTCCTGCATATTGGCTGGAGAGGGTTTCATTGCCACTTGAAATTGGTAGTAGTGCTGCAGTCGATTGGGGTTTTCGCCGTAACGACCATCGGTTGGCCGGCGTGACGCCTGTGTATGACAGGCATACCAAGGCTCCGGGCCAATCGCATGGAGGAAAGTTGAACTGTGGAAAGTTCCTGCGCCGACTTCCATATCGTAGGGCTGCTGAACGATGCAGCCTTGTGCACTCCAATAGGCTTGCAGGGCGGCGATCATGCCTTGGAAGGTTTTTATGTCGTAAGGTGTTGTCTGGGCTGCCACGGCCAAAAGGCTCCATTTTATGTCTGGGACCTATGAGTCTGTCCAATCGCTGTTGAAAAAATAGAAACGAAATTTGCGCTTAGATATTTTGAGCAATTCGGTTAAGCTGTCTCGCTAGGCAACCGCTATCGTTCAATTAATCCTGCGAAAAATGCGCGTCTAGAAGAGGGCGAATTTCCGGACAAACTCCTAGAAGAAAAACGGTGATTATACGCGGGATGCAGCACGTCAGCCGCATTAATGCGCCCTAAGCGGTGGTGGCGTTGTCGCGAAAATGTGGAAACTCTCCACTTGCTTGCACCTGTTTGGTGCGGTAAATCTTGGGCTTGCTTTACAATAGGGCATCTGGTCCGATCGCAGGATTTTTAACTACCTGATATTTAAGGTAAATATTTATTTTTTCACACTGGCATGCAAGCTGCTAAACAGCAGCAAGTGTGCAATTCATGTCGAATCACATCGAACACATTTTTTCGGAGGCATTAAACAGACATGGCTGAGAACGCAAAAGAGGTCTTAGACCTAATCAAAGAAAACGACGTGCAGTTTGTAGATCTACGTTTTACAGACACTCGTGGTAAAGAGCAGCACGTCAGCGTGCCTGCTGGCATGGTAGACGAAGACCTGTTCGAAGACGGCCAGATGTTTGATGGCTCTTCTGTTGCTGGCTGGAAGGGCATCGCCGCTTCCGACATGATCATGAAGCCAGACCCAACGACTGCTGTCATGGACCCCTTCACCGAAGAGTCCACTATGAATGTCCGTTGTGACATCATCGAGCCTGACACCATGCTCGGTTACGATCGTGACCCGCGCTCAGTTGCTAAGCGTGCAGAAGCTTATCTGCAGTCAACTGGTATCGCCGACACAGCTTTTTTTGGCCCTGAGCCAGAATTTTTTGTCTTCGACGATGTTCGTTGGGGCACTGAAATCGGTAGTACTTTTGCGCAACTCGATTCTGTAGAGCTCTGCAGCAACAGCTCGAAAGCCTACGACGGCGGCAACATGGGTCATCGCCCAGGTATCAAAGGAGGGTATTTCCCCGTAGCCCCCGTTGACTCACTCAACGACATGAGAGCAACCATGTGCCTAGTCATGGAGCAGATGGGTGTCACGGTAGAAGTACATCACCACGAAGTTGCGACGGGTGGCCAATGTGAGATTGGAACTCGCTTCGACACGATGATCAAGCGTGCTGATCAAAACCAAATCATGAAATACGTGATCCACAACGTCGCGCATCAGTATGGTAAGACTGCGACGTTCATGCCTAAGCCACTGGTCGGTGACAACGGCAGCGGCATGCACGTGCACCAGTCACTGGCTAAAGATGGCAAGAACATTTTTGCAGGTGATCTCTACGGTGGTTTGTCACAAGAAGCGCTTTGGTACATCGGTGGCATCATTAAGCATGCCCGTGCGATCAACGCCTTTGCCAATGCCTCTGTTAACAGCTACAAGCGTTTGGTTCCTGGCTTTGAAGCGCCTGTTATGCTCGCTTACTCTGCGCGTAACCGTTCTGCTTCAATTCGTATTCCTTATGTTGCGAACCCTCGCGGTCGACGTATCGAAGTGCGTTTCCCTGACCCAACTGCAAACCCGTACCTGTGCTTCACTGCTTTGATGATGGCCGGACTAGACGGTATCCAGAACCAGATCAACCCTGGTGATGCGATGGACAAAGACTTGTACGATTTGCCTGCTGAAGAAGCGAATGCAATTCCTCAGGTTTGCCGCAATTTGCAAGAAGCACTGGAAGCATTAGATGCTGATCGTGAATTCTTAACGGTTGGCGGTGTCATGAGTGACGAGAGCATCGATGCTTACATCGCATTGAAGATGGAAGAATTCACAGAGATGAGCCTGCAGGTTCATCCTAAAGAGTTCGAGCTCTACTACAGCTGCTAATCACAGCTGATATCTCACCAAACAGGTGAGATATTTCTCGATAGTCTAGAACGCCCGCTTATGCGGGCGTTTTTTTTGCATTGTATTTAGACATATTTCCGCCGTGTGTTTGGCACGGCTGCGCATTGAAAATTCTAGGGTTTTATTACATGGCTAAGTACAGAGCGTTGGCATTATTGGTTCTCATGACTGGTGTTGCACAAGCAGATATCTATAGCTACAAAGCACCTGATGGCAGCATTGTCTTTACGGATGAACCCACAGCAGGTGCTAGGTCAATCAAGGTTGAAAAACCGATGACAGTTCCGGCGATCAAAGTACCGAGGGCAAGCACTGAGTTAAAAGCAAGTGAAATAGAAACGACCGCGTCTCAGCCCATGTGGCCGGAGCCAGCGGCGACAATTATGCCAAAAAGTTCGCCTGATAGTGTCAGTGAAGAAGTGCCTGCTTACGATGATTCGGCTAACACGAGCTGGAGCAGTAATACGCAAGGCATAACGTCCAAGCCGAAATCGAGCAAGAGAAAGTTAAATACACTAGCTGTGAGCAAAGTAGAGCCGACGATTACTCGGTCCAGCACGGAGAAAAAAACACCTAAAAAACAAATTGCTGCATACAGCAAGTTGCGAATTTTGACGCCAACTGCTGGCAGTTCTCAATGGTTGGGTGGGGAGCTAACCGTGCAGTTAGACTTACAACCGCCGCTGCAGCCTGAGCATGTGATTTCGCTGCGGTATGATGGCCGGGAAGTAAACGTTGGCCCAGAGATGCAGATTGTTGTGCCAGATGTTGCGCGTGGTGCACATACCTTGCAAGCTGCGGTGTTGGACGTCGATTCTGGCAAGCAATTGCTGGTCAGTCAGCGAACGAAATTTCAAATTCACCGCCCAAGCGTGATCAAGAAACCGCATGTGCGCTCTTCAGACTAGCTGCCGACCCTAGCAAAACTAACCACAAAAGGCTGCCCAAAGAGGCAGCCTTTTTTGTGTTTATTTGAGCATCAATGCGATTGTTGAACTCGCCATTTAGGAAGCTTTGCCTCGTTGGTTTGTTCCAAAGTAGGGCATTAGAACGCACCATCACGGTGCGATATACTGAGGGCAGGCAAGCTCAGGTATCTATAGGCGAAATACTAAAGTCTATGTGTTTGAAATACATAGCTATTTATTTCAAATATAAAGTTTTCGATTTGTCCATCTCAGGCTTGAGGATTGCTCTTTTAGATAACAACTCTTCAGCGTTCATGTTGAAGAGCAACCTGATCTTCACGGCTGAAAGAGTATTCGATGATCCGAGAAAAAAACATCTCAGCATGGGAATCTGACGCTGTACTCGACGCTATTGCGACGGCTGTCGTACTGCTCGATACGGACTTGCAGGTGCTCGGGCTTAACGCGGCTGCTCAGGAACTGCTTTCGGTAAGTGTCCGCAGTAGCATCGGCCGTCCAATGGAAAGCCTCTTTCGCTTACCCGAAGATCTCAGCGAACAATTAGAAGTGTCGCTGCAAGAGCGGAGTCGCTGGGTAATGCGCGCTATCCAACTACACACAAGAAATGGTGAAGCATTAGTTGTGGATCTGAGCGTTATCCCATATTCCGCCGGTGGGATGTTGTTACAGCTCAACGGTCTTGACAGGCCGTTGCGGGCAGCACGCGAAGACGCGCTCATCTCGCAGTCGGCGTCTAGCCGGCTTCTTTTGCGGGGCTTGGCGCATGAAGTTAAAAACCCTCTGGGAGGTTTGCGTGGCGCGGCGCAATTGCTGGAGGCAGAGTTGCCTGATCCGATGCTAAGGGAGTACACCCAGGTCATCATCACTGAAGCCGATCGACTGCATCGATTGATAGATCGTATGTCTGGCCCCCAGTCTGCACCATTGATGAAACCACTTAATATTCATCGCGTCACTGAGCATGTGCGCCAGCTACTCGAAGCAGATCGTCCAGACAGAGTCGAGATAACTGTTTCTTATGATCCCAGCTTGCCGCAATTGCGCGGGGATTTTGAGTGGTTGGTGCAAGCCTTTCTCAATTTAGGTTTAAACGCTGTGCAAGCAGTAAGCGATGGTGGAAAACTAAGGCTTGCGACTCGTGCACTGAATAATTTTTCCATCGGTCAAAAGCGACATAGGTTAGTGATCGAAGTGCAAGTCTGTGATGACGGGCCAGGTATTGATCAAGAAATGCTTGAGCAGATGTTTCTACCCATGGTAACAGGGCGAAGTGAAGGCACAGGCTTAGGGCTTCCCATTGCCCAGAGTTTGATCGGTCACCACGGCGGTTTGATTGAATGTGTTTCTCAACCTGGAGAAACAGTTTTTAGTGTCTATCTGCCTTTGGAGCCAGAAGATGAGTGAAGTGCGCGTTTGGGTAGTTGACGATGATCCGTCCATCCGTTGGGTTTTGGAAAAAGCGCTCAGCAAAAATGCGATGGACGTACGTTGCTTTGATAATGCTGAGAGTGTGCTTGATCTACTTGATACTGGTAGCAATTGGCCAGAGGTTATCCTGAGCGACATTCGCATGCCTGGTATTGATGGTTTGGTTTTTCTACAAAGTTTGCAGCGCGACTTCCCGAGCATCCCCGTCATTATCATGACCGCCCACTCAGATCTCGAAAGCACGGTTAGTGCTTACGAGAGTGGGGCTTTTGACTATTTGCCCAAGCCTTTTGATATTCATCAAGCGGTTGAAACAGTACAACGGGCCCTTGCCGTGGCAAGAGAGCGCGCTGATAGCCGAGACCGAAGTAAACCACGGGTACAAGCACCTGCAGAAATAATCGGCGGCGCACCGGCGATGCAGGAAGTGTTTAGAGCGATTGGTCGATTATCTCGATCGGCGATTACCGTCTTGATAAACGGTGAGTCTGGCACGGGCAAAGAACTTATAGCCAAGGCGCTACACCGACACAGTCCCCGCAGTTCTGCTCCTTTTATTGCACTTAATATGTCTGCGATTCCCCGCGATTTGATGGAGTCTGAACTTTTTGGGCATGAGAAAGGTTCGTTTACTGGAGCTCAGGCGCAGCGACTTGGGCGGTTCGAGCAAGCAGACGGTGGTACGCTGTTTTTGGATGAGATCGGTGATATGCCACCGGATTTACAGACGCGCCTGCTGCGTGTTCTGGCAGACGGTGAATTTTTTAGAGTTGGTGGTGCTCGGCCTATCAAAGTTGACGTACGAATTGTCGCGGCGACTCATCAAGATCTAGAGCGACGAGTGGTGGACGGAGAATTCCGTGAAGATCTCTTCCATCGGCTAAATGTCATCCGAGTGCGTGTGCCACCCTTGCGCGATAGACGGGAAGACATCCCTGCATTAATGCAACATTTTTTACAAACAGCTGCCAGTGATTTGGGCGTGCAGACTAAGGTGTTGGCCAGTGAGGTCGAAGGCCGTCTCTGTCTAGCCAATTGGCCCGGAAACGTGCGTGAACTTCAGAACATGGCGCACTGGCTGACGGTAATGGCCGGAGGCCGTGAGGTGCAACTTGCCGACCTTCCCGACGAGCTGCAAACGTCGAGCTTTGGTTTTGGCGGCGATAGTTGGCAGGACCGATTGAGTGATTGGGCGTCTTCGGCGCTTGAAAGCGAGCAGGAAAAACCTCTACACGGTGTGGTAGAGGAAGTGGAGAGGACGCTGATTCGGGTTGCACTTGCTCATACGCAAGGTCGTCGCCAAGCTGCGGCAACACTGCTTGGCTGGGGCCGAAATACACTCACTCGAAAAATTAAAGAACTGCAGTTAGATGTATAAGGCTATGCTTATAAACCAAGCCAGACACCGCTGCAGCTAGAACCCGTATCATCGACAATCCAGTTTGCCCCGTCGGCGCAATCATTTCCTGTGTCTGCGAAAACCTGAAAACGGCCCGAATCTGCATTCCCGTCGTCTAGCTTAGTGTCTAGCTGCATCAGTACGCGCGAGGGAATGTTCTCCCCAGTGATCAACTGAAGCGGACCATTGCCACCGTCAGAACTGGATATTTTCATAAAGCCGCCATAGGGATTTTGAGGACAAGTTGTATTGGCGCAGTTAGTATCACCGAGTGTGCCGACGGTACCGTTTCCGTCAAAATTCCCTGCTACAAACCCCGCAGCAGAGAGGTGTTGCCACACCTGAGCCGATTCAACAGCGGTGTTGATGCGGCCGTTCCCGTCTCCAGTACCCATGCCTGCTTCAATTCGCGTGTCTGCTGATTCAAAGTCGCCTGGCATCGCGCGATATCGATCAATAAATCCATACCAAGCGGCGCTGACGTTGTCTATCTGTGTTGCCATTGATCGAGCTCTTGCGTTGTCGATAAGTGCCTGTCCCTTTAATAGCCCACCCAAGATGAGGCCGATAACGACCAACACTAAAGCGATCTCAACTAACGTAAATCCTTTTTGCTTTTTCATTCTACTTTCCTTGTGGTTCATGTTTTAAGGCATCTTGCACGGGAAGAATTAAGAAAAGTACGGCCTAGTACTGCGACGTAATTAGAAGTCCATGAAAAAGTGACCGCTTTGTGAAATATTGAAAACATATTGTGGGGATTGGTTGCTTGGATTGAACAGTGATCTCATTCCTTTCTGCGAAATTTCTACGGGTGTAAAGCATGGCTAACTGGTTATTTCGGACTTGCTAACGTTCTGTATTGCTGGAAAGAACCTAAGGAAGCTGTGCATTCTTTCCTGTGCACTCGGTCAGTGGAGCCTTCATTTTGTCAATGTAGATGAACCGGCCGAATTCTAGTTTTTTCAAGACTCTGCACATTTTTGTGCGCTGTTTTTTTAGCCTGCTAGAGATCCAAAGGATCGAAAGTGTAAGCGATGTTCAAGCACTGCTGTGCATGCTCCACTAAACTGATACAACCAATATCGACTGAAGCAGGAGTGAGCGGGTGAAAGGGCTGATGACAGCACTTGGCTGTGTGCTTTGTCTCTGGAGCACCGTGACCAGAGCAAACTGCAGCAATGTTGTTCCTATGACCGTCCGAGACTCAGTACTTGTCGTCAGTAGCGAAGATGGTACGGTAGGCTCGGGCGTTGTTGTTGCCCCAAATCGTGTACTGACAGCAGCACACGCTGTGCGCAGCGGCGGCAGCCTGCAAGCGAAGGTCAGGGGTGAGCAGGTAAAAGCTCACCCCCTTTCTTTTGATATTGAAAAAGATCTAGCATTGTTGGTTCTCAATACAAGTGATTTGCCCGTTTTAGATTTGATGTCTCGTGATCTAGCACCTGGAGAAAACATATGGGTAGCAGGGCATCCTCGTGGTGGAGCCCGGCAATTCTCTTTTGGCCAAGTGGTAGGCCTATGGCATGATGCTCTGCGCGTGACAGCCTTAGTAGAGCAGGGGCAGTCCGGTGGTGCGCTCTTAGGGTGCGAGGGCGAACAGGTGTTGTTAGGTGGCACATTGAGTGGCTATGGAGTCTTAGAGCGCGATGGCTTGAGTTTGCGTCTGCCTGAATTCTCGTTGGCAGTGCCTATGGCGCAATTACGCTCTTTTCTTGCGGACGCGGGTGTGCAGCTGGCGTCGTTGAACAAGTAGGGGATCTGATGAGCGATAAAAAGGATTTAAAGTGGCTGGCGTCTGGCGGTGGCGATTTTTCACTAGAGCAATGCCCCACGTCGGTTCATGCCGAGAAGCGGGATGCTGGTTCACTCAAAAA
Source organism: uncultured Granulosicoccaceae bacterium (assembly GCA_937965695.1). Classification (GTDB taxonomy): domain Bacteria; phylum Pseudomonadota; class Gammaproteobacteria; order CALCKW01; family CALCKW01; genus CALCKW01. The sequence goes on from CALCKW010000051.1 coordinate 10,447, forward strand.
AGAACTACGGCGCGTGACAAAAAAAATATCGGAACTACAACGTAAGCTCTACGCTGATGACCGTCACTCGTTGCTATTTGTTTTTCAAGCCATGGATGCTGCGGGTAAGGACAGCACAATTCGTCATGTTTTCAGCGGTGTTAACCCCGCTGGCTTTCAAGTCCATTCTTTTAAAAAACCCAGCGACAACGAACTTGATCATGATTTCTTGTGGCGCTCGGCGAAAGCACTGCCTCAACGTGGTCGCATCGGGGTGTTTAACCGTAGCTACTACGAAGAAGTATTAGTCGTTCGAGTGCACAAGGGCATATTAGACAGTCAACGTCTGCCCGTTGATTGCAGTAGAAGTGAAGATATTTGGCAAGAACGGCTTCAATCGATTGCCGACCATGAAAAGCATTTGGCACGCAATGGTACCCGTGTGGTTAAGTTTTTCTTGCATGTATCTCGAGAAGAGCAGGCAAAACGATTTATTTCTCGAATCGATGAGCCTGAAAAGAATTGGAAATTTAATCCAAGAGACATCAAAGAGCGTCAGCATTGGGATGAGTATCAACAGGCCTATCAAAAGGCACTGGGGCACACCAGCAAACCGTGGGCTCCCTGGTACGTCATTCCCGCAGATGACAAACCTCGCGCTCGGTTAGAAGTTGCCAGAATAGTTTTGCATCAGCTTGAAAGCTTACCATTACAGTGGCCAAAAGCCGAATCAGAAGATGTCTCTGCGCTGCAAGAGTATCGAAAGGGTTTGGCAAGCGGCGAGTTGTAGCAGAGCACGGTTGACGGCTGGCTAGCCGACCATATCGTTAAGCTCAAAAATAGGTAGTAAAATCCCTAAAACAATGGCCAAAATCGCAGCACCCATAATTAAAACGATGGTGGGTTGCAATATGCCAAGTGCGCCCGAGACGGCTGAGTCCTGTTCTCTTTCCAGGTGTGTGGCAGCCTTTTCAAGCATGTACCCTAAGCGACCAGAGCCTTCGCCACTAGCGATAAGATGTAGCAACATCGGTGGGAACTGTTTGCTGTTTTCCAAGGCGCGCGAGAGAGATGTGCCTTCTCGCACTTTTGCAGATGCCTCAAGCACTGCTTTTCGCATAGGTCTGTTGCTGATGACTTGACTGGCAATGTCTAGCGCTTCCAGAACGGGTACCCCACTGGCGGCTAGTATGCTCAGCGTGCGAGCAAATGATGCCGCGTTGGCGCTTCTCACGAGTTTCCCCGCGACAGGAAGTTTAAGTATGAAGCTGTGAACTTTGAACTTGAAAGCGTCAGATTGCATTGCACGAGCAAACGCAATTATTCCCACAATCATTAAAATTACGACGAGCAGACCCCAGTTTTGAACAAAGTCTGAGGCGGCAATCAGTGCAAGCGTGATCCCGGGTAACTCCTGTCCTAGATCATCAAAGGTTTCGACAACCTTAGGCACCACAACGGCAAGCATTAGCGCCACAATGGCTATGGATATCACCACTAAAAAAATGGGATAAACCAACGCTTTTTTTACGGTAGATTGTGTGGACTGTCGATCTTCAGAGAAATCTGCGAGGCGCTCCAACACGCCGTCTAAATGCCCTGATTGTTCTCCTGCTGAAACGGTAGCTCGGAACATTTCCGGAAAAACTTTAGGGTATTGTCCCAGTGCTTCGGCGAAGGAGTGGCCTTCCATGAGTTTTCCGCGCACGGTCAACAGAAGACTTTTTACTTTGTTTTTTTCGGAGTGCTTTGCAGTGGCAGCTAAGGATTCTTCCAGTGGAGTACCGGCGCTGGTTAAAGTGGCAATTTGACGAATAATCAACGAGAGTTCTGAAGTTTTAAGACTGCCCCGGAAATTGGCGTGGGTCTTTTCGCTGTTGCCAGCCTTGTCTTTGCTATTACTCTCTTCAACTTTGAGTGGTGATAGCCCTTGATCCCGAAGCTGGCCACGGATTTGACGTGCACTGTCGCCTTCTAGGATGCCTTTTTTCTCGCGTCCTTTGGCGTCTAAAGCGAGATATTCAAATGCTGGCATCTAGTGTTCTCGCGTGACTCGCAGAACTTCTTCCAGAGAGGTAAGGCCCGCCAGTACCTGGCGCTTGCCGTCGTCAAACATGCTCGGAGAAAGCGACCGAGCGTAGAGCTCCATTTCATGTTCTCCACTGCCGTCGTGAATCAAGTTGCGCATAGTGTTGTCAATGGGCACTACTTCGTAAATACCACCGCGCCCAGAGTAGCCTGTTTGCTTACAGACAGAACAACCGACTGGGCGGCTCAGTTTCACATCGGTATCCACGGGCAGGTCTAGCACTTCACACTCTGCAGCCGTTGGTGAAGCTTCTTTTCGACAATTTGCACAGAGTTTTCGAACCAGACGCTGCGCAATAACGCCTGCTAGCGATGACGACAACAGGAAACGTTCAACACCCATGTCACGTAATCTTGTGACTGCACCCACAGCGGTGTTGGTGTGCAACGTGGACAAGACCAAGTGACCCGTCAAACTGGCTTGTACAGCGATTTCTGCCGTTTCCAAGTCGCGAATTTCACCCACCATCACCACATCCGGATCTTGGCGAAGAATAGCGCGCAGACCGCGTGCAAAATCGAGTTCTACCTTGTGGTTGACTTGAGTTTGACCGATGCCATCGAGGTAGTACTCGACGGGATCTTCCACAGTAAGAATAGTGTTACGGCCGTTGTTGAGTTGGGTCAATGCTGCATATAGTGTTGTGGTCTTTCCCGATCCAGTTGGACCGGTCACGAGCACAATACCGTGTGGCATGGAGAGCGTGTCAGTAAGAACCTTGAGGCTCTTGTCGTCCATGCCCAAATTGGTGAGATTAAGTCTGCCCGCTTGCTTGTCTAACAAGCGCATAACCACACGTTCGCCGTGCCCTGAAGGCAAAGTGGAGACCCGTACATCGACAGCTCGGCCAGCAACGCGCACTGAAATTCGCCCATCTTGAGGCAATCGCTTCTCGGCGATGTCTAGCTTCGACATGACCTTGATGCGAGAAATAATTAAGTTGGCAATTTGTCGTGGTGGCTCAAATAAATTGAGCATAATGCCGTCGACACGATAGCGAATGCGCAAGCTCTTTTCAAAAGGTTCGATGTGTACATCCGAGGCGCCGTCGCGGATAGCTTGCGTCAACATAGCGTTAATCAAGCGGATGACAGGTGCTTCGTCAGAAGCCTCCATCAAGTCCTCAGGCTCTGGTAGCTCGTCGCCGAGTTCGCTCAGATCGTAGCCGTCACCCAAGTCATCAATTATGTCTGAGCTCGCTCCGTTACCACCTTCGTAGTACTCGGCAAGCTCAGTTTCGAAGTCTTCGTCGGGAATTTCGAACAACGTGGTGGAAACACCCAGCTTGCGCTGTGCTTCTATAATTGCAGTTGTCGCGGTACCGGGGCGATAGCACAAAACGGTTTGACCATCGTCGTAGTGCTTAGCAAACACACTGTGGCGTTTTGCAAAGCTGTAGGGCAATCGGAGACCAGCGATTTCATTCGCGGCAGCAGTATCTTCAAGACTGTCGTCGACAAAGTCTTCTGCGCCGATGAGTTCATCATCGTCAAATAAGTCGTCGTCTGAGCCGATGGTTTTCAACTGCGGGTTCACTGTTTGACTTCAAGTGCTGCGGTGGAAGGCAATTGAACAGAACGCGAAGAAAAATCACTGATGCGTTTTCCTTTGAAGAAAACGTCTAGCTCAGGCAATGGCACGCTGGTGCTTCTATCGTTCATGTTCTCTTGCAATGAAGTCATGTGTTCCGATCGCAGATAGTTATACTTTTCACTGGAGTAGTACTGTGCTGTTTGTGCGTCACGCAAAATGGTTGGTCGAATAAAAACCATCAAATTACGTTTATTGTTTCGTCGGCTTTTGTATTGGAAAAGCTTGCCAAGAAACGGAAGGTCGCCCAATAAAGGCACTTTCTCGACAGAGTTTGCAGAATTATCATCAATCAAGCCACCTAGGACTAGGGTTTGCCCGTCGTCGATCAACACACTGGTATTGATGGTTCGCTTGCTGGTCACGATATCCGCTGCACCGCTAGAAGCGTTGTCCTCTACCTGTGAGACTTCCTGCTCAATAACCAACTTGATCGTATCCCCCTCATTTATTTGAGGCTTGATCTTCAGTTTTATACCGACATCTTGGCGCTCTATGGTTTGAAAAGGGTTGTTGCCATTGGAAATCTCAGAGCTTGTAATTATTGGCACGTTGCTACCCACAACGATTGACGCTTCTTCGTTATCCAGAGTGACCAAAGAAGGTGTCGATAAGATGTTGTTCTTGGAATCAGTGGCAATGGCACGTATAACAGCTGCGATGTCTGCACCGCTCCCATCGTACCCTAGCAATGCGCTCAAACCACCAGCCAGAGCGGTCGGATCAACGGCAGTTGCGTATGCTCCTGCTAATGCACCACCCAAGTTGCTCGCCACGATTGGTTCGCCTGTACTACCCCCAGCCACCAGCCCGGCACCTAACTCGCGGGCGGTACTCTCAGATACTTCCGCAATGATGGCTTCGACGAGTACCTGCGCACGACGAATATCTAGCTGTCGCACGACTGCTAGAATGTTTTTCATCTCGCCAGGAGGTGCAGTGATGATTAGGGCGTTAGTCTGCGGATCGGCCTGAATGTCTATGTTGCTCTCAGTGCTGACCTGCACATTACCTTGAGAGGTGTTGGAGACTAAGGGTTGAATCTGCTGTACCGGATCCGCTGGAACTGTTCCCGGTGCAGGTGCGGCCGCTGGGCTTGCACCGACTGCCGGCGCTCCATCAATAGAAATGCCGACTTTTGATTGCCCTTGAGATACACCGGTCAATATATTGATTAATTCATCGGCTTTTGCGTATTTGAGGTAGACCACTTTGGTATTTCCACCGGTTTCCAGTGGTGTATCCAAGTTGGCGATCAGGCTGCGCACGCGCAAGCGGCTTGATTTGTCTCCATTGAGAATGAGACTGTTAGTGCGCTCGTCTGAAGCCATGTTTAGTGTGCTGCTGCCGTCAGCCCGATTCTGTCCTTCTAACGTATTGATAATACGGATTATCTCTGCCGCTGAAGCGTGTTTAAGTTTGATGATTTCAACTTTGCCGCTGTCACCAACATCAATGCGTTTGATGATCTGTAGTAGGCGATTAATATTTCCCGCACGGTCAGTGATGATGAGCGAATTCGTCGAGGTATAGGCTGCCAAGTGGCCTTGCTGAGGGACCAATGGGCGCAATATGGGTACAAGCTGCGCTGCCGGAACATTGTCTACTTTGATGACATGTGTAACCAACTGATCACTGGTGCTGTTAGCGGGCATGTCGTTTAACAGATCAGGCACTGGTCCCGTGCGCGCGGTAACTTCGGGCAAAATCTTGATCAAATCGCCTTGAGGCACAGCGGCAAAACCGTGCACTTGCAGCACCGATAAAAACACTTCATAAAGTTCTGTAGCGTTAGTGGGTGTCGAAGAGATAACGGTCACTTTGGCTTTGACGCGCGGATCAACGATGAAGTTCTTGCCGGTGCGTTGGGATACAAGGCTGATAAGAGCGCTGATATCTGCATTGGGCATGTTCAGCGTGAAATCACCCTGACCTTCTTTGACAATTGCACTATCCTCTCCATAGCCAGGAGATGCTACAGCTAGCATTCCGACCACTAAAGCGGCAGCAAGGGTTTTATTGGTGTTTTTTATATTTCTCAACTGCTTGATCCGCTCTGAAATTAGCTGCGCAACAGCTTGATTGGAAACCGATTATACAATGACAAATCGGTCAAAACCTAATGACTGTTTCAGTAATGTTACACGCTATTGCAGAGAGATACTGACAGGAATTTCTGCTCCATTACGCAACAAGGTCATATCGACTTGCTGAGCCGTCACTAGCTGGCGTAGCGCTTTGAGACCACGCCTCTGGTTGTCTAGTTTCACTCCATTGAGAGAAACAACCACATCTCCAGGCTCAATGCCGAAGTTGCGCATGAGTGAAGCATCTTGCTTCGGGTTGAGTTTGTAGCCGACGACGCGGCCATTTTGTCGGAAGGGGCGTACATCCATAAGTTGTTGCATGGTGGACGGATTGCGCACCATATAGTCGCGAAGTGCGCCAGGAGTTTGTGGTAATTGGCTCACATCAACACCGTTTGCGGGGCTTGCTGCACTCGGGCTAGAACTGGTTGTTGGTTGTGCTGCATTAATATTTTGCGCACTAGGGGCTACGCTTGTGTTGCCTAATTCAGGTTTCGGTAAGTCAATTCGCTCGCGCTTGCCGCCATTGTTGATAACCACATACAGCGCGTAAACTTCTTCTAACGTGGCGCGTTCAATCTTCTCCCCGACCGCGACCACGGTATCTTCTCGGCCACCACTGATCAATGCATGGCCGATCTTGGGATCGTTTGTTGCCATAATGCCAGCTAATTTAACGTTGAGGCGAGATTTGGGTGCTTCTTTTGTGGGTTGGTTCGTTTCCGGAGCGCGCACGGCACGAGAGGCTTCAATACCGAATAAGTGCGCATCGACAATTTGTTGAGATAGCGATGTCGCGGGATCTGAAGCAGAGGATTTAGCCGTTAAGGGGCGCGCGATATCTTTGTTATTCGTGTTATCGGGTAGCAATTCGATGGCGAGTAATGCAGTTGCATAGCCGAGTACGCCAATGAGTACCCAAGTGCTCAGGGTAGCAAGTGAACTAGAGATGTTCTCGCCATGTAGCGATTTTATCGTGGACATCGATGCCATGCGAGATTCCGAGAGCTCCAAGTATAGCGGGGTTACATCTTAAGAGTCTTTTGTACCAATAACGTTCGGCGTCGTTTCCGAACTTCATATCACCAAACAGTGATTGTATGGTCTCGGGTGTAATTTCGCTCTAATTTCTAACGATTAAAATGGTGCATTGCCGTCTTTTAAGACAGCCTGATGCGGTTACATTTAGAGTAACCGCAACAAGTGTGTCAGCCGAAGCCTACACCATATCTTTTAAGCCTTTCAGCGCCAAAATCTTGACCGCTTTGCGGGCAGGTTTGGCAGCGATCATGATCTCTTCGCCAGTGAAAGGATTGACGCCTTTGCGAGCTTTGGTTGCTGGACGCTTGACGACTTTGATTTTCATCAAACCAGGGACCGTGAAAAAACCAGGTCCACGTGGCTTGAGGTTTTTAGAGATCATACCGCTGAGTGATTCCAAAACCGCTTGCACGTCTTTGCGAGTCAGTTCAGTTTCGCCAGCAATGTGGTTGAGGATCTCTGTTTTAGTTGGGGCTTTCTTCGCGGTGCTTGCAGATGTAGCCGCTGCTTTTTTCTTGCTAGTGGCTTTTTTCTTTGCAGCCATAATAGTTATGCTCCTGATTTTTGGTTGTAACTTTTTGCGGGTTCAGCACCCTCAAACGAAAGCGCCATGTATCTATGAATCGCGACCGGAAGATAGCACAGAAGACGAGGTGGCGTTGGTGGAAATCACCAAAAAAAGCCGTTTTTGTAGGGGTTTTGGCGATTAATGCAAGTGCGGAGGGTCAAAAAGAGGCATTTAGGGCAGTGTTTTGCTGAAAACGAAAGCTTGAGGAGGTAGGCCTAGGGCGCTTACTGAGAGTTCAAAATCCAGTTTTTCACCTTCTGAAAATGGGAATTCTGCCGCGTAGAACAGCGCATCGTCTGGGCTATTGATGACGCGTAGTTTTAGCGCTTTCATCAACCCAGAAGGCCTTTTGATGATGACGTGGACACGCCCTTTTAGCGTTTCTTTGGTGCCTTTGTTAAGTAGCATTATGTTAATGATGCCCGTATTTGGTCCAGCCTTTACACCCAACATTTGCGATGATTCTAGGCTCAGGGCGTCGCTAGCAACCACGCGATAACGCAGCAGAAAGCTCCCGCAATCATGAGAATCCGCCGCCCACAGCGCACTGCTCAACAAGAGTAGTGTCATCATTGCAAGCAGTTTGCGTTTAATCACTGCGGGCTCCAAAAGTTAAAAGTAGCATGCATTCCCACGGTAAGAGGGCAGGGCTTTGCTGAAGTTCCCTCTGCGCATAGGTAGACAGCTTCACTATTATCTTATTCCTTAAGTCCAGCAAGCGGCGTGCTAGCCAATCGCTATATTCATTAGATTTCCAATGAGTATGATTTTCAGAACTTGCAGCAGAACCAAAGCCACCAACAAAGATAGATCAAGTCCACCGATGGGCTTTATCCATCGGCGAACGGGTTCAGTGACTGGCCTGGATATGTCTGAGAGTACTTCTGCTGCAGGGTTTTGCCCACCGGGGCTAATCCAGCTAAGTACCGCAATAACGATCATCGCGAAGAGGAAGACATTGATAAATAGATTCAATAAATCGATGGGTGCCAATATCGCCATAGTAGGGAGTGCCAAAGCCGCGGCGTTAATCCCATAGCCTGCAACCGTCACCTGACCAAGCGACAATAGCTTGAATACCATCATTTTGGCGATAATAAGCAGTAAGCAAAGCACAAGCGCGGCGATGTCTTGACCTTTGAAACCGGGGATAATACGTCTTAGTGGCACTAGAACCGGGTTGGTCATTTTAACGACGGCTTGTGCAAGAGGGTTGTAGTAATTGGCGCGTGTCACCTGCATAAGAAAACGCACGGCAACGACCATGATGTAAAGGTCGAAGGCAATTGTTACTAGTAGGTTTAGAGCTTGAATCGTAGGGCCCATCAGGCGTCTCCGGTCGCTTTGGCGAGTTCGTCAGCGCGGGTACATGCGGCTTGCATCGCATCAGCGACCAGTGCATGAAAATCCGCTCGTTCAAAGACTGTCAACGCAGCAGCAGTTGTGCCACCTTTAGACGTGACAGCCTGGCGCAGTGTGCCTGCATCCCTTGGGTCGTCGCGCGCCATAACAGCAGCGCCTAACAGTGTTTGTGTGGCTAATGTGCGGGCGGTTTGCTCGGGCAGACCTAGTGTAACCGCTGCAGCTTGCATCGCTTCTAACAGTAAAAACCCGTAGGCGGGCCCGCTGCCAGATAGAGCGGTGACGGCATCTATCTGTGCTTCACTTTGCACCCATTCAACAATACCGACTGACTCTGCGATATGGGTACTTAGCGCTTGCTGCGATGGGCTGACGGAGCGCGTCGCAAAAAGCCCCGCAGCACCAAAGCCGTAGAGCGCGGGTGTGTTGGGCATACAGCGCACAATAGCTTGTGAGCCACCGAGCCAAGTATCCAAGTCATCGCACCTAACGCCAGCGGCCACGGAGATGATGACAGGCTTGTGCTCTTGCAGGCTTGCCGCCAACGGTTCGCAAACCATCTGCATAATTTGAGGTTTAACCGCAAGGACTACCGCATCTGCTGTCGAAACCGCTTCCGCGTTATCAGCCACGGTATTTATGCCGTATTTGTCAGCGAGTGTGAGGCACTGCTGCTCATTTGGATCGCAGGCTGTAATGGACGAGGCGCTATGGCCATTGGCAATGAGGCCGCCGATCAAACTGGTGGCCATGTTGCCTGCGCCGATAAAGCAAATATGCTGGGCCATGCTTTAGGAGCTCTTTTTTAGCGAAGCACGCTTTTTATCGATGACTTGCAGCAAGTTATCAAACGACGCGATAAATGAGTTCACGCCGTCGTTTTCAAGCTTGGAAGTGATGTGGCTCAAATCTATTCCCATCGAACTGATGGTTTCGATGTGCTCCAGAGCGGTTGCTACATCTTCGGCCAAGGTTGCGTGTGGTGTGCCGCTCTCACGATAAGCGGCCAATGTTGCGGGAGGCAGGGTGTTTACCGTATCTGGTCCGATCAGGGCTTCGACATAATAAGTGTCAGGGAGGGCTGGGTCCTTAGGGCTGGTGCTAGCCCAGAGCAAGCGTTGAGGTTTCGCCCCTGCAGCAGCTAGCTTTGCCCAAGCGTCGCTGTTAAACAGATTTTGATAATGGCCGTAGGCAAGTTTTGCATTGGCGATAGCCGTTTTGGCTTGCAAGGTTTCAGCCGCTAGGCCGCCGACTTTGCTCAGCTCCTTGTCTACCGCTGCATCCACACGCGAGATGAAAAAGCTCGCGACGGATGAAATGTTGTCAACAGGCTTTCCGGCCGCCAGTCGACGCTCTAGTCCCTTTATCCACGCGGCAGCGATTGCCTGGTAGCGAGAAACTGAAAACAATAACGTCACGTTGACGCTAATGCCGTCGGCGGTTAGTTCCTCAAATGCTTTGACGCCCGCTTCTGTGCCAGGCACTTTTATCATAGCGTTGGGCTTGTTCAATGCGGCGTGCAGTGCGCGCGCTTCTGCTAGAGTCGCTTCGGTATCGTGTGCTAGTGCGGGTGACACTTCTAGGCTAACCATGCCGTCGTCGTTATACTTTTCATGCACTGGGGCGAACAAATCGGCAGCGTCACGGATGTCTGTTAGCGCTAATTCGGTAAACACTTGGGTAGCGGTTCGCGTGTCATCTTCGCTATCTAATGTGCGGATATGGGCATCGTATTCATCGCTGCTCGCTATCGCTTTCTCAAATATTGCTGGATTGGATGTCAAACCGCGCAAACCATCTTCGTCAATTAAACGTTTAAGGCTGCCATCGGCCACAAAACTTTTCTGGATAAAATCCAACCAAGGGCTTTGGCCTAGCGTGCTAAGTCTTTGCAGTGGATTCAACTCACTCATCTTATCGCTCACTTATAGTTTTGGAAATAAATTAGGTGAATATTTTTGATTTGGTGCTGAGGCAAAGTTCATCTAAGTCTCACGATATTTTAGGCGCACGCTGACCAAAAATTGCCGTTCCAACTCGCACCATTGTCGAACCTTCGGCAACTGCTGCCTCCAAGTCGCCGCTCATTCCAACAGACAGGGTATCCATATCCGGAAGCTCTCGCTGGATACTTTCAAATAGTTCTCTCAGTCTGCGGCAGCTATCACGTTGCTCCTCGAAGGACTCAGAGGCACGCGGAATTGCCATTAGGCCACGCAATTTTAGCCGCGGCAGTTGCGCTACAGCTAGGCAAAGCGCCTTAGTTTCCTCGGGCAACACACCAGCCTTGCTCTGTTCTTCGTCAATATTGACTTGTATGCAAATGTTTAGCAGATCGTCATCTTTACGTTGGTCACTGAGCCTTTGTGCAATTTTAAGGCGATCTACGCAGTGAACCCAGTCGAAGTTCTCCGCGAGCGGTCGCGTTTTGTTCGATTGGATGGCACCGATGAAGTGCCAGCAACAGCCTTGGCCTGCCAGTTGCTCTATTTTACCCAGCGCTTCGTTGAGGTAATTCTCACCGAAGTCCCTTTGACCAGCGGCCATAACGGCTCGAATGTCTTCGATTGGCTTGGTTTTACTGACGGCAAGCAGACACACACTTTCGGGTGTGCGGTTGAATTTAACTTCAGCTTGGGCCAAACGATGCCGAACTATTGAAAGTGAACGGCTGGCGTCCTGATCATGACTCATGGGCGTGTTGACGTAGTTAGGACGCTTTGAGCGTCTCATTCAGAAGGTTTTTGGCGGTCGCCTTACAATGTACAGGGTAACATGATGGATATAGCTCAGCTTCTCGCGTTTTGTGTAAAACAAGGTGCTTCAGACTTGCATTTGTCGGCCGGCCTGCCGCCGATGATCCGAGTTGACGGTGATATGCGACGTGTCAATGCGCCTGAGATGGACCACAAACAGGTTCACGCCATGATATATGACATCATGGACGATCAGCAGCGTAAGGTGTACGAAGAAGAGCTAGAAACTGATTTCTCTTTCGAGTTACCTGAAATTGCTCGATTTCGTGTTAATGCCTTTATTCAAGGGCGCGGCGCGGCGGCTGTATTTCGTACGATCCCGAGTGAAGTGTTATCTCTCGACACCTTGGGCGCTCCACATATTTTTAAAGAAATCTCCAGTTACCCGCGCGGTATCGTGCTGGTCACAGGTCCCACGGGCTCTGGTAAGTCAACCACCCTCGCTGCGATGGTCGATTACAAAAACGAATCTGAGCTAGGTCACATTCTGACCATCGAAGATCCGATTGAATTTGTTCACACCAGCAAAAAATGCCTTGTCAATCAGCGTGAAGTTGGTCGAGATACTCAAGGCTTTGAAAACGCGCTGCGATCAGCGCTTCGGGAAGATCCCGACACCATCTTGGTTGGTGAGCTGCGTGACCTCGAGACCATTCGTTTAGCGTTGACCGCTGCCGAAACTGGCCACTTGGTCTTTGGCACTTTGCACACAAGTTCAGCCGCCAAGACTATTGACCGTATTGTCGACGTCTTTCCAGCCGATGAAAAATCGATGGTTCGGGCCATGTTGTCAGAGTCCTTGAAAGCTGTCATTTCACAGACTCTGCTGAAAAAGACTGGTGGCGGCCGTATAGCGGCGCATGAAATTATGATTGGCACACCTGCAATTCGTAACCTGATCCGCGAAGACAAAATCCCTCAGATGTATTCTGCAATCCAGACAGGCAGTGCAGCGGGCATGATCACACTAGATCAGACACTCAAAGGGCTTGTTGCTTCAGGGCAAGTCGATGGGCGTGAGGCTCGTCGAAAGGCTGTAAATCCAGATATCGTCTCTGCGGCGTAAGTTTAATCAAGGCATTATTCATGGCAGAAGAAAATTCTACGTCTAAAGCACGCGCTTACGTTTTTGAGCTGATGCACTGTCTCGCCCGTCAGGGTGGTTCAGATCTGTACGTCACGGCTGGTTCGCCACCCGTGATCAGAATCGGAGAAGAGCTCAAGCGCATCGGTGATGAAAAACTGATGCCGCCGCAGACTATGGCTCTAGCAACTTCGCTGATGGATCAGCGATTGCGCGATGAGTTTATGGAAAGTAGCGAGTGCAATTTTGCCCTGAGTGTGCCTAATGTTTCGCGATTCCGCGTCAACGCGTATATCCAGCGGGGTAGCGCGTCGATGGTCATTCGTCAGATATCAACCAATATTCCGACTCTAGATCAGTTGAATATGCCGGCGGTATTGAAAGACCTTGTTATGGCGAAGCGAGGCTTGATTATGGTGGTTGGTGCTACTGGCCAAGGCAAGTCCACGACATTAGCAGCTCTAGTTGATCATCGAAATGAAAACGCCAGCGGTCACATCATTACGATAGAAGACCCCATCGAATTTGTTCATACTCACAAGCAGGGTTTGGTGAGTCAGCGCGAAATTGGAACGGACACTGAATCATTTGGAATAGCGCTTCGCAATGCATTGCGACAAGCACCTGACCTTATTCTCATCGGCGAAATCCGAGATCGGGAATCGATGGAACGTGCTCTTGAAATAGCGGAGACAGGGCACTTGTGTCTTTGTACTCTGCACGCCAACAACACGAACCAAGCGATGGAGCGGGTAGCGAGTTTCTTCCCGCCAGAAGGCCGCGAAAAACTCATGTACGAGTTATCTCTGAATTTGCGTGCGGTGTTATCACAGCGTCTTATTCGCAAAGAGGATGACACTGGACGATTGCCGGCGATAGAAGTATTGATGAACACACCATTGATGGCTGAACTCATCTCGAGAGGCGACTTGATGGCGGTGAAGAGTTTGATGGCCAAATCTCGTGAACTCGGTATGCAAACTTTTGATCAATCTCTCATTGACCTAGCAAGCGCAGGCGTCATTGATAAGCTCGAAGCCGTTCGAAATGCGGATTCTCCTAACGATGTGCGTCTGCATTTTAAGTTGGGTGATCTAGACGTGGATAGTTTCAACGATGACACTATGAAACTTCAAAATGTCGAAGACGCGCCAACAGCAGAAAAAGACACCGTAGGCCGCATGATTCGACGTTAGTGTTTATTTGCACGTTTTAAAAAAAGCCGTTTCCCAGTGAAACGGTTTTTTTTGGTCTGGTTTTCTAAGGGCGAATGGGGGCTTCAATCCACTTGCCGCGAAGCACTACACCTGTGCAAACAGACTTCAGCTCTGTGTTTAGCCAAGGAGAATTTTTGCCTTTGCTGTGCATGGTGTCCGTTTGTAGCACCCATTTAGTATCGGGTTCTACAACACAGACATCGGCTGGAGCACCGACCGATAAGGTGCCATAAGGCAAGCCTAGCGCCTGTGCTGGGCGGCTGCTCACCCAGCTTATGCACTCGGTTTTGCTCGCGCCAATTTGATTGCCTAATGACAACACCTGCGAAATAAAACTATCGAAAGAGGATGCACCGACGTTTGCAGAATCGAAGGGCACTGCTTTGGCGTCTGCGCTTACCGGGCGGTGGTCCGAGCAAATACCATCGAGGGTGCCGTCCAGCAAAGCCGCTTGCAATCCGTCGCGATCAGCTGAGTTGCGTAATGGCGGCATCAACTTGCAATGGTTGTTGTACCCTGTGAGCGCAGTGTCGGCGAGTAGCAAATTGTTGATGCTGGCGTCTGCGCTAATGGCCAGTCCATCCGCTTTAGCTTGTTTGACAAGCATGGCACCACGTGCTGTGCTAAGTCTTGAAAAATGTACTCGTGCTCCTGTGTGTATCGCCAATTCTATTATCTGGGCGATGGCGACGGTCTCTGCGGATGCTGGAATACCGTTGAGCCCTAGTCGCTGTGCGACAGGGCCTTCATGTGCGCAGCCATCGGCGCGCAACCAGTCGTTACAGGGTTGTAAAACTAGCGGGATTGCATAGTTGGCCGAATACTCCATGGCGCGTCGTAGAACACGAGTGTCATTGATCGGTTCTTCGGCTTGACTGGCGCCTATGCAGCCGACTTCCATGAGTGTTTGCAGCTCACTTAAATGCTTGCCTTCCAGGCCGCGTGTCAATGCAGCATAAGCACGAACCCGTGATGTTCCAGCCTTTCTGCTCAGACCGCGAATTAATTCAACGGTAGCGGTTTGATCCAGCGTAGGCGTTGTGTCCGGTGGCATGCACACGGTCGTGATGCCGCCGTGCGCCGCAGCGGTTGTCTCGCTGACAATGTCACCGCAGTGACCTATGCTTGGGCTGCCGGGCCGAGCCCATAAATCCACCAAACCGGGGCACAAGATTTTGCCCCGCATATCGAGTTCTAAGTCGTAGTTGGTTTGCTCGTCAGGGGTGGCGATGACATCATTATGTATGGCGATGTCTGAAACTTCGTCACGACCATTGGCGGGGTCGATGACACGGCCATTGCGCAAAAGTATGCTGTTCTTCATGGCTGTTCTCCTGCCGCTGTATTGCCCATCGCTATGGACATCACCGCCATGCGAACCGCAATACCGTATGTCACTTGCTTTAGTATGACGCTCTGTGCCCCATCGGCTACAGCACCGTCGATCTCGACGCCACGATTGGTCGGCCCAGGGTGCATGACAATGGCATCTGGCTTGGCATATTTAAGTCGTCGATTGTCCAGTCCGTATTGGCGGAAGTATTCACCGGTACTCGGTAAAAGCGCGCCACTCATGCGCTCGTTTTGCAGTCGCAACATAATGACCACGTCGACATCTGCAAGGCCGCTGGCCAAGTCGCGGTAAACGCTCACCCCCATCTCTTGAAGCTCTTGAGGCACCAAGGTTGTCGGTCCAACCGCTCGAATATCTGGCACACCGAGGATTTTTAGGGCGTGGATCTGCGAGCGTGCGACGCGCGAATGCACGATGTCGCCAACAATCGCTACGCTCAGCTGTCTGAAGTCACCTTTAAAGCGACGAATGGTGAACATGTCCAGCATGGCTTGGGTGGGGTGGGCGTGCCGCCCGTCACCAGCATTGATAACGCTCACGTGAGGCGCAACGTGTTGCGCAACAAAATGCGCTGCACCTGACTCAGCGTGGCGAACGACAAACATGTCGCACAACATAGCTTGTAAATTATTTAAGGTGTCGAGTAGAGACTCACCTTTGGCTGTGGCCGAACGCTGGATGTCGATGTTCAGAACATCTGCAGATAATCGTTTAGCGGCTAACTCAAATGTAGTGCGGGTGCGGGTACTGTTTTCAAAAAACAAGTTCGCTACGGTACGTCCGCGCAGCAGAGGCACCTTTTTCAATCCTTGATCGCTCGCGCCCATGAAGCTCTCGGCGGTTTCTAGAATGTGCGTCAAAGTGTCGCGATCTAAACCTTCAGTCGTCAGAAAATGTTTTAGTTTGCCGTCTCGATTGAGCTGGATTTGTTCAAACGCTTGTTGGGCTGATGCTTGGTCTGTAGGGTTCACGTTGGCTCTCCTTCGAGGTGTAGCATCAGCGGATCAGTTTGCAGTTTGATTTGTTGGTTTGGCCCGAGATCCACTGACGCGCCAGCCACGTCTGCTCGTATGGGTAGCTCGTGTCCGCTGCGCTCAACCAGGCACGCGAGCAACACGCGTGCTGGGCGGCCATAGTCAAATATCTCGTTCAAAGCGGCGCGAACTGTTCGGCCACTGTAAAGCACATCGTCTACCAGAATAACCGTACGGTCTTCTAAATTTTGAGGCAGATCAGTTGCACCAACGGTGGGATGCAGGCCGATACGGCTAAAGTCGTCCCGATAAAAGCTGATCGACAACATGCCTAGTGGGGCACTAAGACCTAAGCGTTTGTGTAGGGCGCTGGCGACATCGACGCCGCCTGTATGTATGCCAATCATGGCGCTACTCTCGAGCTGATCGCCTAGGCTTTCACGCAGCTTTTCGGTCATGTCATCTAGCATCGCTTCTGTGCGAGCTGTATCGGCAAATATCATGCGGGGTCTCCGGCTTCTAGCCAGTGTTGCAGTATAAGGGTTGCGGCAATTTTATCGGTGTCGCCTTTGCTAGTGCGCCGTCGGCCACTTGCTCGATTATTTCGTATGACCCCCTCGGCTTGTCGCGAGGTGGTGCGCTCGTCTGCTTCGTGCACAGGCAAGTTAAAACGGCCCTGTAGCTGGCGCCCAAAACGCGCTGCACGAGCCGTCATCTCGCTGTCTGTACCATCCATATGGCGCGGTACACCCACCACCAAGGCAGCGGGCCGCCATTCAGCTAAAAGCTTCTCAATTCCCGCCCAGTCGATGCTTCCATCTTTGCTCGTCAACGTAGTCAAAGGAGAGCATAGGCCTGTTTCGCGGTCTCCCACAGCTAGGCCGATACGACGTTCCCCAAAGTCGAAGCCAATTAACGTGTTGGCGCTCATGCTCAAGCGCGCCCGGATTGCGGTGTCAGCTGTGCAGGATCAATGCCCAGTAACTCAACGGAAGCGCGCCAGCGTTTTTCCGGTGGCAAGTCAAAGATGATTGACAGATCGACGGGTGCGGTAAGCCAGCTGTTGTCTGTAATTTCTTGCTCAAGTTGACCGCCGCCCCAGCCGGCACGTCCCAGCGCTAAGAGCATTTGTGCTGGCCCTTCGCCGCGAGAGACTTGTTCCAGCAGATCACGTGAAGTCGTCAGAGCGATATCTTCGCTGATGGCTGCACTGGCATCGTAATCAGCTCCACCTCTATGCAGGACAAAACCGCGCTCCGATTCCACGGGGCCACCGCGCATGACAGGTACACGGGCTGACTCTAGAGGGGCTGGCAGCGAGAGTTGTTCCAATACCTGATCCAACGACATGTCGATGGGGTCGCTGAGCACGATGCCGCTCGCGCCATCTTCGGTATGTTCAACAATGTAGGTCACGCTCTGGGCAAACCAGGAGTCGTCGAGGGAGGGCATGGCGATGAGTAGTTGATTGCGTAAATCCATGGCGCCAATTCTACGCATCGCACCGCCGCAGTGCACGGATACATGGTGCTTACTCAGTTGCCCCGACTACTCTCCGCTGCTCAAGCCGGCTTGGCTATCGAAATCCCAGGTGCGGGTGATATACAGAATATCGGCACGATCGCGCAGCTCGCCTTTAAGCGCATCAAAAGGTGAGGCCAGGCGCACGATGTTCTTGGCGGCTTCGTCCAGCGCTGCAACGCCTGATGATTTGCGCAAATCTACGTTGGCGATACTGCCATCTTTGTTGATACCAACCGTCAATAGTAACCGGCCAGAGAGGCCTTTTATGCGAGCTATTTCTGGGTAATTTAGATTGCCAACACGTTCAACGCGCTCAACCCAATTGAACATGTAAGCGGCGGCGCTTGCCTCTTTGGTGCGCGCCGAGATGAACTCCTTGCGTGGGCGTTCAGCGTATTGGTTCAGCATTTCGTCCAGTTCGGCGCTCAGGCGAGCGATTTCTAGGTTGGCGTCGACGTCGACATCGCTAATTTTTAATTTCGGCTCAGCCTCGGTCTTAGAGATTTCTTCTGTTTTAACCGAATAGTCAGAGAACAACTGCGTGAGAATCGTCTCTTCTTCGAGCTGTTGAGGGTTTGGTGCAGAGGCTTCCATCGGAACAGGCGCAACCCCGTTTGTGTCTATGCGCTCGGTGCCCTGAAAAGGGGTAGTGGGGCGGTCACGATCATCCGTATTGCCGCCGCCTTCCTGTGAGACTTGAGCCAAATAACTGGCGTCTTCAGGGGTTTCATCGCCTGCGGACTGGACCAGAATGACGTCCAACGTCGGAGGCACACGCACCACACTCTTGATAGCGACAAAGCCCAGACCCAGAAGCAACGCCGCATGCAGGGCAGCGGCCATCATCATCGATAGAGTCATCGGTTCTGGTTGGGTAAGAACGCGCATAGGTCAGGGTGGTATAAGGTTTGATTAGCAACCCCTGATTGTAGTCGTCCTCGCGTCACATGTGAGGTCGCCAACAACCAGTGGTTTAAGCGTCTGTTGGTCTGACCGAGACTCGCGGCTTTTAGTTGCTTGCGTTCTAGGGGTGGCGCGCCCTATTAGTCTTGCTCAAGGGCGGGCGGGGTTAAGCTTTGCTTAGCTTGCGCTCAATCGCATCCATGAGTTGGCCCGCAATATCAATCCCATAAGCCGCGTCTATCTCTCGAATACACGTCGGGCTGGTGACGTTGATTTCGGTCAATTTACCCCCAATCATGTCTAGGCCTACAAACATCAGTCCACGTCTTACCAGCTCGGGTGCAACCGCTTCTGCAATGGCGCGTTCAGCGTCAGTCAAAGGCATCGCTACGCCCTTGCCACCTGCTGCTAGATTACCGCGGGTTTCCCCCTTGGTGGGTATGCGAGCGAGGGTGTAAGGCACTGGCTCA
Organism: uncultured Granulosicoccaceae bacterium; assembly: GCA_937965695.1. Lineage (GTDB taxonomy): Bacteria > Pseudomonadota > Gammaproteobacteria > CALCKW01 > CALCKW01 > CALCKW01. The sequence goes on from CALCKW010000051.1 coordinate 29,445, forward strand.
CCGTCAACCACTAAGACGCGTTTATCGCCTTCGGTGATCTGCGGCAGAAACTCCTGCATCATGCATTGGCGCTTGCCGCGTAACGTCATGTGCTCGAGGATCACGCCAATATTGGGTTCGTTCGCGCGCATTCTGAATATCGACTCCCCGCCCATGCCGTCCAGCGGCTTAATGATCGCGTCACCTAACTCCATTAACCGGGCACGCAACCGCTTCTGCGACGCACTGACTAATGTCTTAGGGCAGTGTTCAGGAAACCAGGCCGTGAACAGTTTTTCATTGCAGTCCCTCAGCGCATTGGGACGATTGACAACGAGCGCGCCGGCAGCTTCGGCCCGTTCTAAAATATAAGTGATGTAGATGAAATCCATGTCAAAAGGCGGATCAACACGCATCAAAATGACGTCTAAATCTCCAAGCGGTCCATCGACCTTTTCACCGTGGGTGAACCAGTCTTGTTCGTCGTCGCGCACGGTGATGCGATTGTAGCTAGCACGTGCTTCGCCTTGGTCTAAATAGAGCTCGTCGGGCGTCAAGTAGTACAACTCCCAGCCGCGCGACTGTGCAGCAAGCATCATGGCCAGCGAGCTGTCTTTGACGGGCTTGATGGACTCTATCGGGTCCATTACTACGCCAATTTTGACGGTCATGAGGGTCTCCTCTTCACACTTTGTGTGGGTTTGATGCACCGATGCGGTGGGCTCTGTTGAGAGCTATATAAGCACAGTCAATTCGAAACACAAGCTACTGTTAGTCCTAAAGATCAAATATCGTGTCCAAGGGTCTGAAATCCATTAGAATACAATGGTGCGAAGAAAGCTCTCATCAGACCGCAACCGCCGCTTTGTTTGAAGGTTTGATGCAATTTTGTTTAGCCAGCGTATGCCAAGTACCTTGCTGAACAAGCTTCCATCGCTTGCAATAAACGCCAGAATTTTCACGGAGAACCCCTGTGACCGAAGCAGCGCCCACCAATCTCAATAACGTCAAAGTGATGGTTATCGACGACAGCAAGACTATTCGTCGGTCGGCCGAGAGCCTGCTCTCCGGTGCCGGCTGTCAGGTAGTGACCGCCTCCGATGGCTTTGAAGCATTGGCGCGTGTGGCGGAGCATCGACCGGATATCATCTTTGTCGATATCATGATGCCGCGCCTCGACGGTTATCAGGTTTGCGCGCTCATCAAACACAACGTGAGTTTTCGTAGTATTCCCGTGATTATGCTGTCTAGCAAAGACAGCATATTTGACAAAGCGCGTGGCCGGCTGGTCGGTTCTGAACACTATCTCACTAAGCCGTTTTCACGTGAAGATTTGTTCGCCGCCATGACGGCACACCTTCCAGCATTGGCGGAGGAAGTGTGACCACGACTAAAAACTCTTCAGCTGAAGCTCCGTTGGTGTTGATTGTCGAAGACTCAGCCACAGAGACGCACGTCTATAAAACGACATTACAAGCGGCTGGTTACCGCACATTGGCCGTCGCTGATGGTGCGATGGCATTGCAAGCTGCACGCAAGTTCTCCCCAGACATCATTCTGATGGATGTTGTCATGCCCAAAGTGAACGGCTTTAAAGCGACGCGCGATTTGCGCCGCCATCCTGAAACCTCGCACATTGCAGTTGTCATGGTCTCCAGTAAAGGCGGGGCATCTGACCGCGCTTGGGGAATGCGGCAAGGGGCTCGTGACTACCTCGTCAAACCCGTATCAAGCAAAGGCTTGCTGCGCTGCGTGCGCCAACATGTCGGAGCATCGGCTGGGGTGGGCGCTTGAGTACTTTGTCGCCCATTGATTTGTTGCGCAGTTTTGATGGGCGAGCAAAGCGGCTATCCCGCCCAGCAGAGGCTGGTGGGGTCAGCAGTTGGCAGGCGATGACGGTCCTTATTGGGGAGCAAGAGATGCTCGTGCCAGCTGTGGATATCAACGAGGTGATCGACGCACCCAGCTGCACGCGGGTGCCCGGAACTCAAGAATGGTTTTTGGGTTTGGGTAATCTGCGTGGGCAAGTGCTTGCGGTCACAGATCTGAGCCGTTTTTTGTTTGGTGTGCGAGGTTTTAGGAGTGCTGAGCACCGGGTACTGGTACACGGTCGCGGTGAGACCATCGTCGGATTCGCCGTTGGCGAGTTGCGTGCCTTAAGGCAATTCACCAGCGATATCGAAGACTCTACCGTCACCGTCAACGAGGTACTTAAGCCCTATGTCAAAGGTGTGGCAGTGCAAGGTGAGCAGAGTTGGCCTGTGCTGTCACTGCAAGCTATTGCCGCCAGTGATGCATTTTTGCAAGTCACCTTGGAACAATAATGTTTGCGCGCGCTTTGTGGGTGACAATTGATGGCTGAAGAGATCAAACAAGATCGATTGGCTGAGCATTCAAGGTCTGTTTCTCTGGCGTTGATTGCCGTTGTCATTCTTTCGTTAATCGTTGCGCTCGGCTGCGCCTTCACCATCTTAGCGCAAGGCCGTCACTACCCCGCTTACGCACAGCTCTCCTTAGAACAACAATTGCTGGCGCAGCAGTTACACGTTGACAGTCTTGCCATGCGCCGTGGCGATACAGCTGCCAGTCAGCGAGTAGGCAGCAGCATGGCGCGCTTTGGCGAAAACGTGCTGACACTGAGTCAAGGCAGCGAAACAGCGCCCGCAGTTCCCCAGTCTTTCACCGGCACGGTAGAAGAGCTGAGCCAGTCTTGGGATGCCGCTAAATCGGATTACAGCAATTTGGTTATCCGTGCCGAGCAAGAGCAAAATATGGAGGAAAAAGTCCAGCGATTGGACTTTCAGTTAGAACAATCACAGTCGGTCGTCGATAGCCACTTGCGTAAAGTGTTGGCACAAAATTGGGAGCGACCAGCCGCGAGAACCGCGCTTGCGCGATTGAGCCAAGCGCTAACGCAATTGCGTTTTAATCTGTCGGGCAGCCAGGGCGATGGTGCCAGCAGTGCGGATCTTCGTGGTGTCATAGAAAACGAGCTGAGCGCCATGCTGGCCAAAGGCCAAAGCGGCGGAGTTGTCTTGTCGCAGCGCAGTGTTCGCGAAGGGCTGGCCACTGTGCGTGATTCTCTTTCAAAATTGAAGGCAGAGATAGACGAAGTAGTCGCATTTGTAGCGGCTGAAAGCCAGGCTGAGGTTGTGATGGCTGATCACCGCGAAGCGCTGTTAGGGAGCAGTATTGCTCTGGCGGAACAAGTTGCTGCAGCACAACGTAAACTCGACTTATTGCAGACGATTGCGATCCTTGCAGGTCTACTCATGCTGTTGGCGCTGTTGTTATTGGCGGGATTGGTTTGGCGAAGCTCAAACATGCAAATGTTAGCCGGTGTTTCTCAGAGTCAAAAAAACCACCGCGCTATCATGCGACTGCTCGATGAAATGACCGACTTGGCTGACGGTGACTTGCGCGTTGAAGCGACAGTCAATGAAGACATCACCGGCGCTATTGCGGATGCCGTCAATTATGCAGTGGAATCCTTGCGTGATTTGGTGCAAACCATCGGGCAGAGCGCTGCACAAGTACGTTTTGCTGTGCGGCACACCGACGACAATGCCAAGTCATTGGTTGAGGCCAGCGCTGTGCAGGCGCGTGAAATAGCCGATGCAAGTACGGCACTCGATACAACGGCGGCACACATGCGCGCCAGTGCCCGCAAAGCGGACACCTCTGTAGAGGTGGCACTTAATGCTGTTGATACTGCAGCCCGAGGCACTGCTGCCGTTTCGCAAATGGGCGAAGGCATGGGCGCCATTAGAGAGCAGATTCAAGAGACGGCTAAACGACTTAAACGTTTAGGCGAAAGCAGTCAAGAGATCAACGACATCAATGGCCTGATTGAAGAAATCGCCGGTCGCACTACAGTCTTGTCGCTAAACGCCAGCTTGAAAGCAGGTGGAGCAGAGCAAGAGGGTTTTAGTCAAGTCTCCGATGAAATACAACGTCTAGCGGAACGCGTGGGTGATGCTACTCGCCGCGTAGAAGAAATCGTCAACAATATTCAGGTAGACACCATGGAGGCAATGGCTTCGATGGAACGCAGTACAGCAGGGGTGGTACGGGGTGCCGAATTGGCAGAAAACGCGGGTGCAGCGCTGAGCGAGATCGACACGGTCTCGCGTAAGCTCGCGGGCCTTATCGCCGAGATTTCAGAACACTGCAATCAGCAGGCTCGTGTGGCCAGTAGTGTCTCCAAAACCATGAATGTCATACGTAATATCAGCCAGCAAACGGCAGAGGGTACACGTAATACGGCGTCAGCCGTGGGCAAGCTAGGCTCGTTGTCCGACAAGCTCAATCACAGTATTGCCGGCTTTCGTATGCCAGAGGCGGCGTTTGATGAACACGCAGATGCGATATCCAACTCGTTTGCATCAAATGCATTAGACGATGATGGCCAGTCGCTTGCGCGAGGTAACTCCGTTGAAAGCTAAGGAATTGCAAAACAGACCACAGCCACTTCGCAGCGTGTTGCGTGAGTTAATGGCTTTGTTGAGTGCGTTAGATGGTCGCATTGCCGAGTTTGCCGATGGCGGAGCAGATCCGCATCAATTGGCAACTGTGTTACCAGAGCTGATTCAAGCGCGTGATGTCTTCACGTTGGTTGAGTTGGCAGGGCCGCAGTTGTTAACAGAAGAAATGGCCAAGATCGTCGAAGCGCTCATCGAAGAACAAATAGAGCAGCGTGACGAAGCGCTAGAAGCATTGATGGCGGCCACGGTTGAATTGCCAAATTATTTGCAGCGAGTAGAAGCCGGTGCACCCGATGTGCCCATGTTGCTGTTGCCGCTGGTCAATGACCTCAAGGCCGCTCGCGGTGCGCAATTATTGTCGGAAGCAGCCATGCTGCTGCCCGACATGCGGTTGCCTCGCGACACCGGTGATCGCACAGTTCCCAATGGCCGATTAGAAGCGACGGTAAAAGTTGTTCGTCAACGCTATATGCGAGCCTTGCTTGCATTGCTTAGGGGTCAAGAGCAAGACAAAGCAATTACAGTTCTAGCTTGGTCGTTTAAAGAACTGCGAGGTGCATCTAGCTTACGCTCTACACGTATGTTTTGGCTGATCGGGCGCGGCCTGATTGATGGCTTGCGTGCTGGAACACTGCAGCCAAGCCCTGCTATTAAATCGATCCTTGGCCAGCTCGACCGCTGCATGAAAGCTGCGGCTAAACACGGGGAAGTCGAGTTGAGCAGGGCGATACCGACGTCACTCCTGAAGAACATGTTGTTCTACTGTGGTCGCGCAGGTGATGCCAGCGATGTGCTCAAGCTCATACGCCAGCGTTATCAGCTGGACGCATTGGTGGTAAGCGAGGCTAGCATTGCAGACGCAAAGCAACGCCACAGTGTGCCAACACCGGCTTTGGTTTCTGCAGCACGTGAGTCTATCGACACCGAGCTCAGTAAAATTAAAGACGCTATAGAGGCGTTTGTTCACAACGAGCGCGCCATCAAAGACGATTTATTGCCACTGCACTTGACTGCCTCTCGCCTGTGCGATTCATTGACAGTGCTTGGCTTGAGCCAGTCACGTAATCTCCTTGAAAAACAAGTACCGCTGCTGCAAGTTATTGGTGATCTCAATCGGCGGGCGGCGGTGCCGAGACTTCATCAGTTAGCGCAGGTGTTGTTGGAAACCGAACGCAGTATTGATGTTGAACTCGATGCCCTACAGCATCACGGTGATGACCTAGACGCCAGTCAAGAGATCGATGTAGAGCAGAGCTCACTGGCGACGCTGCCGCGCGAGGAATGGCGCGAGATGGTCAACACAGTGTGCAGCGAAATGTTGCACTTGAGCGCACGCTTTCGTGATGCGTTTTTGCTCTACATAGGGCCACAGACTGCCAATGCAGGTCTTCATGCTGTGCTGCCACAATTTCGCGATGCGGTCGGAATCGTCACGGTACTGCCACTGCCAAGCGCTCGAGATATCTTAGCCAGGCTTGCTGACGTCACGGAGAGACGCTATCTCAATGCCAGCATAAAACCAGGCACGGATGAACAGCGTTACATTGCCGATACCGTTGCCAGTTTTGAACTCTATTTAGAGTCTTTAAAAAATGGAGAACTCGGTGGCAAGGCCTATTTGCGAGTGTGCTTTGACGCGCTCCAGCAACTGGAACACTTGCCTGTTGGTACGCACTCCGGATTGGCTGAGGTGGCTGATCAAACAGCAGAACATGCAGCGATCAATGATGAGCTGCTTGAGACATTTATTGATGAAGCCCAGGAAGTCACTGGCGATATTGAAGAAAATATACAGCTTTGGCGCGATGGTGAAAACAGTAACGAGGCGTTGCAATCACTACGCCGAAGTTTTCACACGCTAAAAGGCAGCGGTCGTTTTGTTGGCGCGCACCAAATTGGCGAGCTGGGCTGGTCGATAGAAAACCTGCTCAACCATAAAATATCGCAAGAAGACTTCGGTCCTGACCCACAAACTTTGGCGCTTCTGCGTGAGGCGTTGGCCGCATTGCCCACGATGGTTTCTTCATTGGTCGAGCCGCAACTCGAGCAAACCGGTGCGCACGCGGTCATCGAAAAAGCCAATCGTATTTCGGCCAGTAGCACACCAGTAGCAAGCGCTTCTTTCATGGAAGCAAGCATTGAAGCAGCGGGTGACCTAACCGGCGATTTACCGCGTTTTCAGCGCGACGCTGTTTTGCGTGACATTTTTGTGCGTGAATGCCGTAGCCACCTAAAAGCTGTGCAAAAACATTTGGCAGACCGCACCGACAGTGCCGGCGGGTTAATGCCCGACGAGACAGTAACGCACTTGCTGCATACGCTCAACGGCAGTGCCCGTACCGCGCAAGCCGGTGCAGTGGCCGTGCTGGTTAGTCCGATGGAATCTCTGTTGGCGCACTACCGCGAAAGTCATCGCAATGTGCCTGCCATAGAGATGGCTTTGATCCACCGCTCATTGGCCTCTATCGACACGTCACTCAAGCTGATAGAACGAGGTGATGTTGGCGATGAAAACGCTGAACGGTTGGTGCGCGAACTGCGCGGTATATTGGGTCAGCTAGATCGTGAACGTGAGCAAAACCGAGGCCCAATAAACGATGAACTGCGCGATGTCTTCTTAGAAGAAGCGGGCGATTTATTGCAAACAGCAGAGCGAGCGCTCACCCACTGGCGCGATGAGCCAAGCAGTGATGAACCGCAAGAGCGTTTTAAACGCGTGCTGCATACGCTCAAGGGCAGTGCACGAATGTCTGGCTATCAAACGCTGGCGGACGTATCGCATGCCTTGGAATCGGCTATCGCACGGGCTGCCCAAGTCAGCAATAAGTTCAGTGACAATGAGTTAGGGCGCTACCAAGAAGCCCTGGATGCATTGAACATGTGCTTGGACGGATTGCGCAAGGGTGACCCTGTTGTAGACTTTGATTGGCTGTTGGCTGCGCTGGACGGAAAGGCACCAGCACAGCAGACCGCGCCACTGGTACGTGCCGCGGAGATGTCTGCCGGTAGTGTCGACGTTGACCTCGATGGTTCTTCAGATGCGCTGGCTGGCGGTGCGATGATTAGACCGCTGGAAGCCATAAACAGTAATTTCGCTGAGGTTGATGCAACAGGCGGTGATTTACTGCGGGTTAACGCCAGCACGATGGGGCAATTGATACAGCGCGCAAGTGAAATTAATATTCTGCGTGCCACGCTTGCTGATAGCCAAGTGGAAGTGCAAACACAGCTAAACGAGCTGAGTCAGACGATCAAACGAATGCGCGAACAGATGCGCACTTTGCACTATGCCGCGGAAACGGACCTTAAAGTCTCCAGTCCGGATATGGATGCTACCGGCTTTGATCCGCTAGAGATGGATCGCTATTCACGCTTGCAAGAGATCACCCGCGGTTTGAGTGAGAGTGTTGGCGACCTAGACGAATTGCAGAATGGCCTGCGACGTCAAATGCGCATAAATCGCGCCACGCTGGATGCGCAACAAAGTGCCGGCACAGACCTACAAGAACAGCTGCTGAAAACACGGCTCGTTCGTTTTGATAGCCTGAAAAATCGTTTACAGCGCGTTGTGCGCCAGACAGCAAAATCCAATGACAAGCAGGTTAAGCTGGTGCTGGAAGGTGGAGACGCACTACTTGATCGCGTCTTGTTGGGTAATCTGACTGCACCTATCGAGCATATTTTGCGCAACGCCATCGTCCACGGCATTGAACTGCCTCAGGAACGAACTGAAGCGGGTAAATTGGCGATGGGCAGCGTGATCGTTCGTGCGCAACAAGAAGGCGGTGATGTCAAACTGCGCATTGTCGATGACGGTGCAGGGCTGAACATCGAAAAAATCCGGGCGGTGGCTGAGGCAAAAGGCCTGTTGGAAAAGGGTCAACCTTGCGATGATGATGAGCTGGCGCAGCTGCTTTTGGTCAGCGGGTTTAGCACAGCCGCTGAAGTGACGCAGGACGCTGGGCGTGGTGTTGGCCTTGACGTGGTCAACCGGGAGCTAAAATCTGCTGGAGGTGCTCTTTCTATTCAGAGCCAACGACAAGTCGGCACAATGTTCGAGTTGCGTTTGCCTCAATCACTGGCCATAGAACGTGTGCTGTTAGTGCGCGGTGGCAGCGACAACTTTGCTCTGCCGTTAAAAACGGTGGCAGCGGTACAACATGTCGCACCCGAAGTTGTGCGAAATGCATATATAAATCCTTCGGCCAGCTTTAGTTACGACGGTCATAACTACCGAGTGCAGCACTTGGGAGAGATGCTCGGAGTCGGCGACTGGATACCAAACGCAGCGGAAGACACCGTGCCACTGGTATTGGTCGATACCGGAGAGCAGCGTGTTGCGTTGCACGTGGATGCGCTGGTCGGTCGACGTGAAATACCCGTACGGCCTGGCGGCGAACAGCTACGTACGATGCGAACGTTTAATGGCGCCAGTGTGCTAGCGGATGGCCAAGTAGTGCTGGTGCTGAATATTGCAGGCATGTTGCTGGAGCGCAGCGGTCGAGTGGCCAGTGTTGAAGTTGGAGATGGCACGCAAGTCTTGTCCGTTATCGACGAGAGCTTGCCCACTGTGATGGTGGTTGATGATTCAATCACCATTCGCAAAGTCACCAGCAGAATGCTTGAGCGCAACGGCTATCGCGTTGTCACGGCTCGCGATGGGCTCGAAGCGTTAAACGCCTTGCGCAACCACAATCCGGCGGTGATTCTGTTGGACTTGGAAATGCCGCGCATGGATGGTTTTGAACTGGCCGAGCGCCTACGCCAAAATGAAGAGACGCGTGAGATGCCGCTGATCGTCATTTCTTCGCGTACAGGGCACAAACACCGTGAGCGTGCCCGCAGCTTGGGAGTGAGCGAGTTTTTTGGTAAGCCCTACCAAGAACAAAAATTACTGCAATCATTGGCGTCCATCGTTGACGAAAAAACCGTAGGCGCAGACGCATGAGCGATGCAAACGCCATCCGCAGTCTAATATTGCCCCTACAAACAGGGGTCTTAGTCGTTCCCGCCTCTACCGTCGAGGAAGTCCTGTTTGCAGAACCGCTTGATCTGCCACCGCCCGCTGCCCCTGAGTGGCTGATGGGAGAGGTACAGCTGCGCCAACAGCCCATCCCATTGATTTCCTTTGAAACCTTGATCGGCGGTGAACCCGTGGTGACACCAGCCACTGTACACGCGGTTGTTTTAAAAAACCTCGAAGCAGATGCTGAGCCTTCCCTCTACGCCATTCATCTTGCACGCGCCCCACGGGTTGAAGAGCTAGACACCAGCACATTGCAGTTAGCCGACGATGGTCGTTCCGAAAGCGTGTTTATAGCGTGCCGGATTGTCGTTGATGGCGAAGAGGGTGGGCTACCTGCGCTGGATGCCATTGTGCAGACGTTGCAGGAATCCTTAGTCGGAATTTAGGCATCTCGGGTGATCGCTTAGCCAGTGATTCTCTGGCATACAGATCGAGGCATAGCCTGGGGTCGGATGTGGCACTAAATTCGTCGCAAAGTAGCGAGTATGTTGTTGTCGCTGGGATTAATGTCGGGTAATCAGCCCTTCGGAGATCGATTCGTGACAAACGATGCCCATTCAATTGCTAGTCCAAAGATTGATCCCTCAAAACGGGCCGTTTCTAAAGATGGCCTAGGTTTGCGTCCAGACGGTAGTCCCGATGATCCTGATCGCGTAGAGATCGGCCCCACCGAGTTGGCTTTTGCAGAGTGGGCGGCGGCTGGTATAACGTCGCCTAACCTCGATAGAATGCGCCAGACGCGCTTAGACCGAACCGTTGCTGAGTTGAATAAACGTGATCTCGCGGGTGTGCTGCTTTTTGATCCGTTAAACATTCGCTACGCCAGTGATACCAGCAACATGCAACTCTGGGTTGCTCACAATCCTGCACGTGCGTTGCTCGTTTGTGCCGACGGGCATATGGCACTCTGGGATTTTCATGGCTGTGATCATCTCAGTGGGTATTTGCCCTTGGTCAAGGAGGTCCGTCATGGCGCTGGCTTTTTCTATTTTCTGGCAGGTGATCAAGAAGAAAAATTGGCACATGATTTTGCCGCTGATTTTGACAGTGTGCTGCGAGCGCATGCGGGTGACAACCGACGCATAGCCATAGACAAAATAGAAGTTGAAGGGTTGCGCGCACTGGATGCACTTGGCTTGCAGATTCAAAGCGGGCAAGAAGTGATGGAGCACGCACGCTCTATAAAAAGTGAAGACGAGATAAACGCCATGCGCTGTGCCATGGACACTTGTCAGCGCGGTATGATGGCCATGCACGACGCGGCCAAACCCGGCATTGCCGAAGTTGAGCTCTGGGCACTGTTGCACCACGAGAACATAAAACGCGGCGGCGAGTGGATAGAGACGCGGATTTTATCTTCGGGCCCACGCACCAATCCGTGGATGCAAGAAGCAGGGCCCCGTGTTTTGCAAAGCGGTGAATTACTCGCCTACGACACAGATCTAGTGGGTCCGTACGGCATGTGCGCCGATTTATCGCGTACGGTTTATGTGGGGGACGAAGAGCCCAGTGATGAACAAAAGCACATCTACCAGGCTGCCTACGATCATATTCAATACAATATGCAACTGCTGGCCCCAGGTGTTAGTTTCAGAGAGCTAACAGAGCGAGGGCAAAAGCTTCCCGAAGAGTTTGTGCAGCAACGCTACGGTGTGATGATGCACGGTGTTGGTCTGTGTGATGAGTGGCCTGCTATCTTGTATCCGCAAGATTTCATTGACGGTGCATTCGAGCACGTACTGCAACCTGGCATGGTGCTTTGCGTTGAAGCATATATGGGTGCAGTTGGAGGTCGTGAAGGGGTCAAGCTTGAAGACCAAGTATTGATCACTGAAACGGGTTTTGAAAACCTAACGACTATTCCCTTCGAACAACGTTTGCTGTCTTGAACCTGTCGGGTGTAAATTGTTCGGGACGCGTAGTTCGGGACGCGTAGTCCGGAGCACTTTGCTCGTGATGTACGTCCCCTCGTGTCATTGCCCTTAGAAATACAGCTCGCTATATATCCCCAACTGGCCTGCGCGGCCAGACAGAACACGGGGATGGAGTAAACAGCGCTTAAACACCGCACATTCCCGATGTGATAGATTGTTCATATGCGTAAAACACCTTCCTTCGACATCGACCCAACAGCCTTCTGGCACGACCCGTATCCAGTGCTTGCTCATTTGCGCAGAGAGCACCCTCTAGTCTTTGTGCCGCAGCTCGACGCTTGGTTGATGACTCGTCGCGATGACATCTTCGTCAATGAAAAGAAAATCGATATCTTTAGCTCTTATCAACCTGATGGTTTGATGAGTAAGCTGATGGGCGAAAATATGATGCGCAAAGACGGTGACGCGCATCGTGCAGAACGCGACGCTGTTTTCCCCGCTGTCTCACCCACAACGGTAAAGCGCATTTGGACCTCTGGTTTTGAAGCCTGCACCGAGGCGGTGCTCGATGAACTTTCTGCGGACAGTACTGCAGATCTGGTCGCCGACTATGCTATGCGGGTCTCTGCCGAGGGCCTGAAGCTCGTTACAGGTCTCAGCAATATGCACTACGCCGAGATGAACCGAACCAGCCAAGGGATGATCGACGGTTGTGCCAATTACTCAGCAGACCCTGATGTTGAAGCCTATTGCCTAGATTGTGTCACCAGTATTGATCGTCACATTGACGAGCGTGCGGAAGAATTACGTCGGCACCCAGACCACTCAATGCTTTCGGTGCAGATGCAAGCGGGATTGAGCGACGAACAATGTAAAGCCAATATTCGACTTGCCATATCTGGTGGACAAAATGAGCCTCGTGATGCGATTGCAGGCACCGCCTGGGCGCTACTCAGTCACCCCGATCAACTGGCGCTTGTACGAGAGGGCCAACAGAGCTGGCTAAAAACTTTCGAAGAGTACGCTCGCTGGCAGTCACCGATAGGAATGTCTCCACGTCGAGTCGCTAAACTTACCAAGTTGCATGGAGTTGGCTTATCCACTGACGAACGTGTTTTTTTGATGTTTGGCTCGGCGAACAGAGACGAGTCAGTCTTTGAGAATGCCGATAATTACGATATTAATCGAGACGTCCGTAAGGCAATCTCCTTTGGGGCGGGACCGCATTTTTGTGCCGGTGCATGGGTTTCGCGCGCTTTGATTGCGGGCGTTGCGCTGCCAAAATTGTTTGAGCGCTTCCCAAAAATCCGCCTAAATGGCGACGTTAAAATAGGCGGATGGGCGTTTAGAGGGCCGCTTGCAGTCAATGTTCGGTGGGATTAAGTGCTTGCCCAGAACACTGGATTAACAGCTGCCTAAGCTATTTTTGATTCGAACCTACGCTGCAGCTCGTTGCAATAGCCACACAACAACACTAATAGTCAAAAAAGAAATAACGGTGGTTGGCAGCATAGCCGCGGCGCAAAATGCCCCCTTGCCGTACTGCTCACCAAGTACCGCGTAAATGCCAAACATAGGCGCGCAAGCGAAAACCACAGCCACCTGAGCAAACAGTGGGTCCATGCCGGGCACTATCGAGAAAATAGCAAAAACTGCCAAGGGGTGAAGCACTAATTTGCCAAAAGCGACTGCGCTGAGGTCTGGCAATAAGCCACCAACACGCATCCCCACCAGCATGCCACCGATGGCGAACAACGCAGCACCAGTGACGGTGTTCGCGAGTAGCGTCATCACTGAATCTACAACGGGTGGTAATGGCAGGTTTAACAAAGACGCAGCCATCCCCAAAATGATCGCCACAAAAATAGGGGTTCGTGCAATAGAGGGTAAAATGTGACGAAGCGATCCCATAAAGTTTGAAGACTGTTTACTGCCGCTGCTGGCCAGGCCAAGAGCAAGCGGCATCATCAACAAATTTTCCACCATCAGCGTCAGTGCAAAGGGCACCAGAACTATCTCACCAAATAGTGCAGTACTGAGCGGGAAACCCACCATGATGCTATTGGAAAAACTCCCACCCATGCCGTAAAAAGCCGCACTGCTGACATCTTGGTTGCGCAACGTTCGCGCGTAGAAATAGACGACAAAAAAAGCGACCAATGAGCCCAAGCTGTACGCCAAAAGGTAGGGGCCGTTTAGGATGTCTGTTAAATCACGCTCGGCCAGTGCTTTAAAAATAAGGACTGGCACCGCCACGCGCGCAACAAAAGCGCTGATGCCAGTGATACCTGTCTGGGGAAAGTACTTAAATCTAACCGCTAGATAGCCAATCGCGATGAGACAGAAAATAGGTGCGGTCAGGCTCAGTGTGGCAAGTAGGTCAGTGGCGGGGTTCATAACTTGAACACATGGCGATGAAAATTTATTGTATCAAAATTGTTTTTTAGTGTGCTTGACGATTGGCGTATTTTATCCTTTTTAAGCTGGCTACAGCTCGACGTCAAATAACAAGAATCTAAGGGTTGTCACAGACAAGCGGGTGTCACAGACACTGGGGCGTGCCACAGGTGCGTCAAAGTTGCTCTTTTGCGTAAAACGAATGATATTTGAGCATTGGACCGTGATGATACAAGTTTGGTTTAGCGCTTTCAGTCCATACAACCTGGGGCACCCCTGAACAGGCCATGCTCGCGTCGACGTCTTTGACCGGATATAAGTCTGAGTAATCCTAAGTTGGTTTCTTAAACCTGCCAGTGAGTATTTTAGGATTTAAAGACACTTTTTAACCAATCAAGTGTCGCTCTAACGCGCGCTAGATGTAGGCGGTCTGCTCGGCACATCACCCAGACTTCGCGCTGAAGATGGCGCAGACTACTTTCGCAATCAACTCTTTTGAGTCGCTTGTCTGCGTCGCCGATCAAACAGGGGATAACTGATTGCCCCAATCCCTGCGCAATAGCTTCAACAGCACCGTCTAAATCCAAGACTTTAAGCGGGCTCCGGCTGTGGTTGTTCTGTAAAATCTCCGCTTCAATCCACTGAACGTGGGCGAGATGTTGCAGTTGGCTGGAATACCCTATCCAAGCACCAGTACTGAGCGACGCTTTTTTTGTCTTGCTAGAGGCGTAGACCGCGTGGCTCATCAATCCGATACGTCGTACTTTAAATTGGTGGCCACCTTGTTCGGGGCGGCCCAATCGTAAGGCTATGTCTATATCGTGCTTGTCGATATCTAAGTTGTTGTTGTCGGGTAAAAGTTGCACATTGATTTTTGGGTAATCGTTGCAAAAGTCTCTAAGCCTTGGCATCAGCAGTCGATTACACACGGCGGGTGTACCCGTGATTGATATCTCGCCAGCGACTTGTTGCGTGGCATCCGCCGCTCGCTCTTGCAGGTTTCGCATTGCCTCCTGCGTGTGCAATGCTATCTGCAATAACTGCAGGCCGTTGTCCGTGAGCGTGTGGCTAACACGGTTTTTCCGAGCCACAACTTGGCCCATCTTGAGCTCAAGCGCGGCTAAACGTCTTGCAACCGTTGTGCTGTTCACACCCAGTAGTCGGGCGGCCGCGCTAAACGACTCGCTGCGATGTAAAGCGATGATGTACCTGAGGTCATCCCAATTAGTATTCTGCATTTGTGCAGAATAGACCGGCATAATTGCTGAGGCAAGCTGCATCATTGCAAGGTTAGAATGCCCTTATCTTAAAACTATTAGAGTGTTTGTCACTTGTTAGCATCAATATTAGAAATGGTCACTTTATCTTCTAAAGAAGTGATGCTCCTGTCTCTGGCGGCATTTGCGGCGGGATTGATACGTGGCTTCGCGGGCTTTGGTTTGTCTGCGGTAGTGATGGCGAGTGCGGCGACCTTTGTGCCGCCCGTTTCGCTGATTCCGGTGTGCTTTCTGTTGGAAGCAATGGCAAGCATGGTGATGTTTAGAGGGGGTCTCAAAGACGCGGATATGCGCATCGTTTGGGGTTTAGCCATTGGCTCAATCGTTGGCTCACCTGTCGGGTTTTACGCCACAACCAGTATCGACCCCGACACCTCAAAAGTAGTTGCGCTGACATTGGTGACGAGCTTATCTATTTTGCAACTGCTCAAATTCAGATCGAAATTTCTGGCAACAAACAGTGGTTTATATGTCAGTGGCCTCTTGGCCGGGGTAGCTACCGGGTTGGCATCGATTGGGGGTATGGTGGTCGCACTGTATGTGCTGAGTACTGATGCAGAACCAAAACGCATGCGTGCATCATTGGTCATGTTTTTGTTTGTTGGCATGTTCAGCTCTACGGTATATTTGCTCTCTTACCAAATGCTGACGCCAACGGCGCTTTATCGCGCCCTGTTATTTGCACCCCCATTATTTTTGGGATTGCTGATGGGTACCACACTGTTTAGGCCCAACTTACAGCACCTCTACAAAAGGGTCTGTTTGGCATTTTTGATCGGGCTTTGTCTCATTGGGTTGGGGCGACAGTTGTTGTAGTTTATGTCTGGCATTGCCAATTAAAGTGGATCAAGGCTAAAGCGGATCAAAGCCGCCGATTATTCTTCCGGATTGGCGACAGCCAAATATTCTTCTGCGGGTATCTGCACTAAATTAGCGATACCGAGATCTGATCGGTCTTGCGGCTTCAGTTCTGCGATCGATGTTGAAACAGCGCTTGCAGTGGCGGCTTTGTCAGCGGATAAGGCTGCAATATAGGGCAGACCGGGAGTCGGCGCTGTCCATTCTAAAACGCGAAGTTGCTCGCTAAATCCCTCGAAGCGCTGTATCAAACGCCAAGTGACCGCATCCAATGAGGCAATGTCAGCGTGGCCTTCAGCCACGGCTTTAGCCGATGCAAGGTGCTGATTAGTATGCAACGTGTTCTTAAACCAAAAGCCGTGTGGCTTAAAATGCCAATAGGGAGCCGCATAGCCCGATTGCGAAATTTTTTGATTGTAAGCAAAAGTCGACTCGCTAAAATTTTCGAGCGACGTCCGTGTTTCATTCTGCCGAACGACCAATGCGCTTCGATAGTAGCCCGGAGCGCAATGGTCTAAGCCATAGTCGGGGGTTCCGACCAGTGTGACCTGCTGATGTAAAAACTTTCGGTAAGGCATACCGCACGTTTGGCTGAGTACCAAATTAGGATGGCGCCAAACTTCAAACTCTTCGGCTGATTGACTCAACGTCTCGGGGCTCTTCTTGCCGTGCAACGCTAAGTTTTTTCGAATCAGCTGCCAAAAGTTGTTATGTGCAGCTTCTAGTTCGGGGCGTGCATACATCATTAAGTTTGCAATCATAAGAGCCGGCTCTTTATGGGTTGATCAATTGGCGCAAAGTGTCCACGACAAAATCAACCTCTTCCTCAGTGTTGTAATAATGCACCGAGGCCCGAACGACTTCTGTCAGGTCTCTATCTTGAAACGACACTAAACTGCCTGAGCCTTTGGATGTGCTGACATTGATGCGATGCGACGCAAAATGTGCCTTAATGGTTTGAGGATTCGCTTGGGCGGCGATAAAAGTTACGATGCCGCATTGCACTTCGCCCAGATCGGTTAAAGTGACGCCGTCGATATCGCTCAGTTTTTGACGGAAGTATGCCGCCAAGCTCAACACACGCTCAGCGATGGAATCAATTCCCCAAGACAAGGTGTAATCTAAAGCGGCGCCCAAGGCGTATTTAGCCGCGCAGTTGCTCTCCCAGTTCTCGAATTGCCGTGCGTCTGTTCTTGCGCGGTAGCTTGTCGCTGAGAGGAGTTCAGCGCCATGCTGGTCCAGTGAAGAAGGGTCTAAGCGCGGTTGCAAGCTTTCACGAACATACAACATCCCAGTGCCTCGCGGGCCGCGCAGGTATTTTCGTCCGGTGATGCACAGCATGTCACAGACGATGTCATCAACATCAATGGGCAGTTGGCCCACGCTCTGACAGGCGTCTAATAAAAATGGAATGTCGGCGGACTTTGCCAATGCACCAATGGACTTGGCCTGATTGACTAAGCCGCCCCCTGTCGGAATATGCGTCATTGAGATGAGTTTAACCTTGTCATCAATCAAGTTGCGTAGTGCGGCAAGGTCCACCTGTCCGTGTTCATCGTTAGGCGCGATGATTATTTCAATGCCGATGCGCTCGGCCTGTTGCAGGTAGGCAATCATATTGCTGCCGTACTCTGCCATTGTGGTGATTAGCTTATCCCCACGTTTCAACGGAAATGCATAAAATGCAAGCTGCCACGCGCGCGTGGCGCTTTCGGTATAAGCCAACTCCGTACTTTTGCAATTGATTAACTTAGCTGCTGAGTTGTACACATTCTCTAGAGCTTGCGATTGGTTTTTTTCTGTTTCATACCCGCCGGTGGTTTCTTCCCATTCTAAAAAACGATGAAGAGCATCGCTTACAGGGCTAGGCATCAGAGACGCGCCAGCATTGTTGAAGTGAACCAAATCTTCACAAGCTCGTGTCTCGCGTCGCGCGCGTTGTATGTCAAACGTCATTGCTAGCTTTCCAAAGTGTTTTTATATGAATCAACCAGTCGCCACTGCTTGTTTGTCGGTTGCCCCCAGGCCGATACACCTCGCTCAGAAGCTCAGCGTTAGGTGTGTTTTCTGGCGCCGTCGCGCAATTGAGCGCCAGGCTCCTTAGTACAAACTGCCATTCTGTCGTTCTTCCAAGTGTTGGTCATAGTCTTCTGCGTCAAAGTTTGGCATAGCAGACTTGGCCAGCTGCCCAGCACTGGGCAACGTCTTGGGATCAATGTACGATCCCTGATCCCACAGTTTGGCGCGCTTAAGTGCTCGGGCACATTGAAAAAACAATGTGTCCAGCTCTACGACTATCGCACACGTTGGGGCTTTCCCTCCCATGCTTAGTTTGTTTAGTAGCGTGGCTTCAGTACTTAAATGTGCGCGGCCGTTATAGCGAAGAGTCATCTCTAATCCAGGGATCAGAAACAGTAAAGCAACGGACGGGTTGTTGATGATATTGCGCAGCGTATCGAGGCGGTTGTTTCCGCGTCGATCTGGAATTGCAAGGGTGTGTTGATCGAGTATGTGAACAAAACCAGCAGGGTCTCCGCGCGGAGAAACATCCAAGCCGTTTTCGCTCGCACTCGCAATGGCAAAAAAGGGTGACGACTCTATCAGACGGCGATAGAAGGGGTTGATGCTGTCACACTCTTTGCCGAGCGAGGTTGGTGCTGGCGACTGATAGAGCGCCTGCAATTTTTCGATGGAATCTATGCGTTCACTCATGCTTTTTCTTCATCCCAGGTGTCGATAAAAATCACGCATCAAAAAGTTACTGCGCCAGTGATCTTTGTGTTTTACAAACAGTTGATGCGCTCTATCGGCTCGCCGTCGGCTTTTAAATGCTGCATCCAACGATCTACTAACGTCAAATCGCTGCTGGCAGGGCAGAGTCCAGCGGGCATTTCACCGTTGGCTGTCGCTTCAATTGCCAAGCTCAGCGGCGTAGAAACCAGTCGAGCCATGGCGGTGTCTTGTGCATCGCCCACAGCGTCTAATGTCTCGCACTGGTGCCAGACGGCTTGGCCGTTTTTGCGGGCTTCTAGCTCGACGACCAGCACGACTCTGTCGGGTTCGCCCTCGTTATAACTCTCTGTCTGCCAAAGTTCTTCGCTCATTTGCAGCATGCGCGCATCGCCTGCTTCTCCCCGCAATGTTTCTATTTCGTCGAACAAAGGTTTCCAAGCCTCGGACCAACCTTGCAGGCGCAGTGTTCCGCGCACAAACTCTTGTACATTCCAGTCGCTACCAAATTGGTAGTCGGCCATAAAAGGTGTGGCGTCACGGTTGGGATAGGCCTGAAACACTTCGCGATCTCCACCAGGCAACCGCACGCTGTAATCGCTTATGGCATCCCATGGGCGTTGGGTGTCGAGAATGCTTCCGTCTTTGATACTGCGAGAAGGAGACTTAAGTGCTTTCAAAACACCCAACGGTGACCAGCTGAACTTATAGCGAAAATCATTAGGTATCTTGGGCACACCGCCACAGTAAGAACGAAAATAAATTTGATGGCTGGCGTCGTAAACATCGCTAGCCTTGTAGTCGGCCACTAAGCCGTGGGCCATCAAATGATCGATTCCCGGGTCTAAACCAATCTCGTTGACGAGACTTAATCCTTTGGCCTGCGCTTGTGCATCGAGTTCGCGCATTTCTGGCGAAATATAAGAACTGGAAACAAAGTGCGCATCGCAATCAATGCATAATTTGGCGACAACCGGATGCCACTCTCCCGGAAGCATCGACACGGCGATATCGCCCGGCTGCAATTCACGCTGCAGCGCGTCGAGATCAAAAGTACGCACCTGCGTATCACTCTCTATACCTTCAAGAATGGCCTGAGCTTTCTCGGGTGTTCGGTTCCAAAGCGTGAGAGAGAGGTTTCCCTGAGCCAAGCGGCGGATGCCCGGTGCTGTTGATAAACCTGTGCCCAGCCAATGTACGTGTGTCATGCGATGCTCCTGTGAGATAGGTTGGCAATCTACAGAGTGCCAATCACTTGATGTCACTAATTTTGCCAGCTTTTTACAGGGATAACGACAGCCTTTAAGTTTGACGCCTTATAAAGCGGCGCTACCAAGTAACGTCAGATCTAGTCATGCTCGCACCGTCGACGCGCTAAATATGCCCCAGCCGTGTTGCGATTCCAGACAATCGCACCACTGTTGCCGTCGATTCGCGCTTTGCTGGGATCTATTTTTTCAAGCTGACGCCATCGACCGAGATTAATCTGATGCGCCTTAGTTACCGATGAGTTCTCGTTAGCACCGCCACCAAATCGCGCGCAAAGCATCCTTAGCAGAGTACAATAGGCGGCCGACCCTCAAACGGATACAACCGATGAACGAGCATGAAAAAGTGAATTATCTTGAATTTGCGGCGCGTGATATGGCCGCCAGTAAGGGTTTCTTCTCGCAGGTGTTTGGCTGGGAGTTTGAAGACTACGGTCCGGCGTACAGCGCTTTTTCAAATGCGGGCATCGACGGCGGCTTTTACACGGCTGATATGGCCAGCGATGCGAGCAAGGGTGGTGCATTGGTGGTTTTCTACAGCAGTGCGTTGGAATCTACTTTGGAAAAAATAAAAAAAGCCGGCGGAGAAATTTCGCAGGATATTTTTGATTTCCCCGGCGGCCGTCGATTCCACTTTCGTGAGCCTAGCGGCAACGAGTTTGCTGTTTGGTCTGATCAAGGCCTTTAATGCAAGCTAGCGTGTAAAACACCGAAGCTCAAACTCAGATCGGTTCGGTTCACAAACCATTAACATAGATAGAGTGGCCAAAGCCTCTATGCGCGATGATTCATCCTCAGCAGTAAGGTCCTCAGGTGTATTACCTGGGCTGGCATGGATGGCTTTGTGCGGCTGCATTTTTGCTTTTTTTATGTTGGTGGTAAAACTAAAACTCGGCAACGTACCCTCTGAGCAAAGCAGCTTTATGCGCTATGTGGGCGCTCTGATTTGGTTGATTCCCTACGCGTTTGTGATGCGAGCGCGTGATCGCAAAACCGCAGAGCCACTTTTGGGCAACTTTGATAAGGTGTCATTAGGTCGAGGTGCCGCGCATGCACTGGGGGTTTGTCTTTGGTTTTACGCCATTGTGAGAAACCCCATTGCTGATATCTCGGCGCTCTCCAACCTCGGGCCTGTGTACGCGACCTTAGGGGCGGCGCTGTTATTTGGTGAGCGACTGAGGTTGCGCCGCATGATGGCAATTGCCGCCAGTTTTTTTGGTGCGATGTTGATTATTCGCCCGGGCTTTAGCGAAATAAACACCGGCATCTACGCGATGCTTATTGCAACACCGATATTTGCTATTTCTGATTTGCTCGGCAAGCGTTTGGCCTCGCACCAATCCAACGTGACAATGGTGCTGCAACTCACCATCATTGTCAGTGTGTTTCTAGCGATACCCGCGCTCTGGGCTTGGCAGTCAGTGAGTTGGCTGGATTGGTTTTGGGCGTCCATCGTTGGTTTGTTGGCCACCGTGGGGCATATGTGTTTAACCCAAGCGTTTCGTATCAGCGAGATGTGGGTAACTCAGTCCGGGAAGTTCTTTCAGCTTATCTTCGCCGCTGCGCTTGGGTGGTTGGTCATTGGTAATGCGGTGCCTGTGACGACTTGGCTTGGCGGTGCGGTTATTGTTGTAGCCATCAGTTACATCGCCTGGCGCGAGGCGCAACTCGATTCACCTAAATCTTAAAACTCAGGCGTGAAAATTTAGTCTATTCGCATCGCAGAGCGTCTTTGCTCAGTATATTCATTCCAAATGTGTCGATTTTTTGAGGAAAGATTCCTGCATACGATACGTATATCCACGTATTATTCTTTCTGCATTGCAATATACTGCACTGGCTGGCGAGTTTCATATCGGCCCAGCCAGACAGCTATTTCAGGAGATCATAGCGGATGATTAATATTAGAAAACTAATGATGGGTGGCGTTTTCGCTTCCCTGCTCAGCAGCACAGCATTGCGGGCAGAAGAAATGAGCATCGATAAAGCAATAGACGGATTTTTTACAGAGTATTTGGGTTGGTTTGCCAACGCGATTTTTTACGGAATGCCGGTTCAAGACGGTGTTACTTTCCCGCTGATTGTCGGTTAGCTATTTTTAGCAGCAATCATCTTCACAATTTATTTTGGGTTTGTTCAGCTGCGTCGCTTTAAGTTGTCACTCGACATTGTGCGCGGAAAGTACACTGATCCCAATGACGCTGAGCCTAGAGAGATATCTCACTTCCAAGCATTGGCGACTGCGCTTTCAGGCGCGGTTGGCCTGGGTAACATCGCAGGTGTGGGTGCGGCTCTGGCTATTGGTGGGCCGGGTGCAACATTCTGGATGATCGCTTGTGGTCTCTTGGGCATGGCGTCTAAGTTCTGCGAATGTACGCTCGGTGTTCATTATCGCAACAATTTACCTGATGGCACCGTTTCCGGTGGACCTATGTATTACCTCAGTAAAGGTTTTGCTGAGCGTGGCATGGGTGGATTGGGTAAATTTTTAGCCGTTGGTTTTGCAGTCATGACAATTTTTGGCGCCATGGGTGGCGGCAATATGTTTCAAGGCAACCAAGCCAACGCAATGCTAGTTCAAACATTTGGTCTACCTGATGGTTATGGTTGGGTAACCGGTTTGGTCATGGCGGTAGCCGTGGGCTCAGTCATCATTGGCGGTATGCCTTCAATTGCGAGCGTTACATCCAAGCTCGTTCCAATCCTGGCACTGCTTTACATTGCGATGTCTATTATCGTTTTGGCTGTTAACTTTGACCAAATTGGCAATGCATTTTCACAAATCATTGACGGTGCGTTTACGGGGGCTGGTGTCGCTGGAGGATTTATAGGCGCGTTGATTCAAGGCTTAAAACGGGCGACCTTCTCTAACGAGGCGGGTGTTGGTTCTGCTGCAATAGCGCACTCCGCGGTTAAGACCAAAGAGCCTGTCACTGAAGGCTTGGTGTCTCTCCTAGAGCCATTCATCGATACCGTTGTTATCTGCACCATGACGGCTTTGGTTATCACCATCTCGGGTATGAACACGGGCGAGCTTTCAGGCGTCAACTTAACAGCTGCTGCGTTTACTAATACGGCAGGTGTGTTCGAATACGTCTTGGCGCTGGCTGTTGTGATGTTTGCATTCTCGACCATGATCTCTTGGAGCTACTACGGTCTAAAAGCGTGGACTTACCTATTCGGTGAGGGAAAAGTGATCGAAGCAATTTATAAGTTGATCTTCTGCTTCTTCGTCGTTGTTGGCGCTAGCATCAGCTTTGGCGCCGTTATCGACTTCTCCGATGCCGCCATCTTCGCGATGTCGATCTTCAACATCATCGGCTTGTATTTCTTGATGCCTGTTGTAAAGCGTGAGTACCGCAGCTTTATTGATCGCATCAACAGCGGTGAAATCAAGCGTTTTGATTAATCGAAATGTTTGAAAAAAGCTAGTGTTTTAGCCTTCGAAATGAAAACGGCGCGGATGAGAATCCGCGCCGTTTTTGGTGCTAGCCAAGTTTACTAGCGAAACCTCACCAGCTAATTTTTCGTTCTGACCATCGCGCATGAATGGCGTAGGCACGCATCAAGAAAATGACGCTCATTGAAACAACAGTGATAATCAGCTCTGACAGTTCTGGCCACCAGTGCGCCAAAACCACGTATAAGATAGAACCCACCAAAGCGCACGTCCCGTAGAGATCACGCTGCATCACGACCGGAGTTTGCTGGCACAGTATGTCGCGTGCCATGCCTCCAGCGATGCCGGTTATCGCACCCATTAAAACTGCGATCAGCGGGTCAAAGCCAAGGTCCAGTGCTTTGCGAGTGCCGATAATACAGAACAGCGCTAAACCTAAAGCGTCGCAATAGTCCAGCAGGCGCAGCCGAATACCGGCACCGGGCTTGACGCGATTGACCAATAAAACGGCCACAATGGCAGTGGGTAAAATCACCATGAGGTAGCTTAACTCTTCGACCCAAAAAACGGGCAGGGCACCGAGCAATAGATCGCGCAGCGTGCCACCGCCCACGCTCGCAGCACCCGCTAATAAGAGTGCGCCAAAGGGGTCCATATTGGCACGCGAGGCTTGTGCAACCGCTGAGATTGTCATCGCCATCGTGGCAACCATCGCCATCAGGAAGAAGATGTTTTCGATAAGAACTTGACTCATGCGGCCTAGCAAACCACGCTGAGTATCGCTTCGCAAGATAGTTTTGCAATTTAAATTCTGGGTTGGAGGTTTTTGTCTATGGATGCACGCACACTCGTTTTTAATTGTGACGGTGAAGAATTTTCACTGCAGGCGTTTTTACCCGCCGGCAAGCCGCGAGGCACCGTGATGGTCTGCCACGCTTGGGGCGGCCAGTCAGACTTCGAGCGAGGCCGAGCTGAACAATTGGCGGCTCAGGGCTATGTTGGTATTGCACACGATGTATATGGCACGGGAGTGCTGGCTAAAAATCAGGAAGAGTGCTCGGCATTGATGACACCGTTGCTGCAAGACCGTGATGCTCTGGGCAGACGGTTATTAGCGGGAATAATCGCGGCCGGGCAATTGCCCCAAGTTGATGCATCGGAGATGGCCGCTATAGGCTTTTGCTTCGGTGGCCAGTGTGTTTTGGATATGGCGCGTTGCGGAATGCCCGTAAAAGCTGTAGTGAGTTTTCATGGTGTCTTTGCACCACTGCCAGAGCCATCGGAATCGATCAATGCGTCAGTGCTCGTCCTGCACGGCTACGATGATCCGCTGGCAACACCTGATGATTTATTGGGATTAACCCGTGAATTGACAGCCGCCAACGCCGACTGGCAAGTTCACGCTTACGGGAACACCTGTCACTCATTCAGCGCATCTGCTATCTGGCTAATCTCTGCCGTCAAAACCCCTGTGGAGTCAGTCACGGCGGTCTGCGTAACTGTATTCATTGCGTTACGCGTATAGACAATCCGCTCTCCAGCCGAATTTTTAATAACTCTCAACCGCTGCGCGGCATCATATTCAAAACTTAGCGAGGTACCATCTGGCGATGTCACATCAGTGATTTGGCCATTAAAGTCATATAATATTTGCGTCGTCGCATTGCGTCCGCCTGCATCTACAA
>CALCKW010000052.1 GCA_937965695.1 uncultured Granulosicoccaceae bacterium
CAGGGACAGAGTTTGCGTTTGCAGATTAACTTTGAAGATGCAGGCAGTAAGTGGTTGGTCGCTTCTATGGCCAATTTACAGCCCATAGGCTGAATGACAAGCTCTGAATGTAATCATTTAATGATTAAAAAAAAGGCCACCCAATGGGGTGGCCTTACCGTCTCTTAAACCGTCAAAATCAGAATCGCAAAGATAGATCTTTGTGGTGTGATTTACAGGATGCGACGTAGAGTGCTTGGTCTTTTGTCAAGCGACGTTGCGCCCGAGTGCCAATGGTATCTTTGATTGACTCTTCATAGCTACGTAGCGGTGCGATCAGCTGAGTTGCCGCTGCGGTTCGCCATGTGAGCTCTGTGTCGTATATATCCCGAGCCTTCTGCATCTCAACAAGTGCCTTATCCACATCAGGTGTACGAGATTTCAGAAACTTTCTAGCTTTCGAAAGAGCCGACCTAATTTTGCTACTGCCTTCAACGTCAGAGAACTGCTTTGATAGCGCTGCCACAGCCTCTGTACCTTCTGCAGGATCTGCTCGTGACACTAAGTCTCGCACGTTGTCCAGCTCCACCGACATGCTCTTCAACGCGTCATTCCCCTCCAGCAAAGTCAGGAGGTCTACAGTTGGTTGGTAGCCATCGTCAGCTGCACGGCGGTACTTGTTACGTGCAGTGTCTTCGGCTTTCTGTAGGGCTGCAAATGCATCGCGACGCTCGTTCCAATCTTCCGGAATATCTGACTCTAGATCTGAAATACCCTTGTCCAATTCGGCCATTCGATTATTGAGCTTTTCGATTTTGGCTTCATCAGATTCACGGTTAATAGTGGTTTGAAGCGCTTTCTTTTTTCCTTCAAGCTGACGAACATTTGCTTCGATCAAACGTACTTTGTCGTGCATTGGGCGATAAGCCGGAGTCGCTTCTGTGACGACCGACTCTGCAACAAAGGCTTGCTGTAGCAAATCGATGCTCTCCTCTGCACTGCCGAAACTGCTACTAAGCGTTTTCTGAAGCTTTTCAGGTAGCGAATCTAAAGTGAGAGCTTGCGCGCCCGCAATGCTAGAACGTAGTAAGTCTCCGTTTTTCACAAATTGTTGCCCCGTATATTCCTCAAGACAATATTGCAGTTGGGGGTTGCGCGGTGGTGGCGCTGTCTCAGAGGTCAGTGACATACGGTTTGGCAAATAGTTGACCAAACTTGGATATTTGCCAACGATAATCAATGCACCGATTTGCAGCAGAATAAAAGCGATAACTCCTTTGTACATTTGAATTGTTTTTACAGATGGCGGAGCTACACCTCTCAAGTAGAAAAGCGCAAAACCAAAAGGCGGTGTCAGGAATGAGGTTTGAATATTTAGGCCAATCATCACGCCCAGCCATACCGCTGTTACATTGGCTCCAGGATCAGCGAGCAAGATAGGTGCGACGATCGGAACGACTACAACGGCTATCTCGATAAAGTCGAGGAAAAAGCCCAAGATGAAGATTACCGCCATAACGATGATGAACTTGGTCCAAAAACCACCTGGCAAGCCATTCAAGAATTCGCGTACTAAGTCCTCACCACCAAATGCACGAAAGGCTGCGGTTAGTATGGCCGCACCCATCAAAATAATAAAAACCAGAGAAGTTGTTTTGGCTGTCTCGACCATAACTTCGTTGAGTGTGTTGTCTGTTTTAAAGACGCGAATACCACTCCACAGCAAAGCCACAATCAACAAGATGACCGCGGCAACTGCTATCTGCACGCCGAGCAATTCAGCCTCTGACGAAATACTGCGGACATTAACGTCGACTGTTTTGAGTACAACACCAATGGCGGTAAGCGCTATCAAAGCCAGTATCGCAGGGGCATACGCGAGTTTGCCCGAGGTGAGGCGATAGCCGGCCATCAACAATGCGCCAGCCGCGCCAATAGCACCCGCTTGGTTGACCGTTGCAATGCCGGCGATAATTGAACCGAGAACAAGGAAGATCAACAGCAACGGTGGTACTAGGGTGAGCAGTACCTTGCTCAGCAGGCTTTGTTTTTCGTCAACGGCTATTCGAACTGCTGGCGCTAGGTTCGGCTTGATAAGTGCAAAGACCAAAATAAACAACATATACAGAGCGACAAGTACAAGCCCGGGAACAAGCGCACCGAGAAACATTTCGCCAGCACTGGTCGATACCACGTCAAACGACGAAGGCATGGTCAGCTCGCCGGTGTTGTCTTTGTACAAGGCTTTACGCAAAGAGCTGGCTTGGTCGCTTGCGCTGGCCAATTGGTCCGCCAAGATTATCAGGACGATTGAAGGCGGTATGATTTGCCCGAGTGTGCCAGATGCGGCGATGGTGCCGGTAGCCAAAGCAGGCGAATAATTATTGCGAAGCATAACGGGCAAAGAAATTAAGCCCATTGCCACGACTGTCGCCCCTACTATACCGGTTGTTGCTGCTAACAACGCGCCGACAAAAACGACCGAAATGCCCAAGCCACCAGGGACTGGACCGAATAGCTGCGCCATTGTCATCAATAGATCTTCAGCTATCTTAGAGCGTTGAAGCATGATGCCCATAAAGATGAACAGCGGAATAGCGATTAGCGTGTCGCGCTCAACTTCCCAATAGACCCCGCGCAAATTTGTAACGCCTGCACTGAGCCATTGAGTCGGCCCCCCGTGCACAAAGTAGGCGTCAGGGTTGCCAGTGACAAAATAGCCAACGGCTGCGGCTGCGGCGATAGATAGAATCGCGGAACCGGGTAGAGCAAATGCAACCGGGTAACCAGAGCCCAGTGCCAAAGCCAGTAGTACCAGAAGTAAAATTAAAAATACTATTTCCACGATAACTCCGAACTGTAAATTGCGTAGAAGCGCATGCTAGTGTGCCGCGCCGGACTCGATTTCTCGATCACCCGACTCGCTGCGATAGTCGGCCACGGCTTCAAATAACTGGGCCACAAACTGAATTAACATCGTGATCGCAAATACAGCTAAAAAACCTGCCATCAAATATTTGGTGTAAAGCCCAAAACCAGACTGGGATACTTCAACATTTGCTAGAGGCGCGTAAATGATCGACTGTTTAGACCCCAAGCCAAGAATAAGTATTGTCCAGCAAAGGGTCATGCCGAGCAGAAGCGCTCCGATGGCGTTGACGGCTCCCTTGTTCTTCTTGGTCATACCGGCGTAAAAAACGTCGACACGTACGTGCCCTTCCTGCAATAAGGTATATGCGCTGGCGAACAAAAATAGGGCGGCGTACCAAAATCGTACAAGATCGCCCATGAATGCTTGTTCATAAGAAAAAATAAAACGAGATAAAACGATACCAAGCTCGGCAGCGACAATCAGCAATGCTAGCCATGGGAAACAGAGCGAGCGCGTAAAGGCTGCAATGACGAAGGCGGCAGCAATAAGCGGCATGTGCACGAACTCCCCGCGCTCCTGAGGTCTGCCAAGAGACTTGATCGTCTCGACGTCGAAATACAGGTCCAACATTCCCTCTACTCTCAAAAAGGAAATCACCGAATCTGCAATGCCAACCAGTAACACAGCAAAAAAAGCGGTTCTCACTAAGTAGGCATTTAATGCAGTGACACGATTGGCGTCCACCCGTAGGCTCGCGTTGCTGTTGTTGACGTAGAGAAATGCAAGTGCCATTGGTACGATGTAAATAGCGTACTGGACGAGAACTTGCCAAGAGGTATCCGCTGAAAATAGAGCAGACAATCTAGGCCAACCGTGGGAGTTGGTTAAATAGTTACTCGTTAGCCAAGCAAACATTGTTGCCAGCATTAGCCAGCCAAAAAGCCTTGTGTAATTTGTAGAGGATGTTTGATTAGTCATCGAAGGGGAATTGCTCTCTTTTGAGGTCATGCTCGCCTATCCTGGTGATGCAAAAGTACAAACAAAAACGCCGCAATCCAGAGATCAATCAGGACTGCGGCGCGATGGTGCGATTGAGAGTTGTCAGAATGTCAACTCTCAAAGCAGGCCAGAGATTAGCCCAAGCCAAGCACGCGGTTGCGTTGGTTAGTATAAGCGATGTCACCGATCGCCTGATAACCACCTATTTCGCGCAGTTTCAGTTGGAATTGATCGTTGATCTTGGCCGCCAATGGGCTGTGATCACGAGTCTCTTCGAAAACTTCTTCTGCTGCAACACCGAATGCATCGTATACGTCATCGTTGAAAACGCGAACCTGAACACCGTGCTCTTCTACCAACTTGCTGAGGTAGATGCCGTTGTTGGCCAATGCTTCGTCGGCTTGTGCGGAGTGTTCTTCCATGCAAGCTGCTGTGATAATTGCTTGTTCCCATGTAGAACGAGCGCTCCACCATTCAGCGTTCATGCCGAAAGCTAAGCCGCCGCCAGGCTCATGCATGCCCGCACCGTAGTAGAACTTGGCTGCTTCATAAAATTTCATGAAGTAGTCATTGTATGGACCCACCCACTCTGTGGCGTCAATAGAACCAGAAACCAAGTTCTCATAGATCTGGCTGCCAGGCAGAGAAACAGGTGAAGCACCCATCTTAGCGATGACGTCTCCGCCGAGACCTGGCATGCGCATTTTCAAGCCTTTGAAATCGTCGCCAGATTCAATTTCTTTGTTGAACCACCCGCCCATTTGAGTACCGGTAGCACCACATGGCAATGCTTTGAGGCCGTATTCACCAGACATTTCGTCCCAAAGAGCTTGGCCACCGCCGAATTTGATCCACGCATTCCACTCCCAGTTGGTCATACCAAAAGGAACAGAGGTGAAGTAAGCAAAACCAGGGTGCTTGCCTTTCCAGTAGTAGTCAGCAGCGATATAAGCTTGGCTGTTGCCAGAAGCAACTTCGTCGAAGGAATCGAAGGCGCCTACTTTTTCGCCAGCGGCGAAGTAGTTAACCTTGATTTTGCCTTCAGAAAGCTCTTCAATGCGTGCGGCCAAGCGCTGTGCGCTGAGACCTAGACCGGGGAAATCGCGCGGCCAAGTAGAGACAATGTTCAGCTCAGTGACATCAGCAGCGATAGCAGGTGCACTCGTGATTGTGCCAGCGGTTGCAACTGCGCCCAAAGCGCCTGTGGTTAAAAACTTGCGTCTTTCCATCTCGAAAGTCCTCTATAAGTGGATCATATTGCTCAGAGCAGAAATGTTGTATTCGGCCCGCGTACGAGACTAGTACAAATTACGACGTGAGCGTGTTCAATCACCACGCGCGCACTAAAACTCAGCGCTTTATGTGGCAGATTAGTGGTCGATTGTACCACCACTTAGACGGAGGCAGGTATTCAAGTACATGCGCTGCAGAATAATAGTGCAGCAGAATGCTTCGTTGTATCAGAGATGATGCGTTTAGGCGGGGAAGGAGGCGTAAATTAGCCTCTTTTATCGTCGATCTACCTTAAAAGTGGGGAGATCGTCAAAATCGTCTAGTTCGTCTTCGGGAAAAGCAGTGAGGGTTGGTGTGCCTAGGATTTGATTGTCGCTTTTTGCGACCAATGTCGGGCTGTTCAATTCCTCTTGCAGGTCATCCATAGCATCCATCAGATCTAGATCGATGTCTTCGATGTCATCCGCAGGCCCTTTAGCTTTGCTTAGAGGTTGGTTGTCTAAAGTATCGTCCATTGGTTTGGGCTTCGACTCAGCGCCGGCGGCATAAATACCCAGATCTGTAGGAATGTCGTTTTCGATGGTAGCTTCGAGATCCTCTTCTACTTGCTTGGGCTCAACCTCTGAAGGGGATTCATATGCAATTTCAGGGAAGCTTTCGTCATCAAAATCTGGCCCCATATCCATGTCGTCAAGATCGATTTCGACGATGGAATTCTTGGGTCTGACAGATGCTGTCTTTTCGTCTTTAACGCTGACAAATCCAGCAGAGCTAATCGGCAGTTCGTCAGCTAGGTTTGAAGATTCCGTTTCTTTTGGGCCGAAGTCAGTGGCTTTGGCCGGTACTGTTTTGGCCGAAAAAGCTCCTTGTTCTTGCGTTGCTTCCCCAGGGGCATAGTCTCCCTCATCTAGGGCATCCAATAAGTCTCCCAGTGAATGGATACTTTGATCGGTACTCGCCTTTATGTTTCGTTTGAAGTTTTCAATTTCTGCGGCAGAAGGCTCGATTTCATTGTTTTTGTCTTCGTCATCCACGTAGACAACGTCAGGATCAAAGAGCTCAGGCTTGTCAGTCTCTTCGAGCTTATTTGGGCGAACCGCTTTGCCCGTGTTGTGCAGCACTTGAATCGCACGGTCGTCCCAAAGCTCGATCATGCCGAAATCTTTTTGGTTGGTCACAGCCAAAGGTGGGAAACCATTGCGCTGTAGCCATTTCTGTACGTCTGGAATCAACTCTGGGCGTGAGGCGCGTGCTGTGAGTATGCGCACTTCTACTCCACGTGCGTGCCAATCGTGCACACGTTTAGCCATAGCAGGTATCGGCAGCCCAATATGCATCGGGCCGCGCCAGCGATCAAAGTGCGCCAGCGTGCCATCGAGGTCTACGCCGATCCATCCTGCCATATTGAGGTTGCCTCGTAAAAAAGCACAAAGTTGCGCCGTGGAAGTGTTCCCTAGTTTGTCGGTGTTTCTTCGGAAAAGCTGAGTAATTTCAACAATTATGTCGGCTACTTCGCGGATTCCTTGCAACTAGAACCCAGATTTTGACGCCTAGAGCGGAGCAGGGTTCGTCTTTGTTTGAACACACGCGAAAAGTTACAGTTAGACAATGCAGGAAGGGGCAAGGAGTGCAGTGTTCTCTCACCGAAAAATCTCAGTGAGAGCATTTACATAGAGCAGCAATTACTAAGCTAGCCTAAATCTCCAAGTTGTTGCCGTCTTCAGCTATCAGATCCATGTCCAATCCTTCGTAGTAGCTGAATATGGCGTCCACTACTTCCTGTGGATCGTCGATTATTTTGAACAGATTAAGATCCTCGGCACTAATGGTGCCATGCGCGAGTAAGGAGCTTTCAAACCAGTCTATTAGCCCCGTCCAGAATTCTGTACCCATCAAAATTATTGGAATCTTGCGGCTTTTGCCTGTTTGAACCAGTGTCAAGATCTCAGCGAACTCATCCAATGTGCCAAATCCGCCAGGCATGACCACATAGGCCGATGCATATTTAGCAAACATCACTTTGCGCGCAAAAAAGTAGCTAAAGGTCATAGAGATATCTTGGTAGCCGTTGCCACCTTGCTCATGTGGCAACTCTATATTGAGCCCTACAGAGGCTGACTTACCAGCGTAGGCACCCTTATTGGCGGCTTCCATAATGCCAGGGCCGCCGCCACTGACGACCGCAAACCCAGAGTCAGATAGCTTCCGAGATAAGTCCTCAGTTAACTGATAGTAGGGATTGCCTTCATTGAGCCGCGCTGAACCAAAAACGCTGACTGACGGGTGTACTTTCGCCATCCGCTGAAAGCCGTCCACAAATTCCGCCATGATTTTGAAAATTTTCCAAGTATCTTGGTTGAGTGCGGTGTCGCTGATGCCGTGTTTTGACTTACCGAGTGGTGGGCGATGATCCATGACTTCTCCGTAGTAGTTTTTGGCATTTTTTTAGGCTGCCAACCTTGACGAGGAGGTTTTCCTCGGTGTGCTCATAGGTGCAATGCAAAGGGCAAGCCCGATTGAGAGCTGTAGAGTCACAGCCCAAGCGATCAGCACTTTCCCAAAGCGACTAAAACAGGCATCCTGAGCGTCTGAACTGACGAGTAGCGGCGTCAGAAATCCCTTCAATAGATAGTAGTCGGAGATTCCATGGCCACCGATGCGCCTTTGGTTTTAGTTGATGGTTCGTCGTATTTGTTTCGAGCCTTTCACGCATTGCCACCATTGACCAACAGTAGCGGTGAGCCTACTGGGGCAATCCATGGGGTGGTTAATATGCTGAAACGCTTGTTAGCTAATTATCCTACGCGTGATTTTGTAGTGATATTTGACGCACCTGGCAAGACCTTCCGGCATGACATGTACCCAGAATACAAAGCCAATCGTCCACCGATGCCCGATGAGCTGCGTAGCCAAATAGAGCCATTGCATGCGATTGTTCGCGCTTTGGGCATGCCGCTTATCGCCGTACCTGAGGTCGAGGCAGACGATGTAATCGGCACCTTGGCCAAGCAAGCCAGTGATGCTGGGCGAACCGTTGTTATTTCTACGGGCGATAAAGACATGGCGCAATTGGTGGACGAGCGAGTGACGCTAGTCAACACCATGAGCGACACCACCTTGGATATTGCAGGGGTTAAAGAGAAGTTTGGCGTAGCCCCTGAGCGCATCATCGATTATCTGGCACTCATGGGTGACAAGGTTGACAATATTCCTGGTGTGCCAAGTTGCGGGCCTAAAACGGCTGTCAAATGGCTCGACTTATACGGGAGTCTCGATGAAGTGATAGCGCGCGCTGATGAGGTCAAAGGAAAGATCGGTGAAAAGCTTCGTGCAGCTATACCCGATTTGCCATTGTCCTATCAGTTGGCCACGATCGACTGTGAAGTTGAATTGAATCTAGACGAAGACTCGCTGACTTTGAGTGAGCAAGACACCGATGCATTACGGGATTTGTATACCCACCTAGAGATGCGCACAGCACTGCGCGATTTGGGTGAACCGACAATAGACGTGGGTGAGCAAGCGGCTGTCATCGCGAGTGAACCAACAGCGTCCGCAGGTGTTTTTGTTGCAGTGAAGAACCACGAAGTCGTCACGGATGCCAGTCGCTTTGGCGAGTGGCTTGCCCGATTGGCAGCAGCGCCGCATTTCGCTTTCGATACTGAAACCACTAGCTTGCAATACATGAAAGCACGAGTCGTCGGTGTTTCTTTCGCCGTAGAAGCAGGCGAAGCAGCCTATGTCCCTTGTGGACACGACTACGAAGGGGCTCCTGAGCAGCTATCACTGGATGACGTATTGGGGGGGCTTGCACCGCTACTGTCTGACCCCAATAAAGTCATTGTTGGGCAAAACCTTAAATACGATCTTCACGTTCTTGCCAATCACGGTGTAGAGGTCGCTGCTCAATTGCACGACACCATGTTGCAGTCTTATATGCTGGATGCTGCTGGGTCTCGCCACGACATGGACACGTTGGCGCAAAAGCATCTAAACGTTAAGACGATAAAATACGAAGAGGTTGCAGGCAAAGGCAAGGCGCAACTGAGCTTTGAAAAAATTGAATTAGAGAAGGCTGGCCCCTATGCCGCTGAAGACGCTGATATAACCCTGCAGCTTCATCAGCAGCTCTGGCCTCAGCTAGAAGCCGACGAACGCTTGGCGCAGCTCTATCATGAAGTGGAAATCCCTCTCCTTCGTGTGCTTAAGCGTGTGGAAGAAAATGGTGTTAGCGTAGATTGTGATGCGTTGTCGGAGATGAGTACTGAGTTTGCTGCAGAGATGTCTAGTACCGAAAAAGCTGCACATGAAGATGCGGGCGAAGAATTTAATCTCAGTTCACCCAAGCAAATTCAAGCAATTTTTTTTGAGAAAAAAGGTTTGCCCGTGATTCGTAAAACGCCCAAAGGACAGCCTTCCACCGCTGAAGATGTTTTGGAGCAATTGGCGGAAGACTATGAACTGCCACGATTGATTTTACGTCACCGCACCTTGTCCAAACTCAAATCGACATACACAGACAAATTACCACTAGAGGTGCAAGAACGAACAGGTCGCGTGCACACGTCTTATCATCAAGCCGTTGCGTCCACGGGTCGATTGTCATCTGCGGAGCCTAACTTGCAAAATATTCCCGTGCGTAGACCTGAAGGGCGCCGCATTCGTCAGGCGTTTGTTAGTGGCAAAAACCGTTCGTTAGTGGCGGCGGATTATTCGCAAATTGAATTGCGCATCATGGCGCATTTATCTCAAGACGAAGGCCTGCTAAATGCCTTTGCCTCCGGATTGGATGTGCACAGTGCAACCGCCGCAGAGGTTTTTGAAGTTGAAATCGACGCAGTCGAAAACGATCAGCGTCGTGCTGCTAAAGCGATCAATTTTGGCCTTATTTACGGTATGTCTGCCTTTGGACTGGCGAAACAGTTGGATTTGTCGCGTACTGAAGCGCAGCTGTACATTGATCGTTACTTTGAGCGTTATCCAGGTGTAAAGCGTTATATGGATGAAACTCGAATGGAGGCGCATGAGGTGGGTTTTGTTGAGACCGTGTTTGGGCGCCGCCTCTATTTGCCTGACATCAACTCGAGCAACAGCAACATGCGCAGTTACGCCGAGCGCACTGCAATCAATGCACCGATGCAGGGTACAGCTGCAGATATTATTAAAAAGGCGATGATCTCAGTGGACGACTGGCTGCGGGCTAAATTGCCAGATGCACTTATGGTCATGCAAGTGCACGATGAATTGGTGTTTGATATCTCCGATGCAGACCTGCCTGTTTTACAAGAGCATATTCCCGCGTTGATGGCTGATGTTGCCGAGTTGAGCGTACCCTTGGTTGTGGATGTAGGGACCGGACAAAATTGGGATGAAGCCCATTAAACCTTTCGCTGGCTCAGCTATTTGCACAGCGCTAGTAGGTCGCCTTTCTTCAACTTGGGATGTGAATACAACATGGAATTTGTAGAGCTAATCGCAATATTTGCTGTGCTACAGTTTTTTTTCTTTGGCGCGATGACGGGGCGTGCGCGCCGAGATTCAGGCTTAAAAGCACCGGCGATGGTTGGTCACGAAGGTTTTGAGCGCATGTATCGCGTTCAAATGAATACGCTGGAGACGCTGGTTGTGTTTCTTCCTGCGCTATTCCTGGCCGGGAAATATTGGCCTGCTCTCGTGGTGGCAGGCCTTGGGTTGATTTACGTCGTGGGTCGGTTTCTCTATTGGCGGGCCTACGTCTCTGACCCTGCACAACGTGGTTTAGGCTTTATGCTTTCGATGGTTCCGACATTTTTGCTTGTTCTGCTTGCACTGCTTGGCATATTGATCTCATTGCTGAGATTGTAGATGTAGATGCATTGGTGACTTATTTCTTTGCCAACGGTGGTTCACCATTTGCGTGTGGCGAGAAATACCCCAGCACCAGCCAAGGCTAAACCCGCCCAAGCTAACGAGGACATGATCTCACCCAGGACTATCCATGCAATTAGGGCTGCTAGCGGTGGTACCAAAAACAGCAAAGCAGAGACTTTACTGACTTCTCCGGCGCGAATCATTGCCAGCAGTAGACCGACCGCTATAACTGAATTGCCTATGACCAAGTAAGCCAAAGCAGCGGCGAAGCTCCACGTCCATTGCACTTCTGCCGTCTCAAGCCATAGCATTAATGGCAGTACGCCCGCTAACCCGGCGGCATAGCCGATTAGGTTCGTGGTAATAGGGTGGTGAGATAGACCAAAACGCTTTTCCCATAGGGTTGCGCCAGTGATTCCTATAAGGGAGGCGAAGGCACAAGCTAGGCCTGCGACAGGCAAGGATCCAATGTCGTAACGACTGATGATGACGAGCGCAGTACCAACGAGCGCAATTATCAGCCCGCCCCATTGTCGTTGGCTGATCTGCTCACCGCTCCATCGCGGGGCAATGAGAGCCACCAAAATAGGTTGCAACGCCATGATAAGGGCTGCTGTGCCTGCGGCAATGCCGTTGATAAACGCGAGGTAGCACAAACCAAAGTACATGGCTTGCATTAGCCAACCAACAAAAGCTAAGTGCAACCAATCCTTAAGTGTCTTCGGTAGTTCAGGTCGAATAATAGCGAACAAAACTGCCATCAGCGCGAGAACACATGAATAACGCAGCACTAACAATGTCATTGGTGGCGAGTACTGCAAGCCCACTTTGGCAACTGAATAGCCACCAGCCCATAAAAACAAAAAAAAAATTGGTGCCGCGATCAGCCACCAAGGACGACTTTTTAGTGGCTCTTGGTCATTTTTTTTAGGTTGTGTGCTTTGATGGGACAAGGTCGTGGTGAAATCTCAAGAATGGGAAGAGGTGCTTAGAAGAAAACCACTTCTATTTTGAATCAATACTGCGCAAAGCATGTCACTTACCGCGACGAAGGGCTAGCCAAGCGCCTAGCCTAAGATTGCCCGCACTCTTGTTGTTAGGAGCCGAGTCGCATAAATTGGCCTGAAAAAACCCTCGGTGAGCCCAAGGCTACGCAAAGCTAGCTTATAGCTCGTTGCGTTGCTGAATGCCGACGATAAGCCATGGCGAATCAGACTGGCGCAAATCGCGCTCTAAATGCCAGACCTCGTCGACATCATCCTTGCTCTTTTCTGTGGTGTCACTGGTTTGTCCGGTGTATAGCACGCTGATTTCGGCCAAGTGGTTATTGCTGTCAGCGCGGACAATCTGGGCGTCTAGAAAATCAACGACCGTGTGCTCTGCTCCAGTGTTCTCAGCTCTTTGCGTAGCCAACTGAGCGTACAGAGCGGGGCTACAAAACTCGCGCACTTTGTCCATGTCATAGTCGTTCCACGCTTTTTGCAGCTCGGTAAAGTGGTCGCGAGCTGTGATGAGGAACTGCTTATTGTCGAAGCCTTGCGGTAAATTGAAGGGAATGTCACCGGCTATTTTGCTATTACTGTTTGCAGAACCAGCATTCAGATTTTGCAGTCCGATGGATGAGCCCTCTGCCGCCGCTTGTCTCTGCATGCCCGCGGCTTGCCCCCGCAACAACTTCAGCAGCAGAAATGCGATACCAGCGAAGATCAGGATATCCATTATTTGCAAACTTTCAAACGCGCCGCCAAAAAACAGTGCAGCCAGAAGGCCTCCTGCCAGCAGTCCACCGAACATTCCTCCTATCATCCCTTTGCGGCCGGCCCCCGCTGTATTTGCTGCCGGCGTGTTGGTCTGTTTAGTTGGGGTGGTTTGGTGGGTGCTTTGGCGCTTTCCAAATGACTTAAAACCGCCAAGGCGTTTCGCCTCTGCATCGTTTACAGGGGCCATCACAAGGCCAAAGACAAAGGTCATCAAGGCAAGCATTCGCATATTAAAGTGTGTCTCTTATCGTATTAGTCTTGACTGTCAGTATCGGGTTTTGACCCTTCTTGCCGATAATAGTAGCTGTCTAAAAGGCCTTGCAGATCGTCGATACCTTCTTTCTTTAAGGATGAGAACAGCTGCAGAGTTGCTTCGACTCCTGCGTCTTCCAGCGCCTTTTGTGTGGAAAGCAGAGTAGCCTTTGCCTGATTTTTACTGAGTTTGTCCGACTTGGTCAGCAGAAAGTGCAGCTCCGCACGGCCTTGCTGAATCCAGTCAATCATATTCCAGTCGTGATCGGTGAGTGGGCGACGAGCGTCCATGACAATCACCAAACAGGCTAGCGTTTCGCGCTCGGCCAAATACTGGCCCAAGGTGTCGCGCCAGTGCATGAGTTGACTGCGAGACACTTTGGCAAATCCATAGCCAGGCAGATCAACTAAGTAACGTC
The DNA here is from genome assembly GCA_937965695.1 of uncultured Granulosicoccaceae bacterium. GTDB lineage: Bacteria > Pseudomonadota > Gammaproteobacteria > CALCKW01 > CALCKW01 > CALCKW01. Next base: position 13,365 of record CALCKW010000052.1, read on the forward strand.
CTTCTTCATCGAGGGCGAAATAGTTCATCAGCTGTGTACGACCAGGTGTCTTCGACGTACGTGCCAGCTTTTTGTTACCTGTAAGGCAGTTTAAGGCACTGGACTTACCAGCGTTCGAGCGACCTGCAAAGGCGATTTCGATACGGGAATCGGTCGGGCATTGAATTAGTTTGTGAGCGCTTTTGGTAAAACTAGCGCCGTGGTAGAGCGGTTTCATGGTGACACTCGTTATAGTGTGTTGCGTGTTATCGGGAGAATTAGCATTCTCACCGTACCGCAGCACTGCAGGACGGGTGATTTTTTGCTAGGATCCTAGGGTTAAACAGATTGTACGGCGGACGCGGCCTTCGGGCTACTCTCTAGAGCCTCCATGGGGATCCTTGTCCCTTCTAAGGTGCTTTTGGTCGAACCGCCACTGCAGATGTGCGTTTGCCATCTGCATTGTCAAAAATTTCAGAACTATTTGTGAGTTAGCATAATGGCAAAGGGAAAAATTTTGGCCGTAGTTGCGGCATTGGCGTTGGTTTCTCCGGCGATGGCTGGTGGTGACGCAGAGGCAGGCAAGAGCAAAAGCGCTTCTTGCGCGGCCTGTCACGGCACTGACGGTAATTCAGCTGCAGCGACATTTCCAAAGATTGCAGGTCAACACGCCGATTACATCGCCAAACAACTGGCAGATTATAAGTCTGGTGCGCGTCAAAATGCGCTGATGGTTGGTCAGGTTGCGGCCTTGAGCGAGCAGGACATGGCCGACTTGGGTGCATACTTCGCCACGGAGAAGGGCACTATTGGCAAAGCCAATGATGAAACCTTAGCGGCAGGTGAGGCTATCTACCGTGGCGGAATCCCTGAAACGGGTGCCGCCGCTTGTATGGCCTGCCACGGTATTAACGGTGCGGGGATGCCAGGTGCTGGCTTTCCTCAGTTGCGCGGTCAATTTGCTGACTACACCAAAGCACAGCTGATGGCTTTCCGAGATGGCAGTCGCAACAACGACGGTGCTTCGGTCATGCGCAGTATGGCTAAGCGTATGACTGACGATGAAATCACTGCAGTCGCAGAATATATCGAAGGTCTAAACTAGCATAAGTATCGGTTGCTTCTGGGAGTGGCGAAGTTTAGCTTTGTTTCTCCTGGAGGTGCCCGCTAGGCCTATGATTTGGGTGCGCTAAATAAGGCGCCTTACGGCTGCATCGATTATTGGCCTTAAATTCTCCCTTTGGAAAGCCACATCATCGTCCACTGCAGTTACTTTTCTCAAATCAAATTTTGATTCTACAAACCGTTTGTAAGCGCCCTCGCATTTTTGTGTTTTGCGGACAGTCTTTAAAAAAACATCCTATATCCGACTCTATGAACGTGGCTTTGAGCTACAAACAGGCTTCGACTCGAGTTAACGATGTAATTATTCAGGCTAGGTCAGAGTACATTCAGACGGCAAGAGCAGGAACTTTGCGGTCTTAGTTGAATCACAGATGTTCGGAAGTTAAAAATAATCACATAAGTTGGGGTGTAGTACATGGGAAACTTTAATAGACGGACTTGGTTGGGAGCTATGGCAGCATTGTCCGTTGCCCGCGGAGCCACAGCGGCGGAACTGCAAGTGCCACTTGCGTTTGAAGAGTTACCCTTAGCTGTAGCGGATCGATCCGACGGTAAAGTCGAAGTGATAGAGTTCTTCTGGTATGGCTGCCCGCATTGCTATAGCTTGGAGCCCTCAATGAACAAGTGGCTTGCTGAGGCAATGCCGGAAAACGTCGTTTTCGTCCGTGAAGCACCGCCACTCAACCCTAGTTGGCAGGCTCATTCCCGCGCGTTCTACTCCGCCAGACAGATGGGTGTAGTGGAAGAATTTCACGAGCCCTTTTTCGACGCTATCCACAAGGACAGGAATCAGAAGCTGCGAGAAGGCAATGAAGACGAGATAGTAGCTTTCGCTGAGTCAAGAGGAATAGACGGCAAAAAATTTAGAAGCATGATGTCATCGTTTATGGTTGATGGTGCTATGCGTAATGCAATGACATTGGCTGCTAAATACCGTTTGACTGGTGTGCCATCGATGATGGTTGCAGGGAAGTACAAAACCAGCGGTCAGTTAGCCGGTAGCTATGAAGTGATGCTAGAGGCGATTACCGATTTGAGTACTCAACTCGGTAAGTAGCCTGAAAGTTTCAACGTTGAAATAAACCCGGTTCATCACCGGGTTTTTTTGTGCCCAACAAAAATGAGAAAGAATAAAGCGACTCGCTGAACGCGTTGTGGTGAGCCTCTTCTGTGGCCTCGGTTTTGATTGAAACTGTTGTGTTTCAAAATTGATACAATTAAGAAAGAGATTTGTTGTAGCAGTGTGATGACTCAAACACGATTCAAAGGTTTTTTTGTGGTTCAAGAGCGCAACCAGCACTCAATGTTATTGCAGTAAGCGCAGTAATTATTGTGTTTTAGCACGTCGAGCGTTATTTTCGCCGAAGTTGCTAGCCGATTTCCTTTAGCTGATCACTCGCTGATTGCGTGGGCAGGCGCAGACAAACACCTAGACAAGCCCCCTATTGCCTCTATTTATAAATATTTTTGCCGCTAGAGGTCTGATAATTCAGTTGAATTTCAATGTTAGGTTGATATGAATTCAGCGGATATTTAATTTTCAAAACTTAACCTGCAGGTGAAGTATGGCTTTAAAGCACAGCGAAGAAGTTCTGAATCAATGGAAATGCCAGCAGACTCTGGCTGAGCAGCTGATCCCCTTGGTCGGTGCACTCTATCGTGAGAAAGGAGTCGCCATTAAGGTGTTTGGACGTCGGTTGATGAATTCCACCACAATCGACATTCTAAAAGCACACCGTGTCGGTCGCCGTATGATCGGTGAGGAGCTAGATATAGAAGCTACTTTTGCCATGGTGGCTGCCATGGACAAAATGGACTTAGCTCCCGCCCGTGTTGATGTTGGCAAGCTAGCTGTTGCCTATGCAAAATTGGGCAATGGCTCAACGTTAGAAGACTTTCTAGCCGCTGAACTCACGCCTGTCATTGGCAAAAAAGCCGAAGACAACGCGAAAGACGTTGTGCTGTACGGTTTTGGTCGAATTGGGCGTTTGTTGGCTCGCTTGCTGATCGAGCGTACCGGTAGTGGATCAAATATGCGTTTACGCGCAATTGTTGTTCGCGGTAAAGGCGGTGACCTTGAAAAGCGCGCTAGTTTGCTACGCCGTGATTCTATTCACGGTCCTTTTAATGGCACCATAACGGTAGACGAAGAGCGCAATGCTCTAATCGCCAATGGCACTTTTATCCAAGTGATTTACGCGAATGGCCCAGATCAAGTGGATTACACCGAATACGGGATTGAAAATGCGTTGATCGTAGATAACACCGGTATTTGGAAGGATCGTGATGGGCTGGGGCTGCACCTGAAGTCCAAGGGTGCGTCTAAGGTATTGCTGACAGCACCTGCTAAAGGCGATATCAAAAACATCGTGGCTGGTGTAAACAGCCAGGATGTCGATCCAAACGACACTATCTTGTGTGCTGCTTCCTGTACTACAAATGCAATCGTCCCGGTTTTAAAAGCGGTGAACGACAGCTTTGGTATAAAAAATGGCCACATAGAAACGGTACACAGTTACACCAATGACCAAAATCTAGTCGATAACATGCACAGCGCAGAACGTCGTGGCCGCAGCGCTCCCATGAACATGGTGATTACGTCTACAGGGGCAGCTAAGGCTGTTGCAAAAGCTTTGCCTGAGCTGGGTGGAAAGTTAACGGGCAATGCTATCCGAGTCCCTACACCGAATGTCTCGATGGCTGTCATGAATCTCAATTTGGACAAAGGCACAAATAAAGACGAGTTGAACGACTTTTTGCGTGATAAGGCGTTGGCTGACATGCAGGGTCAGATTGGATTCACGTTGTCGACAGAGCTCGTTTCTAGCGACTTGGTGGGGTCAGAGGATGCCGGTGTTGTCGATGGGGCCGCCACTATTGTCGATGGCGATCGTGTTGTCCTGTACGTTTGGTATGACAACGAGGCGGGCTACTCAAATCAAGTCGTTCGTGTCATGCAGAAGGTAGTCGGGTTGCAAATGCCTGAGTTCCCTGCGATTAGCTAATCCAGACCAATCCCGACAGCTAAAGCCGGCCACATTTTGTGGTCGGTTTTTTTTGCGCGCCAGAAACTGTTCTCTTTGTTGCATATTCAATCGAATGACCCGTATGGGTGATTGGATTGGCAAATGACTTGCAATTCATCGGTGAACAAATCTAAACAGCAAAAAACAAGGGTTTATGTGTTTTTTAGTTTGTAGGACGTCAAACAATTCTAAAAAAAGTTACCGCTTTTTAGCCGAGCTTCCGGAAAATAAGGAAACAGAGGTTTCCGTCGTTTCGGGTTGAATAAAGTCTAAACGTCCATCGCTTGAATACGATCTAGCTTTCTTAAAGTACTAGACCTCATCGGTCGATAGCAGAGTGAGGAAGGGTATTTCCTTCCTGAGTTGGGATTGTTCACCCGGTATAAAGTGAACGATATGAGGCTTAGTGATTTTTCCGATTGACGGTGACGTGTAGTAACCAACCTATGGGTAATTAGAGTCCAAATTACGATGCGATTTTGCACAGGAATATTTTCATGCTTCCAAGCCTGAAAATACGCGGAAAACTGATATTCAGTTTCAGTATCGCTATGATACTGGTGCTGTGTACGCTTGGGTTTGTGGTTTACCACTCCTTCGCCAGTTCTACGCGCATAGACAAGCAAAAGATTGCAGGATTGCATTTAGAAGTGATGAGCAGCGACTTGGTCCAGTTAGCTGCCAATGAACGGCTCTCTCTGCGGGCCCTAGAACAAAACATAGATGATGGCGCCGATCCAGAACCACTGTTACGTCAGTATTTGAGAAACACGCTCTACGCTGAAGGTGTGCTTTTGGTCGATGACCGTGGAGTTGTGCAGCAAAGTGTCGGGGACACGGGTGCAATTCAAAGTCTATTGACCAGTGGTATAGCAACAAATATTCAGCCTGGCTCGGTGGGCACTTCCATTGTATTGCCAGGCAGTGATGCCTCTGAGCTCCAAGTTGGACGGTTTTTAGCTGCCGCACAAATTGGTGGCATGGAGCTGCTACGCAGCGTTGAATATGACGACTTGCCGGCTCACAGCGTGGTCGTCATAGCTCATGAAGGCCAACCAATTATCTCTAATCACGAACCTATTGATGAAGAATTGCATGCAACGTTTCTTCAATTGGTAGACAGTCAACCTCGTGACAATGAATTGTCCGCAGTTCCTGATTGGTATGGCATGCGCCAAAGTGTTGGAAACCTACCGATTGAGCTCTGGTACATGGTGCCTAAAAAAATATTTCAATCAGATATCTTTAATTTACAAAATCGCGTGGTTGCTGCCACCATTGTTTTGCTGTGGTTGACCCTTTGGATTGTTCTAGCTATCTCTCACAGAATTACATTGCCTATTCGTGAATTGACAGAATCAATTGCTCGAATGAAGGAAGAAGAATACGCAGTACCGCTCAGCTTTCGAGACTCAGGTGACGAAACTGCTGCTTTAGCAAAAGGCTTTGAGGGAATGCGTCAGCATATCGATGAATTGATATCCGTTGACCCACTAACCAGTCTGTATAACAGGCGTTATTTGATGCGCTCTTTTGTGCGTGAGATAAACCGAGCGCGTCGTTCAAATGCGCCGCTTTGCTGCATGATGCTCGACATTGATCGCTTTAAAAAAATCAACGACAGTTGGGGTCATCCTTGCGGTGACTATGTGCTGCGACAAGCAGCACACATCATCAAAGAAAATATTCGTGATCATGACATCGCTGCACGCTTTGGTGGTGAGGAGTTCACTGTCTTGCTGCCAATGGCTCGGACGGCAGAGGCATTGCAAGTCGGTCTACGAATAGCGCAGGTACTGGAAGAGTATGAATTTGTCTGGGAAGGCCAGAGCTTTCATGTCACGACCAGTGGAGGTATCGCCTCGTTGGATGAGATTGAACACGACGAGCCAGAGGCGTTATTGCAACTTGCGGATATCGCGTTGTATGAAGCTAAGCAATCTGGGCGCAACCGAGTCATCGTCAACCACACATTAACTGAGATGTCAGCTAGTCGAAAAACAGGTTATGCGGCTTAGGCAGTATCAGTATGGATTGAGCTCTACAGGCTCTTGCAACGCCGCGAGCTGTTCCCGTAAATCAAGAATATGTTGGTCCCAAAATCGGGGTTCAGCCAACCAAGGGAAAGCTGCTGGAAAGGCTGGGTCATCCCAGCGCTTAGTAAGCCAGCCAGCGTAGTGCAATACTCGCAGACTTCGTAAAGGTTCAATTAACGCTAACTCGCGGCGATCAAAGTCCCGGAACTCCTCATATCCTTCTAATATCTCACTTAAAGCCAGTCTTTGTTCGTTGTTGTCACCGGACAAAAATAACCACAAGTCCTGCACAGCAGGGCCCAAGCGCGCGTCGTCAAAATCAACGATGTGCATCAGGTCTTCTCTCACCATGACATTGGCTGCATGGCAATCTCCGTGTAGTCGTATAGCATTCCATTTGCCAAAGCCCTGTAATGTGTTTTCCACGTTCTGTATGAGGTCCATCGCCACGCCCTCGTACACAGAGCGCATGGCCTCGGGCAGCAGAGGGGATGCCACGACTTGCTGAACAGCATGATGTCCAAAGTCGGTGGAGTTGAGTTCCGGACGGTACTTGAACGGTTCTCGCGAACCAACCGTGTGTAAACGACCTAGCGCACGACCGATGCGATACAGTTGTTCAGCCTGATCCATTTCGAGTGAGTATCCACCCCGCCTTGGAAAAACGGCAATGGGAAAAGGGTCGCAGACATTCAGCGTCTTACCCGTTATCGGCGATGCCAGTGGCGGAACAACAGGGATTTCTTCGTCGAAGAGTTCTTTCAGGAAATCATGTTCTTCTTGCAGTTGCTCTGGGCTCCAACGACTCGGTCTGTAAAATTTGGCAATGACTGGTTCGCCGTCCTCGATACCCACCTGATAAACACGGTTTTCATAGCTGTTTAGTGCGATTAGTCGACCGTCACAAGGCCAGCCAAGCGACTCTAGATCGTTTAGCATGCGTTCAGGAGTAAGACTGGCATAGGCCCAGTCGGGATGGTCTTGGTCAGTCACAACAAGCTCGTGATCGGAAGTGGAGCCTAAGTGTAGCGCGCCACCGTCGCCAGTTACTGCTTTGTTGCATTTAAAAAAGTTAGGGAACCTCAGATCAAGTCATGCTCGCACCGTCGACGCGCTAAATTTGGCCCAGCCGTGTTACACACCTAGCCAATAGCACCCCAGTCGCCGTCGATTCGCGCTTTGCTGGATCCAAATTTTACACGCTAATGTCACTGATCGGACTTAATCTGAGGGCCCTTAGCGCAACGGCCCGGGGTGTTCAAAGTTCACTGTTGAGGATCGACAATAGCCGCCATGGACACAAAAGTAGATGAATGCGCGACATAAGGAAGTGATGAGATGCTTTCACCGAGGACCTTGCGATAGTCGTTGATATCGCGAGTGCGCACCTTCAACAGGTAGTCAAAGTTCGCTGCCATCATGTGGCACTGCTCGACGACGTCTATGGTCTTTACGGCACGGTTGAATGCCTCTAAGGCCTGGGCTGTCGTATTGTTTAGTTTGATTTGCACAAACGCGACGTGGGACTTCCCTAGCAGTTCATTATTGAGTTTTGCCTGATAGCCGAGGATGTAGTGCTGAGCTTCCAGCTTTTTTAGGCGCGCTTGGACAGGGCTTTTGGACAGTCCTACACGTTCTGCCAGCTCCGTAAGCCCCAACCTCCCCTCAAGTGCGAGAGTCGATAGGATGGCACTGTCGTATTTGTCCAGCGTCCTGTGATTTGATGAATTACTGGCCATTTTATTTTACTGAAAGTTAAAAAACAGAAAATTATCCTGCGATTGTACAGCCAACTAGATCATTAGGCTTTCTTATAGAGTTAAAGTGTGGATACCCATAATTGGAGACAGCAAAGATGCACGTAAATGACATGCCCTTGGATCGCAGCCGAATACAGGCACCGTTGACCCCAGATGAAGGTGAAACACTCAAGCAATTGCTTGAAGGCCACAGTCTGTCCGAGGAAATGCGTGCGAAAATTGATGTCACCGCGCAATCCTTGGTTAAGTCCATTCGATCAGAGGCTTCTCCAGGGATGATGGAAGTTTTCCTTGCTGAGTATGGGCTGAGCACCTCTGAGGGTGTAGCGCTGATGTGCCTCGCAGAGGCCTTGCTTCGTGTACCAGATACGGACACGATCGACGACCTCATAGAAGATAAGATTGCCCCCTCTGCGTGGGGTCAACACCTAGGCAAGTCCAGCTCGTCATTAGTTAATGCTTCCACTTGGGCGCTTCTGTTGACGGGAACCGTGCTCAATGACGAAAGTGACGGCTTGGTGGGCACCTTGCGTGCTGCTGTCCGCCGTTTGGGCGAGCCGGTAATTCGGACCGCTGTCGCGGGGGCCATGCGGGAGCTAGGCGCGCAATTTGTGCTGGGTAGAGATATCGAAGAAGCGATTTCAAATGCCAAGAGTAACGAAGGTCGCGGTTATAGTTATTCCTATGACATGCTCGGCGAGGGAGCTCGCACTGAAGCGGACGCCAAGCGTTACCACTTGGCTTACTCCAAGGCCATTGTCTCTTTGTCAGCGGCGTGTAACAGCGATGATATCCGTGCCAATCCTGGCATTTCAGTCAAACTCTCCGCACTTCACCCGCGCTATGAAGTGGGCCAGCACCAACGAGTCGTCAGCGAGCTTGTACCTAGAGCGCGATCGCTGGCACTTTTGGCTAAATCGGCAGGTATGGGTTTCAATATAGATGCGGAAGAGGCTGATCGGCTCGACTTATCCCTAGAAGTGATTGAAGCGATTGTCAGTGACCCCTCGCTAAAGTCTTGGGATGGATTTGGCGTTGTCGTGCAAGCGTATGGACGTCGGGCCGGCTACGTGATTGATTGGCTCTATGCGTTGTCTGGCAAACTTGAACAGCGCATCATGGTTCGACTGGTCAAAGGTGCTTACTGGGACACTGAGATCAAACGTGCTCAAGTCGAAGGTTTGCCCTATTACCCTGTGTTTACACGTAAGGCGTCAACCGATGTGTCGTACTTGTGTTGTGCACAAAAACTCCTTGGCATGACGGATCGACTCTATCCCCAGTTCGCGACACACAATGCGCACACTGTTGCTGCGGTATTAGAACTTGCTGGTGATAGCGATAATTTTGAATTTCAGCGATTACACGGAATGGGTGAAGCGCTTCACGCGCAAGTTCGAGAAAAATACGCCCGTCGCTGCCGTATTTATGCGCCCGTGGGTGCGCACCGAGATCTTCTTGCTTACCTCGTGCGTCGGCTTCTAGAAAACGGCGCTAACAGCTCCTTTGTCAGCCAAATAGTCGATGAAGACGTTCCCGCTAGTGAGGTTGTTGCCGACCCTGTGGCTGCTACTGTTGAAATACTGGATGAGGCGCGCAACCCGAGTATTGTGCTGCCTCTTGAGATGTTTGGCGAAGAGCGGAAAAACTCTCGCGGTTGGGATTTGCATGACAGAACGGATCTTGTTACTTATGATGCGGCTCGCCATATTTGGCGCAACCTGCAATGGCAAGTTGCGCCTATAACAGCCGTTGAAGATGGTGCCGCGTTGCCAGCGGTCTCTATTGTCAACCCAGCAGACGCCAAAGACGTTGTCGGCTCAGCAAAATTCGCTTCCCTCGAACTTGCAAAGGCTGCTTGCCAGGCAGCAGTGCCTTGGAATGTGGCCGTAACAGAGCGCGCTGCTGCTTTGCAACGGGCGGCCGACTTGTACGAGCAAAGCACAGGAGAGCTGGTTGCCTTGCTCCAACGCGAAGCTGGTAAGACCAACGACGATGCGGTATCTGAGATACGTGAGGCGGTTGATTTCTTGCGCTACTACGCCGTAGAAGCACTGAGTCGCGAAGAGCAACAGCCGCGGGGTGTCATGACTTGTATTTCCCCGTGGAATTTCCCTTTAGCCATTTTTAGTGGTCAAATTGCCGCTGCGTTGGCGATGGGTAATGCTGTTTTAGCCAAGCCTGCAGAACAAACTCCACTTGTTGGAGCATGTGCTGTGGGATTGTTGCATCGTGCGGGCGTGCCTGTGTCGGCCTTGCAATTTCTGCCGGGATCCGGTTCTGAGATCGGCGCGGCTTTAACCGGAAACCCTCGTATAAACGGTGTATGTTTTACAGGTTCCACAGCGACCGCCAAACGAATCGCCGTCAGCATGGCCGATGGACTTGAGCCTGAAGCGCGATTCATTGCTGAGACGGGTGGCTTAAATGCCATGATTGTTGACAGTACAGCTCTACATGAACAATCGGTACGAGACATAGTGGATTCGGCATTTCGTTCCGCGGGTCAACGCTGTTCAGCACTCAGGGTGTTGTATGTACAAGAGGAAGTCGCCGAGAGCCTCTTAAAAATGCTCTACGGTGCCATGGACGAACTGATTCTTAGTGACCCGTGGCAACACAGCACAGATGTAGGGCCCATGATCGATGCAAAGGCGCTCAACCAAGTCGAAGCCTATGTATCTGAGGCGGAGCAAGAAGGACGCTTATTGAAGCAATTGGAGTGTCCGGAGTTGGGGCACTTTATGCCTCCTACCGTGCTGAAAGTTAGCGGCATCGCAGCAATGGCGGAACGGGGTGAAGTATTTGCTCCCGTTCTGCACGTCGCTACTTTTAAGGCGAATCAATTGGATGACGTTCTGGATGAAATCAATGCAGCGGGCTTTGGCTTAACTTTTGGCTTGCATTCTCGCATAGATGATCGTGTGCAGCGTTGTGTTGAACGTCTACAAGTGGGCAATATCTACATCAATCGCAATCAGATCGGCGCGGTTGTAGGGGTTCAGCCATTTGGTGGAGAAGGTCTGTCGGGAACAGGGCCAAAAGCGGGCGGGCCGAGATATCTAGACGGTTTCGTCAGATCCGAAGTGTCTGTGCATGCGGCAATCGAAGGTCATGCTCTTGCTCAAGGTAAGATTCAAGAGGCGTTGGATGCGTTGGTACCTAACTCTGCGGCGATCGAAGTAGAGGAAATGCCGGGGCCAACAGGTGAGTCCAACCGACTTTCGACATTCGCTAGAGGTATTATTTTGTGCCTTGGGCCGGGTGCAGATGTAGCGCTTGAGCAAAAAACAAAAATAGAGAGTGCCGGGGGTACCGTGCTTGCAATTGCTCCAGGCTTGACTGCAGAGCAAGGTATGGACGGCGTAGTGGAGCCCGATCTACTGAACGAGTTGCATGGTTTCGAAGCGGTTGTCAGTTGGCAAGAGGGTGACTACCGACAAGCGTGTAAGCGGGCCTTAGCGACAAGAGAGGGGCCTTTACTGCCCTTGCTCACGGAGAATAACTTAGCCTTGATGTGCATCAGAGAAAGGCATGTGTGCATCGACACTACAGCCGCTGGTGGCAACGCCAGCTTGTTAGCTGGCGGAGACTAGTTCTCGCTAAGAGGCTCTTAGAAGGCTAACAGGGTTATTCCTGAGGGATGTTCGATACTCTGTTCACGCTGCCGGCAGATAACTTAACAAGCTCACGCGAGCTCAATCCACCGGTCTTTCCCGCCCGTACGCGTTCACGGTAGGCGAGTAACTCTTTCGCGACTGAGTCGGCTGTTGAGCTTGCGAAAGCACTGTCTTCCACTGTGAGCTCGACAGCTTTCAGCGGCTCGACTTGCTCTGGTGCTTTGTACATCGAGGTAGGCTGGACCGTCTCAGGTGCGCGACTTAGTGCGGCGAACTCTGGCTTTAGCGTTGAAATCTGATCTACAGATGGCGTGGTGTCGAGCTGTATTTGTTTCTCTGTGCGCTGTAAATTTGCCATTGAATACTCGTCGAGTGCAGCGACGAATTCGGCGTTGTTCATCTCTTGTGTCGTAAACAATTTTTCGACTGGCTGCACTTCCAGTGCCGCGCTCTCTACGACAGCGACCACTTCTTCGAGTGGTGATGTGTCGGTTGTTCGCGGTGTGAAAGCATTTTTTAAGTAAGGTTTTGTAGTGGTAGGCGTTACCGGTTCTTGTATCGCTACGATTGCTTTGTTTGCAGGCTGCACCATTTCTTCAGGTGCTTTTCTCAGCGCAGCAACCGTCGGCGTTGCGGCCAATTCAATGCCTTGCGCTCGATCATTCTCCGTTACTTGGATAGAAGCTTTGAGCTTTTCCAAAGCGTCGAGTTTTGGGGTCTTTGCAATTAGGTTAAACGCCGGTTTTTTTGTTCTTTGGTAAACGCTCTTCGGCGGGTCAAGCAATACTTCATATTGTCTTAAGATCAAGCCAGTAGGTGAGCTTAGCTGAACGGCAAACTTTAGAAACGGTTCGTCGATCGCTACTGGGCTTGTTAGCTCGACGACAGTACCTCGCGAAGTCGTTTTCAACTTTGCATTTATGGGTGCAGGTAGGTAAGTCGTGTTGTTGTACTGGCTTTGGATAATATCGTTGGCGATTTCGACACCCACGCGATCCGCCTCTACAGGGTCAAAGTTGCGCAATAAAATGGTCGCATTGAATGGCTGATGCAATCCGCTTTTTAGATCAATTTCGCTTAGGCTCACTGAGAACACGGGGGCTGAAAGAGACCACAGCGCTGCTGCAATCAACGACTGTTGCATCAACTTCTTGGTGGGTTTGATAAGAACCTTGACAGCCATACTCGGAGAGCCTCTATGAAAATATGTTATAGAGTGCTAACAATGCAAAGTCCAAGCCGACATAGTGTGTCGGCCTGTTTAAACTTGTTACAGTTTGATGTCGAGAGCCCTAGAGGCTCAATCGTGTGGGCCGTAAAAATCTTGTGCTTGTGACCTTTCTGATATTGCCTCGGCATCGAGCGACAGGTCATTGTCGGTTCCCGCAGTCAGGTCCAAATTGTCTAGCCAAGTTGCACCGACGGCCATTTCTGATGGCTCAGCAAGAGAATCGAAAAACGAGCCCCAGCTGATGTCTGGTAATAGCTTTTCCATTGCCATCTGTGCACGAGGCCTGACCAAGGTGTCACCGATACGACCGCGTTGGCCCCAGTAAACGACGTAGTCCGTCAAAGCTTCGCCTGAGCTATCGGTACCCGTGACCTCTTGTTCGACAAATGCTGTATCTCGACGAAAACCAAAATGCCTCAGCATCATCGTTTCCTCCACGAGCATGGCGAAGTCTTCGTAACGTGTTGTGTAGTTGTAAGTTGCGTTTGCACCTTCGCTATTTCGATGGGCCCCAGCGTTGATCCCGCTCAGTGATTTAGTGAACTCGCTCGCTGGTTCGCCGAGATAAAGGGCGGCCGCGTAGTTCAATAGCGTACTCGATTGCAACGGATGGCTGGCTTGAACGTGCTCACTCATCTGGCCCCCCTCTGGATTGAGCAACGAGGAAAATCCTGCCTCAGGGCTGAGAGATGGCAAGCGTTCCAATTCGATAAAATCGTTCGCATGCGCGAGCTCATGGAATAGAAGGCGCGCGAGTGAATAGCTCATCTCAGTAGCGCTTCGGCTTGTTGAGTCGTTGGAAGGGTAGGCGTACTCGTCACCGTTTAAGTAACGCCAAGCGGGTAAGGCAGTCATTTGAGGTGCAAACGCACTGCGAAAGTCTTGTACTTCGCTGATGGTGCTTTTTTCGTCAGAGGTTAACCAAAGATACTTGGGATCCAAGTAAATCATGCCACTGCCGCTCAAGAAGAAACTCGGACGGATATCGTCATCGATGACGATCGCAGCTAACGGTCGCATCATTTTTCTTATTTCAATGGGCAACAGCTGCTCTGTTAGAGCAGCACGAAAGTTGTCACCCATCCATTGGTGAGAAACCACTACTCGATCCATTATCTCGTCAACAGTGGGCTCGTCAGAGCTATCTGCAGACAACGGTGGCAGAGTGCCGATTTTACATTCTAAATTTTGTTGGTAGGCACTGGCGCAGGTGGCCAGTTGCTCGGCATAGTCGCTGTCTGGGTTGTAGCTACGAAGATCGCTGAGATCTAACTTACCACTGCTGGAGCTTTCATCGCTAATGCAGGCGACAAGCAGTAGGCAGGGCAAAAGCGCTATAAACTGTATTTTGAGCATGAAACCTTCTCGTCGAGACCTCGGCAGTGAGGAGCTTGTATAGAAGATCAATGATGCAACAGCAGAGCCAATATCCTCGTAAATAGTTCAAACAAGTCGCACGGCTGGCCCAAATGGCGCATTTGGGCCTAACAAACTGTCTGTGATGTTAGGCTTATTGAGAGTTAGGCAAAGCCGTGTAACCCGCAGTGAATCCACGCAATGAAAGCGTTAGATCCATAACCTCGCCACTGACGGCCACAAGCCTGATAGTCGCTTCATTGCCTTTTTTGAAAGCGCTTAGTACTTTCTCGTCCAGCGGCAGTCCAGCGACGCAGCCCTCTGGATTGCAGTGGTGGTAGGGTGCGACGAAAGCGCCTTCCTTGTCCACTGAGACAGCCATGCCCTCTTGTAAGGCCACCATCAGGGGTACCGTTACCAATACTGCAGGTACAGGCTCACCTTGGCGTTCTTGCAGATACCCAGCAGCGGCGCGAAGCATCGGACGTTCACCATCTGGACTGAAGACTATCTGTTCCAAGACGCAGGATTGCTCCGTTTGACCTTCTGCGGTGGAGCAACGGGCAGTCCAGTCTGAGAATTGCTGCGCGTCGTCGATTCCGCGTGCGCCCGGAGCAAAGGCTATGGCCATAGTTGTCAGCGCCACAAGAGCGGTGTGTTTCACTGTTTTGTTCATGGATTCTATATCTGTATTTAAACCTGATAGAGTCAATAGTAGTTTCCCTTGGGTTTTTCGGGGCAATTTATTGACACTGTTTACGTCGATATAGTGGGGAATGCGGGATGAATAAATTTTATGTGTTTAACCTAGTGGCTTGGCATGTTTGTTCATTCACCGGCAAGCATGTTCAGATGACTCGACCCGTGTTTTGCTAAACCTGCACGAAGATCGACAGGGAAGTGGTTCAAAAGCGTTATTGTTAGGCTTTGGCAGTGATCAAGAGAGACTGGATTAGCGCGCGAAGCGGCTCGTGTAGAGCGCAGTCAACCTTTTTATCCGCAATCGATAGAGGCTGAAGCCTCGGGGCAAGATACCCTGAGGTCTGGTGGTGCCCAGGCGAACATCAGCGGCACCAATGTCCAGATGCGTGGGGTGGGAAGCTGATTTTATCAAAGTGGATGGTGACCGGCTATTCGCCTTGACGACATTCCAAAATGGAACAGTTGCCACTTCCGATAGTGGGCAAGTCTCACGGCAGAATACACAATCAACACTCAAGGTTTTCCAGCTAAGAGCCCCTGCAAAACTGCTAGAACAAACGCCTTATGCAAATAGATGTGCGTTGGAATGGTCTCTACCATGTGGCAAATGACGATTTATTGATTTTGCAAGGGCAGGGCGACAGAACTATCAAAGATTCTGCGCAGGGTAGTTTCTGGTGGGGTGGGAGTACGGTCGCTCTACAAGTGATGAGCAGTGCCAGTAGTGCCAATTTGTACGATGCAGTTTAGCAGGCCCGATTTGATGGTTCGCTGGTGGGCAGTCGCCGAATTGGAGGCATCCTGTATCTCGTCACAGAGTACGGGGCACCCTATATTCACCCTGCCGATGAAAACACTGGAAACATAGATGAGAAAGCTCTTGATGATTGGCTCCCCCATTGGCAATTTGACGGGGTTGAGCAAGGGCTTTGGTATCCTCCACCGATTGTTATGCTTCCACAGTCGATCAACGCCGGCTGAGTACGCGAATCACCACGGTTATAGTTATACCTATAGATGCGCCTGAGTCTGTGACAACTCGTTGCATGCTCGGGACTGCGGAAACCCTATTCGTTAGCCATGACGCGCTGTATATCGGAACCACCGAAACTTTCTATGAGGGGTGGGTAAGTAATCAGGTTGACATCTTTTTTCCTGCCAGCGCAAACACGGATATACACAAATTTAGTTTTGATCAAGTATGTAAAGCTTAAAGCACAACTGCCAAATAGCGAAAGACCAGCAGCTATTGGCAAACCAGGCGAGCGCATTTATGGCACGCGTGCGCTGGACGACAAGGTTTACGTTGTGACTTTTTTAACGACAGACCCGCTGTACGTTATTGACGTGTCAGATTCCACTGACCCCTTTATTGCAGGAGAGCTAGAGGTGCCTGGTTTTTTGGACTACTTGCATCCTGTTTCTAATGGTCGACTGCTGGGCATAGGTGAATCTGCGAGTACGACAAGTGAAGGAGATGCTGGATGGGGTGGATGGTATCAAGGACTCAGATTGAGCTTGTTTGACTTGGCGGACCCGAGTGAGCCAACGTTAATAAACGCGTTGGAATTTGGTGATCGTGGTACTAATAGTGACTTGTTTCGAGATTTCCACGCGCTTGCCTGGCTCGATCAAGCTGATGGGAGCAGCGAGTTTGCTGTCAATGAATCGGGTCTCTCTGAGATCTCCAGCGCTCTTTTGTCAAATGGTACCCGCTACGATGACAACGCTCGCACGGTACTCTCTTCCTATGGGAACGCCTGGTTTTATGATCGGGGTGAACTCTATTATGCCGAAGCGGACTCTCCAACCGGTTTGCTACCCAGCCAATAAGTGATTTTGGCTTTTTCATCGCCGAAATCCTTGTTGGTGTATTGATGGACATACGCGTCCAAGGGCGCGGAATTGCGCCGTAACGGTGCTCCAGATAAACAGTGTGTCATCTGTCTGACACGCGCGTTGCGTATGTGGCGACCAAGCGGTAGCATATTCCCAACAAATTGCACTCTGAGTTTTGCCTGCTTTCTGGACATTGGCAGCTCCGTGTATGCCGCGCCTGCTTTTTCGTTTTGTGGTGCGCGACCACTATCAATCCTGTTACCCGGAAGTACCTATGGAATTTAATACGACCATCCTCGCTTTTTGTGGCGTTATGGGCTTACTTTTTCTCATCGATTTTTTCTCCTCCTTTAGCCATGCCAACCACAGAGACTTTCGGTCCATCATTGTCACCATCGGGGTATTAGGGACATTCGTCGGTGTCTATATGGGTTTGCAAGGCTTTGATACCAACGATATACGCAGTAGCGTCCCACTGTTGCTAGAGGGCATGAAAACAGCCTTTTTGACTTCAATCGTCGGCATGAGCCTGTCTGTGCTTTTATCTGTACTGCAACGCTTGCGTGGTGGCGCAGACGAAGAAAGCGATCTTTTAGCGCAAGCCAACGAAAAGCTAAACAGCCTGACCGAGTTGGTGGCAGAAACCAAAGCGTTGCGTGTTAGCCAGGCTGAGACCAACGAAGCGCTTAACGGTGCAATGACGCAACTCAGTGAAGGGGCTACCCAGCAAATTGTTGAATCATTGCAGGGTGTCGTCAACGAATTTAACAGTAATCTCAGTGAGCAATTTGGCGAAAACTTCCGCGAGCTTAACCAAGGGGTCGCCAATTTGTTGCAGTGGCAGGAAAACTACCGTTTGATCCTAGAGCGTGACCAGGAAGTGATGAGCAATGTGCATGGATCGCTTGAGAGTTCAGCGCAAACGCTCGCAACTGTTGCACAAACACACGATCGCACACAGGCTGTTTATGACGGTTTGGGCGATATGATTAACACCTACCACAACCAGATAGAAACGCTTAACCAACAGACTGCGCAATACGCGGGTCTAAGCGACAAAGCCGCTGCGGCATTTTCGCAGCTGGATGCAGGTTTTGAGAGTATGCAGCACGGTCTCCAAGTGCAGAGTGACAGCGTGGCTCGATTGACGAGAGAATTGGAGCGCCAGCTACCGCAAAGTCTCGGCCACTTGGAGAGCACGCTTACTGGGTTGACCAATCGATTTGCCAAGGATTACCAAAGCTTTCTCAATCGATATCGTGAATTGGTGGAGAGCTAGGCTATGGCACGTAGTGGCGGCTCAGACGAATGGAAATCTATCACCGATATGATGGCCGGACTGATGATGGTCTTCATGTTGATAGCCATCGGTTTTATGTGGCAGACAGAAGAAGAAAAAGATGCGATTTCACAAATTGCCGTGGCTTATGACCGAAGCAAAACAAAACTTAACGAAGCGTTGGTGGATGAATTTAAAAATGATTTGCCTCGTTGGGGGGCGGAGATCTTAGCAGATAACACCGTGCGGTTTAAAGAGCCTGAAATTCTTTTCGCCGTAAATAGTGCATCGATCAAAGATGGTTTTCAGGATATTCTAAGAGACTTCTTTCCTCGTTACGTCGAGATTCTATCGCGAGAAGAGTTTCGAGAGGATGTTGCGGAAATTCGTATTGAAGGGCACACCTCGTCTGATTGGGGTGGTGCATCTACACGCGAAGAGGCTTACATCAAAAATGCGCGCCTCTCGCAAGACCGTTCGTTTTCAGTGTTGGATTATGTGTTTAGCATGTCTTCCAAAGAGAATGTTGAGCGTGATTGGTTGGTCGCCGTGCTTCGTGCCAACGGTCTGTCATTTGCGAATCCGGTACTCAATGCTGATGGCAGCGAGGACAACGAGCGCTCGCGTCGGGTAGAGTTCCGTGTTTTAACTAAAACTGAAGACAAAATCTACCGCATTCTGCAGCAGAGTCGGAGCGACGCGTGAAGCTGAGCAACTTTCCAAAGCTTCGTCATGCGGTGCAAAAGCTAGATGCCTTCGAAGGTGTCGCCATGCTCGCACATATGCTCGAAAGCTCTGAGGAATACGTTGATCCAGATTCGCTCGTCTTTGGTAGCAACGGTATTTATTACCTTCGTCCTGATGGTGCCATTACTCGGGTGTTGTTTTACCGAGCGGACAAAGATATAGAAAGCGACGATTTCGAAGATTTGTTGGGTACCCAGTTTCATCACGGTGGTTTTGATCTCGACTCGGTGGTGCAGTCACTTGCTAATTATCATCTCATCGAGTGTCCTGCGCTGGTTGAGGCTGCATTGCATGATTGGCCTGGAGAGTATTGTGCTACCCAACGTGTCGATGGAAGGTTTAAGTACACTTACACGCGTGGGGCTGAGACCCTTTTGGATGTAGATGGACAGAAACTACAGGCTTGTCCTCACTGCTTGGAGCGAATCAATAAGCGCAGACGCAAGGGTGAATACTATGAACAAGAAAGTTTCACACCTGCTGATTTTTTCTCACGGAGTTTTTCGAAAACGACGCTAGGAACTGTCGTGCAAGATATTGGCTGTAGGCAAGTACCCGATTTGCTAAGACCGGATTGGCAGCGCATTGAGCATGCATACATGAAAATGTGCGAGTACCAATGTCAAGGTAGAGACTGCCCGCACAGCGATCTTTCTGCGGAAGAGCATCAGCCTTTTATGCAGGCACACTATACGCAAAGTGATTCTCACTATACCCAGTATGGTTTTTTGCGGGCGCTGTGCGTGCACTGCCATGCCAAAGAAAGTGGGCATGATTATCTTCATAAGCGCGTGCTGCATAATCGCTATGAGCGTGTTCTGCAGCGAATCGAGGAATGAAGTCTAAGCGCCTGCTGCGCTAAGCACACTGAATGCTCTACGAAAGGTTAATTCATCATGCGATGGGGAATGCTCAGCTTCGAACGCGAGCATTTAGCCTTTTGTTTGCCTAGCTGTCTTGTCTAGGCAGCGTTTCTGCAGTGAGCATCATATCTAAGAAATGCTGAATCGCAAGTTTGTCGATGCCCTTTGGTGGGATGAGCTCGTCTTTAATGTGGATTCTGACCACTTCGGCGAAAACCAAGTCAATAAACTGTCGAGAGTTATTTCCGGGTAGTCTCTGTGTGGACATGTATCTACATTCAAGGTGCGCGGGGCTTTGCATAACTCTGGGGCAGTTTGCTGAGATACAGGGTGCTTTGGCAACGCCTGAATATTCAAATGCGTCTCGCCCCATTGATGGGCTTTCTATGCTTTTTGCGATGGCCTGTTCCAGCTCCTTTGTTGCCATGTTCCAAACAAACCAGCCCGTCTGCTCAGCATTGACCACTGTTTTTGCACGTTCGCCTTCTACCGATTGTTGCGCGCTGAAGGTGAGGATTGTCGATTGCGGGGCGAGCCATTGCCAGTGGGTAAATACGCTTAGGTCAACCACGTCATCGTTGTCAGCACTAGAGAGCCAAGCGAGCGGGCGCGAGCCAGTACACTGTTGAATCAGTGGTATCGGATGCTGATAGGGTTGACTGCGAGGATCGTAATGCATGGTGTGCGTTCTCTGTTTCCACAGTCAAAACATAGACCGTGCCAGAACAGAGGGCAACTCAGGGTGAACTCTAGAGATAACTAAAAAATTAATGCGAAGGCTAAGCAGAAAGCTCAGGTAGTACAGAAAGGCGCAAGTGTGTTGAGCTTAGTGACTGCAGTTTAGAGCTAGAATTGGCAAAGACTGACGGTCAACAAAAATATAGGTCTGTAGTTTTTTATCTAACTAATATCAAAATTTTCCATTGTCATTTCTCCATTCACTTTTAGGCGCTACTTTTTCAGTTGTGTCCCAGTGCTCTCGAATTTTTCCGTCAGAGACTCGGAATAAGTCGTAAAAAGCCGCTTGGTCTCCTTCCAGAGCACCTTCGCAGACACTTAATACGAAATCACCCTCAGCCAATATCCGATGAATTTTTTGATAGTCTATGCGCTTTTTCCTTGTGGCTTCGTGCTCAATCTGTAGCGCTGCTTGCAGTGTTAAAACATCATCGCTCAACAGTGGGCTGTGCTCTACATAGGAACCAGGTTCTATGTAGGTGTCCAGCTTTTTGAGCTGGTGGTCTATCAAAACTGTTGTGACAAATGTTCGGATAAGCTCGCGATTTTTTTCTGTAGGAGCATCAATTGTGGCTTTGCTCGAACCATCCACCATGCTGTGATTTGATAGATTTGGCGCGAGTCTGCGCTGAATGTTGTCCCAGTGTTCGACAGCTTGTCCTTCTTCAAATCGGAACACTTCAAAGCCAATGTTGCGTTGTTCGAAGTCGTATTCTGTATGGGCAAAAACGAAGTCTCCATCCTCAAATGCCCGCACGATGTTTACGCGTGGCGAAGTTTGAGACAGGCGCTTAAATAAAATAGCTAGGCCCTCGCTCCCTTCATGGGTTTGAGGGTTGTGTTGAATATACCTCGCTTCATTAACCACACTAACTGCAGCCGGGTCACCGGTTTCAATGCTTTTAAGCAGTGCAATGATCTGGCTTTTTTTACTTGCTTTCATCGTTCTATTGCCCAGATCCAGTTTGTTTGTCTTTGGCAATACGTTCGTTTTAAACGCACTAAGTCGGCATAACGCTTGAGCGTGATCTTATTGGTTGCTGCACAAGGCAGCGAACAGCAGCCAATCAGTGTCTTTGGGGAGGCTAGTCCCGGCTAACTAGTCTCGCGCGCAATGGCCCTATGACCGATATCTTTGCGATAGAAGTGGTCGTCCCATGAAATACCTTTTGTGCGAGCGTAGGCTGCCTGTGCAGCTTCCTGAACGCTCTCTCCTAGCCCTACTACACACAGCACTCGACCACCGGTTGTGATAACAGAGCCGCCTTCCAGTTTTGTCCCTGCGTGAAACACCTTGGTGTTCTCTACAGATTCAGAGGCGTCCTTGATTTCGTGGCCCTTTGCGTAATCAGCAGGATAGCCACCAGCTGCCACAACCACTCCCAACGCAGCTCGCTTGTCCCACTCGACTTGCACTCGGTCTAGCTCACCATTCAGTGCCGCTTCGCACAGCTCACTCAAATCTGATTGCAGGCGCATCATTATCGGTTGTGTCTCAGGGTCTCCAAAGCGCACATTGAACTCCAGCACCTTGGGTTCTCCTAATGCGTTGATCATGACCCCAGCGTATAGGAAGCCGACAAACGTGTTTCCATCCGCACGCATACCTTCCACTGTCGGCGTGATGACTTCTTGCATAATGCGATCGTGCATCGCCTTGTCGACCACTGGCGCTGGCGAGTAGGCTCCCATGCCACCTGTATTTGGTCCCGTATCGCCTTCGTCTCGTGCTTTGTGATCCTGAGAGGTTGCCATTGGCAGCGCGTGAATGCCATCCACCATGCAGATAAAGGAGGCTTCCTCACCCATCAAAAACTCCTCCACAACAATTCTGGCTCCTGCATCGCCGAAGGCGTTGTCTATCAACATATCTCGGGCAGCGTCTTGCGCCTGTTCAATCGTTTCAGCGACGACGACTCCCTTGCCAGCGGCTAAGCCATCGGCTTTGACCACGATGGGAGCGCCTTGCTCGGCGATGTAGTCCAATGCTGGTGCTAATTCCGTGAAGCAGGCATAGGCTGCCGTGGGAATCTTGTGTCGTGCGAGAAAATCTTTGCTGAATGCTTTGGAGCCTTCAAGTTGAGCGGCTTTTGCTGAGGGCCCGAAAATAGAAAGATTTTCAGCCTGAAAACAATCAACGATACCGGCTACCAGTGGTACCTCTGGCCCTACAACCGTCAGTTTGATGTTTTCTTTAAGAGCGAATTCTTTAAGCGTTTCTATATCGTTATCTTTGATCGATAAGTTTTCAACTTTGTCTTCGTTTGCGGTGCCACCATTGCCCGGTGCAACATAAACTTTCGAAACACGAGATGACTGTGCAAGTCGCCACGCTAGTGCGTGCTCTCGTCCACCGCCACCAACGACTAATACTTTCAATTTCTTTACTCCGTTAAGCGCTTAAAGTTTCTAATTAAAGTAACTGTATATACGCTTATTAAATAATAGGTAGCTAATATTAAGTATTTAATTTATCTCAAATAAAAAAACGCTAGGAGCTCGCGCGCCTAGCGTTTTATAGCTTGCTGGGTATAGTTTACTTCTTGATCAAAAGTTGTTCCAGTTTGGTGCCATTTTTTGCGAGAAAAGCTGCAACCCACTTCGGTTGACGGCCGCGGCCTGTCCACTTTTCTTCGGTGTTTTTGGGGTTCTGATATTTGGGCGCTACTTTAGCAGTTGCCTTTCGTGGTGCACTAGATTTGCGTGTGGGCGCAGCGTCGTCAAGTAATGCTTCTAGATCTAGGCCTTCTGC
This sequence comes from uncultured Granulosicoccaceae bacterium, assembly GCA_937965695.1. GTDB lineage: Bacteria > Pseudomonadota > Gammaproteobacteria > CALCKW01 > CALCKW01 > CALCKW01. The sequence goes on from CALCKW010000052.1 coordinate 36,418, forward strand.
TTTGGCGAGTGATCGCATTTTGGCCAATACTTTTTCCTTTTTCGCAGAGCTTTTTTCGCGAGCTGCGAGCTCTGCATCAATATCGGCTTTGTAGCCTTCTAGAACTGAAGAAGACAACTTGCTGAAATTTGGTTTTCTCATTAACGTCACCGCTGGTGTTCTTTTGGTTTAAATTTGAAGCAGATATTTCTTCTGATTTCACGGCGTGATTATAAATGAATAGCCAGTCTATTAATAATTATTTACACCAGCAGTAAGGCTGGGTAATGCTAGAAAATTGAATTTGATATGTTCGATAGTTTTCCATTTGAAAGAACTGAGAGTTAAAAGCCCTTATATAGGAGCGTCAATCCTTATTGTTGTATTTTTCTAAGTAACGATTCTGAAATTAATGCAGAAATATTAGGAGTTGGAGAGAATAACTAAGGGGTGCAAACAAGTAGTGATTGCGGAGGAAAAAGTGGTGGGCCCTCCCAGACTTGAACTGGGGACCTGCCGATTATGAGTCGGATGCTCTAACCAACTGAGCTAAGGGCCCTGCATGTTGCCTCGGTTAAGCAGTTGCCTAACCAATACAGATTATAGCGCGCCTGCGCAAAATCTGCTTGTCGTGTTTAAAAACGAACAATGAGTGTGTCCGTTTTCAGTCTCGCTTATTCTTCCAAGAAGCTGCGAAGTTGCTCGGAGCGCGACGGGTGACGCAGTTTGCGCAGAGCCTTGGCTTCGATCTGACGAATGCGTTCACGCGTGACATCAAACTGCTTACCGACTTCCTCGAGAGTGTGGTCGGTATTCATGTCGATGCCAAACCGCATACGCAATACTTTTGCTTCTCGTGGTGTTAGTGAAGCCAGTACGGAGTGCGTTGTTTCACCCAGGCCATTGTTTGTCGCCGACTCCACAGGGGACACCACGTTTCCGTCTTCGATGAAGTCACCTAAGTGTGAATCTTCGTCGTCGCCGATAGGTGTCTCCATAGAAATGGGCTCCTTGGCAATCTTGAGGACTTTGCGAATCTTGTCCTCTGGCATTTCCATCTTTTCAGCCAGCTCTTCCGGTGTCGCTTCGCGGCCCATCTGTTGAAGCATCTGACGTGAGATACGATTCAACTTATTGATGGTTTCTATCATATGGACAGGTATGCGAATGGTTCGCGCCTGATCCGCTATCGAACGGGTGATAGCTTGGCGAATCCACCAAGTAGCGTAGGTCGAAAACTTATATCCACGTCGGTATTCAAATTTATCTACCGCTTTCATTAATCCGATGTTGCCTTCTTGGATTAGATCCAAGAACTGAAGTCCACGATTGGTGTACTTCTTCGCGATAGAAATAACCAAACGTAGGTTGGCTTCGACCATTTCCTTCTTGGCGCGGCGAGCTTTGGCTTCGCCAATCGACATCTGACGGCTGATTTCTTTGATCTCAGCCACATTCAGCAAAGACTCTTCTTCAATGGCAGCGATACGTTTTTGGCAGCGACGGATTTCGTCAACCAAAGGCAGCAAGCGCTCAGCGTAAGGAGCATCTCCACTAGCCAGGGCGCTGGCCCAGTCGGTGTCGGTTTCGTGGCCAACAAAAGTGTCCAAAAATGTTTGACGAGGCACACGACCTTGTGTCACAGCCATGTTGCGGATCTGACGCTCAAGCCCGCGGATGCGGTCGACAGCTCCGCGTAATTGGCGGGTAAGTATTTCAGAGAAAGCAGGCATGAGCTTAATGCCTGCCATCAATCCGGCGAGTTGGATGCCCAGTTCATCAGATTTTTTCGTTGAACGAGCTCTAGATCCTAGCGCCTTGATGTATTTGGCGTGAGTCTCTTTGATAGCCGTCAACTTAGCTTTTATTTCTTCTGGATCAGGACCGGTGTCGACGGGTTCTTCGTCTTCGTCGTCATCGTCTTCATCTTTGGCGCCAGGTTGTACGGCACCTTGGATAGTCGTGTCGTCAAGATCTTGGAAACTGTGCATGAAGTCTTGCAAGCGACCTTCGCCCGAGGCGTATTTGTCGTAGACAGCGCCTAAGGTAAAACCGGTTGCAGGAAACAGGGCAAGTGATGCCATCGCTTGGCGCAAGCCATCTTCGATGCGCTTGGCAATTTCAATCTCGCCTTCGCGTGTAAGTAGCTCGACCGTACCCATCTCACGCATATACATGCGGACCGGGTCGGTGGTGCGGCCAAACTCGCCCTCGACAGCTGCAAGAGCGGCCGCAGCTTCTGCTGCTGCGTCATCGTCGGCTTCTACGGAGGCTTCATCACTGAGGCTGAGCGTGTCGGCATCGGGTGCGGTTTCGTGCACAGGGATGCCCATGTCGTTGATCACCGAGATGATCTCTTCGACTTGCTCTGCTTCTACGATTCCGTCGGGCAGGTGATCGTTGACCTCGGCATAGGTCAAATAGCCTTGCTCTTTACCGCGAGCAATGAGCTCTTTTATACGTGACTGGTGATCGTGTTTCATTGAGACCCAGATTGAAGTCAATAACAGAGAAGAATATCAAGCGGCTCAGCATAGCACTTGATTCTTACTAAAGAAAGTGCTTGTCGGCATTGAAGGCTACTTGCTTGAGAGGAATTGGCTCTCAGTATTGGGGCTAGCAGCACATAATTCTTGTACACCCTGTCAAAGCGAGTTTGCACGACTCTGAGGCGCAAAACTTAAGGGTATGGGTTATAGTGGCGCCCAATTCGCGCACTTTCGGGCGTAGCTCGTCAGTACCGCATTTTTTCCCTTTAGAATCGAGACATGACAACATGAGTGACCGCCAGCAATTAGCCAATGCTATCAGAGCGTTGGCGATGGATGCCGTGCAAGCTGCCAAATCTGGGCACCCCGGAGCACCGATGGGCATGGCTGATATAGCCGAAGTTCTTTGGAATGACTTCCTAAGTCATAGCCCGAGTAACCCCAATTGGAGCAATCGAGACCGTTTTGTTCTGTCAAATGGCCATGGCTCCATGTTGATCTACGCCTTGTTGCATTTATCGGGCTACGACCTGCCAATTGAAGAGCTGAAAAATTTCCGTCAATTGCACAGTCGCACACCTGGTCACCCCGAGTATGGCTACGCTCCTGGTATTGAGACAACCACAGGCCCACTGGGACAAGGGATTGCTAACGCTGTTGGCATGGCGCTGGCTGAACGCACCTTGGCGGCGCAATTCAACCGTAATGGGCATGCGATAGTTGATCACAACACTTACGTATTCCTCGGCGATGGCTGCCTGATGGAAGGGATTTCGCACGAAGCCTGTTCCCTGGCGGGAACACTTGGTCTTGGCAAGTTGGTAGCTGTCTACGATGACAACGGTATTTCTATCGATGGCGAAGTAGAGGGATGGTTTAATGACGACACGCCTGCGCGCTTTGAAGCCTATGGCTGGCATGTTCTTCGTGCTGTTGATGGGCACGATCCGGAAGCCTTGAAAAAGGCCTTCACTGAAGCCCGGGCTTCTGACAAACCGACGTTGATTTGCGCCAAGACAATTATCGGCAAGGGCTCGCCTAATAAGCAGGGCAAAGAGGATTGTCATGGTGCGCCGCTTGGAGACGATGAAATTGCGCTGGTGCGCGAGACACTGGGTTGGACTTCAGCCCCGTTTGAAATCCCACAAGATATCTATGCGGGTTGGGATGCAAAGCAAGCTGGTGCGGCTGCTGAAGATGTTTGGAACACCGCATTTGCGGCCTATCGAGCTGAATACCCAGAGTTGGCAGCAGAGTATGAGCGTCGCATAGCTGGCGAATTGCCAGCTGATTGGGCAGCTCAAGCTCAGGCTTACATCGATAAATGCCAAGCCGAAGCCCCAAGTGTTGCCAGTCGCAAAGCCTCGCAGATGGCCATCGAATCCTATGCGGCCATATTGCCTGAGATGTTAGGAGGGTCGGCAGATTTGGCAGGCTCGAATCTGACCATGTGGACCGGTTCACGAGAGGTGCTGGCCAACCCTGATGGCAATTACGTCAATTACGGTGTGCGCGAATTCGCTATGGCAGCGATGATGAATGGTCTCGCGCTGCACGGCGGATTTGTGGTGTATGGTGGTACCTTTTTAATGTTCTCTGAATATTGTCGCAATGCCTTGCGTATGGCTGCGTTGATGAAACAACAGGGAATCTATGTTTTCACCCACGACTCAATTGGTCTGGGTGAAGATGGCCCTACTCACCAACCTGTCGAGCAAATAGCGACACTACGTATGATCCCGCAGATGTCGGTGTGGCGTCCTTGTGATGCGACTGAGACGGCTGTTGCGTGGCGCACCGCGATTGAGCGTAAAGACGGCCCAACTTGTCTAGCGCTATCTCGACAGGGCTTGGCACCGCAGGTTCGCGATAGCGAGCAGGTTGCCAATATCGCCAGAGGCGGATACGTATTAGCTGATAGCGATCAGAGCGCGCAAGTTGTGATTATTGCTACGGGCTCTGAAGTTGGCTTGGCGATGGCGGCCAAAGCTACTTTAGATGCGTCCGGCACCGCTGCAAGGGTGGTCTCTATGCCTTCAACTGACCTGTTCAAATCGCAAGATGCAGCCTATTGCTCATCTGTTTTGCCGGCTGGTGTGCCGCGCCTAGCAGTTGAAGCAGGAGAAACCTCAGGCTGGCGTCAGTTTGTCGGATTAGAGGGCGGCGTGATTGGTTTAGACACCTTTGGTGAGTCTGCGCCAGCGGGTGATCTTTACAAGCACTTTGGTCTGACTGAAGACGCCGTGGTCGCCGCTGCAAAAGCGCTGTTATAGATCCACGCGGCCACGCCGCTGCTATAACTAGACCGCAGACTTAAAACAGCCGTACCGGCGTTGCTCGCCGCCAGCCTCACAGCAGGCTGGCGGTATTCTGTTATTTCATCTTCGAATTCTAAGAGAACTATTGTTTATGAAAGTGTTGCGCATGAGTGATTTGCCTCTTGCAGGCAAGCGGGTGTTAATTCGCTTAGACCTCAATGTACCGATCGCTGATGGCGCGGTAACCTCCGACGCCCGTATCCGAGCTTCCATGCCCACGATTGAACTCGCTGTCGCTGCAGGCGCGAAGGTCATGTTGATGTCACATCTCGGAAGGCCAACTGAAGGCCAGCCCGAGTCTAAATACAGCCTAGCGCCAGTCGCCTCTTACCTTGGTGGCTTGTTAGACGCAGATGTTGCGCTCGTCGAAAATTACCTACAGCAGCCACCAGAACTTGTGGATGGCCAAGTTGTACTGTTGGAAAATGTGCGTTTCAACGTCGGTGAGAAAAAAGACGATGAAGCACTGGCAAAGCAGTACGCCAAACTCTGTGATATTTACGTGATGGACGCCTTTGGTACCGCGCACCGAGCGCAAGCTTCCACCCACGGTGTGGGTGAGCATGCTGCGGTCGCATGTGCGGGCCCATTGTTGACGGGGGAGTTAGAAGCTCTTGGCAAAGCCTTAGATAACCCCGCACGACCGTTGGTCGCGATTGTGGGTGGTTCCAAGGTTTCAACCAAGCTATCTGTGTTGGATTCCTTGTCTACAATTGTCGATCAACTGATTGTCGGTGGCGGGATTGCAAATACGTTTATAGCGTCTGAAGGGCATCCGGTCGGTAAGAGCCTGTATGAGAATGATTTAATTCCCGAGGCCAAGCGTTTGAGTGCCGCTGCACAAGCCAAGGGTGGTGAAATCCCAGTGCCCACAGATGTTGTTGTCGGTGAAGCCTTCGATGCGGCAACCCCCGCAATTACACGTTCTGTTGAGGACGTGCAGAACGGCGACATGATTTTTGATGTGGGCCCAGAGACCACTGTTCGGTTGTGCGAATTTGTCAAAAACGCCGGTACGATTGTTTGGAACGGGCCTATAGGTGTTTTTGAATTTGAGCAGTTCTCAGCCGGCACGAAAGCGCTTGGTGAAGCGATTGCAAACTCCGATGCCTTTTCGATCGCCGGGGGTGGAGACACATTGGCTGCGGTCGATAAATATGGTCTGTCTGATCGGATTTCTTATATATCAACCGGAGGTGGCGCGTTCCTTGAATTCCTAGAAGGGAATACATTACCGGCTGTGGCCATGTTGGAACGCCGCAGTCAAGATTAATTAAGCACCAAAATTTAATATCGGCGCCGCTAGTCGGTGGCGCACACAGTGAGATATAAAACCATGGCTTTAATTTCTTTGCGACAAATGTTGGATCACGCAGCCGAGTATGGCTACGGTGTTCCGGCTTTTAACGTCAACAACCTCGAACAAGTTCGCGCGATAATGGAAGCAGCGGACATAACGGACTCGCCAGTGATCGTGCAGGCATCTGCGGGTGCACGTAAATACGCTGGGGCTCCTTTCTTGCGTCACCTTATTCTTGCTGCCATCGAAGAATATCCGCATATCCCCGTTTGTATGCATCAAGATCATGGCTCCTCTCCGGATATCTGTCAGCAGGCAATGGCGCTGGGTTTTAGTTCTGTGATGATGGATGGCTCACTGCACGAAGATATGAAAACTCCGGCCGATTTTGATTACAACTCCGGAACAACACGTCGCGTGGTTGAAATGGCTCATGCTATTGGTGTATCGGTGGAAGGTGAGCTGGGTGTGTTGGGATCGCTCGAGACAGGAATGGCTGGCGAAGAGGACGGATCCGGTGCAGAGGGTATTCTCAGCGAAGATCAGCTGCTAACCGATCCAGAAGAAGCGGCTGCTTTTGTGAAAGCGACGGGTTGTGATGCGCTAGCAATTGCTATTGGGACCTCTCATGGTGCCTACAAATTTACTCGCCCCCCGACCGGCGATATTTTGTCGATCAAACGCATCAAGGAAATTCACGAGCGGATTCCCGAGACCCACCTTGTCATGCACGGTTCATCCTCTGTTCCACAAGAATGGTTGAAAGTGATAAACGAATACGGTGGAGACATGGGTGAAACTTATGGCGTTCCTGTTGAAGAAATCCAAGAAGGGATTAAACACGGTGTGCGTAAGATCAATATCGATACCGACCTGCGTATGGCCTCGACTGGTGCCATGCGACGTTTCTTCCACGAGAAACCTTCAGAGTTTGACCCGCGTAAATACTTGGTCGTAGCAAAAGACGCGATGAAAGATATATGTATTGATCGCTATGAAGCTTTCGGCACTGCTGGCAATGCGTCGAAGATTAAGCCACTTAAGCTAGATGACATGGCTGTACGGTACAGATCGGGTGATTTGGACGCCGTCATTAGGTAAAGCTGTTACAACCTTTAAAAAGCCCAGTAGCTATAGGCACTGGGCTTTTTTTTGCCTTTCGATTAGCGGTGAAACAGCTTGTACGAAAATGTAGTGCTCAATAAGTGGCATTTCGCTTTTTGCGGAAGTGCTGTTAACGCAAGAGCATGCCATCAATGCAGTTGTAGGCTTAGGTGTGGAGTTTTTATGAAAAAAATTTGAATTGCCTGTCAACCGATGGCGAGGATGTGCGTTGAATGAAGGAACAGCAGAAATTTTTGATTTATCGAAATCGAAACTACCCAAGTGATACTTATGCGCTTTGAGTCGCAAAGAAACCTTTTTACTCTAGTTCTGACAGCCATCTTGATTGCCGGTTTTTTAACTGTGCGAGTTACGCATGCGGGTGATCAGGTTCTCATTGCTAACGAGTCAGCCGTCGTCGAGAAGGTCGATCTAATCGACGAGATATTTGGAATTGGGTCTTTGCAAACTGATATATATGGCAGCGAAAAGGCGCTGGGGCTAAATACCTTCGAGCAGAGTTTATTTGCGCATACCAGCATTTCAGAGCTGTATGCTACTGAAGGCGCATCTCGTGAACTGCACGGAATATTGTCAAAGTGTGTGGCAGTTGCATTAATACCCTGCAAAAAAGCAAACTCTGTTTGCTAGTAGATCAACGAGATTGAATAGAAGTTCGCCAAATTCACTTCCAACAGGCTGGACAAGCTGATTTGATGATTTTTAACCAGGGATTGATGTGGGCATGCTATCAACATGCAAGGCAGAGGAATTCCTCATAATGTTGGAATCTCTCGTTAAGCCTGCCGCAGGAGCTGAGCGGCTTGATTGCTTTCTAGCGTCTGTTGAAAAGCAGGCGTTTGTAATGGCTAGATCTGCAACGGGAGACCCGGATGCAGCACTCGACATAGTGCAAGACACTATGCTTAAACTCGTGCAGCAGTACGGCAATAAACCTACGGAAGAATGGCGCCCTTTATTTTTTCGGATTCTGCACAATCGCATCACTGACCAGCATCGCAAACGCGGTTTTGTTCAGCGCATGAATCAGTGGTTTGCAAAGGATAGTGATAACGAATTATCTATTGATGGCTTAGATTTACTGGCGAGTGCAGCACCAGAACCTGAACACCATTTGCACGCGGAAACTGTTGGAGATGCGCTACACGAAGCCTATCTGCGCTTGCCGCTGCGGCAGCAACAAGCGTTTAATTTGCGGCAATGGCAGGGTTTAAGCGTGGAAGAAACAGCTTTAGCTATGTCTGTATCCGCCGGTAGCGTTAAAACGCATCTGTCGCGAGCGCTGAAAAACCTGCGTGTGCAGCTGCACGAGTACAAACCTCATGAGTGAAAAGAGCCAGATGGACCTGAGAGAAGATCAAGCGAGCAAATTACTCGAACAAAAGCTAGAGCAAGAAACTAATACGCTGGACGCGGTTACACGCTCTAAATTATCTGCAGCGCGTTATCGTGCTACTGCCTCTGTTGAAGAAACGCGCTCCACTTCGCGACCATGGACTGTCGGTGTGGGATTGGCTTCTATTGCCTTAGTCGCCATGGTTTGGTTGCCAGCTTTAAAGACACCTCCAGCAGAGCAGACAGCTACTCCCAGTTTGACAAGCACAACGGCAGTACTGGAAGATCTCATTATTCTGGCTGCTGGTGACGATGTCGATTTCTATCAGTCAGTAGATTTTCTACTCTGGCTGGAGAGCAACCCTGGAAGTGAAAGTTAGATGTTTGGCCTTGTCACTTGGATTGCTAGTGCTGATGCCTTCCGTATTAGCGGACGCTCAACCGAGCCCAGAATGGCTCGAATTGCTTGGGCAGCTAGTCGAAATCGAAGAGCTTGGGGTGGACATAGATGTTTTGATCGAGAATCGACTGTCGCCAGAGCAAAAAATAGAACACCTAAAGGAAGATCTGGAGTTGTTAAATCTGGAGGACGAGCTGTGAGGCTGTGTTTTGTTGTATTGCTCTGGACGCTATTTAGCGCCAGTGCAGTTGTGGCCGCCCCTGATTGGCAAGATCTTGATGCTGAGCAACAGGGATCTTTACAGAGTCTATCCGGTGACTGGAATTCTATGCCCGAGCTTAGAAGGGAAAATATCCTACGTGGTCTCACCCGCTGGAACAGCCTTAATACAGAGGGGAAAAAGAAAGCGAGTGAACGGCTCCAACGTTGGAGTCAGTTATCCACTGAAGATAAAGTAAACCTGCGCCAGCAGTTTGATCGGTTCCAGAATTTGGATGAGCCAAAAAAAGAAAAGTTGCGCTCTCTTTATCGTGATTTCAAACAGCTCGATAAAAAAAAGCAAAAAATGCTACGTGAAAATTTCGATAATCGGGTGCGAAAAAAGCCTGAGAATGCAGACAGTGCCTTTGGTGATGGCTCTGATTTCCAGTCTTCCGATAAGGGTGATAAGAATAAGGCGGGTGAGCAAAGTAGCCGCGAAAAGAAGAAAGATCGCCCATCTGGTGGCGATAAAAAAAGTGGAAATAGAAGCAGCAAGGATGAGGGTGGAAAAAAGTAGATTCAAGAGCCCAAACATATTCTTGAATATGCCAAGAAACTCGTCTTTTCTCGGTGTATTTTGAAAAAACACAAAAACGTTACTAAATTAGTTTCTTACGTAGCGCCTTGTATAAAAGATCCTTAACCAGTTTTACACGATCTGTATTACGCAGGTTGATATGCGACAGTAACCACAAGTCATTATGTGGGATAGTGCCTTCAATCGTGAGCGCAACTAAATCTTGCTCGTGCTCCAGAATATAACTTGGCAGAAGGGTGATGCCCATGTCCGCGCGTGCCAACGCAGCAGCGTTGATGAAGTTATTTACAACGGTTTGTGATGAGGATTCACCGATTCGATCCATAAACCAGCCATAAAATGGTAGTTCCGAATAGCTCTTATCCAGTCTGATAAATCGTAGTTGTTGATCTTTCGTTGGGTAACCCACCAGCCTGTGCTCTCTGGCGTAGTTTTTCGAAGCGACAACAGAAAATTTTAGATTGCCGACCTTTCTTCCTATTAAGTCATCTGGTGGTTTTAAGCAGGGTCGGATAGCAATGTCGGCTTCTCGATTGTTCAGATCGCTGACTTGGTTAGCCATTTGCAACGTAAATTGCAAGCTAGGGTAATCGGTTTGGATTTCATGAAGCGCTTTTGGCAATATGTATTGCGCCAAGGTATCTGTTGTGGTGATGACAATTTCACCTGCAAGTTCGTGGTCCAAGCCAGAAATCTGTTGAGATATCGCCTGTATGCGCTGTTTTACTTTGGAGCATTCTTCAAAAAGTTTTTGCCCTGCAAGCGTTAAAAAGTAACCCTCTGGTCTTTGCTCAAAGAGTTTTGTGTCGAGTTGTTTCTCAAAGCTCTTGATGCGTCTTAGCACCGTGCTATGGCTTACTTGAAGTGCTTTGGCCGCATCTGTCAGTGTTCCATTTTCGGAGAGCGCCAAAAAAAAGCGAATATGATCCCAATTCCAATTCACGCCAATTCCCATCTTAAAATGAACGTGCAATCAAGCCTTTGTCCATTATTGCACAGGAGATGTGCGTTTTTGCAAGTCCTATTTTTTCCTTTATTGACACAAATTTGCTAACTTTAATGCTCAGGCTTTTTTACAGGGAACTGACATGTTAGCTAAAAGAATTTTGACAGCCACTGGTGCTGTGGCAGTAATGGGTTTAGCTCTGGCCGCGTATGCTGCGGACAGTGGTCCACACGATAAAGCGATAAAAGCGCGTCAGGCGATGTTCCAAACTTATAATTTCAACCTAGGGATTCTAGGTGCTATGGCCAAGGGCAAGATGGAATATAACGCGGACCTAGCTGCTGAGTCAGCGGCTAATTTAAACGCAGCCGCGAACTTTGGCCAGAGCGCTTATTGGCCGGTTGGCTCTGACAGTGCGACCCTTGGTAAAGAACGTACTCGTGCCCTACCAGCGTTGTGGGAGAATTACGCAGACGTAGGCGAAAAAGCAAAAGCACTGACGGACGCTACGGCCATTCTCAATGTTGAGGCTGGTAAAAGCCTCGAGGCGCTTCAGGGTGCTATGGGGGCGGCTGGTAAGTCCTGCAAGGGCTGCCATGATGATTATCGCGCCAAAAAGAATTAATTTCTCGCGTACTGCGTGATGAGCGATTTATCTCGCTTGCGTATCTGGGATATCTGGGTACGCTTGTTCCACTGGTCGTTTGCGGCCAGTGTTGTTTTTCTATTGTTCAGTGGCGAGACAGGTATAGGCTTTTTTGACTGGCATCGATGGGCTGGTGAGTTTGTCTTGTTGCTGGTGCTGTTTAGGCTCTTCTGGGGCTTCTTAGGTAGCAGCAACGCCCGTCTTGTACCACTTCTACGCCATCCGGTGGCAGCGCTAAATCATCTTCGTGGACTATTAGCTGGTGAGCGGCACGATGAGCGAGGCCACAACTCAGCGGGTGGTTGGGCAGTACTTGCCATGTTGCTATTGGTACTCGTACAGGCAGTCACTGGACTATTTATAGCCGACGAGGAAGAACTTATTGAAGGTGCTTTCTACTATGATGTCAGCTCTGGTGTAAATGAATTTTTTTATCGTATTCATCACACTAATGCAGAATTGTTGCAAATATTAGTTGTCATACACGTACTGATGGTATTGGCTTACTTAATCAGGACTGGGCAAAACTTGATACTTCCAATGCTAACGGGTCGGATGAAGTGGTCGAGTGACAAGACACCTCCGGCTGTGGTTTTTGCCAAGCCTTGGCTCGGTTTGTTTTTTCTTGGCGTGTGTTACTTGTTGCTTGCTTGGTTACTGCGGTGGCCACCATTGTTCTAATTTCAAGGGGACTCAGTCTTGTCTGTAGGCAGCGAGACACTCATTGTGCTGCCCTCGCCAAATTTACTGGTGATGTGCAGCTCGCCGCCGTGCGCTTCTGCGATGAGTTTGCACAAATGAAGACCTAAACCAAAACCACCGGTGGAGCGCGTTCGTGACGCATCGGCGCGGTAAAAGGGTTCCGTGAGGTGCGCTATGTGTTCTTCGGCAATACCAGCACCGAAATCTTTCACACTTATTTCGAGAACATTCCCCTGTGATTTAGCGCTGACCACAGGTGGATTTTCCGCGTTTTGGCTGTGGGTTAGAGCATTGTTTATTAAGTTGCGTAACAGCAGTCGAATTCGTGTCTCATCCAACGCCATTTTTGGAAGCCTAGGTTGCAGTTCCAGTTTCAAATCCGCCTCTGGAAATTCTTCTGCAGATGCATGAATTAAATCTGTTGGCGATAATATGATTCGGTTCAGTGCCGCGTGCTGGCCATTGATACGTTCAGCTTCTAAAATCTCGCTGATCAGCGATTGCATTTCACTAAGATCTTCGTCGATTGATTCACTTGTTTTTGATTTATCGAGCATTTGTACGGCGATCTTAGCGCGTGTCAATGGTGACCTTAGTTCATGGCTTAGTGACAGAAGTAGTTGTCGTTTAGCGTCTAATAGGCCATCAATACCTTCAGCCATGTTGTTGATGCTGCCGGCCAGCTCGCCTAAGTCATTGTCAGCACGAACAGGCACACGATAGTCCAATTCACCTTGCCCCATACGCTTGACCCCTATTTTGACATCTTGAACTGGTCTTAACATTCGGCGGATAAACCAAAAACTTCCAGCGAGTATCAGAAGCAGCCAAAACATAGCGCGAACGATTGCACCTGAACCATGTGCCCGTGCATCGCGGTGCAGTACTTCAAAATAAACCGTGTGTTCTCCAAGCTGATTGCGCAGTACCGTGCGGTCGTCCAGTTCACCAAAGCTCAGTGTACTAAGGCCGCTCTCTTCAAGGCGGTTGTTTTTTTTGTTACCCCAGCGGCGATGTTGCTTTTCAAACTTAAGTTTTTCCAAGTCGAGGGAGATACCGGTGGAAGAGTACTGCTGTTCAGGGCCTTCAATATAAATATTCAGGGGCAGGATTTTCGCAAGCTCTTCAGCTCTGGTGATATCTGGAGGGTTGCCAATATCGGCATTGACGTAGTTTAGATATTGATTGAGGTGCGGCTTAATACCGCCATCCCATTGAGAACCAAAACCGTGCATAAGAGTCGCAATGATCAGTGCCACCACACAAAAGCAGACTGTGACAAACACCAGTAGTAGTCGCGCTGGTAAGGAGTGCTTCAAACGATTGATGAGCGGTATACGCATTAGTTAAATGCCACCCACAAACGCGTACCCTGATCCGTATACAGTTTTGATCGGCTCAGCTGGCTTTAATTTGCTGCGCAGTCGACTCACAAGAATATCCACCGATCGACTGAATAATTCAGTCTCTGTGCCTTTGAGGTGATTTAAAATATCGTCACGCGAAAAATCCTTACCTGGGGATTCGGCTAGCAATAATAAAAGCTGATACTCCATGGTCGTCATGGAGACAAGCTTGTCTTTAACTTTAACCTCCCGCCTGCCTTTGTCAATGCTGAAACTGTCGAATTGCAGGAGAGTGGGTTCAGTGAGAGGTGGCTGTTTTCGTTTAGCAATAGCGTTTACTCGGGCCACCAATTCTCTTGGTTCAAAGGGTTTGGGGAGGTAGTCGTCAGCGCCGAGCTCCAGGCCCACTATTCGGTCGGTCACCTCGCCGCGTGCTGTTAGCATTATGATCGGGATTTCACTGACTTGGCGAATTCTACGGCAGACTTCAAAGCCGTCCATCTCTGGGAGCATAACGTCCAGAATGACAGCGGCGAATTCTCCGTCGTCGAGACAGGCAAAACCCTGCGACGGTTTTGTCGCGTGAGTAATTCGGATGCCGTAGCGTTCGCAATAATCTGCGAGTAGCGGACCCAGTTTTTCGTCGTCGTCGATTAGCAGTACGTCAAGCATGTTGCGATAGATTTCCCAGAAGTGCCTTCTTCAGCAAATAGAGCATAACCCAGTGTGTGTAGAGAGCCTAAAAAGACTATGGCGATTTAGGTTCAGCGGTATTCTGCTCTGCTTTTTTTCTAATGCCAAGCCAACGTGGGGTCATGGCTCTATAACGCTCATATGCTTCACCAAATGTTTTTTGCATCTGTTCTTCTTCAACGCGGATATACCATCTGTCGCTCACAACTATAAACATAGTCGTTACAATCCATGCGATGGCGGAGCTAAAGCTTAGAGCTAAACCCACAAGCGACAATGAAAAACCTAAGTACATAGGATTGCGAGTGAATTGAAACAAACCAGACTGCACAAGCTTTTCTGGGGGTTTAAAAGTGATTATGTTTGTTCCGATTCTTGCAAAAAGACGGCTGTGGTAAATAGTGATAAATATCCCGAGCAAAGCAATGGGGATTCCTGCGATCGCTAGACCCGTTTGCACACTGCTAGATAAAAAAATCACAAGTGCAGCGGCGAGATAAAGTAGGGGAGGTAGTAAAAAATGCATCGTCAAACCCGCTCTAACCAGTTCGGAAAAAAGCTCGGGCAGAAAATTCTGCCCGAGGGTGTGTTACCTACTGATTAGTTGTGTTTTTTCCATCCGTGGCGACCGCGTTTGTGTTGCATGAATTCAATCACCTCCGCCTTTTGTTCGGCGTTCAAACTGTCGAGAAAAGTACCAAATGACGCGATCACTGCTGGGGCGTTCTCGTTCATCATGTTAGTTTTTTGATTCAGCATTTGTAGCGCCTTACCTTGGTCAAAAGTATCGGCGGCTACTAGCTCACTGATATTTTCATGCAGTGGCTTCATTTCGCCGCGTACACGCTTACCGGTGTCCAACAATTGCTGTTTTAATGTGTCGAGGTGTTGCTCTTGAGTTGCGTCTAAATTCAACTCTTCGCTGACGTATTCAACCATGTGATTGGCTCGGGCCTCGGGGTCGCTCCATTTGGCTTTACCGTAGGCGACAGCGCCACCGGCGATGCCGAATGTTAGGACAACAGCGGTAATAATTTTTGTAGAACGTTTCATGATGTGATTCCTGTTTTGTGTGTTTTTCAAAGTACAGGGCTAGTATCGTCACGAAGGCGTTGCAAAGCATTGCGGTGGTGAATCAGTGTGTAACAGGGTGTAACAATTGTGTGAGGTAGTGTCGGCAAGCGTTTTTTTTAGAGAAATGCGCCTAGGTATTGATGTTCTTCATAGTCGTGAGAGCGGCAATAAGCTTGTCGCTCTTCTATTGCTAATCAGGCGGTCAGAATATCTCGTGCCTCTTGATAGCGCGCTAGCGTTGCAGTCAAAATGTCTGAAGGCAATTGTGGTCCCGGCGCTGTTTTGTCCCAATCCAACGTGTTTAAGTAATCACGCAGTACCTGTTTGTCAAAACTCGGTGGGTTTTTGCCAGGTGTCCATTGCTCGGCAGGCCAAAAACGTGATGAGTCGGGGGTTAGCACTTCATCCATCAAAACTAGCTGGTCATTCCCATCCAGGCCAAATTCAAATTTGGTGTCCGCGATGATGATGCCGCGCTTGGCTGCGTAACTCGCTGCTCGTTGGTATAAACTAATCGCTGTTTCGCGCACCTGTTCAGCCAATGATTGACCGATCAAATCTACAGTACGTGCGAAGTCTATGTTCTCATCGTGGTCACCCACATCGGCTTTGGTGGCAGGCGTGAAAATGGGCGTATCTAGCTTTTGTGCAATTTCAAGCCCGCTGGGTAGTTGGTGGCCGCAAATGGCACCCGTGTTTTTGTAGTCGTTCCAACCCGAGCCGATAATATGCCCGCGCACGACGGCTTCAATAGGTAGGGCTCGCAAACGTTTACAGACCATCGTGCGACCTTTGGCTTGGGCATATTCCTCTGGGTCTGTTAGCACGTCTTCTAGTTTTAGATCGACTAGATGGTTAGGTTGATCTTTAAAGTGATCAAACCAAAACAAGGCCACTTCAGTCAGCAGCTGTCCCTTACCAGGCAGTGTTTGCTCGAACACGACATCGAAGGCAGACACGCGATCTGTGGCAATCATCAGCAGGTGTTGCTCGTCGATAGCGTAAACGTCGCGCACCTTGCCACGATGGATCAGCTCTAGATCTTTCAAGTTGCTCTCGGCGACGTCGGTCAGTTGGCTCATGCTGGTTCTCTGTGTTGATGCCTGTCAAATTGGCCTCAAATTGGCCATTGGCGTACGATCTTTTTTGCGCACGGCCCGCGAATGCGGGAAAATACTATTTTAAACGAGCGAGATAAAAATATGTCAAAACCTCTTGTTGGGGTGGTGATGGGCAGCACCAGCGATTGGCCGGTGATGCAGAATGCCGTGCAAAAACTGATGGATTTCGGTGTTGCAAGCGAGCACCAAGTGGTCTCGGCGCATCGTACACCAGACTTATTGTTCGAATACGCTGAGACCGCCGCAGACCGCGGCTTAGCTTGCATCATTGCCGGTGCAGGTGGTGCAGCGCATTTGCCAGGGATGTTAGCGGCTAAAACACTCGTGCCCGTATTAGGGGTGCCTGTCCCTTCCAAGCACCTGCATGGTCAGGATTCTCTCTATTCAATCGTGCAAATGCCCAAGGGTGTTCCCGTGGCAACTTTTGCTATCGGAGAGGCGGGCGCCGTCAACGCCGCCCTTTTTGCAGTTGCGCAATTGGCGGTCAATGACTCCGCTCTGGCAGAAAAACTGGCTGAATTTCGTGAGGCGCAACGCCTGGCTGCATTGGCAACGCCACTGCCGGAGGCACTATGAGTCGCGAGACGCTGAACCCTTCAAATATTATTTTGCCAGGGTCGTTGCTCGGTGTTATGGGTGGTGGGCAACTGGGCCGTATGTTTGCTTTGGAAGCAATTCGTCAGGGTTATATGGTGGCGGTTTTTGATCCAGATCCAAACTCTCCTGCAGGACAGATTGCGCATCAGCATTTATGTGCGCCGTACACAGATCCTGAAGCATTAGACGAATTTGGTGATGCGTGTGCCGCGGTTACCACAGAGTTTGAAAACGTGCCTGCCGAATCGCTTCGCCGTCTGGCGACTTTGACGCGAGTTGCACCTGGTGCAGATGCGCTGGAAGTGGCGCAAGATCGACGAGTGGAGAAAACTTTTTTTAGCAAAGCGGGTATCGATACGGTTCGCTGGCAGGCGATTGAGAATGAGGCTGATGTTGCAGCTGCAGTTGCTGAAGTAGGGGAGCAAAGCATTATTAAAACTGCCACGCTTGGCTACGATGGCAAAGGCCAGCGCGTTTGTAGCGGTGCCGATGAAGTGCGTACAGCGTTTTTAGAGCTAGGTGCCGTACCTTGTGTGCTCGAACAACGCGTTGATCTAGCGGCTGAAATCTCTGTGGTAGCTGCTAGAAATGACAACGGCGAAATTGCTTGCTATCCGCCGGGTGAAAATGTTCACCGGAACGGCATTTTGCACAGCACTGTCGTACCCGCTCAAGCGACCACAGCGAGATTAGAAGAAGCACAAGACTGTGCGGTTCGCTTGCTAGAAGCGTTAAATTATGTGGGTGTTCTGGCGCTAGAATTTTTTATCGCCAAAGACGGTCAGATGCTAGCCAATGAAATGGCTCCTAGGCCACATAACAGTGGTCACTACACACAAGATGCCTGTGCCTCGAGCCAGTTTGATCAGCAGGTTAGAGCTTTGTGTAATATGCCTCTGGGCGATCCTCGAGTTCAAGGAGCCGCTGGCATGCTGAATTTGCTAGGCGATGCTTGGGCTGAAGGTGACCCTGATTGGCCAGCTGTGCTGGCGCAGGCTGAGAGTACGCTGCATTTATATGGCAAAGCCGAAGCGCGTGATGGCCGTAAAATGGGCCATATCAATGTAGTTTCGCAAGACCAAGCCGGTGTACGTGCGTGTCTAGCAGAAGTTTCCAAAGCGATGAAAATCACCCCATGAGCGCACGAGAGCCTCAATGTCACAAGGCTCCTCGGCCCATCGGCGCGTAAGACTAGCGGCTAACTCTCACTGATAGCTAACTTTACCCGACTTTGTGTTGTATGAAATGACATGTTGTTTGCTGCCCAGAGTGGCTGTGTACTGACACACCTCTGCACGATCACCTCTCTGTGCTTGCCAATCTGCACCGGTGGATACGGCAGCGCGCGGCGCGCCCTCACTTTTCATGATGCCATTCCACACATTCGCGCAATGGATAGCATCGATGGAGACGGGCGGTTTACTGGCTTTGTAGCTGATGGGCCAGCCCCGCTCACTTGACCACACTCGCCCGTCGCCAAAGCCTTCAATTCGCCCTATTCCACTTTGGCCATTGGCAAACCACTGCGCGCGCGCAAGGCGGACAGCATTGTCGAACTCCCCAGCAGTGGAAACGACCGAAATATCTTCACTTTTTAGCGAAGTGGTCAGCTTTGGCAGTGCCGTTGAGGCCATCAAGACGACGATAATCAGCATTATTGCTGTTTCAGTTAGCGAAAAGCCTTTGTTTTTATTATTATTTCTGG
>CALCKW010000053.1 GCA_937965695.1 uncultured Granulosicoccaceae bacterium
TACCCGATCAAAGATTTGCTGGACGCTTGCAGACGTTATGTCACGCGCGACCACAAATCACACATTATGTTTGAATACGTGATGTTGGAAGGGGTCAACGATCAGCCTGCGCAAGCACGCGCACTGGGCAAGCTTTTGCGAAATTTACCTTGCAAAGTCAATATGATCCCCTTTAATCCTTTTCCAGGGGCGGGATATACCGTTTCCAGCAATAAAGCGATAGATCGCTTCTGGGAAGAACTCAATCGCACGGGTGTACGGGCGCTCAAGCGCCGTACTCGCGGTGACGATATTGATGCTGCCTGTGGTCAGTTAGCAGGCGAAGTAGACGACAAAACGCAACGCATGGCGAAGCGCTTCGCCTCACCAAGGTTTGGAGAGACACCCTCGTGAAAGCAGCGATTCCATTAGTACTAAGTTTGTCAGTATTGTTAGTAGGTTGTTCCACCACCGGCAATATGCGCAAAGTTGATCTGAAACAAGCTTCTCAGCTAAACGCCGAGTTGGCGCTGCGCTATTTGCAGCAAGGTGACCTACAGCAGGCCAAAATCAAGGGCGAGAAAGCCATTGAGCAACACAAGAACAACGCGCTGGCCAACAACATCAATGGCACTATTCAGCAGCGACTTGGAAAAATGGCCAAGGCTGACGCATATTTTCGTCGCGCGGTGGAGTTAGCGCCTGATCAACCTGAATATGCCAATGGCTACGGCGTTTATTTGTGTGAGGTCGGCAGAATTCAAGACGGCGTCAAACAGTTTGTTGCCGTCGCGAACAACCCTCTTCACCGCACGCCAGCACTCGCTTATGAAAATGCAGCGATTTGCTCGCTCAAAGACAAGCAAACTGAAATCGCTGAGGAATTCCTCAACCGAGCTTTGACCCTAAAACCCGACTACAGCAGGGCGCGGTTTGGCTTGGCGGAGCTTCAGTTCAGTGAGCGCAGATACAATGAAGCACTGGTTAATGTGCAGCAATTGGAAAGAGAAGATCAGTTAAACGCTGAGGCCGCTGCTATTGGCGCTCGCTCGGCGAAAGCACTCAGTAGACCCGATGTCGCGGAGCACTATATCTACATGTTGCGCTCACGATTCCCTGATTCTTATCAAGCGCGCTCAATGAGCAATTGAGCGTCGCGCTGAGTTGTTTCAGCCGACAAATCGCAGAGAGATATGAACATAAAAAGCCTTCGTGGCATGCACGATTTGCTACCCGCCGACAGCTCTGCGTGGCAGCAACTCGAGGGTAGGCTGCGTGAATTGATGCAGGCCTACGGTTACAGCGAAATGCGCACACCTCTGTTGGAGCGCACAGACTTGTTTTGCCGCTCTATTGGCGATGCCACTGATATCGTCGAAAAGGAAATGTACGCCTTC
Source organism: uncultured Granulosicoccaceae bacterium (assembly GCA_937965695.1). Classification (GTDB taxonomy): domain Bacteria; phylum Pseudomonadota; class Gammaproteobacteria; order CALCKW01; family CALCKW01; genus CALCKW01. The sequence goes on from CALCKW010000053.1 coordinate 1,377, forward strand.
CCTGATCGCCACGGTGAGAGTATTGCCTTGAGACCTGAGAACACAGCCTCCTGTGTTCGCGCTGCTTTGCAACACGGTTTAATGCGCCAAGGTGCCCAACGAATCTGGTACATGGGGCCAATGTTTCGTTATGAGCGCCCGCAAAAAGGACGTTATCGCCAATTCCATCAGGTTGGCGCAGAAGTCTATGGGGTGGCGGGTGCCATCGTTGAAGTAGAGTTGATGTTGCTGACCGCGCGACTTTGGCGCGCGCTTGGCATATCCGATTCCATAAGGCTTGAGATCAACACTCTAGGGACCGATGCGGACCGAACTGCTTATCGCGAAAAGCTCATTCAGTACTTTAGCGATAATAGCGAGCAATTGGACGAAGACAGCCAGCGCCGTTTAGGCAGCAACCCGCTGCGTATTCTCGACAGTAAAAATCCAGAGATGCAGGCACTTATAGAAGCAGCCCCAAAGCTGCGCGACAATCTGGGCGACGAAGCTACCCAGCACTTCGAACAATTACAAGAAGGTCTATCTGCTGCTGGTGTTGAGTTCAGCATCAACCCTCGATTGGTGCGCGGTTTAGATTATTACTCGCACACAGTATTTGAATGGGTAACCGACCATCTTGGGTCTCAAGGTACAGTCTGTGCCGGCGGTCGTTACGATGGATTGGTCACCCAGTTGGGCGGGCCTGAGACGCCAGCGGTGGGTTGGGCGATGGGCATAGAACGTCTTCTGGTGTTGCTTGAAGAACTGGTGGGGGCAGCTGAATCGGTGCCTGCACATGCCTATTTGGTTGCAATGGGAGATGCTGCGCAAACGGCTGCTCTTGGCATGTCAGAGCGCTTGCGGGATGCGGTGCCAAACTTGCGTTTAACCAATAATGTGTCTGGTGGAAATGCCAAGGCCCAATTTAAAAAAGCTGATCGCAGCGGCGCTGCCGTTGCTTTGGTCGTGGGTGAGCATGAGCTCTCTGACGGCAGTTTTAGTATTAAACCTTTGCGTGGCGACGGCGAGCAACAGACGCTGGATTTCGCACAAACCGTAAATTATTTGACCGTATTGACTGAGAAGGACTAACCCGGTGGCATACGAAACAGACGAGCAACAAGTTGAAGCGCTGAAAGAGTGGTGGTCGGAAAACGGCCGGTCGATTATGTTTGGTGCAGGACTCGGTCTAGCCGTGATTTTGGGCTGGCAAGGTTATCAGCGCTATTTGGGGTCTCAGGCAGCGGATGCCTCGGATTTGTATGGCGCTGTTGCGGCTTCCACTGAATTGTCAGCGCAGCAATCCAACTTCGAAGCATTAAAAAGTGACTATGACTCTACACCCTATGCGGGTCTGGCCGGCTTAGTGGTCGCAAAGAGTCAGCTCGAAGCGGCCGACTATGCAGCTGCAGAGACAACCTTAAACTGGGTGAGCGAAAACGCTGCAGAGTCGGACATACAGGCTATTGCCGCTTTGCGTCGTGCTCGCGTGTTGCTCCAGCTAGAGCGCCCCGAGGATGCATTGGCTGCGTTGCCGGCTGTTGCTGCGCCAGGCTTTGTGTCTTTGCAAGCAGACATACGTGGCAATATTTTGTTGGCGCAAGGCAAGCGAGCTGAAGCACGTGCGGCCTTCGAAGAAGCACTTGAAGCCGCTGGACCTGTGGCGGACCGGCAGCTGCTACAAATAAAAATTGACGACTTGGCAGAAGGGTCTAAAGGTTGATGAAAACTCGGGTGATGCGGTCGTCTGCACTTCTGATGACGGTGTTGAGCTTGGTGCTGAGTGGGTGCGGTTCAACTGAACCAGCTGTACCGCCGACGCCTCTGGAAAACATTGTCAATCCATCAGTAGTAATTAATGAACATTGGAAACGCAGTGTCGGGGATGGAAGCGAATATGCCGGTGCTGCCTTTGAGCCTGCCGTGGCCGACGGTATTGTCTATGCCGCGAGCAGCAAAGGTATCGTTTCTTCTCTTGATCTTGAAGCTGGCAGCACCATCTGGAAAGTTGATTTAGAGCAAACAATGCGTAGCGGCGTGGCAGTAGACACACAGAGTGTCTACGTCGCAAGCCGAGATGGTCAGATCATTGCGATGGATCGTGAGAACGGCCAAGAGCGATGGCGCACATCGCTGAACAGAGAAATTCTAGAGCCGCCAGTTGTAGCAGGTGGGCATGTGCTCGCGCGTGCAGTCAATGGTGACTTAATTAACTTAGACGTTGTCACCGGTGAGCAGCTCTGGCGTTTTGGTTCCACCGTTCCCGACTTGTCAGTTCGTGGCTCTGCAGCACCTCAATGGGTGCCGGGTGGCTATCTTGTACCTCTGGATGATGGTCGATTGGTCGCGCTAGACCAGCGAAACGGACGCACTGTTTGGGAGACGATAATCTCTGAACCCCGTGGCAGCACACCGGTAGAGCGTATCGTCGATGTGGATACCAAGCCAGTGGTGTTGGACGACACCGTTGTTGTTGGCAGCCGGCGCGGTGATTTGGTTGCCGTTAATGGGCAGTCAGGCAATGCCTTGTGGCGTCGTAAGCTAGCCGCTATATCTTCCTTAGCAGCGGCTCGTGAGCAGATATATGTGGTTGAGCAAGACGGTGAAATATCTGCCGTTTCTGCTGCAAATGGCAGCGCAGAATGGCGACTCGAGAGCTTGCGTGGCCGACGCTTGACTGCCCCCGTTGTGTTTGGTCGCCATCTGGTTGTGGGAGATCTCGAAGGCTATTTGCATTGGATAGATCTAAACACAGGCGAGCTTGTCGCCAGAAAACGGTTGTCTAAAGATGCGATATTTGCAACTCCACAAATAAGTGGAGACAGCCTTGTCGTTCTGGATCAAGACGGACATTTGGCCCGCTACTCGGTTGTTGTTAAGTGAAACCCGTCATCGCCCTCGTTGGGCGTCCCAATGTTGGGAAATCTACACTTTTTAATCGTTTGACGCGTAGCCGTGATGCACTGGTCGCGGATCTACCGGGATTGACGCGGGACCGTCGTTATGGCGATGGCCGAGTGGGTGAGTTTGAATACCTTGTTGTCGACACGGGAGGTCTGCTAGACACCGAAAATCTGTTCGGCGATATGATCTCGCGTCAGACTTGGCTTGCCATCGAAGAAGCTGACTTGGTCATGTTCTTGGTCGACGGACGTAGCGGTGCAACTTCAATCGACACCGAGCTTGCTCAACAGCTTCGCCGTTTGAAAAAACCGCTGATGCTCGTTGTCAATAAAATTGACGGTGTCGGCGAGGATCAGGCCGCGGCGGAATTTTTTGCCTACGGCTTGGGTGAGCCACAAACCATCGCGGCGGCGCACAATCGTGGTGTGGCTCAGCTGATGGAAAATGCAGCGGAAACGCTTGGAATCGAGCCGAGCCCCGAGCTTGAATATGATCCTCTTTCCCGCCCTAAACGCACTCGGATTGCGGTGATAGGCCGTCCGAATGCAGGCAAGTCAACGCTGGTCAATCGTTTACTCGGTGAAGAGCGCGTTCTTGCCAGTGAGGTAGCAGGCACCACACGTGATTCGGTGGAAATAGAGTTTGAACGGGGCAAGCGAAACTACACGTTGATAGACACCGCTGGTGTACGTAAGCGTGGAAAGGTCAAAGAAACGGTCGAGAAATTTAGCGTAATCAAAACACTACAAGCCGTAGATGCTGCCAACGTAGTTGTTATGATGATCGACGCTCGTGAAGGTATTGCTGAGCAAGACTTGCATCTATTGGGCTATGCGATTGATTCGGGCCGGGCTCTGGTTCTGGCCGTCAACAAGTGGGACGGCTTAGAAGAATACGACAAAGAAAACGTCAAACGTGAGTTGACGCGGCGTCTCGAATTTCTGCGCTTCGCCAAGCCGCGATTTATTTCGGCGTTACACGGCACGGGGGTAGGTGAATTGTTGCGTGCTGTAAACAAAGCCTTCGACGCGGCATCTATCGATATGGCGACGCCCACACTCACTCGTCTCCTAGAGCGAGCCGTACAGCAACATCAAGGTCCGTTGGTGAACGGACGACGAATAAAAATGCGTTATGCGCATCAAGGTGGCAGCAACCCGCCGATAATAATCGTGCACGGCAATCAAACCAAACAAGTACCGGCGTCTTATCAGCGCTATTTAGAGAATTTTTTCCATTCGCAAATGGATTTGGAAGGCACACCGCTGCGCATTGAGTTTCGTGCGTCAGAAAATCCCTTTGAAGACCGGCGCAGCAATCTCACGCCACTGCAAAAGTACAAAAAAGAAAAAAACAGCGATAGGCATCCCGCCAAAGGGCGTAAAAAAGGTGGCACGAGAAAATAGCAGCCTGCGATTGGCGAGGTTTGCTGCCCATTTTCCCCTTCGCTTAACGCTAAGATAATTGAAAACCATTAGGTCGCTGTGGTGCCTCATTAGCCATTCTGATCGTTCGCCCGTTCTCTCACTTGAATCTCTCCTTGTGACTCGACTGACAAACTAAATGTGAAAGTCCCGGTCAGTGCTCCTAGCTGACGATTGTCGAAACTTATTACCTTAATCTCTCTTCTTTCAATGACTTATTGACCTTTAAAGAGAGCTTCTCCCTTAGAAATCCTTAGTCTGACTTTGCCAGTTTTGGCCTGTTATGGCTGCAATTTGCTCCAAGCGCTTATTGGCGTGGTTGGGTTCAAGCATGTATTGTTTATCAACAGGCGATGGGGTTCGAAAAATTAATTCGCATGAGTTGTCCAAATTGTCGCCACTGAAGCGACGTCTAAGTAAGCCTGCAGATTGTCTGACAGGTTAAATTGAGATGAGACGGAGAATGTTATGCAGTTTTTAGCACTTATTTACAGTGCAGAAGGCAGTGACGACGTAGACATGCCAACCCTGATGTCGCAGTACCAGGATTTTGGCAATGAGGCAGGCTCACAAGGCATTTTAGACGGTGGTAATGCATTGCAGCCTGTCGCGACTTCGACGTCAGTGCAGGTTCGTGATGGCTCGGTGATCATGACTGACGGACCCTTTGCTGAGACCAAAGAGCAATTGGGTGGATATTATTTACTCAACTGTAAAGACCTAGATGCGGCGGTGCAGTGGGCTTCAAAAATACCCACTGCTCGATACGGCACTATCGAAATTAGGCCGGTGATGACCTTCGATTGAAAGCCTCTTCGGTAGAGGACTTATCCCGGCTGTACCGCGTTGAATCCACCAAGGTAATAGCGGCGCTGATGCATCAGTGCCGCGATTTAGCACTGGTTGAAGATGCTGTGCAAGATGCCATATTGCAAGCTTGTCAGAAGTGGCCTGAGCAAGGGCTGCCAGATAACTGTGCAGCGTGGTTGCACAGTGTCGCCAAACGTCGATTGATCGATCGATTGCGGCGTGAGCGGGTTCGCCAAGCGCCGAGAGCGCAGCATACATTGCTAGAAAGTTATCAATGGCGTTACAGCGAGGCGACGGTGCATCTGGATATACCCGATGATCGACTTCGGTTGATATTCACCTGTTGTCACCCCGCGTTTGCCCAGCAAGCACAGGTAGCACTCACGCTAAAAATAATCTGTGGCTTAGAATTGCGCGCCATAGCAAGTGCTTTTCTTATCAGCGAGGATACTCTCAACCGGCGGCTCAGCAGAAGCAAACTCAAGATAGCCAATGCGGGGATAGCTTATGAAGTTCCTGAAGGGAAAGAACTACAAGCTCGACTACCTGTCGTGTTGGCGGTTATCTATTTGCTTTTTAATGCTTCCTACGGCGTTGCTAGTGAGGCAGAAGAGTCTCAAGAAGATTTCGGTTTAGAATCAATTCGGCTAGGTCGATTGTTGTACCAATTACAACCTTCGTGTGAAACAGGTGGTCTATTGGCATTGATGGAACTGCATAGAGCGAGGCGCATCAGTCGAACTTCTGAGCTACATCCCGCTCGATAGCCAAGACCGCAGCGGGTGGGACCACGATGTCATTGAGCGAAGTTGTGATTTTCTATTTCAAGTTATGTCTCGTGGAGACCCTGGCCCCTATCAGATTCAAGCGGCGATAAGAGCATTGCATGCACGTGCAAAGAGTTTTCACCAAGTTGATTGGCCTCAAGTGGCGGGGCTCTATGCGCAGCTGCACCGATTGCAACCGACTCCCGTAGTGGCTTTAAATCATTGCGTCGCTCGATCGTATTTGCAAGAAGGGCCTCAGCCTATTGTTAGCGAACTGACAGCGTTGAGTGAAACTTTGGCTAATTACCAACCGTATCATGCAGCTTGCGCTGACATCTATCGCCGCACGGGCAATCATGATCTTGCAAAAAAACATTATCAGCATGCCATAACACTTAGCGAGTGTTCCGCTGAACAGGGTTTTTTGCAAAGAAGAATGCGCTCGCTAGCTCTGGATTTTTAGAAGGTAGTCCGTTTGAAACGCGTGCCTTTTGGTCCGGTGCTGCGAAGTCTATTGGACGCTTCAATCTCTTCGTTTTGCTTGTACTCTTTGAGAACACAATCGAAGTAGTGCTTTGGAGCAAGCGATGAATTATTCCGACCAAGAACAAATACTGCCCAGCGTCTGTCCTTTGGATTGCCCAGACACCTGTAGTTTGAATGTTCTTGTGCGCGATGGCCGGGTGGTGGACGTCAAAGGCTCTCACGCCAATCCCTATACCGATGGGGTCATCTGCAACAAGGTGGCACGCTACTACCCCGATTTTGTACACGGCGAACGCAGGCTCAGAAAGCCCCTCAAACGCGTTGGAGAGCGTGGGTCTGGCGAATATGAGACTGTCAGTTGGGAGGAGGCAATCTCTTTGGTTGTCAGTGGGTTTAAAAAAGCGATTGCAGAATCGGGTCCGCAGTCAGTATTGCCATTTAACTACGCTGGTCCTCACGGTGAGTTGGGGGCTGGCTCGATGGACAGGCGATTTTTCTACAAAATGGGCGCAACACTTTTGGACCGAGGTCCCTTGTGCGGTGGCGTGCGTGGTATGGCTTACGCTAGCCTTTTTGGCACGGCACCTGGAATGCCGCCCGAGCAAGCAGAGCATGCTGACCTTGTGGTCGTGTGGGGGAATAACGTCACCGTGTCTAACCTCCATCTGACAAAGGTACTAAAGCGAGCCCGTAAAAATGGTGCCAAGCTTGTTATAGTAGATCCTAAGCGTATTAAGATTGCTGAGCAATGCGATATGTTTGTGCAGATTAAGCCTGGCAGTGATGTGGTCTTGGCCATGGCTTTGGCTGCAGAGCTCGAGCGTCGTGAAGCGATTGATAAAGAATTCGTACAGCAATGGGTGCTCGGCTATGAGCCCTACATGGTGCAAGCAAGACAGTACAGCGTAGAAGACGTAGAGAGTATTTGTGGTGTATCAGCAGATCAGTTTAGTCAACTAGTTCAATGGTACTGCGATAGCAAAAACACGGCGACTTCGGTGGGAAATGGCATTGAGCGTGGCAGAAGTGGTGGTTCAGGCCTGCGTGCAGCCATGGCACTGATGGCCTTGAGAGGACAGCACGGCAGGCTAGGTGCGGGGGTGATTGCTAAATCTGGCGTTTTGACACCAAAAACGCCGGATAGGTTGCACCGTTCCGATTTGATTCCAGACGGAACACGTACTTTTAATATTGTCGATGTGCCTGAGAAAATACTCAACAGAGAACTGAAAATCCCTGTCAAAGCGGTGATGATTTATAACCATAACCCTGTCGCCACGCACCCCAATCAAACGCGAGTGATAGAAGCGTTGATGCGCGACGATTTGTTTGTCGTCGGCTGTGATGTGGTGATGACTGACAGCATGCATTTTGCAGATGTTATTTTGCCCGCTGCCAGCCACTTTGAGTTTGACGATATCTATGGTGCGTATGGCCAGAATTATGTGCAGCGTGCCGCACCTGTTATTCCCTGTGTTGGGGAGTCTCTTCCCAACACAGAAATCTTCCGTCGCCTAGCTTCGGCGTTTGGTTTTGACGATGACTGTTTTAATGCAACTGACCATGAGCTTATGGACGAAGCGATGGATGGCAGCCATGCGCAGTTTAATGGCGTGCCACCCAGTCAGATCGCGCTCGATCGTGCTATTGAAATCCAATCCCTTGACGGCACAGACATGATCATGTGTCAGTCTGTTTTCCCCGCAACTCCGTCTGGCAAAATAGAGCTTTACTCTGAAGAGTTGGAACAGCAATACGGTTACGGTGTGCCGCGTTTTGAAAAAGTTGAACAATTGCTGCCACTCACACTTATCAGCCCATCTTCATCAAAGCGGACCAATGCAACTTTTGGCAGTAACGCGGCTTCTCAGGGGTTGGAAGTGGTAGAAATGCATCCTACGGATGCTGAGCGTAGAGGCCTGCAAGAAGGAGACAAGGTTGCAGTATATAATGAACAGGCTAAAGTTGTGTTTTCGCTGCGTGTGAACGACAGTACTCGTGAGGGGGTAATCTATAGCCCTAAAGGTACTTGGCGGCAGAGCAGTGATACGGGTTACACCTGCAATGCGCTGATACCAGCACAAGTTCGCACGGACATCGGTGACGGAGCCTGTTACCACGAGACGTTTGTAGAAATAGAAAGGTACTGAAAAGCATAGCGTTGTATTCAAAAACAAGTCAGCACACGCTGTGTTGGCTATGTGCCTATCGAGTTCTTAAATTCAGGTGAGGGTGGAATGCGTACAGATCTACTCTTGTTGAGATTTATCGACTCGATACGCCCTTGGGCTATGGCCAAAAATTCCTTTAAATATCGTTGAAAAATTCTGCATATTCGAAAACCCGTATCGAAAGGCAATTTCACTGATCGAATGGCGATCAAATCGCGAATCTCGCAAGTCGGCTGCTACGCTTTCCAGGCGAACTCTGCGTATAAATGCACTAATAGATTCATCATGCTTCGAAAATATATCGTTTAGCCGACGTACTGAAATACCAACTTCTTCAGCAACACGATTGCGATCAAGATCTGGGTTGCCAAGATTATTTCTTATGTACGTCTTAGCTCGCAGTAACACATGTTGTTCAGGGCTTGAAAGCTCCACCGCATTCGCCCCTTCAGAAGCTAAACCTGTGGCAATAAGATCTATTAGTGTTTCCTGTATCAGTGTTTGTAAAGTCTGGTTAGGTGAGTGGGCGTGCTCTGAAAAAGCCAATATGTTATCGCGCACGAGTTTGCCAATTCCAGACTGACCTTGGATGTTTCGCGCCGTCAGCATTTGTGCATTGGGTAGTCGCTCTAGAAGCTTACTCGCCGGCAGTTGCACAACAGTTTGACTGAAGTTATCTGATACAAAAAGTTCGTAAGGGTCGGTGGTGGAATAAAGGGCCATGTCCCCTGGCTGCAAGATCGCCGTTTTTCCGAATTGAGTGATATGGGAAGTGCGTGCCGTCTGCAGGCTGAGTAGGAAAAAGTCATCAGCGGTTGCGCTGATGTCTCTCTTCCGGCGCTCCACGGTGTGAGCGAGACCTGCAACCTTTGAGATAGAGAGGATCGAGTGACGCGCAATTTCAATTGCACCACTAAAGATTTCTGGGTTTTCAGTCTCACAGCCAAGCTGTACATAGCTGTCGCAAACCGACTCTCGCCAGTAGGCGAATCGGTCTGAAGTGGAGACGTCATTTGTGTCGAATCGAGTCTGAACATCCATAACACTAGCCCTAGATATCCCTAGATAATGTCTAGTTCGCACAAAATAGCAAGTTTTCCCGCTCAAATCCAAAAGCATTTTGGTTCCTGCACCGTCAATATAACTCCATCAACCGTGGAGAAAACTTATGTCAAAGCAATTTACCGTAGCGGCAGTACAGGCCGCTCCATCTTTCCTTGATATCGATACAGGCGTTACGCGTGCAGTCAAATACATTGAAGAAGCAGCTGCTGCCGGAGCAAAACTGGTGGTTTTTCCAGAGACATGGCTGCCTGGTTACCCCAACCACATTTGGTTAGGCGCAGTCGCTTGGCAAATGCAGTTTGTCGGTCGTTATTTCGAAAACTCTGTAGAAGCGGGCAGCGATCAGGATAAAGCCATCGCTCAAGCGGCTAAAGACAACAAAATACAGGTCTCAATGGGGCTCTCTGAGCGCGCGGGAGGTAGTCTCTACATCGCACAGTGGCACTATGGTGATGATGGTGAATTGATTACAAGACGCCGCAAACTTAAGCCTACCCACGTGGAGCGGACAGTTTTTGGCGAAGGAGATGGCAGCGATCTGAAGGTGTATGACACCCCAATTGGTCGCGTTGGACAGCTATCGTGCTGGGAACACCTGCAGCCGCTCAGCAAATATGCAATGTACTCTCAGAATGAGCAAATTCATTGTGCGGCTTGGCCGAATCTTGCGCTCTACGAAGGGGGTGCATACGCACTTGGGCATCAGGTCAACAACGGGGCCAGCATGCTCTACGCCGTTGAAGGTGGCTGCTTTGTTGTTGCTGCTTGCGCGCTGGTGAGCAAGGAGCAGCAAGAGATCCTCTGTGAAGGCGATCCGATGAAAGAAGCTCTTTGTCCTGTGGGAGGTGGTTACACCAAGATCTATGCACCAGACGGCCAGTCTATCGGTACCGAGATCGCCCATACAGAAGAAGGTCTCGTGGTCGCAGACATCGATTTGAATATGATCGGTTATGCAAAGGCCGCTGCAGATCCGGCTGGGCATTATTCTCGCCCGGATGTGACGCGTCTGATGCTTAACAATAAACCTCAGCGGCCCGTCATGGCTTTTGATCAAACGGCAGGACTTGTGTCCGATGCTGATATTAGCAGTGCAGCAGCAGAAGAAGCAGTCACCGCCGAAGCTGCTGAATAACCCCTTAAATTGTTTTTGCCCCTTAGGCCGATGTGCTTAAGGGAGCCGTGCCTGTGAAAAGGAGAATTTTATGCCTACACCAGAAGAGTTCTACAGCGATGCCCAACGCGCGCTGCAAAAAGAAGGTCAACACGACAAGCTAGCTGAAGTTGTCGTGCACGCTATTGTGCGGGATGAATTGGAAGATATTCACACAGACTACATCAACAGCCGAGACTATTTCTTTTTGTCCACTGTCGATGCAGAGGGCTCACCTACTGTCTCGTATAAAGGCGGTGAGGTGGGATTTGTCAAAGTCATGTCTGAGAATAGACTGATATTTCCTAACTACGACGGCAACGGAATGTGGTTTTCTATGGGGAATATTGATGAGGCAGCCAAGGTCGGCATGCTGTTTATGGATATGGTGACCCCTTGGCGTATACGCGTGCAGGGCACAGCAAAACTCTCCAAAGATCCCGCTCTGATGGAGCAATTCCCAGGCTGCAACATGGTTGTAGACGTGCAAGTAGATGTCGTTTTTCAAAACTGTTCTCGCTATATCCACAAGCATACAAGGGTGGAGACCTCGCCCTATGTTCCGGCGGCTGACGGCAGTCAACCGTTCCCCGCTTGGAAGCGCATTGATGGATTGCAACCCGTCCTGCATCCGGATGATCAGGGTCGTGCGGAAGCAGAAGGCGGCACGATTACCGAAGAAGAATATCTAGAGAAAGTGCTGAAAGGTACATCGTGATAACCCCAACGGGTCCTCTTAATAATACAACTACAATCACCTCCGGAGAATGAGATGAGATTTAGTGCAAATAGTTTTGTGGCAGCGATAGCCTATTGTTTTGCCTCCCTAGCAATGCCCGCGCTGGCTGATGATCCTAGCTGTGGGCTGGGCACTGAGGTAATGGCAACAGGTGAACCGATTAAGGTTGGTGGAATAAATGGTAACGCGCCTCCGGGCGATTTTTCCGGCGGAACAGATGCCGCAGCCGCTTATTTTTCTTGTGTGAATGCGCAAGGTGGTGTCAATGGTCGGCCGATAGAATATATCGTCGAGAACGACCAATGGAACCCTGAATTGGCTGGACAAGTCGCGACCAAATTGGTGAAAGACGAAGGTGTAGTTGCATTGGTCGGAAACGGATCTGTGGTATCCATGGCCGTGAATGCAGATCTATACAGAGATGAAGGCGTAATGGTTATGGCCTCGGGTTGCGCTATTTCGGAGTGTTATGAATCTTCCAACATCGTCTCGAGCAATCAAGGTCCTTTGCCGTCTGGAATTGGTGCTTTGACCTATGCGGTAGAAGAACTGGGTTCAGAGTATGCGGCGTGCATAGGATTCAACATACCTAACAACGGTGGTTGGGCGTGTGACTGGATGAATAAATTCATGGAGAGCAAGGGCCTTAAGGGTACTTCTATTCTGATGGATCCCACAGCCGTTGATCTCAACTCAGTGTATTTGCAAGCGTTGGCTGAAGGGGTGGATACAATTTTATTGATGTTGCCCGCTGCCCCTGCAATTGGGCTGCTGAAAGTTGCCGAAGAGCAAGGGGGAAGAGATCTGTTTAAGTGGGTTTCTCCAACACCTTTGTACGACCCGGGTGTGGCCGAAGTTTTGGGTGACTACTGGAATGACAACCTTTATATAAATATTGAGCTGGCTCCTTTTGGTAGCGAAGGGGCGGACAACAAGAACTGGGTAGCTGTAATGGACGCCTACGGTCAAGACGGAGATAGGCGTGATACTTTCTCTCAATCGGGCTATGTTTCCGCACGTTTTTTTGTTGAAGCATTGCTTAAACTGGATCCTAATGCTATTGACCGTGCGGCAGTGACGAAGGCCATTCAAGGGATATCGAACGCCGAGTCAGATCTGTTGTGTAAACCCTATTATGTTGGTGACGCAGATCGTCACATGCCAAATCATGCAGGTCGAATGGTCGCCTACAGTGGTGGTGCTTTTAATATAGTTCGGGACTGCTACGACATTGAAAGCAGCTACCTTGATCCAATTCGACAACAAGAAGCTGCATTGGGCATAAACCAATAGTTCTCCGTCTATTTTTCACATACAGAAAACAGGGCACTTCGGCTTTGTTTAAAGGAATTTGAAAAATGGTTTATGGACTGTTTTTTGTATCCGGGCTTGCAGTAGGTTCGCTCTATGCACTCGGTGGTATCGGCCTAGTGATATTGCGCAATTCGACTGGTGTGCTCAATTTTTCGTACGGCGCTATTGCTGCGGCAAGCGCGATGTTTGCCTGGCAGGTAACAGAATGGGGCCTGCCAGGGATCGTGTCTTGGCTCTCCGCGGTTTTGGTCGGTGCAGCCCTTTCAATCTTTTATGGCAGATTTGTCGCACCGGCATTGGCATGGCGTGAACCGGCAGTTAAAGCTGTAGCAACGCTTGGATATATGCTAATTCTACTGGGACTAATTGGGCTTATTTGGGATGACGCTCTGCGCAAGATTGCGCTGCCCAGTGACAAGATTGGCGTGTCGCTGTTCGGGGTGAGAGTAACGCTTACTCGGATTATCGCCTTCGCTGTTAGCATTGGGGCCGTCGTAGGCATGGTCCAGTATCTGCGTCGTTCACATACTGGGCTAAACATGCGTGCCTTGGCCGATAATCGTGATCATGCAGCACTTTTGGGCATAGCAATTGTTAAAACCGAGACACTTGCTTGGGGTATCTCCGGTGCCTTAGCGGGTTTCACTGGTCTCATTTTTGGAAGCCTTGTCAGGCTTGAACCTACAGTAATTACCTTTATGGTAATCCCAGCGACAGCAGCAGCGATTTGTGGCCGTCTTCGCTCGCTGCCCATGACGCTAGCAGGTGGATTATTCATAGGGGTAGTTGAGTCAATGCTGACGCTTTACCGCCCCGGTGCATCTCTTCGAACAATGGCTCCATTTGTTATTGCGGCTTTAGTGATCCTTTGGATGCAGCGCGATCAACAACTAACTTTCGCGACAGACTCGTAATATGACTAGGCAATTTGCACTTCCGATAACTGTCTTTGTGTTTAGTTTGCTGGCGCTACCCTTGTTGCTTTCGGCACTTTGGGTCAAGGTTGTGACATCTGCTGTTATTTTTTCGCTGGCTGCCGCAGGGATTTCCGTTCTATTTGCCCAGCTTGGGCTTATCAACTTGGCACAAGTAGCGTTGATAGGATTAGGTGGCTGGGTAGCGCTACGACTCAATTATGGAACGGCGATTCCGTTCACTGTAATTGTGTTTATGGCAGGAACGACAACAGCACTGATAGGCGCTATATTGGCGTTGCCCGCGTTACGTATGCGGGGCCTCTATCTCGCGTTGGTAACCTTGATGGCAGCAGGCGCCTTTCAAATACTCTTTAACGCGTTTCAGTTCCCCAATGGAGGTTCTGGATTCTGGGGCGTGGCACAACAGTCCGCTGCGGAGATTCGCCTTCCACTGCTTGCAAATTCTGACGTGGCGTACCTGCGTTACACCATTGTGATTGTTGCACTGTGCTTCTGTTTGGTTGCAATGCATAGGATTACGGCACCTGGTCGGGCATGGGCGATGATTAGACAGTCAGAAGCGAATGCGATGGCTGCTGGAGTAAATGTCACTTTCTATAAAATATGGGCTTTTGTTTTATCGGGCTTTATGGCTGGGGTCGCCGGTGGATTGCTTAGCGGGGCGTTGGGTCAGCTTGATGCACGATCTTTTCTAGCCGCTGATGGAATTTTACTTTTTGCTCTTGCAGTAGTCGGCGGTGTTTACTCATGGTTAGGGGCGCTCATCGCAGGGCTGCTCTTCAAACTGCTGCCAGCCGTATTTAACAATATCGGCTTGAGTGCAGACCTGGCAATGGTTCTGTTTGGTGCCGCATTGCTACATGCCATTATTACTGCTCCGCGCGGTATTGCCGGCCAACTGTTGGTTGCATTCAGTAGGAAATCACCATGATTTGCATCGATAATCTCAGTGTTAATTATGGGGGCGTAGTTGCACTTAATAGCTTGACGTTAAATATCACTGAAGATGTTGTAGGCCTTATAGGACCAAATGGCGCGGGCAAGACAACGATGACAAATGCCTTCTCTGGTTTTGCACCTATCGCGTCTGGAAAAATTGTGATTGATGATATGAATTTACTCGAGCTACCAGCGTACAAACGTGCTCGCTGGGGGTTGGCTCGTTCGTTTCAAAAAGTTCAAATAGTGAATGACCTTCGGGTGCAAGATCATCTCCTTGCAGTGATTGACGCAAAGGGCATAGATCGCAAAAAACGCGTGTGGTGGATTGACAAGGTACTCGACTTCGTCGGCATTGCCGACTGCCGCGATACATTGGGTGCAGAGCTCAATTCCTATCGTAAGCGCATGACAGAAATAGCAAAATGTTTGATTGGCAACCCTAAAGTGATCTTGTTGGATGAACCGGGAGGAGGTCTGTCCGAGAGTGAAATGCAACACTTGAGGTCAATTATCTCAAATACCAAAACTGTATTCGGTGCTCAGATCATTATGGTTGACCATGATATTGATTTGATCAGGGATGTTTGCGAGTCCACGGCTGTTTTGGATTTCGGGAAACTAATCGCTTTTGGCCCAACCAGCGAAGTGCTTCAGGATGAAGCAGTCAAAGTCGCGTACTTGGGCCGTTGAACAAGGTGGGCAGTATGCTTAAAGTCAGCAACCTTTCAGTGCATAAAAATTCCCGAACGATTATCAATGATGTATCGATCTCGGTCGCTGAAGGACAAATAGTCGCTCTACTCGGGCCAAACGGAGCCGGAAAATCAGAGTTAGTTTTGGCTATCGCGGGGATGTTACCGATCGCATCGGGTGCGGTTGCGGTTAATGATAAATCTGTCCACGGGAGCGGCGTTCAAACTGTGCGGACTTCAGGGGTTGCTGCTGTACCGGAGGGTCATCAAGTTCTGGGCGGGCTCAGTGTACTCGACAATTTGCGCGCTGCTGGTCCTGAATTGACACCTGACGACCGCAAGGCAGAAGTGCAAAAAGCTTTTGAGATATTTCCTGAACTCATTCCACTGAAGCAGCAGAGTGCTAGCTCTCTTTCAGGAGGGCAGCAGCAAATGGTAGCCATAGCACAAGCGCTTGTTTCCCGACCAAAGTTTCTATTGATCGACGAAATGTCGCTGGGACTAGCTCCCGTGATCATTGATCGCTTGATTGATGTCATTCTCGATCTGCGTTTACAAGGATTAGGCATACTGCTAATTGAGCAGTTTACCCAACTTGCATTAGGCGTTGCCGACCATTGTTATGTGTTGTCGCAAGGGGAGATTAAATTTGACGGCTCACCCCAAGAGCTTAAGGGTGATCAATCTATTCTTGAGCGTGCGTATCTCGGTGCCTAGCGTGCAAAGAGTCTACGTGACCGAATGTTCGATAGTCGGCTTGCACCGCTTTGTTATTTAGTCTTCTTCCTTACAGGGAAATCTCGCCCACTGGCGCCACAATCGATGCACAATAATTACTAAGTTGGCTGCGTGTTGACTAAAACTTCCTGTTTTCCGATTGACCTCCCGCAGTCATTATCGATCTGGTCTCTGCTTGTATTAAATCTAAATCTTGGCCAGGCTGTTCGCTAACAAGTCATTGCAGCACATGTATTCGCCGGTAAAAACCACCTGCACGTAGTTTTATTTTTAAGATCGAATCCAATGGCCGGGTGCAAAGTAATCCTTATTGGTGAGGTGAATGGTAGATCTGTGCCCGTGCCGATCACTAATTTCAGTCAATAATCATCTAGACAGTACCTATAAAAACTCGCTCCATCGCGTTAAACTGTTCGGCTTTACCTACTCAATGTGTTGGAGACTCGAATGTACAAAATCGCGCTGCTACCGGGTGACGGGATCGGTCCAGAAATCATCGCTGAAGCGGTGAAAGTACTCGACGCTTTGTCTCGCGACCATGGGTTGAAAGTGACCACGTCTGAGCACGCTTTTGGCGGTGCTGGTTGGGATGCTGCTGGCAACCCACTGCCTGAAGAAACCCTCGCCGCTTGTCGAGCCGCTGATGCAGTGCTGATGGGGGCTGTGGGTGGGCCGCAGTATGAAGCACTCGAACGTGACATGCGTCCAGAGCGCGGGTTACTGCGTATTCGGGCCGAGCTCGATATGTTTTCAAATTTGCGTCCAGCGATGTTGGCCCCGGAGTTGGCCGATGCTTCCTCACTGAAACCGCATCTTGTCGCCGACCTCGATATCATGATCGTGCGCGAGCTGACCGGTGGTATTTATTTTGGCGGGCCACGCGGTATCGAAGAACGCGACGGTCAGCGCGTAGGCTTTAATACGATGGTCTACAGCGAGTCTGAAATCGAGCGTATTGCTCGCAGCGCTTTTGACATTGCGATGAAACGTGACAAGCGTTTGTGCTCTGTCGATAAGGCCAACGTATTGGAAGTGTCTGAGTTGTGGCGTGAAGTAGTGATCAAGATTAGCGCCGAATACCCTGAAGTAGAATTGACACATATGTATGTGGACAATGCGGCAATGCAACTAGTGCGTGATCCTCGACAGTTTGACGTGATGGTCACTGGTAACCTGTTTGGCGATGTACTGTCCGACTGTGCTGCAATGCTGACGGGCTCCATCGGCATGCTGCCTTCAGCGTCGCTGAATTCTGCCGGACAAGGTTTGTATGAGCCCGTGCACGGCTCAGCACCCGATATCGCAGGCGAGGGCAAGGCGAATCCATTGGCGACTATCTTGTCTCTCGCAATGTTGTTGCGCTATTCATTGGGCGAATCAGCTCACGCTGATCGCATTGAAGCCGCTGTCAAAAAAGTTTTGGCCTCCGGTTTGCGTACACCTGATATTGCTGCTGGCGGCGCTTCTTGTCGTTGTATTGAAATGGGCGACGCGGTTGTCGCTGCGCTCTAGGGAACCTCAGATCAAGTCATGCTCGCGCCGTCGACGCGCTAAATTCGGTCCAGCCGCGTTGCAAATCTAGCCAATAGCAGCACTATTGCCTTCGATTAGCGCCTTGCTGGGTCCACATTTTTAACGCCGACGTCACTGACTGGACTCAACCTGAGGCTCCTTAGTTTGTTATTTACCTTGAAAGGAAAACGAAAATGTTAAATGTAGGTTTGGTTGGCTGGCGCGGTATGGTCGGCTCGGTACTCATGGACCGTATGCGCGCTGAAGACGACTTTTCGCTCATTAAACCGACCTTTTTTAGCACCTCGCAGGTAGGCCAAGCGGCGCCGGCTGAAGCGCAGGGTGTGTTGCTTGGCGATGCTAACGACCTCGCGGCGCTTGCTGCGATGGATGTGATCATCAGTTGCCAGGGTGGGGACTACACCGCTGCTGTACACGGACCACTGCGTGAGTCTGGTTGGCAGGGTTACTGGGTTGATGCTGCATCTACTTTGCGCATGAAAGATCACGCTGAAATTGTATTGGATCCGGTCAACAGAGAAGTGATCGATGCAGCGTTGCTCGCGGGCACCAAAGACTACATAGGTGGCAACTGCACGGTCAGTTTGATGATGATGGCGCTCGGCGGTCTCTATCGCGCCAACTTGATCGAGTGGGTTTCGGTGATGAGTTACCAGGCCGCCAGCGGCTCAGGGGCTCAAGCAATGCGAGAGCTTGTTGAGCAGATGGGAGCAGCCCATGCCATGGTGGCAGACAAACTGGCGGACCCTCGCAGTGGAATTTTGGATATCGACAACACGTTAGCAACAGGCATGCGCAACGATGACTTCCCGACGGATGTTTGGCGTGTGCCACTAGCAGGCAGTTTGATTCCTTGGATCGATTCGCCCGTTGATCATGGTCAAACTCGGGAAGAGTGGAAGGGCGGGGCCGAAACCAATAAAATTCTGGGGCGCAGTGATAAGCCAATACCCGTGGACGGAACATGCGTACGAGTGGGGGCGATGCGATGCCACAGTCAAGCACTCACTATTAAACTGACGAAAGATTTGCCGCTCGACGAAATCGAATCCATCATTGCGTCCTCCAACCAATGGGTCAACGTTGTGCCGAACACACGTGAGCAAACTGAAGACTTTTTGACCCCTGCAGCGGTAACTGGGGGGTTGGACGTTGCTATTGGACGCTTGCGGAAATTGAGCATGGGTGGAGAATATCTAAACGCCTTTACGGTGGGAGACCAGCTACTTTGGGGCGCGGCCGAGCCGCTGCGCCGCATGCTCCGCATCCTGATCGACACACGAACCTCCCTGTAATTGCAATTGTAATGTGCTCTGTGTGAGCGCGCTTTTAGCGTTCACATAGACATTACACCGCTGCAATCTTGGCTTACACCTTATGCGTTTACGCTACTCATATGAATATTCATGCGCAACCTTCATAGCGTTCCGCAAAAAATTGACTATATTTGCGTTAGTTAAGTACTTTTGTGGGCAGAGCTTTGCCAGCGGGTGCTACTAAAATTTTACTAACATGCGATTGGGTGACAACAACGGAGTTGTTTCACACTTGGCATTTTCTGAATTCGCGGCTGGGAATCACGTGGCAACTAAATCTAAAATTGAATCAGGCAAAATCCGTCATTTAGCAGGGGCTACGGCCTTTTCGATGGCTGTCTTGTCCGGAAGTGTCTACGGATTGGGCTTAGGAGGCATAGAGCTCAGTTCTGCGTTGAACCAACCCTTCAGTGCAGAAATCGAAGTCATCACTGATGTACCCGGTGAGGCTGCAGATTTAGCCGTGCAGTTGGCTTCACAGGAAGCCTTCATGCGTGCCGGGATAGATCGACCTCAGTCGCTGAGTAAGCTGAGTTTCAGTCTGCGAGAGCGTGACGGCCGTTCATTTATTGTTGTTAGCTCCAATGATCCCATTGTTGAGCCTTTCCTCAATTTTCTGGTCGAGGTCGATTGGAAACGCGGAAACTTGGTGCGTGAATACACCGTGCTTCTGGATCCACCGACTTATGTCACCAACCAGCCGAGCACAACGGTTGGTACAGAGTTGGCCGAAGTAGGCGATAGTTCGAGCTCTGACCCAAGCCTACCTACCCGTATTGATCGCGAAGCAACAGACTACACAGCGACCACTTTAACCGACGAAGAGTTGGCCGCAGAGCTTGCTGCCGTCAATCTTGCATTGGGTGAATCTGCACCTGCTCCAGCAGCCAACGTCTCTGCGTCTGTTTCTGATCCTCTCATCGAGGAACTGCGCGAAGTTGACGATCTCATGGTGGTCTCTGCCAACGGTCAGCCGCTTACTACTGGCAATAATGAACCTGTCTCCACTGGGTCGACCGTTGCAGCAGCCTCGGGTGATATCACCAGCGAAGTGGACGACAACGCCATTTTTGCAGGGCTAGATTCCACAAGTACTGAAAACGCTGAGCCTGTCGCAGTTGCGAATGCGGTTGCCGAAGAGCCAGCGGATGATCCTGCCTATACCGAAACAGACGTCGATGACATGGACGCTGTAGTTGCAGCTCTGGACCTGGAGCTGTCAGATCAAGCGCCACAAGCTGCCGCACCTGCAGCGAACACGGTCACAGCGACTGGGAAAACCTTGGCGCCTGTTCGCAGTGGCCAAACGCTCTGGAGTATTGCCAGTGCGAACCGCGTCGGTGGTGTATCAGTTGAGCAAATGATGGTCGCTCTGCTTCGTGCAAACCCTAACGCCTTTGAAGACGGCAACATCAACGCTTTGAACCGTGGTGCGATATTACGTGTGCCCACCGCTGATGAAGTGGTGGAGATGGATAGTCAAAGTGCTTTGACTAGCGTCAACGAACAAAACGCCCTGTGGAAAAAATACCGCGACCAAGCGCAGGCCAAACCCGCTGAAGCACAACAGGGTGAAGATGCGTCAACAGCTGAGGCTGAAAAGCCTGAGACAACGGCTGAGCCATCTGATGGCACGCTCACGCTAGTGGCCGATACGAAGCAAGCGGAAGTTGGCGAAGACGAGACAATTGAAGCGAACACCTCGGTCAGTGCAGAAACGGAAGCCGAGATTGCAGATTTGCGCAATCAGCTGATTCTGGCACAGGAAGAAGCAGAAACTGAACGACAGCGCGCTGAAGAAATGAATTCACGCGTTGCGGACCTGGAATCTGCTGTAGAGAAAATGAACAGCTTGCTAGAGCTACGTAACGCGGAAATGGCTCAGTTGCAATCGTCTGTCGTGGAAGGGCAGACCGAAGCCGAAGCCGAGGCCGCTCGCCTATTAGCCGAGCAAGAAAAAGAAATGCAGCAGCAGCTGCTGCAGGTTCAAGAAGAAGCCAAGAGACAAGCTGAAGAAGCAGAAGCACAGCGACTAGCTGCAGAAAATCAACTTGCAGACTTGCAAGAGAAGCTGGAAGTCACCTCGGGAGAAGCCGCTACAGCAGAGCAACAAATTGCTGAGCTAAAAGCCTCGCTTGAAGCCAAAGGCGCAGTTGCTGCTGAAGCCGAGCAACGCATAGTAGCGTTGCAAGAGAAGCTTGAAACAGAAGGCATGGCTAAGGCGGAAGCTGATCAGCGCATGAACGAACTGCGTGACCAATTGGCCTCGGAGAAAGATGCCGTTGTCTCCGCTGAGCAGCAAGTCGCAGACCTGCGTGAGAAGCTGCAAGCCGAGGGCATGGCGGCCGCTGGTGCGGAGCAGCAGATTGTCAACTTGCAGAACAAGCTCGATGCGGAGGGGACATCTACGGCGATGGCCGAGCAGAAGATCGCTGAACTGCGCGCCGAGTTAGAAGCAGAGAAGGCCCCTTGGTGGAAACCATACGCCACTGAAACCAACGCTAAAATTGCGGGCGGTGTGGTTGTCGCAGGTCTTGGCTTATGGGGATTGATGGCTCTCGGGCGTCGACGTAAGCGCGATGAAGAAGAGTTATTCGCCGACGAGAATTACGTTGTCGGTGACAACACGGAAGCACACGCAACTAATGCCTATGAAGAGGAAGTAGAGCAGACTGAAGCGGGCTACGATGCGACTGCATACGGGCACACGGCAATAGCGGACGAACTCGGCGATGAGACGGTCGACGCCACTGACTTGACTGCACTTGATGCAACAATCAGTGATGGCACGCCTGAAGCTGGCAACGTCGATATTTTGCAAGAGGCAGACGTCTACTTGTCTTACGGTTTAGCCGACCGCGCCGAGGAATTGTTAGACGGCGCGATTGAGGCTGATCCGAACGATGACATGCTACAGGCCAAGCGTTTGGAGGCCTTGTTTGTTAAGCAAGACGGTGTTTCTTTTGAAACAGCAGCTGTTACTTACCATGACAAGTTTGGCGGTGATCAATCGCCACATTGGGGCAAGATCTCTAGCTGGGGTGCAGCATTGGCACCGACCTCCAACCTATTTAGTGGTGCGGAGCCTGCGAATCTTGACGAAACGCAAGACATTACCAGTCTCGACACAACCAAATTAGCGGGTGGTGCGGCTGCGATTGCCGCTGCCGGTGGCGGATTGGCAGCTAGTCTGGGTGGATCTGCGGATGCTGAGATAGACGCAGCCATAGACAATGCACCAGACTTGGGCGCGCAGGTAGGTGATGGGTTGAACTTGTCTTCTAGCGAATTGGAAGACGCGCTGGATAACACCTCTGAATCTGCCAGTGCACTGGGTGACGATCTCTCTGCAACGGCAGCTGATTCACTGGGTGGCTTGAGCGATGATTTAGGTGGTCTGGGTGGTGAGCTAGGTGGGCTTGGTGATGATTTGGGATCAGATCTGAAAGCTGGCTTGGGTGATGAGTTAGATGCAGGGCTCGGTGCTGACTTGGGTGAAGATCTAAGTGCCGGACTTGGTGCAGATTTGAGTGCTGACCTGAGTACTGATTTAGGTGCCGATCTTGGCGCAGATTTGAGTTCTGATCTCGGTGCGGATCTCGGTGCTGACCTGAGTGCGGATCTAGGTACCGATTTGAGCGCGGATCTTGGTAGTAGCGATCTGGGTGCTGAGCTTGAAGGTGGACTCAGTGATTTGGACGGCACGGCGACTTCGCTGGGTGATGATCTAGAGAGCATGAGTGCAGGCCTTGAGGACGACTTAGAGATGACTGATCTCGAAGCGACCCTGGCCGGCGATGGTGATTTACAAGACATGCTCGATGCCACAGGTGGAGCGGGTGATTTCGAATTGTCTCTGGCCGACGAGGGCACGGGCGCTGGCGACGGCGGCCTTGCAGGAGAGATCGGGCTGGGTGACTTGGAGTCTGAGTTGCTGGGTACAGACGCCACTGGAAGCTTAGGTGGCTTGTCTGAGGAGATCGACTTTGAAGCTGCAGGCTTGTCCCTCTCTGATGAAACCACCGATGCGGACCTGACTGTCACAGGTGATGAGGTCGACACTATGCTGGACCTGGCTCGCGCCTACATTGACATGGGTGACTCGGACAGTGCCAACAGCACCATCAACGAAATCATTGCCACAGGTAATGCAGAACAAGTAGAAGCGGCTAAAGAGCTGCAATCTCAGCTTGGTTAGTCCACGCTCTGCTTGAATAAAACGGGGCGCCCTCACGGGGCGCCTTTTTTTTGCCTCCAAAATGTGATGTCTTCATCGCTAGATGACTGAGCCTGTTGCCGTCTAGAGATCCTTAGGCAAACACCGAGTAGCCCGAACAGCTACAATCCCAATCCATGAGAATTGCAGCCGTTATCGAATACCGTGGCACCCGTTATTCTGGGTGGCAGTTTCAAGATCACACCAGCAGTGTGCAAGACGAGTTGGAAAAAGCGCTCGCCTTTGTCGCCAATGAACCTATTCGCGTTGTGTGCGCCGGTCGCACGGATGCAGGCGTACACGCCCTGGGACAGGTAGTGCATTGGGATACAAATGTCGTGCGACCCGATCACGGCTGGCGCATGGGTGCCAACAACAAACTGCCGGATGACATCGCGATCCAATGGGTGGGGCAAGTTGCAGCAGACTTTCATGCGCGTTACCACGCTGTAGAACGCAGCTATCGCTACTACTTGCTCAATCGTTTGTCACGCTCTGCGACAGCTGCTGGTTTACTCACGTTAGAGCGGCGCGAACTCGACACGGATAAGATGCATCGCGAGGCACAAGCGTTGGTTGGTGAGCATGACTTTAGCTCTTTTAGGGCCGCTGGCTGTCAAGCAAATCATGCTGTGCGTACGCTTAAAAGCATCAGGGTGCAACGTCACGGAGAGGTGATTTGTATCGAAGTGTTGGGCAATGCTTTTTTGCACAACATGATCCGAATTATCGTGGGCAATTTGCTGGCGGTCGGTTGTGGTGATGAGCAGGAAGGGTTTGTGGCTGCTTTGCTTGCCAAAAAAGACCGCACCAAAGGGCGCACTACGGCCAAACCGGATGGGCTTTATTTTATCGGGCCGCGCTATCCTCCCGAGGCCGGGATTCCCGATCCAAAGGACAGTCAACTGATCTTGCCGATTGGGATGTAGCCCGTCTAATGCTGCCGTCAACCCGTGATTGTCGGTATTAATTTGCCCACTAGACGCTACTAGAGGCCCTCGCTTCTAAAGACTAAACGCAGTGTCACACTCGAGGCCATAAATCGCTTGCTTTGAGTCGATTGATTGCTGCGCAAATCGGGTACAATTAGACCTTTAACCGTCCAGATATTTATTAGTATGCAACGAACCCGCGTCAAGGTCTGTGGACTCACCCGTCCGGAGCAAGCGATTGAAACCGCTGAACTGGGTGTTGATGCGATTGGTTTGGTTTTCTACGCACCGAGCCCTCGAGCTGTAAGCATCACTCAGGCGCAGGCCATCACCGATCAACTGCCTCCTTTTTGTCAGGTGGTCGCGCTATTTTTGGATGCCGAGGTAGCGCTCGTGCAGGACGTTTTGGCCAGCTTGCCGATCGGGTTGCTGCAGTTTCACGGGCGTGAAAGTGTCGGCTATTGTGAGCAATTTTCTAGACCCTATATTCGATCAGTGCCTGTAGATGCGCACCAAGAAGCGGCGAAATTTGAATCAAACTACGCCAGTGCGCGCGGATTCTTGTACGACAGTAATGTCGCGGGAGAAGCGGGAGGGAAGGGCGAAACATTTGATTGGACCGTGCTCGATCGCACAGGTCAAGGCCATGCGCGCGAGCGAGCGATGATTCTCGCCGGTGGTTTGAACCCCGACAACGTTTTTGACGGGGTGGTTGCCACGCGTCCTTGGGCGGTGGATGTGAGCAGCGGCGTAGAACGCGCACGCGGCGATAAAGACCCAGCACTGGTGGCGCAATTTGTCGCACAAGTGCGGGCGGCCGATACACAACTCAGTGCCTGATTGGTATTGATAAACAACTAGGAATTGACATGAGCTGGTTTGAAAAACTAATTCCCTCACGCGTGCGTATTGACGGTGCCAACCGCCGCGGCTCTGTGCCGGAAGGTCTGTGGATCAAGTGCGCCGGATGCCAAGACGTGCTTTATCGTGCCGAGCTCGAGCGCAGCTTGGAAGTTTGCCCCAAGTGTGATCACCATATGCGCATCCGCGCTCGCGCGCGTCTCGCTGCCTTGCTCGATACTGACAGCGGCGTCGAGATTGGTGCTGAGCTCGAGTCGGTTGATCACCTGAAGTTTAAAGACAGTAAAAAATATAAAGACCGCCTAGTTGCCGCGATGAAATCCAGCGGTGAGACTGACGCGTTGATTGCGATGGAAGGCAAACTAAAAACGATGCCCGTGGTTGCGATGTCGTTTGATTTCCCGTTTATGGGCGGCTCAATGGGCTCAGTGGTTGGCGAGCGATTCACTCGTGGAGCGGAAGTGGCCTTAGACAAACGCATACCGCTGATTTGTTTTACCGCCTCCGGCGGTGCAAGAATGCAAGAGGCGTTGTTTTCGTTGATGCAGATGGCCAAAACCTCTTCTTTATTGGCGCAGCTCTCTGCAGAAGGTATCCCTTATATTTCAGTGATGACCGACCCGACTACCGGCGGTGTCTCTGCCAGCTTTGCCATGCTCGGTGATCTCAACCTGGCTGAGCCAGGTGCGCAAATCGGTTTTGCTGGAAAGCGAGTCATTGAGCAAACTGTCCGCGAAACTTTGCCTGAAGGGTTCCAAACCAGTGAGTTTTTACTGGAGCACGGTGCCATAGACATGATTGTTGATCGACGCGAAATGCGAGATAGATTGGCGAACTTGCTCTCGATGATGACCAATAAACAGGCTGCCTAAAAATGGCCATCGTCGCTGACACCTTAGACGGCTGGCTTGCTGCACTTGAACAGTTGCACCCGACACCCATCGAGCTTGGGCTCAGCCGAATCCAGGCCGTAGCAGAACGGATGGAGCTGTTAAAAATGCCTTGTCCACTGATATCGGTGGCGGGCACTAATGGCAAAGGGTCGACGGTCACTTACTTGGATGCGATTTACCGAGCAGCGGGTTACCGCAGTTGTTGTCAGTTTTCGCCGCACATGGTTCGTTTTAATGAGCGAATTCGTTTAAACGGCACTGATGCAAGCGATGAACAGATTCTTGAAGCGTTAGCGGCCGTCGAAAAGGGCCGGGGTGACATTAGCCTCACCTATTTTGAATACACCGTGCTTGCAGCTGTGTGGTTGTACCAGCGCGAAGATCCAGACGTCATCATCTTAGAGGTCGGCTTAGGTGGGCGCTTGGATGCTTGCAATATATGGAACTGCGACGTCGCTGTGATCACCAATATTGCAGTGGATCACCAGCGTTGGCTGGGCGACACCCGTGAGGCCATTGGCCCCGAAAAAGCAGCTATCGCCCGAGCAGATCGTCCGGTAATTGTCGGTGACATTGATCCACCCAATTCTTTGCTGGAGAAACTTGGCGATATCGGTGCTGACGTTCACTGTATCGCGCGAGACTTCTCGGTCGAACCGACCGCCACTGGCTGGACTTATAAAAACGCAGAGGGTGAACTTCAGTTGCCCTCACCAGCTCTCGCCGGTGAATGGCAGCTAGCCAATGCTTCTTGTGCTGTTAGCGCCGTGCAGGCGTTGCAGTCCCAATTACCCGTGCAGTCGGAAGCGATAGCTAAAGGGTTATTGGACGCCCACATTGCCGGTCGGTATCAACGTGGCACTATCGATGGTGTCGACATCGTGATGGATGTGGGTCATAACCCAGATGCCGCACGACGACTTGCTAGTCAACTTGAAGTGGATGCGCCAAAAGGCAAAACGTTTGCCGTATCAGCGGTGATGGCGGATAAAGATGTCGATGGCATATTGCAGTACTTGAAGACGAGCTTCGATGGCTGGTATCTCGGGGGCTTGAGTATCGACAGGGCCATGCTTCCAGAGCAATACGCTCAGCAGTTATCCGCGTATACAGTGTCTCCTGTGGAATGCTTTGACACCCTGGAGCAAGCATTGGATACAGCCGTTGCTGCTGCCAGTAGTAACGATCGCGTCGTTATTTTCGGATCCTTCTACACAGTAGCCGAATTGATTGCACGAATTTAACGACAATAGGCTATCGTTTCCGGAGAAACATTAGTTTGGATATAACTGTGAAAAGACGTTTAGTAGGTGCACTGGTACTGGTTTTGTTGGCCATAATTTTGGTGCCCGCTTGGCTTGATGGTTCGGCTCGTCGACTACGCGACGAAGACGCCTTTGTTGTGCCTCTGCCGCCACCGGATAATCGCAAGCCTCTGGTCGAACCAGAGAGTATCGGTGAGCAGCTTGATACTGAAATACCAAAGTTGGATCCGCTTCCTGAGCTAGAGCCCGTGGTCGAACCAGAGCTTGCCGACGTTGAGAAGCAAGCTGACGAAGTCGCTGAGACCCCAGTGGAAACACCCGCTGAGACAGCCGTGGCAAAACCAGAACCAGAAGTCGTACCTGCACCTGTCGAAGTCGACCTAAATGTGCAACCGGAGTCTACCGAAACGGTGGAAACCGAGACTCAATCCGCTATCGAAGTAGAAGTGGCCGAGAGTGCCAAGCTGCAAGCTAATTGGATTGTCCAAGTGGGAAGCTTCGCTAGTCGCGAAAATGCAGAAGCAATGGTCAGCCGCTTGAAAAAAGGTGAATTGAAAGCGTTTTTACGCGAATTCAAATCCAATGGCGATAGCATTTACCGCGTATTAGTGGGCCCATTTGTACGCCAAACCGAAGCCGATGACGCGAAGCGAACTATCGATAGGCGATTCCAAGTTAAATCGTTTGTGGCAAATTGGCGCGAGTGATTGGTTCCCATGCGCGGAAAGCTGCACGTTTCAAGAACCGAACTGCGGTACAATTACACCGCAGGTGGCACCTTAGTTGTGGAGGATCGCCGTGCTTGAACTAATCGACCCCTTTAACTACGCCGATGTGATTATCGCCGGCGTGGTGCTGTTTTGCATGTTGATTAGCATGCGGCGCGGTATGGTGGTGGAGGTGATAGCGATAGGCTCTCTGGTCGCCGCTGTATTTGTCGCGGTGGAATACGGTGAGGTTGCCGCCGAGCGTTTTATCGGGAATCGTATTAGGGATGATTTGGTTCGCCATTATGTTGCTATGGGTGGGCTGTTTGTTTGCACCATGTTCGCAGGCAGTGCCTTAAACTACATAATTGCGACTTTTGTGCGCACGGGTCCGCTTCGAGGCGCCGATCGTATGCTTGGCGCCATATTTGGGCTTGTTCGTGGCGTTATCATTGTTTGTGTTGGGATATCCTTGTTGAGTTTGACTGCCACGATTAGCGAAGGTTGGTGGAGCCGATCCATTTTGATCGAACACCTTGAACCTGTCGCCAGGTGGTTAGTTGAAAAGATGCCCGAAGTCATTAGCAAACTAAAATCTTATGCACCGCTGCGCTGACTTTAGCTAGTCTGGTTCGGCAGCAGTATCACTGAGCTAAAATTATTCATGTGCGGAATCATCGGTATCCTCGACCACGAACCGGTCAATAACTCTCTCTACGAAGGTCTGCTGTTGTTGCAGCACCGTGGCCAAGATGCGGCAGGTGTGATGACTGGAGAAAGTGTCGGCAATGGCAAGCTGCATATTCGTCGAGGTGTTGGCTTGGTGCGAGATGTCTTTAGACAAGAGCACATGGAACGGCTTCGCGGAGAGATGGGGATAGCGCATTGTCGCTACCCGACTGCGGGCAGTTCGTCAGGCAACGAAGCTCAGCCGATGTATGTCAACTCTCCCTATGGGATCGCGCTCGCGCACAATGGCAACCTCACCAACACGGCGGAGTTAGCGCAAGAGCTCTACGAGTCAGATTTACGCCACATCAATACCACTTCTGACAGTGAAGTATTACTTAATGTGGTTGCCCACGAATTGCACGCACAGGGCTCGAGAAAGCTGACGCCTGATCAAGTTTTTGCAGCGATCGAAAGTGTATACAACCGCATTCGCGGTGGATTTGCGGTTGTCGCGATGATAGTTGGCCGGGGTTTACTGGGCTTTCGCGATCGCAACGGCATTCGTCCCATCGTGCTGGGCGTACGTCGCACAGCAAAAGGCGAGGCTTGGATGATGGCCTCTGAAAGTTTGGTGCTGGATGCGCAAGGTTACGAATATGTGCGCGACCTTGCACCGGGCGAAGTGGTCTATATTGAAAAAAACGGCACGCTCCACTCTCACCAAACGTCCGTACAAGTGCCGTTCACGCCTTGTATTTTTGAGCATGTCTACTTTGCGCGACCCGACTCGACGATTGACGGTATTTCAGTTTATCAGGCGCGCGTGCGCATGGGCCTTAACCTCGCCGATAAGATTATGCGTGAATGGCCCGAGCACGATATCGATGTGGTTATTCCCATCCCTGAGTCCAGCCGTCCGGCTGCACTAGAGCTGGCAAGAAAATTAGAACTCCCGTATCGAGAAGGCTTGGTTAAAAATCGGTACATTGGTCGTACCTTTATTATGCCGGGCCAACAAGTACGCCGAAAATCCGTTCGCCAAAAGCTCAGCAGCATTCATCAAGAGTTCGACGGTAAAAATGTTTTATTGGTCGACGATTCAATTGTTCGTGGCACCACCTCAGAACAGATAGTCGAGATGGCGCGTGAAGCGGGAGCTGCGCGCGTCTATTTGGCTTCAGCGGCCCCACCTGTGCGCTTCCCCAATGTTTATGGTATCGACATGCCAACCACCAGTGAGTTGATTGCCGACGGTCGGGGCGATGAAGAAATATGTGCAACTATCGGCGCTGACCGTCTGATCTATCAAGATCTAGACGACTTGATCAATGCTGTGCAGGGTGATTCGAAACAAGTGGATGGGTTTGAGACCAGTTGTTTTAGTGGTGAGTACATTACCGGTGACATTTCAGACGAGTACCTTGCCAAAATGGGCGAAAAACGAAACGACTCTCGTGCAAGTAGTGGACAGGAAGCGCTCGACTTTAGCGGTGAGTAAAAATGCTCTCGCTGAAATCCATGCCCAACTTGTTGAACGTATAGTCAGCGATGAACGACCGCTGAACTATTTGCTCATCGATAGCGCTAGTCAAACAATACAACTCTGCACGCAAGGCCGAGTGCTGAGCCGTTTTTTGGTCTCGACCGGTGAAGCCGGTATGGGGTCAGATAATGGCAGCTTTAAAACCCCGCCTGGTCTCCATCAAATCTCACATATCATCGGAGCAGGGGCGGTATCGGGTTTGCTGTTTCGTGCCAGAATCGCGCAACCCCTCTGCGTGCAAATCGAAACCTCGGAAAAATCAACTGGCGAAGACGCAATAACCTCTCGAATACTACGGCTCGATGGCCTTGAACCGGGTATTAACCGAGGTGAGAATTGTGATTCCCTAGAGCGATATATCTATATTCATGGCACAGCGGAAGAAGGTCTATTGGGCCGTCCTGTGAGTCATGGTTGCATCAGAATGGCGAATGCCGACGTGATTGAATTAGAGCAACAAGTGCGAGAAAGGGCGTTGGTCTTTATCAATTAATTTTTCCCCTCACGTTGCAATTTCTGTGAGTGGGTACGTTATCTCTTAATAACGATGGACTTCCCCCTTGCGATTTTTAGTTACTGCAGAACACTAGTGAGCTTAATCAAAATGAAAAAACTAACGCTTATTCTTTGCTGTCTGTTTGCGCTGACCGCCTGTGATTCAAACACTGCTGTTTCCAGCGATTCAAATAACGATGGTGGCGTGTCTTCAAACACGGACGGCGCAGCCTCAGAAGACGGGACAGGTTCAGATACTGATTCGGCGAATGGCACCGGCACTGACGATAATTCTGGTACTGGTGAAGGCGAAGACACCGGCGAGAGCATGGACTCAGGCGAAGGCTCGGGTACTGGCGAGAGTGCGGATACTGGCCAAGGCGCAGATACCGGGGAAGAAGCGACTGCGGGCGAAGGCACAGACTCCGGTGAAGAGACGGATACGGGCACAGAGACAGACAACAGTGAGACCACTAGTAGTTGCATAGCGCCAACACACGGAAATATTTTTACAGGATCGGGAACGACAGTCTTAACAGATGGCTGCACTAACGGTGCTAGCTTGACTCTCAGCGAATCGAGCGTCGAAGGGACGAATCAAATTCTTATCCCAGGTCAGTTTCAGTCTGATGGCCCATCTGGACCACTGGATAAAAAAGGGCTTTACCTCTACAAAGCCAGTAGCGCTCCGGCCTACATCTTAGCGCGATACGCTGGCGGTTTTTATCAACGGGCTGGTCGTTTAGGTTTCGTTACTGGCGGTGCGGGTATTTATTATCTGCCACTGCTGCGCGACGCCAGCGGGCAAACAGGGTTAGATCTCAATGGTCTAGCGCTGTCCACTTGGAGTGCGATCCCCGGTCAATCTGTCAGCTTCACCGAAGTCACTTGGGCGGGCATTGCTGACGACGTCTCAGCGCTGCCTAAATTGCATTGGCAAGATCTAAACATCAGTGACGCAAGCGGATCTTACGATGTTCGTAATCTGTTGACTCAAGCGGCCAGCGCGCAACCTCTTCGAGAGCTCACCCGAGTGCTTGCCGAAAGTATCACCGCTCAATATATCGACTTATCTAATGCGCTTTGCCCACCTGAAATTGGAGGTTTCTCACAACAACCCGCGATTCGCTTTACCGATGCGACCGGTGAACTCGGCCAGGCTTGGTCGGTGCGGGATATTGTGATTAGAACAGCGGATGATTTGGCTAGACCGATACACAGCATCGCTATCGACTGGAATTACGCAAGCAATGCTACGGTTGGTGATATTCTTGCGAGCATTGATGGCGCTTCTTATCTGTGGCCAGACCCTGCTCGCAACCTCAATTGCACCGGGCAAATTATAGTCAACACGGACTTCGACGCTTTGCGTCCTTCGGCGCTCAACGGGAGCTTAGCCTCTACAGCTAACTCTGTTTGGAATAACTAGCTACCTGTCACGGATTGCACGGCTCAAATAAAAAAGCCCTCATAGCAGAGGGCTTGTTTGGGTTCGTTTTCTGCTGAATGCTATTCAGTATCAGCCTGTGCAAATAGCTTTGGCTTGAGGGATTGTTCAGGCCATGCAGCGACATTTCGTTCCAGCTGCAGTTCCCAGCTTTTGCCATTGTGCTGCCAAAACTGAGTTTTGTAGGTGGTGTCTTTGTATTGTTTAGACGTGTACTCTTGTTTAAAACTGACCATCGCCATCGCCTTGTGGTCGACATCAGGGTACATAAACACTTCAAACTCATCGAGCTGCACGTCAACGGCTCCCCGTTGTTTTGCCAATCGACGCTTTTGCTTCGAATAGTTTTTAAAGCGCTGTTTACGGGTACGAAAATCCGAGCTGTGCATGGCCAGAAAAGTATCCATATCGCCTTTAGACCAAGAATCACGCCATAGCTCTACGCTTTCTAGCACGGCACCGCGTACATCATTGACGACGTCAGAATCAGTCCAAGTCATTTGTTCGGCCAATATGACAGGGGTGGATTTTAACTCCGACAAATTGTGCAATGCCGGCAATATCGCATTGCTCACGACAACGCAGCCAAGTGAGTCACGAGCAGGGCGGCTGTCTTGGTCACGCGGCATACCATGAATCCAAATACCATGACCGGTGCGGCCTAAGCTGCGATCCCAGGCATTGGGGAAATCTAATGGCAAAGCACCACCGCCGTATAGTTCGGGCAGTGCGTCGTCTTCAATGAAGTCTTGAATGCGGTATACGCCAACGGGAGTGCGTTTGTCGCCTTCGCGCTGCTTGCCGAAGCCCTCTTTGCCGATAGTGGCAAAATAGCTATCAACAAGTTCTGGCTTGCCGTTATTGTTGGCAAACACATACATTTGATTGGCAGTGAGGTCCACCGCGAATGCGTATTTGTAGTCTCCGCGCAATTGTAAAATTGACAAGGGGATCCCACGATCTTCGATCACTTCGCCCAGTGGTAGCTCAAAGCCCGTTAAAGGAACTGAAGCCGGTAGTGTGGATGCAAAGGGAGATTGCGAGAAAGCTGGAATTGATTCAGCTGCCAAAACAGGAAGAGACGAGCAAGTCATTAAGGCGATCAATCCTGATAGCCGTATAGCCCGCCGCTTAAATTTCGCGAGTTGCTGTGAACCGGATGTACCGGTGCGCTGATCAAACACTTCGGATCCTTTGACACAGAGAGTCAATCATTTTACGCGGGTTGTTCATTGTAGTATCTACTTTATTTGCTGTTTCTTTGGGCTTTTTGGTCTAGTTCTTTAGCCTTGATCAATTTGACGCATCTCACCGCACGCTTTAAAATGCTCCGTATGCGCCGATTTGAGCTCTGCTTGCGGGCGCCCTATAAATACCGCTAAACGACGCATCTCCGCTCGCCATTCGGCGAAAAGGTCTTTGCATCGAAAGGCGCAGTGCGAGGCCAAACTGCTATGCAAGACTTTAATCCAATCAATAAACATGCCGATTCCATTGCTGTACGTGCAGGTCAGCACCGCGGCCCAGAGCGTGAACACGCCGAAGCCCTTTATCTCACCTCAAGCTTTGTCTTTGAAACAGCTGAACAGGCTGCCGATGCTTTTGGCGGAGACAGCGTCGATGAAAACATCTACTCGCGATTTACCAACCCGACGGTAAAGATTTTCCAGGAACGTCTAGCCGCTCTCGAAGGGGGAGAGGCCTGCATCGCTACTGCATCCGGCATGTCTGCGGTGCAGACCTTATGTCTTAGCACGCTCAAAGCGGGCGATCATCTTTTGGCAGCCAAAGGTATGTTTGGTTCCACGACCAATCTATTCCTGAAGTTTCTGCCTCGCTGGGGAATTTCTGTTGACCTAGTCGCGCTGAGCGACGTCGATGCTTGGCGGGCAGCGGTCAGGCCTGAAACCAAACTTTTATTCGTGGAGACGCCGACTAACCCCCTCATGGAAACGGCGGATATCCGTGCACTTGCGACGGTAGCGCACGATGCGGGGGCGCTGTTAGCAGTGGACAATTGTTTTTGCACACCTGTGTTGCAGCGACCCTTAGCGTTGGGTGCGGATGTTATTGTGCATTCCGCAACTAAGTACCTAGACGGTCAGGGTCGCTGTGTTGGTGGTGCATTGGTTGGCTCGAAGGCGTTGATGGATGGGGAGGTGATGGGGTATTTGCGCACCTGTGGACCGACAATGAGTGCATTTAACGCTTGGGTATTTTTAAAGGGACTCGAAACTTTGCCCTTGCGCATGCGAGCTCATTGCGAAAGCGCTTTGTCACTAGCGCAGTGGTTACAAACCCGTACTGAAGTGACTGCAGTGCACTACCCAGGTCTCGATACCCACCCGCAACACGCGCTAGCGATGCTGCAGCAATCGGCAGGTGGTGGCATGGTTTCGCTGGAACTCAAAGGTGGCAAAGCCGCCGCTTGGGAGTTAATTGATCGCGTGCAGATGCTCTCGCGCACAGGTAATTTGGGTGACGCTAAAACCACCATCACACATCCAGCCAGCACAACCCACGCTAGAATCAGCGCCGAGCAAAGGGCCGAAGCGGGAATCACCGATGGGCTGGTGCGTATTTCTGTGGGCTTAGAAGATGTCAGAGATATACAAGCCGATCTTGCTCAAGCGCTGGGTGATCAGAATTCTATTTAGCTGCTTTTGCCTTTAGGTTATTGGTGTCTATCTCAAGCGGTAGGAGAAAATTGTTTGATACCTTTTAACGGCGACCCCAGTGGTGTGCAGAAATCTCTGCAATACGACGTGTTTTGGCAACCGGGTGAAGGTCGAGCTCGATGCTCTTTAGCGTTGAAGCCCCAGTTATTAAACAGAAGTGGGGCGTTGCATGGTGGTATGGCAGTCACCTTGCTCGACGCCGCCTGCGGAATAGCTTGTGAGGCGGCAATCGCTGAGAGCGATAACAGCGAAGGACACCAGCAGGGCGTGGTGACAGTAGATTTTTACACGCAGTTTGTCAGCACGTGTCACTCTGGCGTTGTAACGGCGGAAGCAGAAGTGACCCGTTGTGGCCGCAGCATTATTTATGTTCGCGCCGATCTGCGAGACGATCAAGGCAAGCTTCTGACAACAGGAACGGGCACCTTTAAACGCTTAAATAAGCCTAGCGCTCGTTCTGAATTAGCTGAACAGGGGTAACGGAAAGCTCTCCTAATTCAACTGTTGTTTGAAATGCTCAATCAATAAGTGCTTCAGTGGCTTGCCGCTGGGTGCAGCGGGCAGAGAATCTGTCACAATAATCACAGAGGGCACTTTGTACGGCGAAAGCTGTCTTTTTGTCCATGCTTGTAATTCTTGAGCACTCGGCGGAGATTCCGGTACGCATTGAACAAAAGCCAGTATTTCCTCGTTTCCGTCACGTTGTCGACCAACCACCGCCGATTGAGTGACTTTCGGATGACTATTGAGGGCGGATTCTACTTCAGGCGGGTAGACGTTAAATCCTGAGCGTATAATCAACTCTTTGCATCGACCGACAATTTCTAAGCAACGGTCCTTGTTCCATCGCCCCAAATCCCCCGTGTGTAAAAAACCTTCTTCATCCAGTGCCTCAGCACTTGCCTCAGGGTTGCGATAGTAGCCTTTCATCACGTGAGGGCCTCGCACCAGTACTTCACCCACGCCATCGACCAACGACTCGTTACCAAGGTGGGGCGCTAGAATGACTTCAGTGTCCGGGAGTGCTGGTCCGCAAAAAAGGTCTGGCGGGTTGGCGTTGAAGCGTGTCACGGCTATCCCCGGCGAAGCCTCCGTCATGCCATATCCGTTGTGCAGCGTCAGCTCAAAAAATGCTTCAACACGAGATTTCCAATCGGGGTCTAGTGGAGCACCGCCAGCGGCGATGTATCGCAGCTTTGGTGCATCAATTTTTTTTGCACCTATGGTGTTTGCGTGCGCCATCAAGTGGGCGTACATCGCGGGCACTGCTGGCATACAAGTCGCGCCATCAGCCAAAGCGTGCAACGTCTCAGCCGGCGAAAATCGCGAAGAAAATTGCACCTGTGCCCCATGATGAAGTGTACTGAGCATGGCGGAAGCGAAAGCATAGATATGCGTGATAGGGATGCAACAGTAGAGCCTATCGTTCGAGTTCAGGCCCCGAACGGTACCGCTAGCGTTAGCCATAAAAATTAAATTGGCGTGTGTCAGCATTACACCTTTCGGCTCGCCTGTTGTGCCCGTGGTATAAAACAGTGCCGCTACCTGGGCACTTGGCTCTGCGTGGCAGGGCTCGGGTTCGGCGTGCATGTTCTTTAAAATGCGCACCGCGCCCGAATTAGCGAGAGCGGGTTGCTCTGCATTGAAATGCTGGGCGTGTTCATTGGCAGCTATTGAAACGGTCGAGGCAAAAACCATTGCACGTGGCTGAGCGTGCTGGCGAACGCGTTCCAGCTCTAAGGTGGTCTGGCGGGCATTGACAGGAATAACCCACGCGTTGAGCCGAGAGCAGGCGCAAATAAAGACGCACATAACCACAGCATTTTCGCCAATTAACATCACACGATCACCACCGCGTACTCCTGATTCTTTGAGCTGCTTCTCTGCCTGCTCAATCTCAGCCAGTGTTTCTGATCCGGTGTACTGCGCATTGTCAAAATCAATCAAGCAGCATTTTTCAGGTGCGGCCACTAGTGTGTTTTCAATGAGTTGATGAATTCGAACGGTTGCCATCTAAAACGTCTCGACCCTGCAAATATCAATATGCACAACAATTGCACAAATCGCGACCGTTCGGCAACATGAACTCTCTGAGGTTCCCTAGTATATTGGTAGGATCTCCCCAATGAGTGCAGGGGGAAATACCAGTCGCCAACTATTATTTCAGTGTTGCAGAGGAGAAAATGCATGAATATGTTTGACCTCACGGGAAAGACGGCCTTGGTCACAGGTGCCTCGTCTGGCCTAGGCGCTCATTTTAGTCAAGTTCTCGGTGCGGCAGGTGCCAAGGTGATTCTCGCAGCGAGGCGAGAAAAAGCGTTAGCAGAACAAGTAGCCTCGTTACGTGAGCAAGGCATTGAAGCGCACGCGGTGGGAATGGACGTCACGGATAGAGAGTCTGTTGATGCGGCTGTCGAACATGCCGCCTCAGAATTGGGCGGCATTCACATTTTGGTCAACAACGCAGGCATGGCTGACAATCAGCGCTTTTTAGACATGAGTGAGGAGAGTTGGCAGCGAGTTTTGGATGTGGATTTGAACGGTGTGTTCAGGGTAGGTCAAGCGGTCGCGCGCCAAATGGCTGCACAAGGAAGTGGTGGTTCAATTGTCAATATAGCGTCTGTGTTGGGGCTTGTCGTGCAGCCTACGCAATCCAACTATTGCGCTGCAAAGGCAGGTGTCATACAGCTGACCAAAGTGATGGCTAGAGAACTGAGTCGTGAGAACATTCGCGTCAATGCTATTGCCCCCGGGTACTTTTTAACTGAAATCAACGCTGAATTTTTTAATAGCCCAGCGGGAGAGGAGTATGCAAAGCGACTATTTCCTCGTCGCATAGGGCAGTTATCCGAGCTGGACGGACCGTTGTTGTTATTGTGCTCCGAGGCTGGTGGCTATATGACGGGAACAACACTGCCTGTCGATGGTGGCACTATTCTGTC
Source organism: uncultured Granulosicoccaceae bacterium (assembly GCA_937965695.1). GTDB lineage: Bacteria > Pseudomonadota > Gammaproteobacteria > CALCKW01 > CALCKW01 > CALCKW01. The sequence goes on from CALCKW010000053.1 coordinate 38,999, forward strand.
GCGAATCTAATGAGATGACTGCTATGGCCGAACACCAGTTGCCCTTTCAAGCATTAAACATTTATCTGCATGCGCACGTAGCAGGGTTTGTCGAGTTGCAGGCGATCGATAAGTTTGCAGGAGGTCAGTCGAATCCGTCGTACAAATTAACAGCAACCAGCGGAAATTACGTGCTGCGAACCCAGCCTCTGGGGAGATTACTCAAGTCAGCGCACCAGGTTGATCGTGAATACAAAGTGATGAAGGCGCTGGCGGATAGTGGCGTACCTGTGCCGCAAATGGTGCATTTGGCGGTAGATGAAAACCCGCTGTCGCGTCAGTTTTTTGTGATGGAGTACCTGGACGGAAGAGTGCTTTGGGACCCAGAGTTGGTTGGGCTGGACAAGGAGCAACGAGCGCCTATCTACACGGAGCTGTGTAAAGTACTCGCTGCTATTCATTCGGTAGATGTCGCTGAAGTAGGCCTTTTGGACTACGGGCGCCCTGGAAATTATTTTGAGCGACAAGTCGGTGTCTGGGCACGTAACTACCGAGCTTCCGTCGATGCATCCGATGCAGGCGTCGAACGATTGATCGCTTGGCTAGAGAGCAATATGCCGCCAGATGATCATCAGACCTCATTGGTGCATGGGGACTACCGGCTAGATAATGTCATGTTTCACCGTGATCAACCGACTGCGATCGGTGTTTTAGATTGGGAGTTGTCGACGCTCGGTCATCCTATGGCGGACTTGGCTTATCAGTGTATGCAGTGGCGATTACCCAGCGACGGTGGTATGCGAGGCCTCGGCAGCGTTGATCGGGCGAAGATGGGTATCCCTTCTGAACAGGAATATGTAGAACAGTATTGTTCGCTGTGCGGTATTGATTGGCCAAATCATTGGGCTTTTTATATCGCGTTCAGCTTCTTTCGACTGGCAGCGATACTACAAGGTGTATACAAACGTTATCTTGACGGCAATGCCTCAAATCCTGAAACAGCTGTTCGATATGGTAAAACAGTGCCAGTGCTTGTTTCACTCGCATTAGAGGAAATTGAAAGATAGAAAACCTTTTTTTATTGAGTTTTTTAAACCGAGGGAACCTCAGATCAAGTCTGGCTCGCACCGTCGACGCGTTAAATTCGGCCCAACTGCGTTGTACATCTAGCCAAGAGCGTAGGGCGACACAATCTCAAATAATACCTAATTGGGTCTTTGATTCTATTCCGGGTGGTCGATCTGCGTGGTAAGCAGTTTTTATGTGTTATCTTTTCTACCCGTCAGCTTTAACAAAATAAATTTGTCAAAAATAAAAATGCCTAAAGGTGAATTGCCGCTCCCGCAAGACGCTCAAGCCATCGGTTTTAGATATGCTCATTTTTAAAAAAATAACTGCGCTGCTCACGCAATTGCCTGGCTCCAACGCCAGTAAACGGGTCGTCTATTTAACCGTGACGTGCAGTATTGTCCTAGCAATTTTTATCTCTGCTGTTGAAACATATTCCAGCTATCGGGCCAGTGTTTCTGGAGTAACGCAACTCCATCGCAATATCGAAGTAATTTTCAGCGACTTATTAAGTAACGGTCTCTGGGCCATGGACAGCGAATCGAGTGTTGCCGTTCTCGCGGGAGTGTCGCGCCTTGAGTCCATTGATCGCGTTGAGTTGGAATGGGAAGGACAACCGACCATAGTGTCGGGTACCGATCCTGACAAGGATGATATCCACACCGCCGTTGCCTTAGTCCGCTCTGTGGGAGAAAGAACCCAAATGTTGGGTACCTTACATTTGTATTCTTCATTGAGCTCGATTAGCAGTTCTGTATTTATTCAGTTCTGGTGGCTTCTTTTAGTCAATATGTTAAACAGTCTCTTGGTGACTGGTTTTGCGTTATATCTATTTAACCGACTATATACCGTTCATGTTTTACACATCGCAAAGTATGCGCGAAACTTTGAAGTACAAAGAAAAATTAGGCCGTTGCGGTTGCTCCGGACCCAATCACCTGCCGGCCAAAGCGACGAACTCCAAGAGTTGGTCGACGCGTTAAATCACGTGGGTGTTCGTGTGCGCAGTGCGCATCATCTGATCGCTGATCAGAACAAACAACTGGCGCAATTGCTAGACGAGCGAAGCCAATCGCTTGATGTAGCAAACCAAAAACTATTAGAACGCAGTCGTTTAGCAACGATTGGGGCGGTGGTCGCCATGGTGGCGCACGAATTGCGCAACCCCCTTGGCGCGATCAAAGCGTCGTTGATGATGGCTAAAAAACATCAGCAAATATCCACTGAAGATACTGATCGAGCTCTGAACCGCATAGAATCCTGCGTTTTGCGTTGTGACCACACGATCGAAGACCTGAGAATCTTAAGTCGTCGTAAACAGCTGCAGTTTCAGAAAGTTGAATTCGGCAGATGGATAGAAGAGCAGTTGAAACGCCAGGAGATAGATGCTGATTCTTTGGTTGTTAAAACAGATCTTCAAAACCATGTATATATCGCTATCGACACACTGACAATCAGCCAAGTTTTTACAAACTTAATTGAAAATTCTATACAGGCGATAAAACGTAAATACCCAACGGATGACGGCGATATTTTTATCCGACTGTACGAGCATCAAAACTCTGCATGTGTTGAAATCTACGATAACGGTGAAGGGTTTCTCGTTGAAGATATTGAGCGTGTTTTTGACCCCTTGTACACAACTAAGCCCTCTGGATTCGGAATGGGATTGGCGTTATCGCTTAACCTCGTGGAAGAGCACGGCGGTACTTTAACCTTAGTGCCTCGAAAAACGGGGAGTGGTGCAGTTGCCACCCTAAAGTTACCACTGTTGGCTGAGGGCTTGGAAAAGGGTGCTGTGACAAGTGTCTAGCTGGCTTTTATTACCTGTTCTCGATGGGTGCGTCGATCTGCCGCGGGGGTCAGTGTGTAATGCGTTTTATAGAGTTGTGTCATGTGCGATTGAGAGCAAAATCCAACCGCTTCAGCAATACTCGACAAAGACAGTTCACTGAATCTCACTAGGCTCTGCGCTCGACTCAAACGTCGCATTTGCAAAACTTGCTTAGGTGCCAATCCCATTTCCCTTTGAAAAAGATCTAATAGGGTTCGCCTTCCCATGCCTAAGTGCTTCGCCAAGGTGGTGACATTTGGCGGGGCATCGCCGGCTGCTTCCAACGCGCTGAGCGCGCGTTGCAAACGCGGCGAGTAATGCATCGTTTGTTGGTGTTGCACGGCTGGTTGCGCGTCGGGATGGTCAGATCGCAGTAACATTTGTGATGTAACTTGTACCGCAATGTCTGTCCCTTGTTCACGGCGCACAAGTTCTAAGAACAAATCGAGTGTTGATGCTGCACCAGAGCAGCTTATCCGTTGCCTATCGATGACGTAGCGTTGGTAGCGCGCACGTACATCCGGATAATCTCGGACAAATTGTTCAAAGTCTTCCCAGTGCACCGTGCTCTGATAGCCGTCTAACAGGCCGCTCTTTGCGAGCAAGTAGCTCCCATTGGACACACCACCCAGTAAAACATTTTGTTGCGCCAGCCTGGCCAGCCAACGAGACAAGCGCGGGGAATGCAAGTCCGCCGCCCCAAAACCCGCAATGACGTAAACAGCATCTACCGATGAGATATCCCCCATGGTTGTATTGGGGTGGAGGTTGAGTCCCGTCGTATCACGAACGGCTTGATCGTCCTCAGTCACCAGTGACCAACGGTAGGCTTCGAATCCGCAGGCTCGGTTGGCGTGACGTAACACTTCAAGTGCGGACGCAATGCTAAACAGCGGCAAGTGAGGGCAAAGGGCAAAAGCGAGATGACGTGTTGTGTGCATATCCCAAATATGACACATAAATGCTCAATAGTGATAGCGATGGCGCGATACTCAAGTGACACTGTCGAGGTAATTTGTTGATTACAGATGAGGTTTAACACCGATGGGTACTGATACGGTTGGATTTGTACAGCGTTTAAGCTGGCTTGATATACCCGTGAGTGCTCGCCATGCTGCCAGGCGAGCCCTATTGGATCTACTGGGTGTTGCGGCCAGCGCTGTGCCTGTTCCTCTGAGCAAGATTATCCGTGGTCACGCGGTCACTTGCTTTGGGGCGGGAGGTAGCCCTGCGCGAATCCTGTTCGACGGTCGACCCGTCAGTGCACCAGGTGCTGCTTTGGCAGGCGCATTTAGCATTGACGCCATAGACGCCCACGATGGATATAAACCGGCCAAGGGCCACGTGGGCTGCGGGGTGCTTCCGGCGCTTCTTGCCTATGCGGAGTTGCAGCCCATGAGCGCTGAAGAGTTTTTAACTTGTCTGGTGATTGGCTACGAGTTTGGCAGTCGTGCTGGGGATGCCTTGCACGCCAGTGCTTGCGACTACCACACCTCTGGCGCCTGGGTTGCCGTCGCCTGTGCAGCTCTGGGCAGTCGAGCCTTAGATTTGGGCGACAATCAATGTCGAGAGGCCATGGGCATCGCTGAGTATCACGGACCGCGCAGTCAGATGATGCGGTGTATTGATCACCCCACCATGGTTAAAGACGGGTCAGGTTGGGGTGCCATGGCAGGTGTCAGTGCGGCCCTTCTAGCCGCCGAGGGATTTACAGGTGCTCCGGCCGTCACGGTCGAAGACGAAAAACTTAGCAGTTATTGGAACGATCTAGGGCAGCGCTGGTTGGTCGAAGAGCAATACATCAAACCTTACCCGGTTTGCCGTTGGGCACAACCTGCGGTAGTCGCAGCACTGGCACTAAAGACTAAGCATAACTTCGTTATCGATGATATTGAAAACCTAGAGCTACGCAGTTTTCACGAGTCAGTGCGGCTCAGCACGGCGGCACCTACCACCACTGAACAAGCACAATACAGTTTGCCTTTCCCCGTCGCCGCGGCGCTTGAACACGGCGATATCAATGTAGGCCACATCAGTGGCGATAGCCTAAAAGACAAGCGCGTTCTAGCACTGAGCCGTCGCATAAAACTCAAGGAAGTCGAGGCCTACAATGAACCGTTTCCACAAAGGCGAATCAGCAGTGTCGTCATACACTTAAAAGACGGGCGCGTGCTTGATTCTGGGCCGGCGGAAGCTGCTGGCGACCCTGAAAACCCCTTTGATGATCAAGTGCTCTCAGAGAAATTTCACACATTTGCAGGTCCAACGTTGGGAGATCAGCGGACGCAGGAGCTGCACGACCTGGTCTGGTCACTGGGTGTTAGTGGCGGAGCGGAAGGCTCTGCTGGCATGGCACAGCTGCAAAACCTAATTTATGCGCCCACGAGGTTCCAATGAGCACACGCAAACCACGGCGAAGAGCGCGCAACAAAGCGGTCACGTTTAAACTGCGGCAGCCTCCTATACGTGAGTTAAAAAACCGATTCGCACCAGCGGCCCCGCTGGACGAAGAGCAATTGGAACTCATACATCAATCGTCTCTCGATCTATTGGAAGACATGGGTATAGAAGTTCTTGGCGACCGCGCTCTTGAGGTTTTTAGAGCTGCGGGTGCGGAGGTTGGTGATGACGGCATTGTCAAACTAGACCGTGGTCTGGTGGAACAGTGTCTGTCCACGGTACAAGGTGCGTTTAAACTCCACGCTCGAAAACCTGAGCGCAGCATTGTGGTGGGCGACAATGTCATCAACTTTGGTTTGGTTTCTGGCCCACCCAATGTGCACGACAACATTAACAGACGTCGCTCCGGTAATTTCGCTGACTACAAAACACTGATAAAGCTTGGGCAAAGCTTTAATGCCATTACCTTCTATGGCAACCAAGCATTAGCGCCCACCGATCTAGCGGTTGACACACGGCATCTTGATACCAGCAATGTCAATTTAACCCTCAGTGATAAAGTCTTCATGGCGACGGGTATAGGCGCTGGACGTGCATTAGATGCCGCCAAGATGTGTGCCATAGCTCACGGCTTAACCCTAGAAGAAATGCGTCATACGCCAACCGTGGCCACCAATATAAATATTAACTCTCCCCGTAAACTAGACGATGCGATGGCTTACGGTGCTATGCAAATGTCGGCTCTGGGTCAAGCGGTGGTGGTCACCCCTTTCACCTTGATGGGAGCAATGACCCCCGCGACGATGGCGGGTGCACTGGTACAGCAAAATGCTGAGGCGCTCTTTGGGGTGTGCTTAACGCAAATGGTCAGACCGGGTGCCCCGGTGGTTTACGGTGGCTTTACGTCAAACGTTGATATGCGCTCAGGTGCTCCGGCTTTCGGTACACCCGAAAATAGTTTGGCCAACATGGCGGGTGGTCAACTGGCGCGCAAATACAATTTGCCCTATCGCACCAGTGCTTGCAGCGCCAGCAATGCTGTTGATGCGCAAGCTGCCTATGAAACTCAGATGGCGTTGTGGGGCGCGGTGATGGGGCATGGCAATTTGATCTACCATGCCGCTGGCTGGATGGAGGGTGGATTGGTCGCGTCCTTTGAAAAGCTAGTGATAGACGCTGAAATGTTGCACGGCATGGGGGGCGTATTGGAGCCGCTGAAGATTGACCTCGAAGAAATAGGCTTGGACGCCATGCGCGAAGTCGGGCCTGGCGGTCATTTTTTTGGGTGCGCTCACACCATGGAACGCTACAAACACGCGTTTAACGAGCCAATTATTAGCGACTGGCAAAACAACGAAAACTGGCAACTGGCCGGTGCTAAAGATGCACAGGCTCGGGCGACTGAGTTGTGGCAAAAAACCTTAGCCGTCTATGAAGAACCAGAGCTAGACCCTGCGCGTAAAGAAGAGTTGCTGAGCTTTGTCGCCAACCGAAAAGAAGCAGTAAATAAGGATGGGTTGGCGTGGGAGCCGGAGCTGTATAACTAACAGGTGTCGGCATCGCTGCCGCCGCTCAACAACCTGAGCGGCGTGAATCCTAGGAAAAATGCTTGCCTTGCGCTGCGTATTCTCGGGCAATAGTGGGTGGTTCAAAGCGCTCGCCGTAGCGTTTTGCTAGTTCTTCGCATCGGTCAACAAAACGCTGCACGCCGTAGGTGTTTACAAATTGCACGTAGCCGCCCGTCCACACGGGCGCGCCTATGCCAAAAATAGAACCGATATTTGCCTCAGGAACGCTGCGCAGTACGTTTTCCTCTAGGCACTTCAGGGTCTCAATAAGTGCGCGGAACAACAGACGATCTTTGATGTCCTCGTCCGGCACTTCCACGGAGTCATCGCGCCAGCGTGCCAACCCGCCCCAGAGCTTTTTAGTTGAGTCATCGTAGTGATAAAAGCCACCGCCACCTTTGCGGCCTGGTCGATCTAATTCTTCAACCATGGTGCGTAAAAGTGCTCGTCCCTTGGGGCAAGGGTCTGTGCTTGCGTCGCGCAGTCCCATTTGAACCTGCGTATCGAAGATGTCCAGCGACAGCGACAAGCTGACTTCATCCTGTACCGTCAACATACCTGCGGGCATACCTGTGGCGCGACCTAGGTTTTCAATCCGTACCGGAGAGAGTCCTTCTGCCACCATCTCCACGGCTTCTTCTATCTTGGTGCCAATAGTGCGCGAGGTGTAAAAGCCCAAGCTGTCGTTCACCACCATGGGAGTCAGGCGAATTTGTTTGGCAAAATCTAAGGCCCGCGCCAATGTTTCGTCGTCGGTTTTTTCGCCCAGAACAATCTCCAGTAAGGGCATGCGATCAACCGGTGAGAAAAAATGCAGACCAATAAATTTATCGGGGCGCATACTGCCTTTAGCCAAACGGGTTATTGGTAAAGTTGACGTGTTTGATGCCCAAAACCCATTTTCGGGCAGTTGCGACTCGGTGTCTTGTAGCACTTGGTCTTTCAAATCAATGCGCTCGAACACCGCTTCGATGATTAAGTCGCAGCCTTGTAAATCCTGAGTGTTGTCTGTGACGCTGATGCGTGCCAAAACGGCATCTCGATCACTCTCGCGGGCAATTCCCTTGGCGATGCGCTTATCCATCACGGTAGCGCTGTAGCTCTTGCCGCGCTCGGCCGCTTCAAGGCTAAGGTCTTTTAAAACGACATCAATACCAGCTTTGGCCGAGACAAATGTAATGCCGCTGCCCATCATGCCAGCACCGACAACCCCGAGTTTTTGCACTTTGCTGGGCGGAATATCTTTTGGCCGAGCCATGCCACCGTTGACTTTATTGAGGTCAAAGAAAAATGCTGAAATCATGTTCTTGGTTTGAGGCATCGGAACGAGCTCAGCAAACTTTCGGCTCTCGATACGCAGAGCAGTTTCCAAATCAAGTCGGCTGGCCTCGGCCACAAGATCTGTGATCATCGCGGCACCCGGCAACAAACCTCGGGTCTTTTTAAACAGCAGCGAAGAGGCGATCGCCAAGCGTGGCACATTGTGCGCTGCATTGGCGTCACCGCCCGGGATTTTATACCCCTGCCGGTCCCAAGGTTGTAAGGCGGCAGTAGGGTTGTCGGCGTGCGCCACTATCCAGCGGGTGGCAGCCGGCAACAGCTGCTCTATCGTGTCGACGGTTTCATCGATGATTCCTGCGGTCAGTGCCTTGTCTGGGCTGAGTTGCTTGCCCTCAAGTAACAATGGCATCGCCGCTTCCATGCCCAGTAGTTTCGTCATACGCACCACGCCACCACCACCGGGCAATAGCCCTAGGGTCACCTCTGGCAACCCCAATTTGACCTGCCGATCATTCCAAGCCAGTCGGTAATTACAGCACAGGCAGATCTCAAAGCCGCCACCCAATGCGGCACCGTTTATCGCTGCAACAACCGGCACAGGTAGTTTTTCTAATCTGCGCATGTGGTGTTTGGTGGCTTCAACGCTGTCAAATAAAGCCTCTTCACTTCCGGGCTCTACCGAGACCAGCCAGTTCAGGTCACCGCCGGCAAAAAAAGTCTTTTTGGCTGAAGTCACAATAACGCCGCGCAAATTTTCTTCTGCCTCAAGTTTGTCGACAGCACCCGCGAGCAGGGGCACAAAATGCTGGTTCATGGCATTGACGGGTCCGTCCATGTCCATGGTGATCGTGACAATGTCCTGCGCGTCTTTTTGGTAGTTAAAAATTCCCATGGTACTGCTTCCTTAGACGCGTTCTATAAGTGTGGAGATACCCATGCCGCCACCCACACAAAGCGACAACATCCCGCGCTTGAGGCTGCGTCGTTCTAGCTCGTCTAACATGGTAGAGACAAGCATGGCGCCTGTTGCACCGAGTGGGTGGCCCATAGCGATTGCACCGCCGTTGACGTTAGTCACTTCGTGGTCAATGCCCAGATCGCGCATGTAGCGCATAGCGACAGCGGCAAACGCTTCATTGATTTCCCAGAGGTCAATGTCGCAAACGTTTAGTCCCGCCTTAGCTAAGCATTTTTTCGCTGCAGGTCCGGGGCCCGTCAACATAATCACGGGGTCACACGCCAGCACGGCGACCGCAACTATCCGACCGCGCGGCGTCAAGCCAATATCCTTGCCCGCCTGCTCGCTGCCGATCATCACTGCGGCTGCACCGTCGACAATTCCGCTGGAGTTACCCGGTGTGTGTACGTGTTCTATGCGTTCTACGTCGGGGTAGCGAGAGATTGCCATCTGGTCCATGCCCATCGCGGCCATTTTAGCAAAGGCTGGCTTTAGGCTCGCCAGTGTTTGCAAACTGGTGTCAGCACGTATGTAGTCATCACGCTCCAAGATGGGCAGCCCGTTGTTGTCCACGACGGGAATGACCGAGCCGTCGAACCAGCCGTTGTCACGAGCCTGTGACGCGCGCCGCTGACTTTCCAGCGCATAGGCATCAACATCTTCTCGACGGTAGCCATCCAAGGTTGCAATCAGGTCGGCTCCGATACCCTGGGGTACTGAGCTGTGGTTGATCACAAATTCAGGGTCGGCAAACATTGGCCCACCGGCAGATCCAATCGGTACCCGAGACATGCTCTCTACGCCTCCAGCTACAATTAAGTCCTCTTGCCCCGAGGAGACTTTGGCTGCAGCGATATTGACAGCCTCAAGCCCCGACGCGCAGAAACGATCGAGCTGAAAAGCGGGCACTGATTGATCCCAGTTGGCAAACTGGGTGGCAGCCTTGGCAATACATGAGCCTTGCTCGCTCACAGGTGCGGTGCAGCCTAAAATCACATCGTCGATACGAGCGGTGTCGAGGTCGTGCCGAGATTGAAGGCCCTTGAGCAAGCCCGCAGCCAAAGCTACCGGTTTGACTTCATTGAGGCTTCCTCCTGCTTTGCCCTTGGAGCGAGGTGTGCGCACGGCATCAAAGATATAGGCACTGTCGGGCATCGGAGACCTCTGGTTTGGTTTGGACTGGTTGCAGGGTTAATTTGCCACGTAGGTGTTGCTGACGCAACGAATAAACGATATTCCCATCGTTTTTCTGCATAGCAAGAAATTAAAAAATCTACTAACTTAGATCTTCTCAAATTCCGAGCCACGCGAGATGTTGTTTACATGGTGACTATAGAAACTTCACTCTACAAGATTAAGTGAGCTCTTCGATCTACTCTTACTTTTTTAAAATAATGTTGATGGTGCTTCACAAAATTGAATTGAGTCTGTTTTGTCTTGTGCCTGTAGATTTGTCTTGTACTTGGTGATGTGCAGAAGATTGCTGCTACTCCCACTGCCTCAATAGCGCCATCTAATTCCTGGGGTGCAATTTTTTAGAAACAACGGACTTCATATAGTTTTCATTTGCAAGGGCTTTTTCTGTGAAGTCAAATAGGCTTAGACATCGGTTTAGGTTTTGATTTTCGTAGGTCACTTTGTAGTAGATATTGTCATTCAGGTAATCTGTTAGTGCTCGTAGTCCATGCAGAAACGGCATTAGAACAACACCGTGAGGCAGTGATCTAATTTCCTGTTCGTCTAAAAAGTTTCCGTTGTGAGCCAACCCCTCAATAAATGCATTGAAGAGGGGTTTTTCAAAAGTGATTTTGTCGCAGTCCCGCTCATCCTCCGGAGCCGTGTTTACGATGGTTCGCACCGCGTCACCAAAATCAAAGTGGAAGTAACCGGCCATCAGTGTATCTAGATCGATCAAACAATGGGCCTTTTGCTTTTCACGGCAAAAGAGAATGTTGTTCAGTTTGGTGTCATTGTGACAAACACGTAGACGCGGCTGACTGTCCGTTTTTGTTGTTAGTCTTAGGAGCATTTTTTGCGAGAACAAAATAGCACTCATGGCTGTCTCTTTTTTTTCTTCGGTGGCACTTTCTATGGCTGAAAAAAATTGATCTCTGCGGTGCGCCAAATCGTGAAATTTTGGAATAGTTTCGAGATAGTTAGTTGGTCGTTCATTGGCTAATGAGATATGAAATTTTCCAATGATTCTACCTGCTTCAAAAGCGATGGCTGTTTCAGTTGTCGTATTATAAGTAGTGCTGTTGGCAATGAAGGTCATCAGGCGCCAATATTCCGAGTCATGCAAGACAAATTTGTTGCCCGACAAGGTATTTGTTAATCCAATTCGTGTGTAGTTGTCATCTCCTAACAAATCTAATGCTCTTTCGATATTTGCCATCAAGCCTTCAATGTCTGCGAAAACCTTGTGGTTAATGCACTGCAAGACATATAAAGCTTTGCCATTGGCAAACACTAAATAGGTGTCGTTGATGTAACCAGTTGTTATTGGTTTACACGAATAGAGTTTGTCCTCTACCTCAAAATATTTTAATATGCCTCGGATTTTTTCTTCAAGCATAATTTCCAATGTCTACGGCCATAGAGGAGAAGGGTATGTGTTTTGTGCGCACAGTGTTTGCAGTTTATTCATGGCTCTTTTTTTGTCACTGGGATAGGTGACGCCAAACCAATCCCCTTGTGAAGGCACTAGCTTTACGTTTGCTTCACCAGATTGCAGCAGTTTCTGTATGGCTGTTGGCAGGTAGATTTCATCGGTTGCCATACGGTCTTTGTCTTGCAGGAACAAACGAAATTCAGACTCAATTTTGTCGAAAATAGTTGGTTTGCAGACCCAAAAATTCATGCTGACTTGCTCGTCTCCTGAATAGGAGTTTCCGGAGAAGCGATCCAAAACATAGTCACGGCACTGCTCTAGTTCAAGCTGCTCATCAACGAAAGTTAGATTGTCACCTTCGGACAGACAAATTCCGCGCGAAACCGATCCGTGGTCTGACAGCGTGTCTTTTAGGGTGTAGCTGAGTAAAGCGTAATGGCTATCGCTGGCATGAGATTGGATGAACTTTGCCGCAACAGCGTAAGCGGATCTCCCATAAAAATCGTCTGCATTAACAATAATAAACGGGGCATCGATAATGTGTCTGGCGCTCCAAACGGCATGTGCTGTGCCCCATGGTTTTTCACGATCGCCGTCAGAGCGAGTGCCATTTGGCAGGTCTTTTTTGTCTTGGGCTAACACATCTAGTCGAATGTTCTGAGCTAGCCTTTGACGTAGATAATTATCTAAAAAATCAACCCTGTCTTTTATTGTGATGACAACGATATGATCAAAACCACTTTTGATAGCGTCATACATGGCGAACTCCATAAGGAATTCACCTGTCGGACCAATTTTGTCAAACTGTTTCAGTTTCCCATATCGGCTGCCACTTCCTGCAGCCATTAAGAGCATTATCATGTTTTTTACTTATACCACAGTAAATGAAATACAAGTATGGAGTGTATATGTTACTGGCACTGGGGTGATATGTCGCTAGGGGATTATCAATGTACCAGCTGCTTTTGTAGTCCCTGTAGCATATTCAAGCAAGAAGCCAACTGCTCAATGGCAACAAACTCATCCGCCTTGTGCGCTTGCTCTATTGAACCGGGCCCGCAGACCACGACATCCATGCCTATACCCTGAAATGAGCCTGCCTCTGTACCATAGGCAACCGCGTCTACGCCGTTGCTGCCCGTCAAAGCACACACAATATCGCGGGCTTCATTTTCGTCTGCAGGTTGCAGCCCTTCTATCTGGCCGAGTATCTCTGTGTCGATAGCAGCGAGCGGGTTGACGGCGCGCATGGCAGGTAAAAGCTCTTCGTTTATATAAGCTTCAAGCTTGCTGTCGACAAATTGGTGATCAGATTTTTGCACGCTGCGAAAATCCCAATAAACGCTCGCTTGATCGGGAATAACATTGTTAGCGACACCGCCGTGCAATTGCCCCACGTTGATGGTCGAGTAGGGCGGCTGGAAACGTGAATCTGCCGGTGCGCGTGCAACCAACTCTTGGCGAATTTCCATCAGGCGGCTAACGTAGCGCACCGCGTACTCAACGGCGTTAACACCCTGAGCAGGCGCAGAGCTGTGGCCGGCAAGGCCCGTTATGCGGGTGCAGGTCATGCGTCCGCCTTTGTGTGCATCAATCACACCCATGCTGGTGGGCTCGCCAACAATGGCCACGGCCGGCTGCAATTTCCTTTTTTGTAGGTCAAGCACCAACTGCTTGCCGCCCAGACAGCCGATTTCTTCATCGTAGGTAAAGGCAAAGTGCAGAGGCCGAGCGAGCTTTTTATGTTTAAGCAATGGCGCAATCGTGAGTGCTGCTGCGACAAAGCCTTTCATGTCGCAACTGCCACGCCCATACAAAAGCCCATTGTCTTGCCAAACGTTAAACGGGTCACGGCTCCAAGGTTGGCCCTCCACTGGCACCACATCAGTATGCCCCGACAACACAATACCGCCATCGCCTTCAGGGCCCAGTGTGGCAAAAAGGTTGGCTTTCTTACCCGTCTCGTCGTGCCAAATCTCAACGTGTGCGCCGCAGTCTTCTAGCAATTGGGCCGCATAAGATATCAACGCCAGATTGCTCTCACTGGAAACCGTGGGGTAGGCAATCAAAGTCTGCAACGTATCGATGCAGCTGTCTAAAAGTAGTGCGTCGTTCATGAATGGCTTCCAGCGCAAAAGTGAATAGCGCTCACTTTGACGGTATTCAGCGACCCTGACAAGTCCTGCTGTAATAATCGCTACCCATAGTGGGGGCGCGGCGGTCTGTGCTCTGGGTGTAGAATGCGTGTGACGTGATATGAAACATGGCCACTTCAATTCTGGCTGCTAAGGTACTGATAGTTGATGAAGTATTTTTCAAGCTGACGGTTGGAAAGGTTTCATATCAGACGTCGAGTTAAATTTACAACACCCGTTTTTCTGGTGTTGACCACAGTTATACGGGATCAAGTCTTGAAACTAGACGATAAATGGAAGTCCGCATTGTTGATTTCTAGTGCGAGGGAAAGCACAGAGCAAGAAAGTGATTTTTTAGATCTCGTAGATGCGGCTGATGAGAAAATTGACTTTGAAGTTGCGGTAGTCCTCTTGAAAACTTTCATTGCTAAGCCAGACTATGGAACCCAAGAAAGAGTTGTAAGTGTGCTTTCATCGGGAAGGCCAGAGATCGTGATCAAGGCGATTCTTCAAGAGCTTCCGCGTTTAGTTGCTGAAGCTTCTGAATGGGCCTTCGTTTTGATGGGAACTGAGGTAGAGTTTAGACCTGCGTTAACTGCGAGACTTCTTCTCCAAGCAGAGGATGATGTGAAGAATGCGGCAAGTACTGTGTTGTGCCACGAAGAATTTCTTAGCTTATATCCAAATGCGCCTTATGTGATCCGAAATGGAAATGTATAACCAGATGCTTCTGCAGAAATACAACTCGCTGGCGCTCGCGGATCTCTGCAGAGCATGGCGTTAGATGAAAATAATAAAAGAATTACGACAAGATCAGTAGATGGATGAATAAAGTAAAGGAGTTTAGTCTACTAGTATTGGCGGTGTTGATTATGGCATTGCCTATAATATTTAGTGACAAGGTTCATGAGCTAGCAGATAGATATGTGTTTTCTGATCTGGATGACACACAAGTAATCGTCTTATGTGGTGCGTCCATGGGCTTGATGATTCTAGGGAGCTTTATCTGTTATCTGCAGGATAAGTCAAGAAAGAATATGTACTACTATTCGTTTCCATATATATGTTTTTTGCTCATATTCTTTTTAGTTCTCGTTGTCTCTGACTACTACGGACTAATAGCACCGTCATCAAAATGGTGAAATGTATGTCATCTAACAAGTAAATCCAGTCGGACAATTCACGCGCTGTCAAAATTGCCATGCTCGCAGGCTCCCATTGTACGGCAATTTAGCCATCGCATGAATTGCCGCTGATTGAGGCGTTAGCACACAAATTAGCAGAGAGAGAGTATGAAAAGAAGTACCGAGCAGAGAACAGTAAGAAGCTTCTGCAGAAGAATGAAAAAGATTAACCTGCAGCCTTCCTACCAAAGAGGAGCTGTATGGAGTAAGCCGCAAAAACAACTGTTAATTGATTCTATTCTCAGAGATCTCGATGTTCCAAAAATCTATTTACGAGAAATTGATGACTCTGAATTTGAAGAGGAGGCTGTTGACGGACAGCAGCGGTTGACGGCAATTTCCGGATTTTTTAATGATGAGTTTCCTTTAGCAAAGGATGCCGATGACGTTGATGGTCAGAAAATAGCGGGTAAAAAATTTAGTAAGCTTGAAGAGGATATAAAGGATATTTTTGAGGCATATGAGCTAACAGCCGTGATCTTGCGTAATGCAACAGAGGAAGAAGTGGAAGAAATGTTCCTTCGACTTCAAAACGGTACTACGTTGAATGCGGCGGAGAAGCGAAATGCAATGGCTGGCAATATGAAAGAGTTTGTTAGAAAGTTGTCTAAACACAACTATTTTTCCAAATGTGGCTTCAAAAATCACAGATTTGCTCACGATCATGTAGCTTCTCAAATGACGAGAGTTGCTTTGGCTGGCCTGCCTTGCGGGGTTCGCAATGCAGACTTGGTAAAAATGTATGAACAACACGAAGCCTTTGATCTCAGTTCCACTGAAGCAAAATCAATAGTTAAAACACTCGATTTGATGAGTTCTGGTTTCAATGAGATGACTCCCGAGCTGACCAAGTTAACATCCTTGTCAATGTTCATAATATTTGCCTATTTGAAGGAGAATTATGACATTAAAGGAAGAGAGACCGAGCTAGCGCGTTGGTTTATAGACTTTGAGAATTGGCGAAAAGCAGATGAGCAAAACCCCTCTGATATACGTGAACCAGAAATGGTGACGTATCAAGATAAAATGAGTAAGGCGACAGATAGTCAGGATTCTGTGGAGTACCGACATAGGGTTCTTATTGCGCGATTGTTAAAAGATATTCCTGACCTGTCACCTTTAGATCCACAGAGAATATTCTCACAGGAACAAAGATTAGCAATATTTCGTAGGGATGATGGAACATGTCAAGTAAAAATGAAATGTCGTGGTGTCAAGTGCCATTGGGATCACTGGCATGCAGATCATAAAGTTGCTTGGAGCAATGGTGGTAAAACTACTGTTGAGAACGGTCAAGTCGCATGTGTTGAGTGCAACCTTGCAAAAAGTGCTGGATAAAAATGCTAACAAGGCAGTGTAGGTCGACAATTTACGCGGTGTTTTTATTGTGGTCTCGCTGTCGCTCGACTGTACCACAAAAAAAACACCGCATAAATTGCGGCTAACTGCGGCGTTAACCCTAAAAAACTAGCCTTTTATCCTCCGCAATAAAGCAACAAGTTTTCCGATCTTAGTGGTTGGATTGTCGGTGTGATTGGCAATTGCTTCACTATTGGATCTCTCAGCGTACGCGATAGCTCTTTCGACCTGGGACTTTAGTGATGTATAAACGTTTGCTTTACCCTTCGTGTAATCAGGCATATATTGAATAAGATCTTTTATAACTTCATCGGCAATGCTTTTTTTGCCAGTCGCGGCATATGCTTTTGTTGTGTACTCAAAGTGTAAGAGTAACCAATACTCAAAACAGGGGATAGATGTGGTAGCGTAAAATATCTTTGTAGGTTTATG
>CALCKW010000054.1 GCA_937965695.1 uncultured Granulosicoccaceae bacterium
AGACGTTCTAGACAAGGACAAAGACCCCATCATTTTGGCTTTAGAAGAGCACCGTTGGAACAAGCGCGCTGCCGCAGAGGCCTTGGGATTGAGTTACCGTCAACTGCGTTATCGCATCACTAAGCTTGGTCTGGATTAGAACAATCACAGAAAAACACCTATTGATTCGGCGATTTTTGTCAACAGTTGCCAATAAATAGACGTACACATCCGGTCTAGAACAAACAAGAAAAACTAAAAAAAACCTATCTCTTTGTAATTTATAGGTTTTACAAAGAGCAGCTTCTTCTGGCATGGCCTCTGCACTAATTCTTCCAGCGTATTTTACTAAATCCCGAACAGTCCGATAACAGGAGTGTGCGAAAGCGCTGCAGTAAATTTAACTTTAAGGAAACTCTCTCATGAAAACAGCACAAAAAGGTTTTACCCTAATCGAACTAATGATCGTTATCGCGATCATCGGTATTCTCGCTGCTATCGCAGTACCTCAGTACGCTACTTACACCAAGCGTGCAAAATTCTCTGAAGTAATCTTGGCGGTGACTTCATTCAAAACTCCTACTGAAATCGCTGTGCAAACAGGTTCGGTTACTGCGGTTGCTGATCTAGACGCTGGTTCCTTCGGAATTCCGAACACTAAAACAACCTCAGCGACATTGGACTCTGATAAGCCAGTAGGTGCAAACGTAGCGTCAGTAGACATGGCGAACGGTATTATTACCGCTACTGGTACAACAGCTGCATTTGGTACAGGTACTGCAGCGACCTATCAGATTGAAGCCGAGCTCATCAACGGCGGTGTTCGCTGGAGCATGCTAGAAGGTTCGACTTGTTTGGATCTAGGTTTGTGTGCACCTACTAACCTAAAAGCTGCTGCTGCAACGCCTTAACTTTTGATGTAAGTGTCAAAGCAGTGTGAAGGCTAATCAGTTAATAGCTACTAAAAGCACTCTTGGCTGGCCCGCCACCTCTTATTAGGGCGCGGGCCAGTTTATTTAGACCGCCTAAGTTCCAAGGAATTTAAAATGGGAAGCAAGCAGATACGTTCAGCGAAACAATCAGGTTTCACACTTATCGAGTTGATGATTGTCATTGCGATAATGGGAATACTTGCTGCTGTCTCAATTCCGATCTACGAAACATTTAGAATGCGGGCACAATTTGCAGAGTTGATACTAGCTACAACTCAATACAAGGCTCCCGCAGAACTTGCGTTTCAGCTAGGTCAGGTTCAAATATCAGACCTGGATTCAGGAAGCTACGGGATCCCAGAAAAATTAACTGATAGTGAGAACAACAGCACCTACATATCGTCAATTGAAATGTTGAACGGGAAAATCGAAGTAACTGCAAACAGCACTTTGAAGAATGCAACATACGTACTGGAGGCATCCGCTAGCTCGTCTGGGCAATCTCTTATTTGGAAAACCGACAATGCGAATAGTAGCTGTGTAAGCCTAGGTCTTTGTGCCCCTGTAAACTAAATTAGAATAAACCTAAAGAATTAAATTATTACCTTTTTACCGATTTAGTTCTGGGTTAATAAATAACGCACAGCAGTATCAGCTAACCTAGATTGTACGGAGTGCCGCTTAATGCCGACGCAAGATTTCAACATTATTGAGATGTCTTTGCGCCTTCTCTACACATCAGCGACTCACACTGCCCAACTAGCTATCGCTTTCATGCTACTAGCTATTTTGATAAAAAAAGACAAGGTCCTAGACTCTTTCAAGTCGTGTTCCATTGAGACTTTAAGAAATCTGGCACTAATGACAATCAATATAACACTCACCATTCCTTTAGTTTTACTCGTCTCGATGCATTTAGAGGAATACAAATTCTCTCAATCCTCAGAATTCTTGACCGACCATTTTTCTGTACCAGTAATTTTCTTTATAGCCATTTTTTTTGGTGACTTTGTAGCCTATTGGAGGCACCGACTAGAACACTCGAGATTTTTATGGCCTTCTCACGCAGTGCATCATTCTGATACTCAAATGACTTGGCTTACACTTGAACGCTTTCATCCAATCAATAGAGTTACCAGCTATATCATGGATAATACTGCATTGTTGTTGGTTGGATTCCCCGCGGAAGCCGTGATCGCAAATAACCTTGTTCGCCACTATTACGGCTATTTTATTCACGCTGATGCACCATGGACTTACGGTAAATTTTGGGGGAAAATTTTTGTCTCGCCAGCTATGCACCAATGGCATCACGCCAAGGCTCACAGCATGCATAATAAAAATTTTACAACCATCTTCGCCTGCATTGACTATGTATTTGGTACTTATAGCGTGCCTGGCAATTGTGATTCCAAATTAGGTGTTTCGTATAACTTCAAGCTGGGCTTGCTTGATCAACTCGCTAATCCCTTTAAACCAAGTGCCTACAAGAAATACGACAAGCAGTCGCCTAGCCTAACCAGCAACACTAAGGTTACTTGACTCAATAAAGCATTTTGAATGGTCAATATCAGATGAACAAAAAAGCAAATGGATTTGGGCTTGTCGACGTTGTTCTCCTCATAGCTATTATTGGAGTTTTGGCAAGCACGGTTTTACCCTCATTGAAACATCACAACATGAGAACTCAATTTCGTGCGGTGACAGACATAGCTCCACCAATACAGAGTATTGTCGACAAGTGCCTAGCAATGGAGCGAAGTGTAGAAGCCTGCAGTTCGCTTGATAAAATTCTGCCTTATGGTTATTCGCCTACCTCTGTGAGTGCAAACTCACTCATAGAGTCGATAACCCTCGTCCACCAAAATGAGCAATATACTTTAACTATCACCCCATCTCAGAATCCTGATATTAATTCGTTCATTAACGAAGACCATACTCATATGAGCATCGCTAGAATAATCGATCGAAACGGCCGGCCTGTTATAGAAGATTGGGTAACTGCGCCCCAAAGCGGTTGTAAAATTGCGAGCTATTGCCGCTAGAATTTTTTATATTACTACCTAGACCACTTAGTAATATTCAAAAACTCGGCACGAAATCTGATTACTACTTCTCGTTACCTTCGTTAAACGTAGAAGTGAAAACTCATGTCCACAGCTCAAGACGTAATCAAAACTCTTAATGGCCTGCCCCGTCGCTTGGCGCTTGACGGCATTATGACGCCAGAAGCCGCTTCGCAGGCTGTGCAGCAGAGTCGCGAGGAAAAAACCTCCTTCATCAACTACGTTGTCGCCAAAGAGCTGGCAAGTGAAACCGATGTTGCGAGTACAGCCTCTAGAGAATTTGGCTTGCCGCTGTTGAATTTAGATGCGTTTGATATTGACAAAATTCCACTTGAGCACGCCGAGGAGGAAGCGGTTGAGAAATTTCGCGCTTTCCCTCTGATCGAGCGAGAAGCAAAACTCTATATCGCGATATCTGATCCAACAAACCTGGCTCCACTCGATCATTTTAAATTCAAGAGCGGTCTTTCTACAGAAGCAGTTTTGGTTGAAGACGGAAAGCTAAGCGCTTTTATATCTCGCTTAACCGATAAGCGGGCGGCAAGTTTTGCGGATGAGTTGGACACCGATTTAGATTCTCTTGAGACTGAAGACACAGATAGGAACGACGATGTCAGTGAAAATGACATTGACGATGCACCAGTTGTGCGGTTTTGTAACAAGTTACTTCTTGATGCTATCCGAAGAGGTGCATCAGATATTCACATAGAACCCTACGAAAAAATATTCCGTGTTCGCTATCGTATTGATGGCATGCTCGAAGAGGCTACTTCGCCTCCGCTGTCGATGTCTTCACGTATTATTGCACGTGTCAAAGTCATGTCCCGCATGGACATCTCTGAGCGACGTTTACCACAAGACGGTCGTATTAAGCTCCGCATAAGCCGTAATAAAGCAATCGACTTTCGAGTTAACACATGCCCAACTCTATTTGGAGAGAAGGTCGTTTTACGTATTCTTGACCCTTCCAGCGCCATGCTAGGTATCGATGTCTTGGGTTACGAGGCTGAGCAAAAAAAGGCTTATATGGATGCGCTGTCTAATCCATACGGAATGATCCTGGTTACTGGCCCGACTGGTTCAGGTAAAACAGTCTCGCTCTACACAGGTTTGAATATTCTCAACACCGAAGACCGAAACATCTCTACAGCTGAAGACCCCGCTGAGATCAATTTGCAAGGCATTAACCAAGTCAATGTTAACAACAAGGTAGGTTTGACCTTTTCAGAGGCATTGAAATCATTTTTACGCCAAGATCCTGACGTGATTATGGTGGGTGAGATTCGTGACTTAGAGACAGCGAGTATCGCCATTAAGGCAGCTCAGACGGGTCACATGGTCATGTCAACATTGCACACAAACGACGCCCCGCAAACGCTGACTCGCTTGATGAACATGGGCGTTGCGCCCTTTGCTGTGGCTAGTGCGGTGTCATTAATTATTGCTCAGAGACTAGGTCGACGTTTGTGCGATAGCTGCAAAGCTCCTGAAAAAGTACCTGAAGAGGCGTTACTTGCGGAGGGATTTACTAAAGACGAAATCCCTTCATTACGAATTTTTAAGCCAGTGGGCTGTGACAAATGCAATAAAGGTTACAAAGGACGCACAGGTATTTACCAAGTGATGCCGATAAGTGAAGAGATAGCTCGCATCATCATGGAGGGAGGCAATGCCCTTCAAATTGCAGACCAGGCCGAAAAAGACGGCATTATGGATTTGCGTGGAGCAGCATTAATGAAAGTTCGCGCAGGCACATTGGGCCTGGAAGAAGCAAACCGAATCTCTAAGGACTAAGCATCATGGCAGCGACTACTACTGCTAAACAACAATTTTCATGGCAAGGCCTTGATAATAAAGGCAATAAAGTATCAGGTCAGATCGAAGCCATAAATCCAGATATTGCAAAGGCCCTACTTCGACGCCAAGGTGTAACCAACACGCGCGTTAAAAAATTTCGGGCTAAGGCTGGGGCGAAGGGCAAAGTGTCTGCCAGTGACGTTTCTGTATTCGCTAGGCAGCTGACAACAATGATCGGTTCAGGTGTCCCGCTTGTGCAAGCTTTTGAAATCGTTGGCGAAGGTCACGAAAACAAAGCCATGCGTGAACTCCTACTCGGCATAAAAGTAGATTTGGAGGGTGGATCGCAACTCAGTCAAGCCCTACGCGGGCATCCTGAAGCTTTTGATGATTTGTTCTGTTCGCTGGTGGATGCTGGAGAGCAATCTGGTACTTTGGAAAAGCTGTTAAACGAGATAGCAATTTACAAAGAAAAGGCAGAATCACTAAAACGCAAAATGAAAAAGGCCGTTAAATATCCAATCTCTGTTTTGATTATCGCCGGGATCGTTACTGCAATTCTATTGATGTTCGTGGTACCACAATTTGAAACCCTATTTCAAAGCGTGGGTTCAGACCTGCCCATGTTTACACAAATGGTTGTCGGTTTATCAGAATCGTTTCAAGAATGGTGGTGGTTAATATTTGGCAGTATTTTCCTCGCTGTATGGAGTTTTTTCCACGCTCGAAAAACATCAATGTCGTTTCGACGTAGTACTGATCAGGTTGCATTAAAACTACCGGTTTTTGGTGACTTAATTGAAAAGGCCACAATTGCGCGCTTTGCGAGAACCCTGTCAACGATGTCGACAGCTGGTATGCCCTTAGTGGAGGCAATGGTGTCAGTAGCTAACTCTAGCGGCAATCTGATTTACAAAGACGCAATCATCAGAATGAAGGAAGAAACAGAAACGGGCACTCGCCTCGGAGAAACAATGAAGAAGAGTGGACTCTTCCCAAATATGGTTCTTCAAATGGTAACTATTGGTGAAGAGTCTGGGTCACTTGACAGCATGTTGGGTAAAGTTGCTGACTACTACGAAGAAGAAGTAGACGCAGCGGTGGATGGGCTGACCAGCTTGATGGAGCCTATGATTATGGCTTTCTTAGGTGTTTTGATCGGTGGCCTTGTCATCGCTATGTATTTGCCAATTTTCAAAATGGGCGACGCATTCTAGCGAACTCCCTCTTAGCACCTCGACACTCTTTCGAGGTGTTCTTGGCCGCAGCTGGCCCGAAAAACTTTTCTTTGCACTATCATCAAAGCAAAATGAATTACGATAAGTACTCCATTTTCTTACTCCCCTAAACACTCACGAGAAATGCTCATGCAGGCCAACACCGTAGATTTAATATTTTTACTACCGGTTGCTGCGTTGATAGGAGCTTTGGTGGGTAGTTTTCTCAATGTCGTGATATTTCGCCTGCCAGTTATGCTTGAGCGAAGTTGGCAAGAAGAAGCCAGGGCTATTCTAGAACTCGACCCACCTAAAGATCAAAGCGTTTTCAACTTGGCGACACCACCTTCACGGTGTAACGGGTGCGGTTCCCCGATTAAACCTTGGCAAAACATACCCGTGTTAAGCTGGCTTATCCAAGGCGGAAAGTGTCGCACTTGCAAAACTTCAGTAAGCATCCAATATCCTCTTATTGAAACCGGTAGTGCTCTGCTAACAACACTAGTTGTATGGCACTTTGGTGCCACTTGGCAAGCTTTTGCCGGCATAATTTTTACTTGGTTCTTAATCACCGGTGCCGTGATTGATTTTCATACTAAGTTGCTACCAGACAATATAACACTGCCACTCTTATGGTTAGGTTTGTTGGTATCACTTGCTCCCTTTTCAATTTCACCTGAGCACGCAATTGTAGGCGCAGTACTGGGTTATTTAAGTTTATGGAGTGTCTACCAGCTTTTCAAACTACTCACCGGTAAAGAAGGAATGGGTTATGGTGATTTCAAGCTGCTCGCTGGACTAGGCGCTTGGTGCGGATGGGAACAACTACCCCTAATTATATTATTGTCTTCAATTACGGGCGCAATTTTAGGTATCATTTGGCTTAAGCTCGGTGATAAACATAAAGACACTGCTATGCCATTTGGACCATACTTAGCCATCGCAGGCTGGCTTTCGTACATGTGGGGCCCACAAATGCTTGACGCTTACTTAGGGATACTTGGCGGCTAATGATAAGCGTTGGTTTGACAGGCGGTATCGCAAGCGGGAAATCTACCGTAGCTGCGTTATTTGAAAATCTTGGCGTGCCCATCATTTACGCTGACAAAATCTCACGTGAAGTTGTAGCTCTCGGAACCGATGGGCTGAGAAAAGTGCAAAGCTTATTCGGCAACGAAGTACTTGACCCCTCAGGCGAACTCAATCGTTCTGCGTTGAGAGCAATTGTTTTTGCTAACCCTAAGAAAAGACAACAATTAGAGTCGCTCCTACATCCTTTGATTCGAAGCCGTAGCGATGAATTGGAAAAACTAGCGGAAGACTCCGGTGCTCCATACCTTGTTTTCGAAATTCCTTTACTGCTAGAAACCCATCGGTACGAGGATATGGATCGGGTATTAGTCATCGATGTGCATGAAAAGACGCAAATAAATCGTGTGATGCGCCGTGACAATTGCAGTGAAGCACAAGCAAGAGAGATACTAGCGGTTCAAAGTAGTCGAGCGGAGCGCCTTGCAATTGCAACAGACGTGATCTCCAACGAAGGGGATGAGCACGAGCTGAAATCAGCTGTGGATGAATTGCACAAAGTTTACTTAGAACTTGCTACTGCTTAAGTAGCCACTCCTGCAGTTGCCCGGCAATGGGTTGATTGGCGGCAGGGAATTCCATATTAGCCAGCTGCTTAAGTTCACACCACTCAAAAACTTGATGCTCCATAGCTGTTGGTTGTCCACTAAAGGTTTCCACAACAAAGAAGTGCAGTTCCACGGTCTTTTCACTGTAAGTATGTTTAATAACACTCAACGGACTGGTCTTAATAGGCGTTATCGCTAGCTCTTCCTCCAGCTCTCGGGATAATGCTGTCAACGCGGTCTCCCCAGCTTCTACTTTACCGCCTGGGTACTCCCACAATCCTCCCTGATCAAGATGAGCGTGCCTGAAGCTCAACAAAGTTTTTGTTTTTGTGTTGTCGAGAATGACACCTGCAGCCACAACCAATGTGGAGTGTTCGCCCATTGCTAACTGCGGTAGTCAGCGTTAATGCTGACGTATTCATGAGATAAGTCAGTTGTCCAAATTGTCGCATTGGCATCACCACGATTTAAATGAATACTTACCGTTATCTCATCGCGGGACATAACAGCCTGACCTCTTTCTTCGGAATAATCCTTGGCAGGTTCACCGCAAGTCACCAGAGTCACTTCATCCAGTGCAACATCAATCAAGGTCACATCTAAACCTTCTAAGCCGGAGCGCCCGACCGCCGCCAATATCCGCCCAAGGTTGGGATCAGAAGCAAAAAAGGCTGTTTTAACGAGAGGAGAATGCGCAACCGTGAAAGCCACTTGCTTGCATTCAGCACGGTTTAGCCCACCACTCACTTCCAACGTTATGAACTTGGTCGCTCCTTCGCCATCTCTTGCCAGTGCCTGAGCAAGATGTAAAGTCACTTCAGCGATCAACCCACAAAAGCCACCCCAATACGGACTGCCGGAGTCAATGAGCAGACCACTTTTGGCCGTCGCTGCAAGTACACAGGCGTCATTGGTGGAAGTATCACCATCGACAGTTACACAATTAAACGACTTTTCGTTGGCATCAGAAAGACAGGCTTGTAGATCTGCGGCAGGCACCTTTGCATCCGTCGCAACAAAGCCCAGCATCGTCGCCATATTCGGGTGAATCATGCCCGAACCCTTAGCTATGCCCGTTACAGTGATCGTTACACCACCAAAGTCCCGCTGCAACGAAATGCCTTTGGCACCCGTATCTGTTGTCATGATAGCTCTGGCTGCATTCATCCAGCCGTCCTCAGCCAGTTCACCAGCAGCCGTCGTGATTGCAGGTGCAAACGCTTCTATGTTGAGGAATTCACTGATAACACCTGTAGAGAAAGGCAGCACTGAATCGGGGGAAATATCAAGAGCCTCTGCCACCAGATTACAGCTGTTTCGAGCATCAGCCAAACCGCGTGTGCCTGTTCCCGCATTAGCATTACCAGAGTTTATTAACCAAGCTCGAGGTGATTCCATGTGCTCTTTAGCGACAGAAACAGGAGCCGCGCAGAAAGCATTCTGCGTAAAAACGCCTGCAACAGTGCTCCCCTCGCAGAGCTCAAAAAGCGCCATATCAAGGCGGTCTTTATAACGGATTCCCGCTTCAACAGCCGCTACCCGTACCCCCTCAATCGGCAAGAGTACCGAAGGGCTTTGCATATTAACTGACATCAACTCACCCTAAGCAAGCTTGCCATGGCACTGCTTGTATTTTTTCCCCGAGTCACACCAACAAGGGTCATTGCGACCCAACTTCGGTTCATCGCGAACGTAAGGTTCACTACCGTCTGCAGATGCGCTCTGTGCATCACTTGGCGGCACAGCAGACTCTGCTTCAGCTTGCGCAGCGCTAAACTGTCTGGCTTGTTCGGCAGCAGCTTCTTGTGCAGCTCGCTCTGCCGCTTCTATCTCTTCGGGGCTCTGAATTCGTACCCGACTGATATTGACAACAGTATTCTCGCGAAACTGTTCCAACAGCGCACCAAACAACTCAAATGACTCACGCTTGTATTCTTGTTTAGGGTTTTTCTGAGCATAGCTGCGTAATCCAACACTCTGACGTAGATGATCCATCGCCGCAAGATGTTCGCGCCACTGATCATCCAGGTTTTTCAACATGACAAATTTTTCAAAGCGGCGCATATTCTCAACGCCAACTTGTTCGGTTTTCTGCTCATGTTCGTCTGCAGCTTGTTTCAACAAACGCTCTCGTAAACCGTCTTCGTCCAGTTTATCGTCCGCGTCTAGCCACGCTTGCAAATCGTAATTCAATCCAAACTGGCTCTCTAGGGCTTCAGTTGCTCCTTGAACATCCCACTGCTCGTCCATGGAACCAGGCGGAATATAGCTGGCCAGCACATCGCTCAACACTTCAGCCCGGATTCCTTCAACCACATCGGACATATCTTCAGATATCAATAGCTCATCACGTTGATCATAAATAACTTTTCGCTGATCATTGGCGACGTCATCGTATTCCAGAAGGTGTTTACGAATATCAAAGTTATGGGCTTCAACTTTTCGTTGGGCATTTTCTATAGCTTTTGTCACCCATGGATGCTCGATGGCTTCACCGTCTTCCATACCCAGTTTCTGCATTAGACCGGACACGCGGTCAGAGGCGAAAATGCGCATCAAGTTATCTTCAAGGGATAGATAGAAGCGGCTTGAGCCTTCATCCCCTTGGCGACCAGAACGTCCTCGCAATTGATTATCAACACGTCGCGACTCATGCCTTTCAGAGGCGATAATGTGCAAACCACCGGCCGCCAAAACATCCTTATGGCGAGTCTCCCAAGCAGCTTTAGCCGCCGCTTTTTGAGCTTCAGTTGCCTCGCTACCTAAAGTGTCTAATTCGACTTCTAGGTTGCCACCCAATACGATGTCGGTTCCACGACCGGCCATATTTGTAGCTATAGTGACTGCCGCAGGCAAGCCGGCCTGAGCAACTATCGCGGCCTCGCGTTCGTGCTGTTTTGCATTGAGAACTTCGTGCGCAATTTTTTTCTTATTTAGTAGTCCAGAAATGTACTCTGACGTCTCAATGGAAGCAGTACCTACCAACACTGGCTGGCCCCGATTTACACAACCTTCTATGTCATCAACAATGGCGTCATATTTTTCTTTTTCTGTCAGGTAGACTAGGTCTGGATTATCTTTTCTCACCATTGGGCGGTGTGTAGGAATTACAATGACTTCTAAGCCATAAATTTGCTGGAATTCCGCGGCTTCGGTATCAGCCGTTCCGGTCATTCCACCCAGCTTTTCGTATAGACGGAAATAATTTTGAAAGGTAATGGACGCCACCGTCTGATTCTCGGGCTGAATATCCACACCTTCTTTTGCTTCAATTGCTTGGTGTAGACCTTCTGACCAACGACGCCCTGCCATGGTACGGCCGGTGAACTCATCGACTATGACTATTTCACCCGCCTGAACAATATAGTCCACATCTTTTTGGTAAATTGCGTGGGCACGCAACGCAGCACCTAAGTGGTGTAGAAGCGAGATATTAGCTGGATCATAAAGACTGCTGCCTTCGGCTAGCATCCCAGCTTCTGTCATTAGCTCCTCGACGCGCTCGTGACCAGATTCGCTAAGATGGACTTGTTTGCCCTTCTCATCGATAGTGAAGTCAGCAGATTCATCGTCCGGTGTCGTCGGAGCTGTTAATTGAGGGACAAGCGTATTGATCAGTTGATACGAGTCAGCACTTCCCGCCGCTGGCCCTGAGATGATAAGCGGTGTGCGCGCCTCATCAATCAAAATGGAGTCGACCTCATCGACGATGGCGAAGAAGAGTTCCCTTTGGCAACGATCTTCGTCTGAGTGACGCATATTGTCACGCAGATAATCAAAGCCAAATTCATTATTAGTGCCGTACGTTACATCAGCGGCATAAGCTTCTTTCCGGGTTACAGGACGAAGGTTGGTATAACCGCCCTCGGCACCTGTCCAATCGGGGTCAAACACAAACGAAGAATTGTCAGGACCCTGACCACCAGAGCCATTTATTATTCCGGTGCTCATACCGAAAAAGTTGTAAAGACGACCCATCCATGCAGCGTCACGTCTAGCCAAATAATCATTAACCGTGATCAGGTGCACGCCTTTCCCAGTCAACGCGTTTAGAAAAATGGGTAGCGTCGCCATCAGGGTTTTGCCTTCACCCGTGCGCATCTCAGCGATTCGGGATTGATGCAAGACCATGCCACCAATAAGCTGCACATCGAAATGGCGCATTCCTAGCGATCGCATACTGCCTTCACGCACGAGAGCAAATGCATCGGGCAACACTTCATCCAGTGTTTTTCCCTGGTTTAGCGATTCAGCGAGATCAGCACGCATCCGAACCAATTCTTCGTCACTCAAAGCTTGGATCGCAGCTTCTTTTTGATTGATCAGATCAATCGTCTTTCGCAGGCGTTTGACCACTCGGTCATTGCGCGATCCGACGAGTTTTCTGGCTATGGCGCCAAGCATGGGCGTATCCTATTAAATTGGTGAATGCGTGACTTTAGTCATCGCTTATAAGCTTAATGATAGTACCCTCAAGGGTATGCTCGCTAGCCTTAGTGCAACTTTAAACTATAGACCGACAATCCGATGGAGTGTCCGGAACCTTTCATGGCATCTAACGATAAAAAGAGAATGAAGTCACTGCTGGACTGCGTCCAGAGCAAACTGGGGACAACTCAGCGAAAAAGCAATGCCTTGTACTCAATTGTCTGTGCAGCAACACCAGCAAATCTCCGCGCAAGTGTCGTATTTACGCGTCTGAAGAACAGGCGACTACACATAACAGTTACATCAGGCGGAGCTGCCAATCGGATGAGGTTTTGCCAGAGAGCTCTTCTAGAGGCCTGTGCCGTGTTGCCAGACCATCCCGAGCACTTGAGCATTAGAGTAGCACCAGCAGGCACTGTCAAAATGGCACCCGAACCAGCGCTCAGAAAAAGCTCGAGAGAGAAACCAGTAATGGGGAAAAGAGCGGCTGTTGGACTCCAACAGGCGGCTGAGAGCATCGATGACAAAAAACTGAGTGAAGCACTCATGCGTTTAGCGTCAAGAACTCGACACCACTAGCATTCCTATCTACTCAGGATTCGCTAAGCAAAGGCCAAGCTTTCGTCGCTTTGAAGAAAAGGAGACTTTTCTTCGGCACCCAAATCGAAGCTTTTCCACTCCCAACAATCAGTTCGCTGCATCACTTCGCGTGCCAGCAAGTTGTTGAGATGGTGTCCAGCTTTATGTGCCTCAAGTGTAGCCAACATGCAATGGCCCATCATGTACAAATCACCGATGGCATCGAGCGCTTTGTGACGTACGAATTCATCGGGGTAACGCAGACCTTCATCGTTCATCACGCGGTCTTGATCCAGCGCAACTGCATTTTCCATGCTGGCACCACGAGCTAGGCCACGTTCACGCAACATTTCAAAATCACGCATAAACCCGAACGTACGTGCACGGCTGATTTCTTTGACGAATGACGCACTTTCAAAGTCAAAAAGTAATGTCTGGCGAGTATTACGAACTGCTGGATGATCAAAATCGATAGAAAAGTTGAGTCTAAACCCCTGATGCGGTGTTAGACGTGCCCATTTGTCGTCCATCTTGACTTCGATGGGTTTCGTAACTCGGATAAAACGTTTAGCTATACCTTGGTCAACAACCCCTGCCGACTGCAGCAGAAAGACAAAAGGAGCGGCACTTCCATCCATTACCGGCACTTCGGCGTGATCAACCTCAACGATACAATTGTCCACACCCAGTCCGGCAAAAGCACTCATCAAGTGCTCTACCGTAGAAATCCGATGCTCGCCCTGCCCCAGCGAAGTGGCGAGCTCAGTTTCCAGCACATTTTCGGGCTTAGCGAGTATCTCAACACATGGAGAGAGATCAACGCGTCGAAATACAATACCCGTATTAGGCGCAGCCGGACGCAAAGTCAGTAATACTTTGCTGCCTGAGTGCAGTCCCAAACCGGTCGCTCTGATGCTGGTTTTTATACTTCTTTGTTGTATCACTAGAAACGTTCCATCACGTGGATATAAGCGCAAAGCACCCTACTGGGGAGTGCCTTGGGCGTTCCAAGGTCAATATCAAGTCGCACAATCGCACAAATCGCTTAGATTTGAGCAACATAAACCTCAGATGCGGCTGAGATCCATGTTTTGTTGCAGCGCAACACGCCATTGTAACCTTGCTACAGTATCCGC
This sequence comes from uncultured Granulosicoccaceae bacterium, assembly GCA_937965695.1. Lineage (GTDB taxonomy): Bacteria > Pseudomonadota > Gammaproteobacteria > CALCKW01 > CALCKW01 > CALCKW01. Next base: position 13,772 of record CALCKW010000054.1, read on the forward strand.
GCCATACCAGAACGTAACTAAAACAACTTATCAGTCTGCTTGGCGACGCAAGAAAGCAGGAATATCGAGCACATCGTACTCGTTTTCCGCTCCATTATTGTAGTCTGCTTTTGGCACTTCGTTACGCTGGTTAACGCCAGTATTCCTTTGCATAGGCGCAGGAGCTGGTGCCATCGTAGGTCTGGCCGAGGTTGCGGAGACATTGGCAGGCGAGCGACGAATGACTGTGGGCTTGTCGAGCTGGTTGTAATTGATACGACCATCACGCCCAGGACGAACAGGCTTATTGATTTGGTTGCGATTTTGAGCACCCAAGCCTGTGGCAACCACTGTTACCCGCAATTCACCTTCTAATTCAGGATCAATTACCGTACCAACGACCACTGTGGCATCTTCTGAAGCGAATTGTTTGACTACATTGCCAACTTCTTCGAATTCACCGATGTTCATGTCCATTCCGCCGGTCACGTTGATCAGGATACCTTTCGCACCTGCGAGATCAATGTCTTCCAAAAGAGGGCTAGAAACAGCTTGCTCAGCAGCATCTGTCGCGCGATCTTCGCCTTGCGAAATGCCCGTGCCCATCATGGCAACACCCATTTCAGACATCACAGTTTTGACGTCCGCAAAATCGACGTTGATCAAGCCAGGACGAGTTATCAGTTCAGATATACCTTGAACCGCACCACACAAGACGTCATTAGCAGAATTGAAAGCATCCAACAACGAAATGTTCTTACCCAATACAGAGAGGAGTTTTTCGTTAGGGATGATAATCAATGAGTCCACATGTTGACGCAGCTCTTCGATACCGCGTGCCGCAACTTGCATACGTTTCGAACCTTCAAACGGGAAAGGTTTAGTCACAACAGCTACAGTAAGAATTCCAGCTTCACGGGCTAGCTGGGCAACAACAGGAATAGAACCTGTTCCGGTTCCACCACCCATGCCTGCGGTAAGAAACAACATATCTGTGTTGTCGAACAATTCTGCGATGCGCTCACGATCTTCCAATGCAGCTTGGCGACCAATGTCAGGATTCGCACCAGCGCCTAAGCCCTTAGTGATGTTGGCACCAATATGCAAGCTGTGTGTTGCAGTCATACTTTGAAGCGCTTGCGCATCAGTGTTCGCACAAATGAACTCAACACCTTCGATTCCGCTGCGAACCATATGCTCTACAGCATTGCCACCACCGCCGCCAAGACCCATCACCTTAATACGCGCGTTAGCACTATAGTTTTCCATTAAATCGAACATTTTTTCTCTCTCCTGATTATTTATTATCTATTCCAAATCTGCTACTTGCCCAAGCTTCAGATTTTAGAAATTACCTTTAAACCAATTCATCATGCGATCTAACAATCCTTCTTCGTCACGGTTGTCGAGTGACTGCGAAACAAATCCTGGACGAGTCCGAGTATCGGCGCCATATTTCAGCAAACCAACACCCGTCGCGTGAATTGGGTTTCGCACTATATCGACTAGACCTACTACGCCCTGCGGTACACCTAGCCGGACTTGCGTTTGAAAGATATCTTCGGCCATCTCGACCACACCTTCCATCGTCGAACTGCCGCCAGTCAAAACAATACCGGCTGCACATAACTCTTCAAAACCACTGCGACGTAATTCCGATTGAACTAGCGTCAACAATTCTTCATAGCGGGGCTCTACCACTTCAGCCAATGTTTGACGAGATAGCTGGCGAGTTTCGCTCTCCCCCACTCCTGGCACTTCCAATACTTCGTCGCTATTAGTGAGCGTGCTCAGTGCACAGGCATAGCGACACTTAATTTCTTCTGCATACTGAGTGGGAGTACGCAATGCAACTGCAATATCATTTGTCACTTGATCGCCAGCGATCGGGATATTGGCTGTGAAGCGTATGGCGCCCTCGGTAAACACAGCAATATCTGTTGTGCCACCACCAATATCTACAAGACAAACACCCAACTCTTTTTCATCCTCAGTCAATACTGCAAAGCTGGATGCCAACTGCTCAAGTATCAAGTCATCCACTTCTAGCCCACAGCGCTGCACCGCTTTGACGATGTTTTGAGCTGCGCTCATCGCACCAGTGACTAAGTGAACACGCGCTTCCAAACGCACACCTGACATTCCCACGGGTTCTCGAATGCCGTCTTGATCGTCAATCAGAAACTCTTGTGGAATCACATGAATGATGCGCTGATCTGCAGGAATGGCCACAGCCTTGGCAGCATCGATCACGCGATCAACGTCGGCCGCTGTCACCTCACGATCCTTGATAGCCACTATGCCGTTGGAGTTCATTCCACGTATGTGACTCCCTGCGATTCCAGCAAAAACTGAATGCACTTTGCAGCCGGCCATCAACTCCGCTTCTTCCACGGCACGTTTAATCGAATGCACGGTTGATTCAATATTGATCACTACACCTTTTTTCAAACCGCGAGATGCATGGGTACCTATACCCACAATTTCCATCTCTCCGTTTGACCCAATCTCGCCGACAATGGCGACAATCTTCGATGTACCGATATCAAGACCGACAATCATTTGTTTTTCGTTCTTTCTAGACATCATTTGTCTCCACGTTCTCGCGCCACGCGATTCTCGCCATATTTGACTGAAAACCCATTGGGGTATCGCATGTCAACACCCACTATGCCGGTGATATCAGGTTCAATCACGCGCTTGTATATTTGACCAAACAACTGCAATCGATCTTGCACTTGCTCTCGGCCCAAATTAATCCAGATGCCGCTTCTAAGTACAATTTGCACCGAGCGACGCTCGTCTTCATCTATCTCTACAATCGGATCGCCGAGTGTAGCTAACTGCCTACTGACAACCCGATACAATTCGTAAAGAGCAGCATGCCGCCCTTCCACACCACCTAACTGAGGTAGCTGATTAAAGTACAACTGCCACTCAACACCAGCTTGACCTTGCAGCCTATATTGCGGTGGCATAAAGACACTGAAATCACTACTGATCAGTTCTTCTTCATTCCAGCGCGCCCGAGCTTCATGCTCTTCCACTTTGACCATTAGTGCATTTGGCCAGAGCCGACGTACAGATGCGCCTTTTACCCAAGGTACCGCCTCTACCGATTCACGTAACTGATGTAAATCGACACCGTAAAAACCACTCTCCGCATGCGAGTCCACAATCGCTTCTAATGTTTCACGATCTGCGTATCTCAGATCGCCCACCACCTGCACTTCGGTCACCGGGAAACGATCTGGATCCAGCGCCAATCGAACGGCTAAATAGCTCAAAACACCAAAACTAAAAACCAACAATAAGAGCGCTATTTTTAGTTTCGGAATACTGTTAATACTCTCATCGTTATCTAAGCTCACAGCAGCCGCACTCAACGACTAACGTCCATACTTGCGGCTAAAACACGCACCACCAACTCAGAGAAGCTCAAGCCAACAGCCTCTGCCGCTTGAGGCAACAAACTTGTTTTTGTCATACCAGGGGCGGTGTTGATCTCTATCAACCACGCTTCACCAAGAGCATCGACGATAAAATCAACCCGACCCCAACCACTACCACCAACCGCAGCAAAAGCCGCCAGCGCTAGTGACTGGATATTGCGCTCTAACTCTGGGTCTAACCCAGAGGGGCAACTATATTCAGTCCCAGAATCATCACTGTACTTCGCTTCATAATCGTAAAAATCACGCTTTGGAGTCATTTTTACTAAAGGCAAGGCCTCACCTTGCAATATGCCGGCAGTCACTTCTACACCGCTGATAAACTGCTCTGCCATTACAGTCCCAAACTGTGCAGCCTCTTCGTAACTTGCCTCAATCGCCTGGGAACCTTCAATTTTGGAAATACCAAGACTTGACCCTTCAAACACTGGCTTGATGATAAGCGGTAACCCCATAGAGTCTGCTGCCAATTCGCAATCAGCTGCACTCATCACTCGACGCCAGTTTGGGGTCGGAATAGACAACGCTTTACACAATTGTTTCGTGCGCAGTTTGTCCATTGCCAATGCTGACGCCAGAACACCAGAGCCAGTATAGGGAATACCAGCGAATTCCAACGCTCCTTGCACTACACCGTCTTCACCTACTCGGCCGTGCAAAATTAAAAATGCACGATCAAATTTTTCTTTTTTAAGTCGATTTATTAGCGTGTCGTCAGCGTCCACCCCATGCGCATCGACACCCGCTTCTAACAACCCAGCTAAAACGCAAGCGCCGCTGTTTAGCGAAACCTCGCGCTCAGCTGAGCGGCCACCCATCACTACAGCGACCTTGCCAAAATCAGTGTCTAGATCAGCCGGTCTCACAGAGATCATCTCCTGTTAACAAATCTGGCAATGTAGCTGCGAGAGCGCCGACGTTACCAGCACCCATTGTGAGCAAAACATCACCGTGTTTCAGACCTGGCCGCACAGCAGCTGGCATCTGTAGGATATCGGAGACAAACTTTACGTTCGCGCCACCGTGCAATCGCACAGCAGTGGCCAAGGACTCACCATCAGCACCTTGAACAGGTTGTTCGCCAGCGGCATAAACTTCGCTCAAATACAACTCATCGACCTGACTAAGCTCGTGCGCAAATTCATCAAATAAGTCGCGCGTGCGGCTGTATCGATGTGGTTGAAAAATTGCCACTAAACGCTTATCAGGCCAAGCACCTCGGATAGCTGAAATGGTTGCAGCCAACTCACTCGGGTGGTGTGCATAGTCATCTACGAGCTCTACAGTGCCAGTGCCAAAATTCACTTCGCCATAACGCGTAACTCTTCGACCCACGCCTTCAAAGTCATTGAGAGACTTAGCAATCGACTTCATGCTGACACCTAATTCACGCGCGACGACGATTGAAGACAGAGCATTCAGAACATTGTGATGACCCGGCATATTAAGTACGACGTCTTTCATCGAAACGCCATCTTCAAACATAACGTCGAAGCGCATCAGCAAGCCATCTGGGCGAATATTTGAGGCGCGTACGTCAGCGTCTTCGCTCACACCGTAAGTAATAAATTTGCGCTGAAGCCTCGGCAACATGGCACGGACGTTATCATCGTCAATACACAAAATGGCCAAACCATAAAATGGAAGATGATGTAGAAACTCCACAAATGTATCTTTGTATTTCTCGAAATCACCGTCGTAATTTTCTAGGTGATCAGCATCAATATTTGTGACAACACTAACCACAGGGTTCAAGTGTAAAAAGGAAGCATCGCTTTCATCTGCCTCTGCAACCAGCCAATCAGACTGCCCTAATTTCGCATGTGTGCCCGCGCTGTTGAGCTGTCCACCAATAACGAACGTAGGGTCCAATTGCCCTTCACTCAGTGCACTCGCGACCAAACTAGTTGTCGTGGTCTTTCCATGCGTGCCGGCTATTGCGATACCAAGGCGAAAACGCATCAGCTCAGCCAGCATTTCAGCACGAGGTACGATAGGTATGCGAAGCGCATGCGCTTCCACCAGCTCGGGGTTATCTTCTTTGATGGCAGAGGAGACAACGACAACATCAGCACCATGAACGTTTTCTGCACGGTGACCGAGATCGATTTGAGCACCTTGCTCAGCCAAACGTTTGGTCAACTTATTCGCGTTACTGTCAGAACCAGAAACACCGTAATTCATGGTCAACAATACTTCAGCTATACCACCCATACCGACTCCGCCAATACCTACAAAATGCACTCGCGAGATTCGCTCACTCGCCCAAGTAGCAGAAGTTGAAGCAGATCCAGTTTTCATTGTGTTTTCTCCATAACCATTTTTGCGACTTCGCGCGCCGCGTCTGGCTTGGCCAGACCTCGTGCTGCGTTTGCCATTGTGATCAATCGAGCGCGATCATCGCGCAAATCAATAAATAATTTAGACAGCAGTGCCGAATCCAATCGTGGCTGAGGTACCAATACGGCGGCACCTTTGCGGACCATCGCTGCACAGTTTGCAGTTTGATGATCATCGACAGCGTATGGGTAAGGAACCAAAACCGAAGCACACCCACTGGCACACAACTCTGAGACCGACATAGCACCTGCACGACTAACCACTAAATCAGCCCAGCTATAGGCCTCTGCCATATTATCGATGAATGGAACGACCTTCGCTGTCACACCTGCCGCAGCATATGCAGCTTGAGTCGATTCAACAGCTGTTTTCCCCGCTTGATGCCACAGCTGTATATTACCAACTTCTTGGGTTGCAGCGGGCATAACTTCATTAAAAACTTGCGCACCTTGGCTACCTCCAATCACCAAAACACGTAGCTCGCAATCAGCTCGATCCAATCTTTCATTGGGCGAAGTAATGTCCCAGAGGACAGAGTTAACCGGATTCCCCACACACAAAACAGAATCCCGTTCACCGAACGCTGATGGCATGGCTGCTAAAACGACATCAGCCCATCGAGCAAGTAGTCGGTTTGTGGTGCCAGCAATGGCATTTTGCTCATGTATGACCAATCGCTTGCCCAGTATTTTCGCCATCAGCCCACCCGGGCCAGCAACGAAACCACCCATTCCCAAGAGAACCTGCGGTTTGTGCCGAAGCACTGCGCTTCCAGCCTGCCAGCAAGCTCGAATCAATTTAAATGGAGCAACCACCCATGCCTGCCAACCTTTACCGCGCAACCCCGAAACAGAAAGCCATTCTATTTCGATATCATGAGCAGGCACCAAACGCGCTTCTATGCCAGAACGCGTCCCTATCCAGACAACTTTTATGTCATGCTCTTGCAGTTCTTTGGCAACTGTCAGTGCAGGCACAACATGCCCGCCCGTGCCACCAGCAGCGATCATTACCGTTTTTTGAGAGGACATTACTCGTCCTCCGCTTCTGGCAATAGCAAGCGGCTCTCAAGACTAACTCGCATCACCACACCTAAAGCCAAACACATTGCCAACATGCTGCTGCCACCGTAACTAATCATTGGCAAAGTCAATCCTTTGGTTGGCAATAAGCCGAGATTGACAGACATGCTGATGAACGACTGCAGCGAAATCCAAATGGCAACACCGTAGGAAACAAAGGCTCCAAATCCATTGCCCACTTGCTGCGCTTTTAAAGCGACCCACAAAATACGATAAATGAGGAACAAGTAGATGCCAATCAAAGTCGCAACCCCTATCAAACCCATCTCTTCAGCAAAAACAGCGAAAACAAAATCTGTGTGTGCCTCCGGTAGATAAAAAAGCTTTTGCACACTATTGCCAAAACCTACACCGGTGATAGAACCACTACCGACAGCAATCAACGCTTGAACAAGCTGAAAGCCTCCGTCGTAAGCGTTTGCCCAAGGATCGAAAAAGTCTATTACTCGATTTGTCCGATATTCAGAGGTCCAGATAAAGAAGGCAGCAAGGGCTACGAGCAAAACCACACAAACCAAGAATTGCCAAACACGCACGCCGCCCAGAAAAATCATACCGACTGCAATCGCCATGATCATCACGGTCGAGCCGTAATCAGGCTCAAGCAAGCAAAGCGCCCCCGCCAAACCAATCAAGACCACGGGCTTCATAAAAGCGTCGAAACTGGATCGCAATCGTTCTCCGTGCCGCATCAAGTAACCGGCGACGTATAACGTAACACTCAGCTTGGCTAACTCTGAAACTTGTAAGTTCATCACACCTAAGCGGATCCAGCGCTGGGCACCATTCACTTCTACGCCTATGCCGGGGACCAAAACTAGCGCCAAGGCCAGCACCGTCCCAGCAAAAATCAACATACTGGAGCGTTCCATCAACTTGGTGGAAATCCTAGCAACGATAAAAGTCGCTCCAGCAACGCCAAGAGCGACCGCTATTAGCTGGCGTTTGAGAAAGAAAAATGGATCCGAGTAGCGTACGGCCGCCACTGAAATTGATGAAGATTCGACCATCGCCAATCCGATAACCAGCAGAATCAAAATGACACATAATAAAGGCCAGTCGATTCCACGATTCAAGGAATAGCTGTTTAAATTACGGTGATCAGGACCGATAAAAGCTGTCGCGACACTCATGCTTGCAACCTCTCAACACAGGCTACAAACGCATCACCGCGCTGCTGATAGTTTTGGAACATATCGAAACTTGCACAAGCTGGCGACAACAGCACGCAATCTCCAACTTGAGCTTGCTCACTACCAATAACTACAGCGGATTCCAATGAATCAGCTGAGAAAACCGGCAGAGCGTTACCGGCCATTCTGGCTACTTGATCACCATCGGCGCCGTATGTGACAAGTGCTCGAGCACAGTTGCGAAGAGCAGGTAATAAAGGGGTGAAATCTTGGGACTTTCCATCGCCACCTGCGAGCAAGACAACCTTGCTCGGCATCGATTTTAAAGCGACTAATGTGGCTCCGACATTTGTTCCTTTGGAATCGTTATAGTATTTAACACCCGCGATCTCAGCGACAAGCTCTGTGCGATGTTCTAAACCTTTAAAACCCCGCAATCCATTTGCCATTGCTTCAGCACTTAGACCAACTTGCTCACCCAGAGCCCATGCAAAGCAAGCATTCAACTCGTTGTGCCGACCTGGCGCACCGAGTTCGCGCAAATCAAACAAACGCTCGTCAGATTTACACAGCCACTTATCGTTTACGCCAAATTCACCATTCGATGGGGTGCTATCTGTTACAGCAATTGATACAGGAAGATGGGCAAGTGGCTTAGTCAGAGGATCCTGTTGGAGCCAAACGCCGCAAGCCGCACCAGAATAAACACGCTGCTTTACTGCACTGTATTGGCTTAAATCTGAATACCGATCCATATGGTCTTCACTGACATTAAGAATGCACGCCGCTACAGGCGTCAAACTTGTCAAAGTTTCCAATTGGTAGCTAGAGAGCTCAAGCACAATCACATCTGCATTTTGCGATAACAAATTCAAAGCGGGTTCGCCAATATTGCCACCACACAAAACACGCTTATCGCTACTGACACCCATCGCCGTGATCATCGACACAACGGTGCTCTTACCGTTTGTACCTGTAACTGCAACTACTGGGCAATCTACAAGCTGGGCAAAAAGCTCAATATCCCCAATAACCTCAATTCCCTGATCTATTGCCGATAGCACAATTTCTTGCTGCTGCGAAAGACCCGGGTTTATGACCAAAACATCAATTTTTTCTAACAGTGCATCAATGAAAGGACCAGAAGAAACATCCAATTCTGGAAAATCACTTTGTAGCGAAAGCACACTTGGGTGATCTTCGCGGCTATCCGCCACACGTATTTTTGCATCGCGGCTCAACAGGAAGCGCGCGACCGCATCTCCGGTGATACCAACACCTAGTATCAAAAATTGCTTATTGAGATCAAGGGCCATTAGCTCATCACCTCAACTTCAACGTCGAAAGACCAATCAAAACCAAAATAACGGTGATGATCCAGAATCTAACGATCACACGAGGCTCAGGCCAACCCTTGAGCTCGAAGTGGTGATGCAAAGGCGCCATGCGAAAAATGCGACGACCAGTTAGTTTATAAGAGCCTACTTGCAAGATGACCGAAACCGTTTCCATCACAAATACGCCACCCATGATGAACAGCACAAGCTCTTGACGTACTAACACTGCGATTAATCCTAGCGCTGCACCTAATGCCAATGCACCGACATCACCCATAAATACTTGCGCGGGGTAAGTATTGAACCACAAAAAGCCGAGTCCGGCACCGCAAAGCGCTGCACACGGCACAACAATCTCACCAACGCCGCTGATATGAGGAATAAGCAAATAACTTGAAAACAGTGCGTGACCGCTCAAGTATGCAAACACTGAAAGACCAGCCGCTACCATGACGGTAGGCATAATGGCGAGACCATCCAAACCATCAGTCAAATTTACCGCATTGCTGGTGCCAACGATCACTGCGTAAGTCAGCGGTATGAACATCCAACCCAATTGAAAATTGAGTTCTTTGAAAAACGGTACTATCAGGATTGTCTCTTGAGCATTCTCCGCGGTCATGTACAAAAAAACAGCGGCCAACAGACCCACTACCGACTGCCAAAAGTACTTTTCCCGCGCTCTAAGCCCATCAGAATTACCGAGCATTACTTTACGATAATCATCAACCCAGCCAATGGCGCCAAAAGCCAAAGTGACACCTAATACGACCCAGACCTGACGCACCGCCAAATCCGCCCACAAAAGCACAGCCACTGCGAAAGCAATCAATATAAGTGCACCACCCATAGTAGGTGTGCCACTTTTTTCCAAATGCGAACTTGGACCGTCGCTGCGCACCTGTTGGCCTATCTTGGCTGATGTCAACCATCGTATCAGCGCTGGACCAAAGACCAGTGAAATCACCAGTGCTGTCAATGCCCCTAGAATCGCTCTCAAAGTGATGTACTGAAACACCCCAAAACCATCATGAAACTGGGACAAGTAATTAGCGAGCAGCAGCATCATGCTGTTTGCTCCTGAAGATTGTCGATCAAGAACTGAACAACTCGCTCCATGCCCGCGCTACGCGAGCCCTTTATCAATACAGTATCACCTGAGTTCAACTGCTGAAGAAGCTCAGCAGAAAGTTCTTCGTGCTCACCGAAAGCCATGCCCTTAGGGCCAAAACCTCTTCGAGCTGCAACTGCAAATTCCCCAACACAGGCAAATCGATCAGCGCCAAGTGCAGCGGCTTGACGACCTACTTTTGCGTGCAACTCTTCGGCTTGAGGCCCAAGTTCGGCCATAGTGCCGAGCACAAACCATCGAACTGGCTGGTATCCCGCCAACAACTCCAAGGCAACTTCTACGGAGCCGGGGTTGGCGTTATAGGTATCATCAATAATTCTAGTACCAGCAATATTATGCTCTACTAACCGTCCAGCGACGGGTTCTACTCGCTCCAAACCATCAACGATGGATTCCCACCTAACATCGAGCGCCAAAGCAACTGCAACAGCAGTTAAAGCGTTCCGCATATTATGTTGACCTAACAGTGGTATCTTAATATCTCGCTGCTGCCCCTGCCATGTCACCCGCAGGTGGTTTTTATCAACAATCTTTCCACGTACTTCAATATCTGCACTATCGCCAAAACCGAACTTTAGAACACGACCCTGAACCGTTCTATCGGCCCATTCCGGGGCGGCAAATTCATCGGCGTTAACAAGAGCTATCCCGTCAGAAGAAAGATGCTCAAAAATCTCACCCTTTGCATTCGCAACACCTTGTAAGGACCCAAATCCTTCCAAATGAGCAGGCCCTACGTTGTTGACAACAGCTATCTCGGGAGCCGTCATTGCAGCTAGAGAAGAAATCTCACCGGCCGCATTTGCACCCATTTCAACGACCGCAAAACGATGGGACTCATCCAGCCCAAACAAGGTCAGTGGTACACCGATATCATTGTTTAAATTGCCTTTAGTCGCGTGCACTGAACCTTCTAAAGCCAAAATGGAGGAGATCATTTCTTTAACGGTAGTTTTGCCATTGCTACCCGTGATTGCGACGACGCGTGCATCATATTGTCGACGCCACAGTTGAGCAATGTCTGCCATAGCTCTGCGCGTATTGCGGACAATCAGCTGAGGCACGTCTACACCGCAGTCATGCTCAACAACCACAGCCACTGCTCCGCAATCCACTGCGTCTATGACAAACTGGTGCCCGTCAAAGCTCTCACCACTGATAGCAAAATATATAGAGCCCTCTACCTTACCGCGAGTATCGATACTGACGCTGCTTAACAATGCATCGCCGCCCAACAGAGTGCCACCGGTAAAGACACTGCAGTCGGATAACCAGAGTGCACTCATGCAGCACCCGCCTGCCAAGACATGACTTCTTCTCGATCACTAAATCTTATGGTGCGGTCTGCCAGCACTTGGTAATCTTCGTGACCCTTTCCCGCGATAAGCACGCAGTCGTTACTACCGGCATGCTGTAAGGCGTAAGCGATAGCTGTTGCCCGATCAACCTCAACGTGTACATTGGAACTACTGCCCTGATTTATTCCGGTCAGAACATCTTCAATAATCCGTTGAGGATTTTCGCTTCGGGGGTTGTCGCTTGTGACAATTAGACAGTCAGCTTCTCGCATAGCCGCTTTTGCCATGGCAGGGCGTTTGCTGCGATCGCGATCGCCACCACATCCAAAAACACACCAAATGCGTGAGCTGAAATGATCACGCAATGTGCTGAGGATTGACTCCAAGGCTTGAGCCGTATGGGCGTAATCTATAACAACCCTGGACCCTTTTTGCGATCGCAATAACTCAGCTCGCCCTACAACTGGGGCCAAAGTAGGCAAGCTAGACAAAATTTCGTCTACATGAACACCCAGAGACTCGACAACCGCACAAGCAGCCAACACATTGGCTACATTAAACGCGCCCAGTAATGGCAACAGCACTTCACAGTGAGTAGAGCCAGCAGAAATAGTGCAGCGAATTCCGTCAGCGCTGTAAACACATTGTTGCGCTCTCCAACGAGCTGCATCCTTACCCTTAGCTGAGTAAGTTATCGCATCTGCGCGATTTGACAGGAGCTCGAGCCCAAAAGACTCGTCGATATTAAGCACACAGATCTTAGCGCGGCAATCAAAAAGCTGGGCTTTGGCATTTGCGTAATTCACTAAATCACGGTGATAGTCCAAGTGATCACTGCCAAGGTTACTAAGCACAGCCACATCAAACTGCAGCCCTGCAACCCGATCTTGATCTAGTGCGTGCGAAGACACTTCCATAGCTACAGCTTGCGCACCCTGGCTAGCCAGCGCCTTAAGCTGCTGGTAAACCTGAAAGACATCGCCAGTGGTGTGTGTCGCTTGCTGCAAGTTTTCTAGGTAGCCATTACCTACTGTCCCCAACACGGCACAGCTTTGCTCGCGCTGATTCAGCAGCTGCGCAACAAAATGTGTAATGGAGGTTTTACCATCAGTGCCAGTTACACCGACAAGATCAATCTGTTGATCAACATCTCCATAGACAGCACGAGCGATTGCACCAAGCTTTGAGCGCAAGCTCGAAACCAGTACATGCGGGAGACATAGATTGTCATTATTGGCTTGCTCCGCGGCATAGAGATCTTCCGAATCAAGCAGAACAACTACGGCACCCTTTGACTTAGCTTGTGACAGAAAAGTCAATCCGTGATCGCCTGTGCCTTGTAGCGCCACAAAAGCATCACCTTGAACGATGGCTCTGCTGTCGAGACCAGCACCTGAAACCATTACAGGAAAAGACACTTCTAATACATGCTTCAAATCTACATTTAGCAAGGCCGAATTGGCTGTTGAACCGAATTCACTCATATCAGCCCGATTCCCCAGCTGTTAAAGCCGCAGTACTTTGTGGGAGCTCAATCGCGTCCATCGTTAAACCAAGCACGCGTAGTGCGCCGGCCATGATGGCTGAAAAAGCAGGTGCAGCAACATCACCACCATAGTATTGGTCGCCACTTGGCTCATCAATCATCACGACAACAACCAACTCCGGATTGCTTGCCGGAGCCATGCCTGCAAAAAAAGCGTAATACTTGTCTTTGCGATAGCCACCGGGGGCTGGCTTATGAGATGTGCCGGTTTTTCCAGCAACACGATAACCCGCAACACGCGCCCGCTCACCCGTACCACCGGGCTCTACAACCGACTCCAGCATCCGCCGAACGCCGCGTGCTACTTGCGGATCGAGCACACGCTCACCCTTGTAGCCAGCTTCTTCGCGCTTCAGAAAAGTCACTTCGGGCATAACACCGTCATTGGCCAGAGCGCTGTAGGCTCGCGCCAATTGCAGCGGTGTTGCAGATAAGCCATAGCCATAAGAAATCGTGGCTTGTTCGACCTGTCGCCAAGCACTTCCATGGCGCAAAACACCGTAGTTCTCACCGGGGAACAGGCTACCTGTATCACTACCAAACCCAAGCCGGTTAAGCACTGCCCATATATCTGCAGGGTCGCTCAGTAGTGAAACCTTAGTGACACCAACATTGCTGGATTTTTTCAAAATGCCTTCAAGGCTCAGCTCACCGTAATCACGAAAGTCTTTAACGCGCAAAGGACCGATTTGATAGGTGCCCGGAGTTGTGTCAATCACTGTTTCAGTATCGACAACACCCAACTCCATGCTTGCAGCAACCGTGAAAGGCTTCATGGTCGAACCAGGCTCTACGGGATCCGTAATCGCGCGGTTTCGGCGATTACCAATTTGAGGACCAGAGCTAGCATTAGGGTTAAATGCAGGCTGATTGGCTAGTGCTAATACTTCGCCAGTCCGGCTATTCATCACAACCACACTGCCAGACTTTGCAGAATGCGTTTCCACAGCACGCTTCAATTCGCGATAAGCGACATACTGAATACGTCTATCGAGACTCAGCACCAAGTCATTGCCATCACTTTCTTTGTTGATGTATTCAATTTCAGAAAAGGCACGACCCTTCAAGTCACGGATAACGCGGCGCTCTCCTTCAGTACCTGTTAGGAGTTCATCCCACAGTGACTCGAGTCCTTCGATACCTTTTCCGTCGATGTTCGTCGAACCCAAAACATGGGAGGCTACTTCACCAGAGGGGTAATAACGACGATACTCACGTTGCAAATTGACACCATCAATTTTAAGTGCAGAGACACGCTTGGCAACTTCGGGATCAACATGCCTCGCCAAATAGACAAAGCCCCTATTTTCAGGAGCACGATCGACGATGTCTGCAACTCTTTGAGCGCCTTTATTCAAAGCTCTAGCAAGTCCTTCATATCGCTCTGGAGCGAGACTCAGTTTTCGCGGATCAGCCCAGACCGAATTAATGGGTGTGCTGACAGCTAAAGGCGACAGATTACGATCCAAAATACGCCCACGAGTGGCCGCGACTGGAATCGTGCGCTGCTGACGTGCAGCACCTTGCTTTTGCAAAAAACTTTTTTGCTGAACCTGCAGAACAAATGCCCGACCAAATACGACTGCTGCAAATAAGCAGACAAGACCAAAGAACAGCTTGTGTCTCCAAGGCTGTACAACTGTCTCATTGCTGTTCATCGGTGAATAATTCGCACGTCGTGAAAATCCGGGGCATACATTTTTAAATCACGGCGCGCAATATCATCTACTCGCGCATCCATGGACCATGTTCCGTACTCGAGCTGCAATTGACTCCAATCAACATCCAGCTCATCAATTTTTTTTTCAAACCCTCGCAGCTCTGAAAATAACTCGCGACTCTGATGGCGGGTGTAAACAACCGCTATCGCACTGGCCAAGACCACAATCCACCAAGCCAAAACAACTGCAAAGCTATGGTTCACTGCTGCTTCTCCGCAACCCGCATCACGGCACTACGGGCGCGAGGATTTGCTAACAATTCAGCATCGCTCGCCTTCACGGCCTTGCGACTGGCGCGCCATTTACGCTCCTCAATGCCAGTTGGCATCGGTAGGCGACGAGGCTGCTTCTGCACACTGTCGCCTCTGAAAAACTGTTTCACCAATCGATCTTCCAAAGAATGAAAGCTAACGATGACCAATCGCCCGTCGTCACTTAATATGTCCCAAGCGTCCTTTAGCAAAGTATCCAGCGCTTCCAGTTCTCCGTTCACCGCTATACGGATCGCTTGAAAAGTTCGTGTCGCTGGATGTTTGCCATCACTGCGTTTAACAACTTTTGCGACTATTGACGCTAACTGAGAAGTCGTTTCGATCGCTTGCTGATCACGCACTTCCACAATGCGCCGCGCAATTCGTCGAGACAAACGCTCATCACCAAACTTGTAAATCACATTGGCTAGATCCGTCTCATCTACATGAGACAACCATTCTCTGGCTGACTCACCCGACTGCGGATCCATGCGCATATCAAGGGGCCCGTCGTTTCTAAAACTAAAGCCTCGCTGCGCATCGTCTAGCTGCGGACTCGATACACCGAGGTCTAGCAATAAGCCATCAACTTGCCCAAGCAGACCACGTTTATCGAGAATTGCTTTTAGCTCAGAAAAATTCCTGCGATAAAAAAATAATCGACTATCTTTTAAACACAGAGCTTCGGCAACAAGCGCCGCCTCTGGATCACGGTCTACCGTGATGAGCTGCGCATTATCCGGCAGCCCTTCCAAAATTTTTCGCGTGTGGCCGCCACGACCAAAAGTGCCGTCCACGAACAAGCGCCCTCGACTTAACTCCATCGCTGCTACCGCTTCTTCAAGCAGTACCGATACGTGCTGTGGTGAATTCATCTATAGCATCGACAAATTGCACAAGTCCGCGCCCGCATCCGCACCACCCACTTCAGTGCCCGCCAGCTCTTCAATCGAGTCATCAAGAAATTTGTACCAATTAGCTTCTGTCCATAACTCAAATTTGTGACCCTGACCCACCATGCTGATGCGCTCTTCTTTACCTTTGAAGCCGGCGCGCTCGCGTAAAACACTGGGAATCAGAATTCGACCCGAACCATCCATTCGAACTTCAGACGCCATTCCAAGGTAAATGCGGCGAAACAGCGTGGCTTGACGACTGGATTTAAGTGCCATGAGCTCACGCTCTAACTCACGGAACGCTGGTAGAGGGAACAACAAAAGCGAGGCGACACGGTCTAACGTGAGGACCATTTCCCCATCGCACTCCGCCACCAGCTTTTCGCGATAACGCGTTGGAATAGACAAACGACCCTTGCCATCCAAGCTAACGCTAGTTGTTCCGTTCAGAAATGGGCCCACAGACCAGCTTTCTCCACCTAATGGTACTTTTTACCACAAGGTGCCAGATTAAAGGCGCAGGCCGGTTTGGTCAAGGAGAAACGGCACTCAAAACCTTAAAAAAAGGCTGATCTACCAAAGACTTAGCTTTCCCCGAACAAGGAAAGAGTTAAGAGTTAAGACAAAAATCTTTTGTATCAGGAGCTTAGCGATTTAAGTGAATGTAACTTCTCAAAGAAGCGCTAAGCCATTGCAAATAAACAACAAAGTGGTGCTCAAGCCCTCAAAACAGCGGATTTTCACCTAGATCTTATTTTTTTTGAAACTTGGCCCCAAAAAACACACTTTGAGGTGTGGTTTTTGAGGCCAAGGGGTCAAAAAGTGGGAGCCGCCTATAAGCCGGGTTCTGTCGTGGACAATCATTCATCTGGGATCTGCGTCACCGCAGACCTCAAGCAGCCTACCCGGAAGCGACGCGGGCCGCGCCAATGCTTCCCTATTTGGCCTTGCTCCAAGTGGGGTTTACCATGCCACGGAATGTTGCCACCCGCGCGGTGCGCTCTTACCACACCCTTTCAGCCTTACCTGTGCCCGAAACGAATTTCGAGCCATCGGCGGTCTACTCTCTGCTGCACTTTCCGTAGGCTCACGCCCCCCAGGCGTTACCTGGCACTCTGCCCTATGGAGCCCGGACTTTCCTCGATACGAAAACGCACCGCGATTGCCTAGGTTACTCCCGCGCTAAGTATATCAGCACTAAGACAACTAAAAGCAGACGATGCCAACAAATTAACGCCAGAATTATTCAGCGTCTTTGCTTGACACAAGGCTTTTATACAGATCTCGTTTATCGTGACCACTTAATTGTGCGACGATCGCCGCCGCGCGTTTTGGCGGAAGCTCCTTGGCAAGCACGGCTAATAAGTCTGGCACCTCTAATGTTAGCGCCCCTTCTATCGGCGCCTCTTTGGCACCCTGCACCACCAACACCAATTCGCCACGTCGCTGGTTGGAATCTTCCGCAACCCACGCTGCTAATTCACCGAGCGTTGAACGACGCACCGTCTCAAAGCGCTTAGTTAACTCTCGCGCAATCGTTGCAGGTCGATCCGCCCCTAAGCACAAGACCAAATCAGCCAATGTCGCTTCTATCCGATGAGGAGACTCATAAAAAACCAAGGTGTGCGGCCATTTGGCGATGCTGTCCAAACGTTTTTGTCGCGGCCCGCTACGTGCCGGCAAAAAGCCTTCAAAACAAAAATGATCCGTCGGCAATCCGCTGACCGATAGAGCCGCGACGACGGCACAAGCCCCAGGCACAGGTACGACAGAGATGCCAGCATCGTGACAAGCAGCGACCACTCGATAACCAGGATCGCTTATAAGAGGCGTGCCTGCATCGCTGATCAAGGCTAAAGACTCTCCCGCCTGCAGACGCGACACTACCTGTTTGGCGCGTTCAAGCTCGTTATGTTCGTGAAGAGATTGCACAGGCGGATTGCACCCGATTTCGCGAAACAACGCCTGACTTGTGCGCGTGTCCTCAGCATAGACACCTTCTACCTCTTTCAGCAATTGCACAGCTCGCGCTGAGAGGTCAGCAAAATTACCAATTGGTGTGGCAATCACGTATAGCGAGCCATGGATTTCAGACAAGCGTTTCATGCAGACGATCAATCCTAGTAAACTTAGGTTTTTAGACAGATGTATATACAGAGTATGAGCGTGATCAACTCGGTAGGACTTCGCAACTTTCGCCAGCTAGCAACGGCCATCGCCTTTGTTGGTTTAACAGCCTGCGCCACCATTCAGGGCCCAGAGCCAGCTACAGGGCCGGATCCTTTCTCGCCCGAAGGTGTAGAGGCAAACGCCCAAAGACTGCTTTTGCTCGAAGAGTACGAAGAAGCGGCCAGTCAATACGCAGAATTGGCGTATCTGACGGTTGACCCTGAACAGTCGCAACATTACCGATTGCTTGAGCCAGAAATCCTCTTTGCTCACCAATTGGATGAAAAAGCGGCCGACCGCACAGACAAATTGCCCGTAGACATGCTCAGCACAGAGCTGCAGAGCAGACGCCAACTATTACAAAGTGCTGCAGAACTCTACAGGCAAACGCCGGAACAGGCACTACTGAGCTTGCCAGACCCTCGCTTGATCGCCGACCAAGATCTACTGATACGTTACCACGAATTACGCTTTCTGGCTGGCGCAGCGCTGGACGAAGGTGTGCCGATGTTTGACTCACTGGTTGCTCTCGACGAACTCGAAGATGGCAAGCATCGCGAGCTACGTAACAACCAAATCTGGCAGCTACTCAATTCACGAGATGAGCTCGCTCTGGAGCAACTGGGTATCAACGCCAATACGCCAATTCACACAGGCTGGTTAGCGCTGCTCAAAAACCTGCGCGGTGTGCGCGACCAAGGCATGGACTACCGCTCGTCGGTAGCCACTTGGCAACAGTTTTATAACGGCCACCCCGCCGAACAAATGTTAGAAACGTACGACAACGACATCGCCAGTCTCATGGCGATCGGTGCACCATCTGGCGAGATATCCCTGATCGGTACAGATGCGATTGCACTCTTATTGCCTTTTAATGATCGCTTAGCAAAGTTTTCTAATGCGATTCGCGACGGCTTACTGAGTGCACTTTACGAAAGCAAAAGCGGCAGAGAAGTTCGTGTCTACGATGTTGGAGGCAACGCTTCAGACGCGCTACCTGTTTATCAGCAAGCAGTGGCCGACGGCGCGCAATTAGTCATTGGTCCGCTGCGGCGAAACGCACTGAGCACTCTTGTTCGCTACGGTGATCTCAGCGTGCCCGTCATTGCATTAAACTACCTGCCGTACGGTGGAGCAGAAAACCTCATCCAGTTCGGACTATCACCCGAAGACGAAGCACGCAATGCCGTGAGCTACATGGTGCAAGCTGGCTTGAGCAACGCCGCCATGATCCTGCCAGATACTGAAGCCGGAGCGCGCAGTGGTGAAGCTTTCAAACAACAGCTTGAGCGATGGGGCGGCCAAGTGGTGGCCAGTGAGGTGCTCGACGGCACAAGTCAGGACTACCGCAAAGAGTTGTCTGCTCTCCTGCTGATCAACGAGAGCCTACAAAGACGCCGAAACATCCAAGCTGCACTCAATACCTCCCTTGTGTTTGAAACGCATACCCGCACCGATCTAGATGCTATTTTTGCACCGGTGTCCCCTGCGATCGGACGAGTACTAAAACCTCAACTGGATTTCCACGGCGCGAAAGACATTCCATTGCTGGCAAGCTCTTCTATCTACAGTGGCTCACCTCAACCCGATAGAGACAACGACCTCAATGGCACTTTGTTTAATGACATGCCATGGTTGATTGGCCCACGACAGCGAAGCGAAAGCAATTTATATAAAACAGCTGGCCAGTTGAAATTAGAAGATGGGCCACTATCGCGTTTCTTTGCGCTAGGCATAGATGCCTATCGCATCACCGAACAACTGAGTGGGTTAATTCAAAGTAGCGATTATGCGGTTGAGGGTGCGACAGGCAGACTGCAACTCAGTGACGAACGTCGGATACAACGACAGCTATCGTGGGCAGAGTTCCGGGAAGGCACACCTGCAGCAATAACCTTTGACTATATTCCACTCGAACCGCCCCCACCAACGGGCTCGCTACTGAATCAAAATTTTCCACTCATGCAAATCCGTGCCAAAGACAACTAAGCAACAGACAGGTCAAGCAGGGGAAGACGCAGCTTTGCAACACTTGCAAACGGCCGGTCTTAAACTCATAGACCGCAACTATCACTGCCGCTGGGGTGAAATAGATCTGGTCATGCAGGACAAAGACTGCATCGTCTTTGTAGAAGTACGCCTGCGCAGCAGCGGTGCTTTTGGTGGTGCTGCAGCCAGTGTTGATTTGCGCAAGCAAAAAAAGCTTCAAAAAACAGCGCTTCATTACCTCCAAAAAAATCGCTTATCCGCCCGACAAGCGGCACGTATAGATGTGGTTGCCGTACGACCCAGCCGCGAAACTTTTGACGTCGAGTGGATTCAAAACGCCATCCAAAGCTAATAACTAACCGCCTAAAACAGCAGGCGGATAACCGCAACAGAACAGGCAGGTAGCGCAAAACACCGCCTATACTCAGTGATCTCTTAAATTACTTTCGACGCTAGAGCCATGGCCAGCCAGCAACTCTTAAACCGTTTAGATTTACTACAGAAAGCTGAAACGGCACTAAGCCCGTCATTGGATGAAGCGGCAGAAACTCTGGTGCAAACCGTTGTGGGCGGCGGTAAAATCATGACCTGCGGTGACGAAGCCGGTTATGGCGCTGCTACGGAATTTACGCACAAACTGGTTCATGTTTACCAAGTTGAAAGACCTCCGCTACCTGCTTGCTTGCTGACCACTCAATTTGCCAGTGCCGATGACGCACTCTACGAAAGACAGGTTCAGGCCTTGGGCAAGCCTGAAGACACCTTAGTCTGCATTCTTGGCGGACAGGATTCGCGTGTACTGACGCGCGCGATTTACCAAGCCCACTCACTGCAATTGCCCGTTATCATCATTGACAATTTGTTAGCCAAACCCGCGGCTGCAGAGCTTTGGGAGCAAGATGTGGAAATTTGCGCACCCTGTGACAATCCAGCCTTAGTACACGAGTTACAAATCACCTTGGTGCATTGCTTATGCGAGGCAATAGACCAACAACTGTTTGGCACACCTGGCAGCTAGCTCACTTAAAAACGACCTGAAAATCGCAAAAAAAAAGAGGCATTGAGCCTCTTTTTTCTCTATGACCAGCCTTAAAACTACTTGACCACGCGAAGCGCTGGTCGTTTTTTAGCACCGCCACTCGGTGGCGTGCCATCTGGCTCGTCGGCAGAATCCCCAGAAACCCCTGGTGCTGCCGCCGGCTCACCACCCATTTCAGGTGCGTCATCACTGAACATCATGCCTTGGCCGTTCTCTTTGGCGTAAACCGCAGAGACAGCGGCAATGGGTGCCGTCACCCACATTGCCTGCCCACTAAACCGAGCACTGAAAGTAACAAACTCCGCACCCAGCTCTAGATCCCGCGAGGCACCCGGACCAATATTGAGCACGATTCGGCCGTCCTCTACATAGTCCTTAGGCACTTCGACCCCTTCCTGTGTGGCGTCGACCAAAAGATAGGGGGTGAGCCCATTGTCGACGAGCCACTCATACATGGCTCGAATCAGATAGGGTCGGCTAGAAGTCATTGCGGGCATATCAGCCATTAGCGCATCTCACGCTCAACTTCGGTCAAACTCTCAACAAAGCCTGGACGCTTAAACATGCGATCAGAATAGTCTTGAATTGACTTGGTCTCTTTTGGCAGATCAACACCGTACTTAGGCAGACGCCACAACAAAGGCGCTATTGTTGCGTCGATCAGTGAAAACTCGTCCGACAAAAAGAACGGCTTGAGCTCAAAGATTTCCGCTGAAGCAACCAAGCTTTCGCGCATCAGTTTTCGTGCTTCGGTGCGCTTCTTTTCACTGCCGTTTTCTAGCGTATGCGCCAGCGGATACCAATCATTTTCAACGCGGTACAGCGCCAGTCGGGTCCGCGCACGTGAAACGGGGTCGACCGGCATCAGTGGCGGATGCGGAAAGCGTTCGTCTAGATACTCGGCAATTACGCGAGAATCATAGAGAACCAAATCACGATCAACCAAGGTCGGCACCGTGTTATAGGGATTCAGGTGCTGCAAATCTTCCGGCAAATAGTCGGGATCAACGTCTTCAACTTCAACAACGATGTCTTTCTCTGACAGCACGACGCGCACGCGGTGGCTATGCATGTCACTAGGTACCGAAAACAGCGTCATTACCGATCTACGGGCAATGGCAGTCACAATTTACTCCAGGTTGGCCAACGGTCATGTGCAACCACACTCCGCCAGCAAATTAAACCGCGGGAAGACCCACGAAAAAACACTCTTTATAAACGAAGAAGGACGGGCACCCGATAGATACCCGTCCCGACCTAGAAAAAAGAAGGTCTCTAGCGCACGTCGCGCCACCACTCTTTCTTCAGGACGTAAGCCCCTGCAGTAAACACAAACAGGAACAACATAACCCAGATACCCATGCTAATTCGCTGAGCCCGTCCAGGCTCCGCAGCATAATGAAGGAAATTTACCAGATCGCGGATAGTTTTGTCATATTCTGCTGCTGACAAAGTCCCCTCTGTAATCTGCTCAAAGCCTTCAAACACCTCGGACTCCTTGCCATTTTCATCTTTTTGCGTTGTATAAATCGCACGCTGAAGGCCTTGAAGCTCCCACAAGACGTTAGGCATTCCCACTTGGTCAAAGGCCAAATTGTTATGACCTGTGGCTGCGCTCGACTCATCGACATAAAAGGTTTTCATGTAGGTGTAGAGCCAGTCTACACCGCGCGAACGTGCTATCAGTGACAAATCAGGAGGAGATACACCAAATGCCACTTTGCCATAGTCAGTGGTCATCGTCCGATTCATCATGTCGGTAACCTTATGCGGTTCGCCGTCGAGATTACTGGTGAAAATCATATTGTCTTCGACAATGTCCGCCGGCAGGTCTAAATCAGTAGCCATGCGGTTGTAGCGCAAGTATCCCAAGCTATGACAGCCAAGGCAGTAGTTAACATAAGTGCGAGCACCACGTGTCACCGAAGCCTTGTTGTCTGGTTGAATATTGGCACTTTCCAGATGAATACCACCACCTCCAGCAGCCTGCGCGAAAACGGGCAACAGACAGGCAAGCGCGGTAACGATTAATTTACGTCCCATCATTAGTGAGTCACCCTCTCTGGTACAGGTTTGGTTTTTTCATCTTTGCTGATAACCCAAAGCACAACAAAATAACCAAAATAAACGAAGGTAAACAGCCGTGACAGGAACGTACCTAAGTCTGTCGGTGCCTGCATGCCGTAGTAACCCAAAACAATAAATGCGACGACTAAGGCAAACAAGTTGTACTTAAAAGCATTTGAACGATAACGGATGGACCTTACTTTGCCTCGATCAATCCAAGGCAAAAAGAACAGAACCACAATCGCTGCGCCCATCACCATGACACCAGGGAATGCCGAACCAAACATGGAAGGCGTGGCCCGCAACATGGCGTAGAAAGGCGTGAAATACCAAACTGGCGCAATATGCTCTGGCGTTTTTAGCGGATCTGCTGGGATGAAGTTAGCATGCTCCAAAAAGTAGCCGCCCATCTCCGGAGCAAAAAACACAACCGCAAAAAACACAATAAAAAACACACCCGTCCCAAACGTATCCTTAACGGTGTAATAGGGGTGGAACGGAATCCCATCGAGAGGGATGCCCTCTGCGTTTTTGTTTTTCTTGATTTCGACGCCATCAGGATTGTTAGAGCCCACATGGTGAAGAGCCACAATGTGCAAGAACACAAGCGCTACAAGTATCAACGGTACGGCGATAACGTGGAAAGCGAAGAAGCGATTGAGCGTGATGTCAGAAACGATGAAATCACCACGAACCCACTCAGTCAGCGCTGGACCGATCCAAGGAATAGTATTAAACAGCGACAAGATTACCTGAGCACCCCAGTAAGACATTTGTCCCCAAGGCAGCAAGTAACCCATGAAGGCTTCTGCCATCAACGCCACATAAATAAGACAACCAAATACCCAGATTAATTCACGGGGCTTTTGGTAAGAGCCGTACATCAAACCGCGGAACATATGCAGGTAGACGACGATGAAGAAAAACGATGCGCCCGTTGAGTGCATGTACCGAATCAGCCAACCGTAATCTACATCTCGCATGATGTACTCGACCGATGTGAACGCTGATGCGCCATCGGGCTTGTAATTCATGGTGAGGAAGATGCCAGTGACCAATTGCAAAATCAACATGACAAAAGAAAGCACGCCGAAGTAGTACCAGAAGTTGAAGTTCTTCGGTGCCCAATACTCTGACATGTGGTACTTGTAGGTTTCCGATAGCGGGAACCGGTCATCAATCCACGTCATCAAACCATTTTTTTGGTCAGCCATTATGAGCTCTCCTGATCTTCGCCTATGACGAGCTGAGTTTCAGTGAGGTATTTGTAGGGCGGGACTTCGAGATTTATCGGAGCCGGAACACCCGCATACACACGACCTGAAAAGTCAAACTTAGACCCATGGCAAGGACAGAAAAAGCCACCAAACCAGTCGTCACCTAAATCAGGCGGCCCCACTTCTGGGCGATAAGTTGGCGCGCAACCCAGATGGGTACATACACCCAGCAACACCACAAGGTTAGGTTTTATCGCACGCTCTACACCACCAGCATAAGCAGGCTGCTGTGGCATCTCTGATAGAGGGTCAGCCAAAAGGCCAGCCTCTTCAACCGTAGCCAAACTAGCCAGCGCTTCAGGTGTGCGATTAACAAGCCATACAGGCTTGCCGCGCCACTCAACGATTAACATTTGTCCCGGTTCTAATTTACTGATATCCACCTCAACCGGCGCACCGGCTGCACGAGCTCGCGCGCTGGGCGCGAAGGATTTCAGCATTGGGACCGCTAACCCAACGACGCCAACCGCACCAACCACACCTACTGCTGTGGTTAGAAACCGGCGACGTTTGGGGTCCAAGTCGCTCTGATCGAGCGAGCCTTGCTCAGCGTTTGCCATGCACAGGTTCTCCAAACATAAAGTAATTCAAAGTTGTTCACGGGCATCGGACCGTCAGTCTCGATGTACCCGCAGCTTCCGCCGACCAGATTTCTAACACTGAATCAGCGGACAAAATCCGCACTGTCAAGCGGGAAATTCTAACACAAACACAAACACTTCCCGCGCCAAAAGCAGCCAAATACTTAACTATTTGGACGCTAGACGGGATTGAAAATATCGATGAATCGATAAGATAAGGAAAATCGATGAGCTAAATGCTTAGCGAGCGCTTGAACTCCGCCGCGCTCTGTCGCGTGATGGCCAGCAGCCAAGTAAGTTATACCCGTTTCTATTGCCGTATGTGTAGTCCGTTCAGAGACTTCACCGGAAATAAAAACATCGGCCCCAAGCTCGCGTGCCTGATCTATAAAATCCTGTGCACCACCGCTGCACAACGCCACAGTTCGCACGGTGCGCTCTGCATCCCCCAACAAGAGCGGCTCTCGCTGCAATATTATGCCTACTGCGGCAGCAAACTGACTGGCGCTTTGTCGCAGTGGCAGATCACCCACCCAAAGCAGCCCTTCTGTACCACCCGCTTTTACTTGCCGTAAATTTTGAAGTCCAAAATCTCTCGCCAAACACGCGTTGTTCCCTAACTCAACATGCACGTCTAAAGGTAAATGGTAAGCAAACAGATTAATATCGTTCTTCATCAAGCGACGTACTCGCCGACCTTTCATCCCGACAAGTGGGGACGGCTCACCTTTCCAAAAATACCCATGGTGCACTAACACCGCGCATGCGCCCCACGCCTCTGCTTCTTCCAGCAACGCTTCGCTTGCCGTTACACCAACAAGCAGCTTTTCAATCTGTTCGCGACCCTCTACTTGCAATCCATTCGGGCAATAATCCGAAATGGAATCCACTAATAGTAGTTGATGACAGTAGCGCTCAAAGGTCTCGCGATCAATCATGGTTGCGGCACAGCAAGTTGGAATCCTAGTGTTATCATAGACGAGCCAAGCGCGATGTATTTGCGGTAACGCAAAACGTAAAGCAAACACCCCGGCTGCAATCACAATTCTTTACACGAATAACTGGTTATTTATCTGCCCTTTGCTCGCCAGACGCGCTATAAATTAAGAGAGTTGTACAAAACTGACGTACCTCTCACCACAAGAACTATCGATTAACTGAAACCGGATTCCAAGGATCCCATCTGGCATGAACCCATCCCTGCGATCGCTGATCCATGCCGTCATGCTGGGCCTATTGGTCGCGTTCGCCACTTTTGGTTTGTGGCAACTTTTGCGTGCTCCAGCACCTGAACCCGTCGCCACCGCCAGTTATTCATCAGCAGTGAGTCGCGCATCCCCTTCAGTCGTACAGGTAGAAGCTCAACGCCAAGATCGCAGCTTGCCACTAAACGACAACCCTATCCTCAACGAACTCTTTGGCGACGACTCGGTTTCTAGCACCGTCAACAGCCAAGGGTCTGGGATAGTGGTTCGTGCTGACGGTCATATCCTGACGAACTACCACGTGATAAGAGAGGCTGATCGTATCGCTGTCACTCTGACTGACCGTCGCCAATTACCAGCGACTGTAGTAGGTGTAGACATCGAAACAGATATCGCTGTTCTTAAGGTCAATACCACTGCACCACTGCAACCTATTTCGGCAGGAGACGACGGCAGGTTGGCGGTGGGTGATGTGGTGCTCGCTATAGGAAATCCTTATGGCATAGGTCAGACGGTGACCCAGGGCATTGTCTCGGCGTTGCGTCGCCAAGTGGGAGGGTTCAGCGTCTATGATCAGTTCATTCAGACAGACGCTGCTATCAATCCGGGTAGCTCTGGTGGGGCGCTAGTCAACCTGCGCGGCGAGCTTATCGGTCTAAATACCTCTGTGTTTGACGGAGCAAAAGACGCACGCGGCATCAGCTTTGCTATCCCAGCGCGCATGCTATTTAGCATCGTCGATCAACTCGTCGATAAAAAAGAGGTTAGTCGCGGTTGGTTGGGCGTCAGCGGAACAGACGTCTCTGTTTCGCCACTACGTAACCGAGCAACTAGCGGTGTATTCGTCACTGGCGTTTTTCAAGGTGGTCCAGCAGAAAAATCAGGCTTGCAGCCTGGAGACGTTATCGACGGGCTCGATGAACTCGCCACTCCAGACTCACGCAGCCTGCAGTATGTCAGTTCACACATTGCACCTGGTAGCGAGGTGACCGTTCACGGCCGACGCAATGGCAAGAAGTTCAAGGCAAATCTCGTGATGGGTGAACGAGAACGGCAATAAGTCGAAATGATTTTCTTCGCTTAGAGAATATCACTCAATGCAGCGACCAACGCCTGGCATTCCTTTTCAGATCCAACGCTTATTCTCAGATGTTCACTGATACGCTCGCTGCGAAAGTGTCGCACTAGTATTTTCATTTCGCGCAACTTTGATGCGATACTTTCGGCTGTGTTTTGCGAATGACTTGCCAACACAAAATTGGCCGCTGATGGCAAACAGTCAAAACCAAGTTTAGAAAGCTGGGCTACTAACCACTCTCGATTACGCATGACGCGCTGGCAACTCTCAGCAAAATAAGCCTCGTCCGCAACACTCGCTATAGCACCTGCTTGAGCCAAACTATCTAACGGATAAGAGTTAAAGCTGTCTTTGACACGCGTTAAGCCATCAATCAGAGCTGGCGATCCGACCGCGTAACCGACGCGCAGCCCGGCCAATGATCGGCTTTTGGAGAACGTTCGCACCACTAAGATATTGTCAAAGCGATCAACTAAACCCAGCGCAGACTGCCCACCAAAATCAATGTACGCTTCGTCCACCAAAACCGCACAGTGCCGATTCTGTTCGGCTATTTGCTCAATGGCCACCAGTGGCAGCAAACGCCCCGTCGGGGCGTTGGGATTTGCGATAATCACACCCCCTGTATCCCCAACATAGTCTGCTGGCTCAATCGCAAAATTTTCGTCTAAGGGAATAGCCCTGACATCGATGTCATATAAACCTGCATAAACAGGATAGAAGCTGTAGCTAATGTCAGGGTATAGCAAGGGTTTAGGTTGCCGAAAAAAAGCGTAAAAGGCATGAGCCAACACTTCGTCCGAGCCATTGCCTACAAAAACCTGATCATTGCTTACATTATGGTAGGTGGCCAAGGCTGCGATCAAAGCACTCGAGCTTGGATCAGGGTAACGACGCAGGCCTTCGCCAGCGGCCGCGACAATAGCCTCAATCACTTTAGGTGACGGTGCATCGGGGCTCTCGTTGGTGTTTAATTTGACTAAATCAGTAACTTTGGGCTGTTCGCCCGGCACATAAGGGCTCAACCGATCTATACCAAGGCTCCAGAAACTGCTCATACTTTCGCGTGTCCTGTGCTTATTAGTTTTTAGGAATCCGATAACGCGCGGACTCAGCATGCGCCGTCAAGCCTTCACCCTCGGCTAAGACACCGGCTATTTTGCCAAGCGTGGCAGCACCCTCTGGGCTGCAAGAGATTAAGCTACTGCGTTTTTGAAAATCATAGACACCCAAAGGTGATGAATAACGTGCCGTGCCCGAAGTTGGAAGCACATGATTAGGTCCTGCACAGTAATCGCCCAACGCCTCCGCAGTATAGCGCCCCATAAAGATGGCACCGGCATGTCGAACTTGCTTTGCCCATTTCTCGGCATCTTCTAGCGATAACTCCAAATGCTCAGGGGCGATCGTGTTGACCACTTCAATGGCCTGATCAATATCCGCGACTTCAATAAAGACACCACGATCTCGCATAGATGTTTCGATCACTTGACGCCGCGGCAAGTTTTGCACAAGCCGGTCCATGCTCTTTTGAACCGCCTCCAAAAACGCTGCATCAGGACTGATCAATATCGACTGCGCTAGCTCGTCGTGCTCGGCCTGAGAAAAGAGATCCATAGCGATCCAATCTGGATCAGTGTTGCCGTCACAGACAACACAAATCTCGGATGGGCCAGCGATCATGTCAATACCGACTTGGCCGAAAACCTGCCTTTTAGCAGTCGCTACCCAAGTGTTACCAGGTCCAGTAATTTTATCGACTCGAGGAACGGACTCCGTACCATATGCCAAGGCCGCCACAGCCTGCGCGCCACCGACAGTAAAAACCTTATCCACACCCGCCAATGCAGCAGCTGCCAGCACCATAGCGTTGCGTTCGCCTTTAGGTGTCGGTACCACCATCACCAATTCGCCGACACCCGCAACTTTTGCAGGAATCGCGTTCATCAGTACAGACGAGGGATAGCTGGCCTTGCCACCTGGCACATACAACCCAGCCCGATCAAGCGGTCTCACCTGCTGACCCAAAAGCGTGCCATCGGCCTCATGGTACTGCCAGGATTCTTGCTTTTGGTGCTCATGGTATTGACGCACACGATCCGCAGCACTACTCAACGCATCACGCTGCTCCGCTGGCAATGTCTGCAACTCACGCTGCAAATCATCTTGGCTGAGCGTCAGATGCGACATGTCGTCCACTGCCAATGCATCAAGCTGTTTGGTGTAACGAATCAATGCCGCATCACCGTCGCGACGCACAGTTGCAATAATTTCAGCAACCGTACTCGCGACGTTGCCATCAGATACCGCCTCCCATGCTAGGCGCTGTTGTAGCTGAAGGGAAAAATCAGGTGCATTAGCAGAGAGCCGTAAAACTGAGTCCATCAGCCAGCGCCACGCTCACGGCGTGCACGAACAGCAGCCGCCAAATCTTGCAACATGGGTATTGTATCGCCCCATGAAACGCAGGCATCCGTAATACTCTGACCATAAACGGGCTCGCTGCCGGCACTGTAACTCTGATTGCCGGCGACCAAGTTGCTTTCAATCATGATGCCGAAAATTCGCGAATCTCCATCAGCTACTTGGCTGCAAATATCGCGATTTACATATTTCTGACGCTCGTGTTTTTTGCGACTATTTGCATGACTGCAATCAATCATGACACGTTCAGGATTTCCTGACTTGGCCAATAAAGCGCATGCATCATCAACACTTGCCGCATCATAGTTGACGGCTTTACTACCGCCACGCAGTATGATGTGACAGGCATCGTTACCTGTCGTTGCAAATATGGCACTGGCTCCCGATTTGGTCACCGATAAAAAGCGATGCGGACGAGAAGACGACCCGATGGCGTCGACGGCCAACTGCACGCTACCCGCTGTGCCGTTTTTAAAGCCCACTGGACAAGACAAGCCCGACGCTAGTTCGCGGTGGGATTGACTCTCAGTTGTTCGAGCACCAATTGCTCCCCAAGCAACAAGATCGGCGATAAACTGAGGGCTGATCAGGTCTAGATACTCAACACCGCAAGGCAAGCCCATGCCATTGATGTCGCTCAAGAGCTGGCGTGCCACACGCAGGCCTTTGTTTATGTCAAAGCTGTCGTTAATATCTGGATCGTTGATTAGGCCCTTCCAACCCACAGTCGTGCGCGGTTTTTCGAAGTACACACGCATCACTATTTCGAGATCATCTTTGAGTTCTTGTCGCAGCTCGACCAACTTGCCTGCATATTCTAACGCTGCGACAGGATCGTGAATCGAACAGGGACCCACAACGACTACCAGCCGATCGTCTTCTCCACGCATGACGCCTTGAATAGCGCGGCGCGATTGCGAAACGGTATTGAAAGTAGCTTCGCTACCACTGATTTCATTCATTAGGTCTTCGGGTGCTATCAGCTCTAAGTGTTCACTGATACGCAGGTCATCGGTATTGGTTGTCATAATTTTTCGGCCTCGACTGCACGCGCCAAATTGGCGGTAAAGTCACTGATTTTACGGTGCTTCAATTTAGCTGCCGCCTTGTTAACAATAAGTCGAGCCGTACTGTGACGGATCACTTTCAATTCATCCAATCCATTGGCACGCAAGGTATTGCCGGTATCAACGAGATCGACAATGACATCCGCAAGGCCTACCAATGGTGCTAGTTCCATTGAGCCATAGAGCTTTATAAGCTCAAGCTGAACAGGCGTCTCATGCTGCTCACTGAAATAGGCACGCGCTTGCTGGGTGTACTTGGTCGCGACGCGCAATTGCCGAGCGTTTTCCCAATCGCTACCGGGTCGTCCAGCTACCGATAGACGACAAGCCCCAACACCTAGATCGAGTGGCTCATAGAGACCACGGCCACCATGTTCGTCGAGCACATCTTTGCCGACCACACCCAAGTCTGCAGCACCATACTCTACATAGGTAGGCACGTCGCTTGAACGCACCACCAACACTTTGACATCAGGGCGCGTGGTGGGGAATTCAAGCTTGCGGCTAACATCTGGGTCTTCTAACAATTCAATGCCAGCCACTTTTAAAAGCGGTGCCATCTGTTTGAAAAGCCGACCTTTAGCAAGAGCCAGGGTCAAACCTTGCTTATCATTCATTTCAGCCCTGCCCTGATACGCGCTCGATAGTCGCACCCAGCTGGCGGAATTTTTCTTCAATACGTTCGTAGCCGCGATCCACATGGTAAATGCGCTGCACCAACGTCTCGCCTTCGGCCACCAAGCCGGCTATAACCAAGCTGGCAGATGCCCGTAAATCAGTCGCCATCACCGGAGCACCCGTGAGCTTATCTACACCAGTAATCATGACATTGTTACCTTCAATGCGAGCATCAACCCCCATGCGCTGCAACTCTTGAATATGCATAAAACGATTTTCAAAAATGGTCTCAGAGATGATGCCTGTGCCCTCAGCAACTGCATTAAGCACACAAAATTGTGCCTGCATATCCGTAGGAAATCCCGGATGAGGCGATGTACGTAAGTTGATAGCCTTTGGACGTTTGCCACGCATGTCTAACTCTATCCAATCTTCCCCGGTATCTATATGCGCACCCGCTGCCTCTAACTTTTGCAGCACAGCGTCCATGATCATTGGACGTGTATCAAGCGTACGCACGCGCCCACCCGTAACCGCAGCAGCCACCAAGTAGGTACCCGTTTCTATTCGGTCAGGTACAACACTCCATTCACAACCCGAAAGGCGCTCGACGCCCTCGATTTCGATGGTCTGTGTGCCAGCACCGCGGACCTTCGCTCCGCATGCGTTGAGAAAGTTGGCCAAATCAACGACTTCAGGTTCGCGCGCAGCATTTTTTAGGATCGTCGTACCTTCGGCCAGAGCAGCAGCCATCATCAGGTTTTCAGTACCGGTTACGGTAACTGTTTCGAACACCAACTTAGTGCCTTTAAGTCGCTTAGCACTCGCCTTGATATATCCGTTTTCAACCTCAACTTCAGCACCCAAAGCACGCAAACCTTCGATGTGCAAATCAACAGGGCGGCTACCAATGGCACAACCACCAGGCAACGACACTTCAGCATGGCCAAATCGAGCGACCAGAGGTCCGAGCACCAAAATCGACGCTCGCATAGTTTTCACCAAGTCATAAGGAGCACAGGTGCTCTCAATCTTGGAGGCATCCGTTTCAATGCCCATGCTCTCGTCTAACGTTACATGCACGCCCATACGACTGAGCAGCTGGATAGCGGTGGTTACATCGCGGAGGTGAGGCACGTTACTAACTTTGACTGGCGCTTCGCACAATAAAGTCGCTGCAACAATGGGCAGAACGGCGTTTTTTGCACCAGAAATACGGACCTGCCCCTCCAAGGGCTGACCACCGACTATCTTTAAGGTATCCATGGGCGCGATCGATCTCCGAATATTAAGGTTGTGGGGCCTGCCCATGACAATCAGGAGCTGCGGCCAACCCTTAAAGCTCGTCCAAATAGATAACGCGCCAAGGGCAAACCCGCTATATTATCGGAATTGAACCGTGGTCGGTACCTCTGAGCCTACAGAAGGGCGCCAGAATGCCACCGTATTATTAAAAACACACCCTAGGACAACTTATGATTCTGGCCGCACTCGCCGTGCTTGCTGGCTTTGCCTTGTTAATCTTCAGCGCGGACCGCTTTGTCGCTGGTGCATCTTCTATCGCCTCACATTTCGGTGTGTCGTCACTGCTAATAGGTGTAACAGTGGTCGGCTTCGGAACCTCAGCACCCGAGATTTTTATCGCTCTGATTGCAAGCCTCGACGGCAGCGCACCGCTAGCCGTGGGGAACGCTATCGGCTCGAATATCGCAAACATCGGCCTGATACTTGGCGCGACTGCCATCATGGTAGCGGTGCCAATCGCCCGCGAAGAGGTGCGGGATGAAGCGCTGGCGCTGCTTGCAGCCACACTACTTGCCTGCGCCGTGCTCATCAACGGCAACCTAAGCTTCCTCGATGGCGTTATCTTATTTGTCGGTTTTCTTGTCTTTGTATTTTGGGCAATCTGGCAAGCTAAGCGCCAACCGGGCGACCAAGACGACGAGCTACCCGATGAAATGAGCACAGGCAAAGCATGGATAACTTTGCTTTATGCGATGGTCATTTTAATAGGCAGCTCGAACCTGCTTGTGTGGGGTGCCACCTTTATAGCTGCAACCTTAGGCGTCTCAGAGTTGGTCATTGGACTAACGATCGTTGCTATCGGAAGCAGCCTGCCTGAGCTCGCCGCATCTGTTGCTGCCGCCATGCGCGGTAAGCCAGAAATGGCGCTGGGCAATGTACTCGGCTCTAATATATTCAATACGCTAGCCGTACTGTGCGTCCCTGCACTCGTTGCCGGCACACAGCTACAGCCCGCCGTATTGCAACGCGACCTGCCAATCATGATCGGTTTTACCGCTCTATTAATGTATGTGGTCGCACGCAAAAAAGCCCTACTCAACCGCGTTGAAGGGGCGGTACTTGTTATTGCTTTCTTCGCCTACATGGGCTGGCTCGCCGTCGAGAGCGTTGCATGAGCAAGCCCGATTTTGTCGCCCTAGCCGATGCCGTGCTGCGCATTGAAGCTGATGCAGTCAGTGCACTGCGGTTACGGCTAGACGACAAATTTACGCAAGCTTGTCAGCTGTTACTCGACTGCGAAGGCCGTGTGATAGTCACTGGCCTCGGCAAATCTGGCCACATCGCCCGCAAGCTTGCAGCAACTTTCGCGAGCACGGGCACAGCGGCGTTTTTTGTCCACCCAGGTGAAGCAAGCCACGGCGATCTCGGTATGATTAAACGCCAAGATGTCGTGCTTGCCATGTCCAACTCCGGAGAGACAGCAGAACTACTCGCCCTACTGCCATGGCTTGCGCGCCACGGCATTGCGCTGATATCTATGACCGGCAAACCCCATTCAAATTTGGCTCAAGCTGCTAATGTCCATTTAGATGTGAGCGTTGCGGAAGAAGCCTGCCCACTGGGGCTGGCTCCTACCGCGAGCACAACGGCTACTCTAGCCATGGGTGATGCGCTGGCAGTTGCACTATTAAAAGCGCGTGGGTTCACTGCCGAAGATTTTGCTCGCTCTCATCCTTCAGGCACGCTGGGCAAAAGGTTATTACTCAAAGTGGCCGACGCAATGTCCAGTGGAAATGACATACCGTGGGTTAGCGGCGACACCAGTGTCGACAAAGCGCTGTTAGAAATGACGGGCAAAGGCCTTGGCATGACCATCGTGTCGCCAGACGGCAACACCCTTGAAGGCGTTTTTACAGACGGGGATTTGAGACGCGCGTTAGACCAACGCTTACCGCTGCACCAGACTGCCGTCGCTGACGTCATGACGGCGCCATGCCAGAGCGCTGACCCAGACGCGCTGGCGGCGACTGCCGTGAAGCAAATGGAAGATTGCCGCATAACGGCCTTGCCGGTGCTGGATGATGCGCACAATATTGTAGGGGTAGTGCACTTGCACGCTTTACTCAGAGCAGGCGTGAGTTAATGCAAAACCCCGAAGACAAGCAACAACCCGAAAACACAGAAAGAGATGAATCAAGCATTCTGCCTAACTTTCGATTCCGTCAGTGGCTACTCGTTGCTCTGCTTTGTATCGCCTTAGTCCTGCTACTCGCCAGCAAGCAGACCCCCAGTAAAAAACTTGAGTTTGAAAGCGTCTCGATGGTCAGCGCCAAGGCTGATTATTATCTAGAGTCTTTCACATTGATGAGCGCCAAGCCTGATGGTGTGGCTGACTACACGCTCAGCGCAGAAACATTGATCCACCTGCCAACAGAGGAACTCGCGCGTGTCGATAACCCATCTTTAAGAGTAAACACACGCAGAAACAACAACGACAGTTGGCAACTCAACGCTGCCACGGGTCTGCTGCCAGACCACGGTCAGACAATCGACCTATTCGGAGGCGTGCAACTGCAACAGCTTACCGATGGTCAAACACCATTGAGTCTGATAACGCCGAGATTGCGATTGGATCGCAAGAATAGAGAAATCAACAGCGTTACGGGTGTCAATGTGACAGGCTTAGGCTGGCAGCTAATGGCCGACGAAATGACCGGTCACATCGAAACGGGCAAACTGATTTTTAGAGAAAACAATCATGTTCAATACAGTCCTCCGCAACCTGCAGAAAAGTAACGGTCAAGCGCCGCCAAAAAGCTTGCGCTCGCTACGCACAATATTTCTATGCCTTCTCTGGTTATTGCCCGTGAGCGCCAGCGCGCTACCTGAAGACAGCGAACAGCCAGTTGAGATTAACGCCGACCGAACCGAATTCGACAACGCCAAACAACGGCATACGTTGAGCGGCAACGTTGAAATTAGCCAAGGCAGCATGCGTATCAGTGCTGAGCTAATCACGCTTCAACTCAAAGACGGCGAAATTTCCGAAATTAATGGCAAGGGCAAACCCTTGCAATACAGCATCACCGACAACGATGGCAAGCCCTTACAGGCAAGCGCCAGACAAATTATTTATCGCCCTATTGAAGCAAAGCTATCGCTTCTGGGTGACGCATCGCTGACACGGCCAGATCGGCAACTGAGTGGCGAGCGTATCGACTACGACATCAACACCGCGCACATCAATGCCATAGGCAACAAAAAACAGCGCGTGAAAATCACTATTCAACCAGAAAAGAAAAAATAATGAGCGCACTGCACGCCCACAATTTGCGCAAGAGTTACGGCCGCCGCAACGTGGTAGCCGATGCCAGCCTGAGTGTTCGCAAAGGCGAGGTCATCGGCTTACTCGGTCCCAACGGCGCTGGCAAAACCACCTGCTTTTACATGATTGCAGGCCTCGTCAAAGCAGATGCAGGCAGAGTGACACTCGACGACCAAGATATCACCAAGCTGCCAGTGCACCTACGCGCTAAAGCCGGCTTAGGCTACCTGCCTCAAGAGGCGTCAGTATTTCGCAAGCTATCTGTCGCGGACAACATTCGCGCCGTATTACAACTACGCCCCGAACTTGTGCGCAGCGAGCGTGACAAACAATTAGAAATGCTGATTGAAGAGCTACAGATAGATCATATCCGCGACAGCTTGGGTATGTCACTGTCTGGTGGGGAGCGTCGACGTGTAGAGATTGCACGTGCGTTGGCGATGGAACCGCGATTTATTCTCTTAGATGAGCCATTCGCAGGGGTAGACCCGATTTCAGTTGGCGACATCCAGCGGATCATCCGCCACCTTAGTAGCAGAGGCATTGGGGTACTGATCACAGATCACAACGTGCGTGAAACCCTCGGAATCTGCGAGCGGGCATACATTTTGGGTAACGGAACTGTGCTGGCAGAAGGATCGCCGGAAGAGGTTTTGGAGAACACCCAAGTGAGAGAGATCTATCTGGGCGACAACTTCAAGATATAAAGCACTATTTATGCCAAACAATTGTCACTACAATCCTGTATGTGACTTCTTGCGTTCTATAAACGTCATTTAGTCTGTTTCTTCTTGCAGGCTATTTTATCCAGCCCATACTTCCTCTTGCACTCAGGCAAGTTCTGAGATTAAGGTAGAAGCCAATCCAGCACTTTTAGTGATCACTGGGATAGGCATCGGCAAACTCCAGCGAGCAAGCTGCCGCTAAATAAGGCAGTAACTCGCACCCGATGAATGGATGTGGAACGTCATGAAACAAGCACTACATATAAAAATGGGCCAATCGTTGGCCATGACCCCTCAGTTGCAGCAAGCTATTCGCTTACTCCAGCTGTCCACACTGGAGTTACAGTCCGAAATTCAGGACGCGCTAGAGTCCAACCCTCTACTCGAAGTTAACGAAGAAGATGGCAGCAGCACCAATGAAGAGGCTGCCTCTACTACTCGCACCGAAGTGCGTGAAGCAGAAGCCGAGACGGCCAGCGCAAAAGAATTAGAAACAACGGAAGGCGGCTTCGCAGACTCTCCAGAAGAGACACGCTCAGACGAGAGCCTGCAGTCTGAGAGCATGCCAGATGAACTACCTGTCGATAGCGCCTGGGAAGACGTCTATGAGCCAAGCTACTCCGCTTCAAGCTCACGCGGCGAAGAAGGCAGCAGAGACTTTACCGAATTTCATAGCAGTGGAGCAGCGTCACTACAGGACCACCTGTTGGAACAGCTCTACCTGAGCCCCCTCAGCTCAGCTGAGCACCAGACCGGTGCAGCCATCATCGAAGCCATCGATGACGCTGGGTACTTGAGCGACCCACTTGAAGACATTATCGAAAGCAGCAACCAAGATCTCGGCTATAAAGATCAGATGGACGAAGAACGCTCGGAGAAGCTACTGAGCTTTATTCAACGCCTCGACCCGATTGGCTGCGGTGCACGAAATATAGGCGAGTGTATGTATGTTCAACTGGAACAACTGCCTAGCTCGACAAACCGTGACCGAGCATTGACAGTCGTCGGCAAACATTTGGCACTTTTGGGATCACACGACCTGCCAAAGATTCGGCGCGAAATGAAAATCAGCGAAGGCGAGCTTCAAGAAGTTATCAATTTGATCCGTTCGGTAAACCCACGCCCCGGTGCACAGATCACTGCCAACAGTGCTCAATACATCGTGCCAGACGTCTTTGTACGTCGTGAGCGCAACAGCTGGAAAGTCGAATTGAATCCAGACATTGCACCAAGATTGGGCATCAATAGCTTGTACGCCAATATGGTCAAACGTGCTGATAAAAGCGACGACAACACCTTCATCCGCAACAACCTGCAAGAAGCCCGCTGGTTCATCAAGAGCCTACAAAGCCGCAACGAAACGTTACTTCGTGTTGCCACCGCAATTGTCGAACACCAGCGCGACTTCCTAGAGCACGGTGAGATGGCGATGAAACCTCTGGTTTTGCGTGATATTGCCGAACAACTAGATATGCACGAATCGACAATTTCACGTGTCACCACACAGAAGTTCATGCACACGCCTCGCGGCATTCATGAATTTAAGTACTTTTTTTCGTCACACGTGGCAACATCAGATGGCGGCGAATGCTCAGCCACAGCCATTCGTGCCATGATTCGTGAGTTGGTGGCCAATGAGGATCATCAATCGCCGCTGAGCGACAGCAAAATTGCCAGTACACTGGTTGGAAATGGCATTGAAGTAGCACGCCGGACCATCGCGAAATACCGCGAGTCCATGGCCATTCCGCCTTCAAACGAAAGAAAAAGGCTTAATTGATCT
This sequence comes from uncultured Granulosicoccaceae bacterium, assembly GCA_937965695.1. Classification (GTDB taxonomy): domain Bacteria; phylum Pseudomonadota; class Gammaproteobacteria; order CALCKW01; family CALCKW01; genus CALCKW01. Next base: position 52,531 of record CALCKW010000054.1, read on the forward strand.
GAACAATAAACGCATTGCAAAACGCCTTCAGACCACCGCTTTAAAAGCGGTGGTCGGGGCGTTTTTTGCGTTTTACCCAGGGCTCAATGCCCTGTCTGCACGGCAGGACGCCGCGCCAGGCGCACCGAAATCGCCGTTCGCCCCCGCGAATAGCAATTCGTGCCAGCATCTCGCTGGCTCTATCACACGCCTCTCAAATAGGAGCACCCTATGAATCTCACCATCGCCGGACATCACCTGGAGATTACAGATTCCCTCCGTAGCTACGTCGGGGAAAAAATCGACAAGCTGGAGCGACATTTTGACAACGTGACCGACATCCAGGTCATTCTCAGCGTGGAAAAACAACGACAGAAGGCAGAGGCCACCGTTCACGTCACCGGCGCAACGCTATTCGCCGATACGGTGGACGAGAATATGTACGCCGCCATCGACCTGATGACCGATAAGCTAGATCGCCAAATAATCAAACACAAAGAAAAGCTAAAAGACCATCATAGAAAGGAAAAAGAGCTCCTCGACAAGCAGCTGGAAGAGTAACTTTTAGTCGCTTTTTGATACAACATACTTGACGTCAACACTTCCCCGCTGTCTAATCGCCAACCGAACAGCGGGGAAGGACTACCAGCCCTCATTTGAGTGGCGCGACCAATATGCCTGGATTGTACAACCTACTAATCACCGACCGCGTGCTCTGCAAAGCAGACATCAGCAGCAAGAAACGCGCGCTGCAAACGCTCGCAGAGCTGCTGGCTGAAGGCGACCCCGAACTTAAATCCCGCAAGGTGTTTGACCAGTTTTGCGAACGCGAAAGACTGGGCTCCACGGGTCTAGGCAATGGCATAGCTCTCCCCCACTGCCGCATGGATGGACTAGAAAAGCCACTAGCAGCCTTGATCACCATTGCAGATCCGATCGATTTTGACGCACCCGACGAGCAACCGCTGGATCTACTCATCGGCTTGATGGTCCCGAGCGAAGCGACTGACATTCACCTTCAGCTGTTGGCTGATATAGCCAAACGGTTCAGCGAGAAAGGTATGGGAGAAGCAATAAGGCAGGCAAGTTCTGCCGATGAAGTTCTGGATCTTCTACGCCCACCTCAAACGCCTACGGAATGATGATCAAACTCTCCATAGAGTCCCTGTTCGAAGCCTTGCGCGGGCCTTTGTCGTTACACTGGATCGCTGGTCGCTCATCCGCTGAAAAAGAAATCTCTCGCGACGGAAACGACGCCGAACGCCCAAATTTAGTCGGGCATTTCAACCCAGTATCACCCAATCGCATCCAGATCATTGGCAAAAGAGAGCATGAAGCGCTGCACGACGGCTCAGATCGCACGCACTTGCAACACCCCAATGGGTACAACGTTATTATCTACAGCGACGATTTAGAGCCACCAGCGAGCTCTGTGTCACTTGCTGACGAACACGATATCGCTCTGTTCAAATCACCCCGACCAGCACGTGAGCTCATTGCCGAACTGCGTTATTACTTAGCTCGTCGCTTGGCACCCAGCCGCGTTGAACACGGAGTGTTTATGAGCGTTCTGGGTGGCGGCATCTTAATTACGGGTGATGCCGGCACCGGTAAAAGTGAAGTAGCACTGGAACTTATCAGTCGTGGCCACAGCCTAGTAGCCGACGACGCACCAGTATTTACACGGATAAATCCTACCGTGGTGCAAGGGTCTTGCCCCGAAGTACTGGAAAATTTTCTTGAAGTACGCGGATTAGGCATACTTAATGTGCAGCAAATGTACGGAGACGCTGCGACTCGTAGTAAAATGACACTTCATTTGATCGTGCACTTACAACAGTTCTCTCCTGAAGAATTGCAAGAATTTGATCGATTAGAAGGCCAGCGCCGCGTAAGGCGCATACTAGGGGTGGAAATAACAGAAATTACCATTCCTGTAGCGCCGGGTCGCAACTTGGCCGTATTGGTCGAAGCGGCTGCACGAAATTTTATGCTTATGTCGCAAGGTATTTATGCCTCGGCTGATTTACAAGAACGACAACGCCAATTTTTGGACAAGGGGTTTTGAATGCGCTGCCTGATCGTTAGCGGACAGTCTGGCTCGGGGAAGAGCGTCGCTTTGCACACGCTTGAAGACGCGGGTTACTACTGCATTGACAATTTACCTGTCGAGTTGCTTCCAAACCTTATCGAGAAGCTTTCCTCGCGGCCTATACAAAGCAAAATTGCTGTTGGTGTAGACTCGCGATCGAGTGACGAAAACGGCATGAAGGCCCTGCCCAAAATTCTGCAGAGTCTTCGGGATGATGGCATCACCGTTGAAGTACTGTTTTTACAAACCGACCTAGACACCTTAGTCCGCCGATTTAACGAGACACGACGTCGCCACCCGCTGACCACTGAAGACATTCCTCTGGTGCAAGCAATCAACCTCGAACGACAACTGCTCGAGCCGATTAGCATGTCAGCAGATGTTTTTATTGACACGACCAACAGCAACTTGCACCAGCTGCGTCAGCGCATCCACGAAAGATTGATCGACGAAGAAAGTGAAGGCATGTCAATGTTATTCCAATCTTTTGGATACAAGCATGGCACCCCCCTGGATACAGATTTCGCTTTCGACATCCGCTGCTTGCCGAATCCACATTGGGAAGTTAGCCTGCGTCCGCTTACCGGTCGCGACCAACCCATTGTCAAATTTCTTGAAGAACATGCATCGGTGGAAGAAATGTATCAGTCAATAGCCGACTTTCTGACCCGTTTCGTGCCACATTTTGAAGCAGAAAACCGCGCATACCTGACTATCTCTATCGGCTGCACAGGCGGCAGACACCGCAGTGTCTATATGTCTGAGCGGCTTGCGGAGATGTTTAGGGAAACGGAAAGACCCGTGTCTGTGCGACATCGCGAACTCAACTGATAGAGCGCGAAGATCCGAGGAAATCAGATGCTTAAAGAAGAGATAGAGATCATCAACAAACTGGGCTTACACGCTCGTGCAGCGGCCAAGCTCGTCAAAGTGGCGTCAGCCTTTGAGGCGACAATTGAAGTCGAGCGTGAAGGCCACAAGGTGAATGCCAAGAGCATTATGGGTGTGATGATGCTCGCAGCCAGCCAAGGAACCGTTCTTGGCATTAGCATTGACGGAGCTGACAAACATGAAGCGATGGACGCTGTACAAGATTTAATCAACAACCGCTTCGACGAGGACGAATGATATGAGCTTGATGTTCAACGGGATAGGCGTTTCCCGTGGCATCGGTATCGCCCCTACCCGTCTGTTGATACGGGACAAACTCGAAATTCGTGAGCGCAGCATCACCAAAGCGCGTGTCAAAGCCGAAATAAAACGCTTCGACCAAGCCATCGAAACCGCAAAAAAAGAACTCGAAGCCGTCAGCGCCACTATCCCGGCCGACGCCGCATTAGATATCACTTCGTTTATCGAAACGCACTTATTGATGATGGACGACGAAGCATTCGTCAATCAACCCAGACTCACCATCAGCGAGCAGCTTGTCAACGCCGAATGGGCCCTGCATCAACACCGCGAAGCGATCATCAAAGTCTTCGAAGACATGGATGACCCCTACCTTGCCACTCGCAAGAACGACATCAATCACGTCGCTGATGCGGTGCTTCACGCACTGCAACACGGAGACAAACGTCGCATCAAAGCAGGCGAGCAAGAATGGGAAGGCGTTATTGTTGTCGCCGACGATTTGACCCCCGCCGACACTGTCGTGATGCAAACCCAAGGTGTTGCAGGGTTTATCACTGAAACGGGTGGGCAACTGTCACACACCGCTATACTCGCACGCAGCCTTGGCATACCAGCAATAGTCGGCGTGCACTCCGCAAGGCGTTATTTGCGCGATGGTGACATGGTGTTAATGGACGGCAACTCTGGACTTGTCGCCGCAGACCCACACGAAAAAACCATCGCGCTCTATCGCAAGCGTCAGCGCGAACAAAAGCGTGCCACTCGCGAGCTGGAAAAGCTCCGTGACGCGCCCGCCGTGACAGCCTGTGGCACGGCAATTAACCTATACGCCAACATCGAAAACGACGACGATATAAGAGCGTTACGCCGTGCAAATGCCCTAGGTGTCGGCTTATACCGCACAGAATTTCTCTACATGAATAGAGAAGACATACCAACGGAAGAAGAACACTTTCAGGTTTACAGTAAAATCATCCGAGCCCTCAAGGGCTCTGCTTTTACTATTCGCACGGTCGATTTAGGCGCTGACAAACAAAGCAGACACACCGAGAAGTCAGCTCAAGAACGCAACCCCGCACTTGGTTTAAGAGGCATCCGACGATGCCTAAAAGAACCCGCGCTTTTCGTGCCCCAATTGCGTGCAATATTGCGTGCTGCAGCGCGCGGACCGGTTAATATTTTGCTGCCTATGTTAACTAACGTCGGAGAAGTTCGACAAACGCGAGAGTTGCTTGAACAAGTTAGGGCTGCCTTGCTGGAAGAAGGACACAAAGTTGGTGAGGGCATTAAACTGGGTGGCATGATAGAAGTGCCTTCCACCGCTATTGCGGCAGACCAATTTGCGCGTGAGCTCGATTTTTTGTCGATCGGCACCAACGATTTGATTCAGTACACGCTAGCGATAGACCGCATCGATGATCATGTTAACTATTTGTATGATCCATTGCATCCTGCCGTCTTAAGGCTGATAAAAATGACCATTCAGGCCGGCAAAGATAAAAAAGTCCCCGTCTCAATGTGTGGCGAGATGGCAGGCGACGAGCGCTTTATTAGGCTTCTCATGGGTTTGGGTCTACGAGATTTTTCCATGCCTTCAAACTCTCTTTTGGCGGCCAAGAAAGTCATACTCGGCACTTCAAAATTACGGGAGTTACGCAAGCTCAGCGACAGCTTTGTCGATGAGACAAACAGTGAACGGCGTGCGGCAGTGCTAGATAAAATTAATGCGAGTCCAGCTGAAGAGCATTAATGCAGTAACAAGAAAAAATTTAAAAAATAATAAGTAGTCACAGACACCTTCCAACACCGAGCTGAGTCCCCGTCGCATGAAAGAGCAGCCACCCGTAGAGAGCCTGCACGATCGTATCAAGGACAATCAGCCTTCGATTGACCCAGCTCAGCTAAAAAACAGAAGACGTCGTGACAAAAAGCCTCGGCATGAAAGAGCAGCCGAGGCGCGAGTTCGCCTGGGTGAAGTACTGGAGAGTGGCCGTGCGTTTGCTGTAAAGCAAACCATGCAGAGCATGCATCCCGCTGAACTAGCTCACGCTCTTGAGTCATTGCCAAGCAAAAAAAGGCTGGTCGCTTGGCAATTGCTCGATGGTGATCGCGCCGGAGAAGTGCTCACTGAACTCAACGAAGAAGTGCGCGATTCTTTGATTGAGCAACTGCAGTCCGAAGAGTTGCTCGACGCCATTCGTGGCCTAGACGTCGATGACGTGGCTGACTTGATCCAGTCTCTTCCCGGCGCTTTGATCCCACAAGTTTTAGCTGGCCTGGACAAACAAAACCGTCAAAGGGTCGAGTCTGTATTATCTTGGCCTGAGGACAGTGCCGGCGGCCTGATGGATCTGGAAGTCGTCACAGTGCGTGACGATGTCAGCCTAGATGTAGTTTTACGGTATCTGCGCCTGCGCGGAGATATTCCAAAGCATACCGACCGCTTGGTGGTTGTCGACCGGCATGACTACTATCAAGGTGTGCTACCGCTGCGCCGTCTACTGACTAACGACCCCGATCTGCTTGTCTCTGATGTCATGCGCAATGACATCGAGCCAATCTCCGCCGACATGCCCGATGAGGACGTGGTGCGTCTCTTTGAGGATTTAGATTTAATCACGGCCGTGGTCGTCGACGACGATGGCCGCCTGCTCGGACGGATTACCGTCGATGACGTTGTTGACGTTATTCGTGAAGAGGCCGATCAGCAGGTCTACAACATGGCCGGTGTTTCCATTGAAGATGATCTTTTTGGCTCGGTTATCAGAAGCGCGAGAAAGCGCGCTGTGTGGCTTGGGATAAACCTACTCACGGCCTTGTTAGCAGCGTGGGTCATCGGACAATTTGAGGGAGCACTTGAGGCCATAGTCGCCCTCGCTATTCTCAATCCGGTCGTCGCCAGTATGGGCGGAATCGCTGGCAGCCAAACCCTGACACTGGTCATACGCAGCCAAGCGATGGGCCACCTCAGTACAGACAACATCAGTTGGCTTCTCAGCAAAGAGTTATACGTTGGGGCCATCAACGGTGTGATGTGGTCCACCGTGGTCGCCTGTATCGCTTGGGCATGGTTTGACAGCATCCAACTTGGACTAGTAATTGGTGCCGCACTTGTGTTGAATCTCGTGATTGCCTCTGGGGCGGGTGTCCTGATTCCCGTGGTGCTCAAACGTATGGGCATCGACCCAGCGCTGGCAGGTGGCGTAATATTAACCACAGTGACTGACGTAGTAGGTTTTGTGTCTTTCCTCGGCCTCGCAACAGTTGTACTGCTCAACGCGAGTGGCTGATCAACAGTAACCTGTTCAGCCATGCACTTACATTTTATCGACCGATCAATTGGAGCAATCCATGGCTAAGCCGCGCATACTTCTCACTCGAAAATGGCCAAAACAAGTTGAACAGCACTTGGCCAAGCGCTATGACGTTACTGGCAACCCGTCAGATCAACCAATGGATTCAACGCAGCTAAAAGCAGCATTACGCAGTTTTGACGCTGTCTTGCCAACTGTGACAGACAAGTTGGATGACGCGGTTTTTGATCAAGGCAATATGCAAGTCAAAATTCTTGCAAACTACGGTGTCGGCTTTGCCCATATCGATAGCGATGCGGCTAAGAACAACAATATTGTTGTCACAAACACACCAGAAATCTTGTCTGAGTGCACAGCGGATATAGCAATGACACTGATGTTAATGGTCGCACGGCGCGCCGGTGAGGGAGAACGACAGCTTCGCGCAGGGGCTTGGCAAGGCTGGCACCCGACGCACATGATAGGTAGTAAAGTGAGCGGTAAAACACTGGGAATAATCGGTTTTGGACGAATAGGGCAAGAAATGGCTCGCCGCGCTCATTTTGGCTTTGGCATGAAAATACTGGTGCAGAACCGATCCACCATCGACCCAGAGATTCTCAGCGAGTATGGCGCGACACAATTAGAATCGGTCGACGATTTTCTACCCTTGTGTGATTTCGTATCACTGCACTGCCCCGGAGGTTCAGCAAACCGACACCTCATTAACCGTCAGCGCTTGGACCTTATGAAGCCGACGGCGTTTTTAATAAACACGGCACGAGGGGAAGTCATCGACGATTCAGCACTGGCAAAAGCGCTCAAGCAAAAAGACATTGCTGGTGCAGGCCTTGATGTTTTCGAGCGCGAGCCAGATATAAATCAAGATCTCGCGGGCATCGAAAACCTAGTGATGTTGCCACACCTTGGCAGCTCTACTGCAGAGACCCGCATAGGTATGGGCCTGCGAGTTGCAGACAACCTAGACGCTTTTTTTGATGGCTGCGAGCCAAAGGACCGAGTGGTGTAGTTCCGCACTACTGGCCGTCAAAGAGTGACGAGTAGTGAAAATCGAATTACAGATACTCGACATTTCCACAAACACTGATCGCTTGACCAGAAATATTTACGCCCATTGGTGAACACAAAAACAGCGCCTGGTTTGCTACGTCTTGTGCACTAACCATTTTGCGTAGAGAAATTTTGTTGATGTACTCCTGCTCCATTTCGTCATAAGGCACACCAACAGCCTGAGCGCGTGCGGATATCACTTTTTCAATGCGTGGCCCTTCCACGATTCCCGGCAGCAATGCGTTGGCGCGGATGCCGTGTGAACCCAGTTCGATTGCTAGACTTTTCACTAAACCAACAATGGCCCACTTACTTGCCGCGTAAGGTGTTCTGTAAGCATAACCTAGTCTGCCCGCGACGGAGGATAAACAAATAATTGAGGCATTATTGGATTGCTTTAATAAAGGAACTGCTAGTCTCGTGCAATAGAACTGGCCATTCAGATTAATGTTGATTGTCTGCTGCCATTCTTCGATGCTCAACGTTTCAACACCGCCGGTTGGGCCTGCAATGCCTGCATTGTTCACCAACACATCCAGCCCACCTAAATATTCGTCGAGTTGTTTGAACAACTCCTCTACACCTGACTGTTCGCTCACATCACACTGTGTCATTCCCCAATCTGAGTGATCAATGGCGCACGCACTCAATGCGTCACTAGAGATATCACAGATATGCACGTGCGCGCCCGCTGCCGCAAAGGTCTCTGCAATCACTCGACCTATTCCACTGGCTCCCGCAGTCACTAAAACCCGTAAACCAGCTGTTATCCCGAATGTTTCAACCACGCGAACCCTCACTCTTTTAGTTCGAATCTAGCGAAAAGTTTCCTCTAAACGACTTCTCTGGCTGACCAAGTCATCGCCTTAGCCTGCTCTGAATCTTGTATCGATTTTTCTTTAACATGTCCGTAGCCTCGGATACTTTCTGGCACACGGGCCAATTGAATAGCATTGCCTAAATTGTCTCTCGACAAATCCGTTAAGGCCGAATGAACGGTGTTTTCATACTCGGTGATTAACGCACGCTCCTGGCGACGTTCGTCAGTGTATCCAAATATGTCGAGCGGTGTTCCACGCAGCGCTTTTAATTGACTCAAAAATTTAAAACCATGGAGAATCCAAGCACCATACTCTCGCTTCATCGGCAAGCCTGTCGAAGAATTTCTACGACTGATCAGCGGTGGTGCTAAGTTAAATTTGAGGGTGTAACCGGGTTCGAATTGCGCATCCAATTTTTGTTTAAACTGTGGGTCGACAAAAAGACGCGCTACTTCGTATTCGTCTTTATAGGACATCAGCTTCGCTAGGTTCACTGCTACAGCTTTACTCAGCTCCCCAGCCTCGCCCAACAACGCCGTCTCGGCAGATTTAACGTCATTGATACAATCCAAGTAGCGTTTCGCCCAAGCTTTGCTCTGATATTGTGTTAAATGCTCCACACGGTGTTCAATGAGTTCATCCAATGTTTTATCTTCGTGCTCCCCTTCAACGTCGGTGGGCAGCACGGCAAGCAATTTGTCAGGCGTATGGGCAAACAACCTGCCCAGTGAGAGTGCCTTCAAATTAAACTCAACTGCAATGCCGTTGAGTTCAATCGCTTTTTCGAGAGCTCGCAGCGACACTGGCAACAACCCAAGCTGTGCTGCGTACCCTGTCATAAACATGTTTGAGGCTATCGTGTCGCCCATCAACCGGGAGGCAAGGTTTGTCGCATCGACAAACCAAGCATTCTCTTCACCGGTTCTAGCCACAATCGTCGACTCAACCTGAGACGCATCAATATTTAGATCACGATTAAATTGAAATGCAGCTGTGGGCTGAATGGCCGAATTGCCCACGAGACAGGTACGTCCTTTGCTAAAGGTTTGTGCTGAATCACCCGTAAGACTGGCCAACAAATCAAATGCAAGAATCAGATCGCCCTCACCCGCTCCTATGCGCTGAGCAGTGAGCTGCGCCGAATCTGCTGCTATGCGCAGATGAGAATACACTGCCCCATTTTTTTGACTCAGACCAGTCATGTCGTAGATTGAGCAGGCTTTTCCTTCCATATGTGCGGCCATACCAATAATGGCCCCCACCGTGATCACACCAGTACCGCCTATTCCCGCCACCATGACACTCACACCATCGGTGTGATCTCGAGTTTTTGGCAGAGGTAATTCGTCCAATAGCTGTTGACTAATGTTTAATCGACGAGGCTTTTTCGCCTCAGCACCAAGCACCGTAACAAACGACGGGCAAAAACCATTAACGCAACTGTAGTCTTTGTTACAACTGGATTGATCAATGCGGCGCTTAGTACCCAAAGCTGTTTTCAACGGCTGAATGGATACGCAAGTGGATTGCACCGAACAATCACCGCA
>CALCKW010000055.1 GCA_937965695.1 uncultured Granulosicoccaceae bacterium
ACTCCGTCGCGCCAGCAGCACCACTTTGGCCGTGGGCTTCGCGTTTATTTTTGACACCGGTGCCCAAATAAGCTTCGATGACTTGTTCGTTTGATTTTACTTCTTCGGCTGTTCCTTCTGCTAGCACTGCACCTTCAGCCATGCATATAACTGGATCGCACAAACGTGTGATAAATTCCATGTCGTGCTCAATCATGCAGAAGGTGTAGCCGCGCTCTTGGTTGAGTCGCAAGATAGCGTCACCGATAGTATTTAGAAGTGTGCGGTTAACACCGGCACCTACCTCGTCTAGGAAAACAATTTTGGCGTCAACCATCATGGTTCTGCCCAGTTCAAGCAGTTTTTTCTGCCCACCTGAAAGGTTACCGGCCAATTCATCTGCTACGTGGCCAATATTGAGAAACTCGATGATGTCATCAGCTTTATGGCGAATGGCCGTTTCTTCACGAGTAATGCGAGCGGGCTTAATACATGCAGTCCAAAGACTTTCACCCGATTGCCCACCAGGCACCATCATTAAATTATCGCGAACAGTCAGCGATGAAAACTCATGTGCTATTTGAAAGGTGCGAAGCAAACCTCGAGCAAATAATTCATGTGGGGCCAAGCCTGTGATGTCTTGGTCGTCTAAGTAGACTTTGCCACTGGTCGGCGGAAAGGCACCGGCAATGACATTAAAAAGGGTTGTTTTACCTGCGCCGTTTGGGCCAATCAAGCCAGTAATAGAACCTGATTTAATCTCTAGGCTGGCGTTGTCTACCGCCTTGATGCCCCCAAATTGCTTGCACAAGTTCTCTACACGGATCATGAATTTTAAATCCTGTTTCGAAAGCGACGATGTATGATTAAAAAAAAGCGGCGCTCACCCAAAAGGGGTGGCGCCGATTTTATTAACTAACAGTTTTGGGACTAGTGAACTTTTACTGTCTTCCAAGCACCGCCTTCTACTTCCAGCTCTTTGTAGGTGCCTTTGGTGCCACCCACTTCGTCTAGCTCGACGCTGGTAGCGCCTTGGTAGTCAACTTCACCGCCGTCTGCCAAAATTTTCAGAGCTTTTGCCAACTCACCTGGGCCGATTTCTTCGCCGGGTGCGTTTGCAACGTTCATGATGTTCGCCTGAATGCTAGCGCGATCAGCACTGCCACCTGCTTGCATGGCTAAAACGATGAGTGCTGCCGCATCGTAAGACTCACCACGGAATGGCCCGTCACCTTCAATACCGGCAGCTTTTGCCATGTCGTTAAAGTTTGTCGCATTGGAAGATTCGCTACCAGGTACAGTGGCGACAACAGCGCCATTGAGATCGGAACCAATGCTTTCCAATATGGAGTCGCCGATCATACCGTCGCCGAAGATAAAGCTTCCGAAAGCGTCAGTGTCGATAGCGGCCTGGACAATACCTTTGCCACCTTGATCAACGTAGCCAAAAACGACTAAGTCTTCGGCACCTGATGCTGCTAGTGCAGCAACTTCTGCAGAGTAATCAGCTTTGCCATCTTCGTGCGCTGCTGTTATCTCGATTTTGCCACCGAGAGCTTCATAGATTGTAGAGAAAGAGTCAGACAGACCTTTTCCATAGTCGTTGTTGGTGTACGTGATCGCTACGTTTTTGATGCCACGACGAATAAGAATGTCGGCCAGGATTTCACCTTGGCGTGCATCTGAAGGAGCAGTGCGATGGAATAAACCTTTGTCATCAAGTGTGCTCAATGCAGGTGAAGTCGCAGAAGGTGAAACCATAACAACACCGTTAGGAATCGCAGCGTTGTTGGCGATAGCCGTTGTAACACCTGAGCAGTCCGCGCCCATGATGGCAACTACGTTGTCAGAAGTAATCAAACGCTCTGCAGTTGCCGTAGCGGCTGCTGAGTCAACGCAGGTAGAGTCTCCTCGGACGGGCTCTAGAGTAGCCCCACCCAGCAACACTCCACTGTCGCTGGCTTCTTTGAGAGCAAGCTCCGCAGAAGCTGCCATATCAGGTGTCAGTGATTCGATGGGTCCGGTGTAACCCAGTAGTACGCCTACTTTGTGGTTATCGGCGGCAGATGCAGTGGCGCAAACGCAAGCAAGTGCTGTAGCAAGCAATGTCTTTTTCATGGATGTCATTCCCTAAGTGAATTGTTTCAACACTGCGCACTATAAAACAAGTCAACATCATTTGGCGACCGTCAGAACCCATATCCGTTGATTTACGACGCTTTTTAAGAGTGATACACGCTATGACACGGGTGGATGCAGGGTATATATTGCGATTGAATCGATGCTGAAATCATAACGACCCTTTGTGTACTGTCTTCCAGACAAATGCTTCTGGATAGGAGCATCTTTCTTGATTTCTAAGCGAAGGATGACGCGTGAGTTCCGATTCGGCATATCTAAATAACAAGAGGCTAGGTTGGTGTTTTCAGCTTTTAAGGATAAAAAAGGGGTTTCTTGGGCACTTTATGATTGGGCCAATTCAGCATTCGCTTGCACAGTTTTAGCTGGTTTTTATCCTCTATTTTTTAAGCAGTATTGGAGCGGTGAAGCCGCTCTGACAACGAGTACATTTTATCTCGGGCTAGGCAATTCGATCGCCGCCCTGGCGGTTATGGCGTTGGCGCCAATTCTTGGCGCGCTTGCTGACAGAGGAGGCCTGCGCAAGCGCATGTTGTGCTCGTTTATGCTGTTAGGGGCAATGTGTACCGCTGCACTGGCTTTAGTCGGACAAGGGCAATGGCCACTGGCGGTGGCGTTGTTTGTCTTTGCCAGTGCGGGGTTCGAAGGGGCCAATGTTTTTTACGATTCTTTGATTGTTGTGATCAGTGGTCGTGACAAGCGGCATTTTTGGTCAGCGTTTGCATACTCGCTCGGTTATTTAGGCGGCGGTCTGTTGTTTACAATCAATGTACTGATGACACTCAAGCCGGAATTGTTTGGTTTGGCTGATAGCGCTGCCGGCGTGAAATGGTCTTTTGTTTGTGTCGCAGTCTGGTGGTTGGTGTTTAGTCTTCCTTTACTTCGCAATGTGGACGAACCTGTAGCCAGCGCAGTCACTGGAGGAGCCTCAATCAGGCAGGCCCTTACGGCGCTTTTGCAGACGGCTCGCGATATACGGCTCTACAAGCCGGCGTGGACTTTTTTAATTGCTTTCTGGTTTTATATTGATGGCGTTCATACAGTGATCGCCATGGCTGTGGACTACGGGTTGTCCATTGGGCTGCCTTCTGATGCCTTGATAAAAGCACTGCTAATAGTCCAGTTCATTGGTTTCCCTGCTGCGCTTGTCTTTGGCCGTGTTGGCGAACGATGGGGACCACTGAAGGGGATTTGGTTGGCGCTTGCTATTTATATCATCGTGACAATATTTGCTTCGACGCTGCGAGAAGCTTGGCAATTCTATTGCCTAGCTGGAGCAATTGGATTGGTGCAGGGCGGGGTGCAGGCACTCAGTCGTTCATTATTTAGTCAACTCATCCCTCAAGAAAAAAGTGCGGAATTTTTTGGATTCTATAACGTCATGGGTAAGTCTGCAGCCGTCTTGGGTCCACTCCTGGTGGGTGTTGTTGCTGCAACCACTAACAATCCGCGACTTGGAATTCTGTCGATTGTCATTTTATTTGTTATTGGTGGATTGCTTTTACGTCGTGTCACAGAGCCTAGCTACTTCCGTTCAGAAGCTCCTTAGGCTGCATTTGCGATCCGAGATGACAAGGGAATGCCTAGCTGTCGAGCAACCTCAAATGACAACGTAGGCGTGTTTAGGGTGTAAAAATGCAAGTCCTTAACACCCTCAGAAAGCAACCTGTCGCACATGTTTACGGTCAGTTCTGAAGACAATTTATGCTGCACATGTAGATTGCCCTCTGTGCCCTCAAAAAGCGCTTTTAGGCGCTCCGGTACATGAGTACCACAGCGTTCGCTAAAGGCTAGTACTCGCTCAAAGTTGTGGATAGGGAGGATGCCGGGAACGAGCGCGTTTTCAATGCCAATGCCAGCTGCACGGTCACGAAAGCGTAAATAATTATCGACATCAAAAAAATACTGACTGATCGCCCGACTGGCACCTGATTGTAACTTGCGCTTTAATTGTTCTAAGTCAGCTTGTGGGCTTTCCGCCAGAGGGTGGACCTCTGGGTAAGCCGCCACGCTGATGTCAAAGTCTGCCAGTTCCCGTAACGCGCTGATAAAATCCTCAGTGCACTTGAAGCTGTTCTTCACCGGTTCAGCATCACCACGCAAAGCCACCAAAGAACGGATACCTTGATCGTACATGCGACTGGCTATCTCTAGAACTTCGGTTTGACTGTGTCCCGAGAAGGTAATGTGTGCGGCCAGAGGCACAGGACATTCGAGCTGCATTTGGGAAAGCGTTTCCATACTGCGTTCGCGATCACTTCCGCCTGCCCCATAAGTGACTGAGAAAAACTTAGGTCCCAAGAGCTCGAGCTGACCAATATTTCGCCATAGACAGCGTTGCATTCGGTCGTTTTTGGGTGGGAAGAACTCAAACGACAGGCCACAAGATTCCCGCAGCCTTGTGAAATCCGCGTGATTGGTGCTTACAGCTTTTAGATGGTTTTGCATGGGTGTAATCGGTCCATTGAGATCTTGTGGAACATTGTCGTTCTTGTTTAAGTGTCTTACAATTTCAAATCTAGTCGAAAAATGTTGAAATAAATTCAATGAATATCCAGCGAAAGCACCTGTTGTTGATCAAAGCAATAGATGAATGTGAGACCTTGGTGCAGGTTGCAGATCAACTACACCTGACACCGTCTGCGCTATCGCACCAATTGCGCGAGTTGGAGGGCCGGGTTGGGTTAAATCTTGTACAGCGAAAAAGTAAACCCGTGGGCCTAAGCGCGGCTGGCAAAAGATTGTGTGAGACTGCAACGGATGTCCTACCAAGACTAGAACGGTTGGAAGAAGATTTATTGAGGCAGGTGAATGGTGACGGTGGACGATTGCATATAGCGATTGAGTGCCACAGTTGTTATCTGTGGCTTTTGCCTAGCTTTGATCAGTACCGAGTTGATTGGCCGCAGATTGAGCTGGATATTGCTGGTGGCTTTGCCTTCGATGGATTTGATGCGTTAGTGGCAGGCGATTTAGATCTCGTGGTGACAGCCGATCCAGAAGAGTTGCCGAATATTAGCTTTATACCTTTGTTCCAATACGAGTCAGTGTTGACACTGCCACACGGTCACCCGTTGTTGGAAAAACCCCATATTGAGCCAAGAGACTTGCGTGACCAAACGTTGATTATTTACCCCGTGCCACACAAGAAATTGGATGTGTTTCGTCAATTTTTACACCCCGCTGGTGTAGAGCCTGCCCAATTGCGCACCAGCGAGCTGACCGTGATGATGATGGCACTGGTCGCCGGTGGAAGAGGCTTATGTGTCTTGCCTAATTGGGCGGCTGAGGAATTCACAAGCCGTGAATATGTCGCCCATCGTCCGTTGGGGTCAGGGGTTTTCAGCACGCTCTACGCCGCTGTTAGAGACGAAACATTAGAATTGCCCTACATGCAAGAGTTCTTGTTGTTAGCCAAAGATATGCCCTTCGAACATCTAAAAGGCATTGTGAGACCTGCTCAGTAGACCAGAGGAGCTTTATAGACATTAAGCTCCGTGCAATTGTGTGCTTAACAATCCTCTTTAGGTTGATCGCTGCGTTCCTGTCAAGTGACACAGTGCCATCAAAACAAACATGATTTTTTAAGCCGACCCCGCATCTTCAATGTTGCCTGTGTGTCATTGAGATTTAAGGCATTGCTTTTTCGCATTATTTCTTCTCCACTAACAAGATAACTTAATAAAAACAAGGAGATATTAGTTTTTATTATTGATAAAGTAAAAATGGCTGTTGGTTGTTTGAAAATTTGACAGTCGTTTACAGAACATGGAATAGTCGTTTTTAGCATAACCTACCGTTGCTATTGGGCGGATTATGGTAAGGGATGGATGAACTATATATCCTATCGCAACTCTGTTGAACACCTGCGCGCCTTAAAGCGTCTGTATCAATGTATTCGATTTACCGGAGGGTATTGATGAAATTTTTTACGCGAAACGGCGCTCCTATGCCGCAACAAATTTTGGACATGGCTACTTCAGCCAAAAAAACCAACGATGGGGTCAACAGACGTGAGTTCTTGGCTGTCGCTAGCGTCTTTGGTGCATCCACGGCAACTGCGTACGGCATGTTGGGTTTAGCCGCTCCGTCAATCGCCGAAGCTGATGGGCATAGCAAAGCAAAAAGTGGCGGTACATTGCGCGTTCAAATGGAAATTCGCCGCATACCAGATCCACGTATTTTTGATTGGAGCCAAATGGCGACAATCGCCCGCGGAATGATCGAAAACTTGGTTCGGTATAACCGCGACGGTACTTTTGAGCCTTATCTATTGTCTGGCTGGGAAGTTAATGGTGATGCGACTGAATACACGCTCATGGTTCGCGAAGGCGTCAAATGGTCTAACGGTGATGCTTTCACCGCTGACGATGTGATGTTCAACTTGACCCGTTGGTGCGACAAGGCCGCTGAAGGTAATTCAATGGCAGGTCGCATGGCTTCCTTGATCGATGAGGCGTCTGGGCAAGTTGCTGATGGTGTGCTGACTAAAGTCGATGACATGACCGTCAAAATCTCACTTTCTCAGCCGGATATATCAATTATTCCTGGCATGTGTGATTACCCTGCTTTGATAGTGCACCGCGACTATGCCGGTGGAGACTTGACCGATGAAGGCTTTGTTGGAACCGGTCCCTTTATGGTCGAGTCGCACGAAGTTGGCGTTAAGTCAGTGATGAAGAATCGTGGTCCGGGTGTTTGGTGGGGAGGTGAAGCCCACTTGGACAAAATAGAGTTCATCGATTACGGCACCGAGAGCTCTGCTTTTGTAGCTGCTTATGAAGCCGAAGAAATAGACATGAACTGGGAATCTAACGGTGAGTTCGTTGAAATATTCGATTCGATCGATCTCACCAAGTCTGAGGCAGTAACTGCTTCTACGATCGTCTGCCGGCCAAACCAAGAGGCGGAAGTAGATGGTAAAAAGCCGTACGCTGATGCTCGTGTTCGTCGCGCCTTGGCGCTCGCTGTTGATAATTCTGTCGTATTAGAATTGGGGGTTGCCGGTCTAGGAACACCCGCAGAAAACCACCATGTTGCACCGCTGCACCCTGAGTATGCTGAGTTGCCGCCAATTGAGCGCAATGTCGAAAAGGCAATGGAGCTATTGAAAGATGCTGGCATGCAGGACTATGAGTTTGAATTGCATTCTATCGATGATGATTGGCGCCGTGCGACTACAGATGCAATAGCTGGTCAATTGCGAGATGCGGGCCTCAATGTAAAGCGCACGATTTTACCCGGTTCTACGTTCTGGAACGATTGGACAAAATATCCTTTTTCCACCACTAACTGGAACATGCGTCCTCTAGGTGTTCAGATTCTTGCGCTAGCGTACAGGTCTGGTGAAGCTTGGAATGAAGCAGCATTCTCTAACGAGGAGTTTGATGCATTGTTAACACAGGCATTGTCAATTGCTGATCCAGATGAGCGACGCAAACTCATGGAGCGTTTGCAGCAGATCATGCAAGAAGAGGGCGTCATCATTCAGCCCTATTGGCGTGCAATTTACCGACACTACAAATCTTACGTCAAAGGTGCTGAGATGCACCCCACTTATGAGATTCACGTCGAGAAAATCTGGCTCGACGTCTAGTCGGTACCAGAGTCAGCGGGAGGCATTTTGCCTCCCGCCTTTTTTTACCCCTCCGATTATCGGCTGACCGCCATGCGGTTATTGCCAAAACAAACTGCCAGTCGCATCCTGCGGCCTTTATTCTACGATAAGCCGTGCGCCTGCAAGGAGAAGTATTCACATGCTCTTATTCACTATAAAGCGCATGGGGGTGATGGCACTAACTGCTCTGTGTCTAACCTTTATAGTGTTTTTCCTGACTAATCTTGAACCCAACTTAGAAATACTCGCCAAAGAGCAAAACAACATGCGCATGTCTGACGCGCAGGTGGAATCTTGGCTTGAGCGCGAAGGGTATAAAAGGCCACTGTTGACACGCTATGGGGAATGGCTGGGTAGTTTTGTTAGCGGTGATTGGGGCGCTTCAACACGTTTTAGTAAAGATGTATTGCCGATCATCAGCGAACGGCTGTATTACACGGCGAAACTGATGTTTTGGGTCATGATTGTGATGGTGCCAGCGGCGCTAATTATTGGCGTATTGTCGGGTATGAGAGAGGGCTCCGTGACCGACAGAACGTTGTCCACGGTTGCAATAACAACGACCGCTACACCTGAGTATGTGTCGGGGGTTATTTTCACCGTAATCTTTGCCTCGTCTGCGGTGGGACTTAAATGGATGAAAGGCTCGGCGACTTCTGCGACAGATGCGATAACTTTCGCTAATTTTGCGCTTCCAGTGATGACCATGGCCATTTATGGCATGGGCTATGTTGCTCGCATGACGCGTGCGTCTATGGCCGAAGTCATGACCGCGCAGTACATCCGAACCGCCCGTTTGAAAGGGGTGAGCTTTCCCAATATTGTACTAAAACACGCTTTACGCAATGCGCTAATTGCACCGTTTACGGTGATCATGCTGCAATTTCCATGGCTATTGACAGGTGTCGTCATTGTCGAACGACTGTTTAATTACAAAGGTTTTGGCTGGACCATGGTAGAAGCCGCCAGCAACAACGACATAGAGTTGTTGATGGGTTGTTCTGTCGTCGCTGTTGTGGTGGTGCTTGTAACTCAACTGATATCTGATATCGGTTACGTTTTTCTCAATCCACGTATTCGAATTCAGTGAGGCCTGCGACGTGGAAAAATTAAATTGGTTTGAAATCACACTGCAAATTCTGGGGCACTTTACACCGGTCTGGATTGGTTTGTTTGTAATCTTTGCACTCTCTATAACTTTCAAAGGAAGCCTTGGTTTATACGGTAAGTTGTTCAACAGTCGGGTCGGAATGATAGGGCTTGGCCTAGTGCTTTTTTGGATACTCACTGCACTGCTCGCTGATGTGATTGCGCCTTTCGACTCTCTTGACCAAGTATCGGGCATGAAAAATAAGCGACCCGGTTGGCCGATGGCTAATGGAGAAGGGCACTATTTGCTCGGTGGTGATCGTTTGGCGCGTGATGTTTTTTCTAGGGTTGTGTATGGCAGTCGCACTGTTATGGCTATTGCACCAGCTGCTACTTTGTTCGCCTTTATGGTTGGTGTGACATTGGGCTTGCCAGCCGGTTACTTTGGCGGCAAGTTGGACACTGTGCTGAGTTTTTTAGCGAACCTTGTTTTGGCATTCCCCGTTATCCTGTTGTTCTTCTTATTGGTAACGCCAGAGATTCAAAAGACGGGCATACCAACTTATATTGCTTCGGTATTGTTTGCTTTTCCCATAGTATTTTTTGTTGTGCTTTTTCATTCACGTTTTGAACAACAGCCGGGTAAACTCTTTTTGTTTTTGGGGCTGACCTTAGTGCTTGGTCTGTGGGCTTACTCTGGTTTAGCTTTCAATGCTGATCCATTGGGTGTGTTTTCTATGGATCCAAATCTACTGAATATTTTCGTATCAGTGGTTTTTGTCAATTCTCCAACGGTCTTCAGAATAGTTCGTGGCTTGTCAATGGATATTCAGACGCGCGATTATGTGGCTGCTGCGCAGACGCGGGGTGAGCGTCCTTGGTACATCATGCTCTGGGAAATATTGCCAAACGCACGTGGCCCATTGCTGGTCGATTTTTGTCTTCGTATTGGTTACACAACAATCCTACTAGGCACGCTTGGCTTCTTTGGGCTCGGTGTTAGCCCAGAGAGTCCCGATTGGGGCATGACGATCAACGAAGGGCGTAAGTTGCTCTCTCTCTACCCACACCCTGCATTGCCACCTGCGCTGGCACTTATGTCATTGGTATTGGGGCTAAATCTACTAGCTGATGGACTGCGCGAGCAGAGCCTGAAGGACTGAGGAGAGAAAAATGAGCAACGAAGAAAAACAGCTTCCGATTCTAGAAATAGACAATCTGTCCATCAGCTTTTTTACCCAAGCAGGCGAGATTCCTGCGGTAATGGATTTCTCTTGTCGGGTAATGCCCGGTGAAACCATGGGTTTAGTCGGTGAATCGGGATGCGGTAAGTCAACTGTGGCACTCGGGATTATGCAAGATCTTGGTGTCAATGGGCGTATCGTTGGCGGAAGTGTAAAATACAAGGGCCAAAATTTAAGCGCCATGAGCGAACAGGAACTGCGTAAGCTGCGCGGCTCTGAAATAGCCATGATCTATCAGGAGCCTATGGCTAGCCTCAACCCCGCCATGCACATCGGTAAGCAGCTGATGGAAGTGCCCATGATCCACGAGGGTGCGAGTCGTGCAGAAGCTGAGCAACGTGCGCTTCATATGTTGGACGCTGTGCGATTGCCTGATCCGCGCCGCATTCTCAAAGCATATCCACACCAAATATCAGGCGGTCAACAACAACGTATTGTGATCGCGATGGCTTTGCTTTCTAATCCGCAGCTTTTGTTACTGGACGAGCCGACCACAGCACTCGATGTGACGGTAGAGGCTGGCATTGTCGATCTAGTGAAAGATTTGGGCCGCGAGTTTGGTACCTCAATGGTATTTATTTCGCACAATTTGGGCTTGATTCTAGAGACGTGTAATCGCGTCACGGTTATGTATTCTGGTGAGGCAGTAGAGACGGGTGGGGTAGAAGACGTTTTCGACAGGATGCGTCACCCCTACACTCAAGGGTTATTCCGATCTATTCCCCTGCCGGGTACAGATAAAAATGCGCGTCCATTGCTGACTATTCCCGGACAGCTCCCGTTGCCACATGAGCGGC
Source organism: uncultured Granulosicoccaceae bacterium (assembly GCA_937965695.1). Classification (GTDB taxonomy): domain Bacteria; phylum Pseudomonadota; class Gammaproteobacteria; order CALCKW01; family CALCKW01; genus CALCKW01. The sequence continues at coordinate 10,866 of CALCKW010000055.1, forward strand.
CCAAGGGCTGTAACTTTGGTCCACGCTGCCAACACTTCCAAGAGAATGTTTGTAATTCTCGCGAAATTCCAATGATAGATGTTGATGGACATCAGTTACATCAATCACGATGCGAGCGCTTCAATAGTTTGGACTGGAGCGCATTGCCCGAAAAAAGCGCTAGTACAGCTAAAGTTGACGTGGGCGAACCGGTGCTACGCATTGATAACTTGCGCAAGTACTACCATGTGTCTACCAGCAGTTTTGGGAGCGGCAGTAAAACGCGTACCGTCAAAGCCAATGAGAGCATTAGTTTTGAAGCGCGAGAAGCTGAAACAGTAGCGATTGTTGGTGAATCAGGGTGTGGTAAATCTACCTTGGCCAAGGTTCTTCTAGGGCTTGAAACCGCAAGTGCAGGTCAGATTAAATTGGGCAATGTAGAAATACAGTCTTTGCCTGTTGAAGAGCGAGATGCCAAGGTTGTCTCTTCGATACAAATGGTTTTTCAAAACCCCTTCGATACACTCAATCCCAGCCATACAGTGGGTAGTCAGATAATTCGCACGCTTGAAAAATTCGATATAGGTGAGCATCAAGCGGATCGACAGGAGCGCATGCTTGAGTTGCTGGATTTAGTTAAGCTGCCCCGAGAGTTTGCTAGCCGCATGCCCAGACAACTTTCCGGTGGGCAGAAGCAGCGCATTGGTGTTGCTCGAGCTTTTGCCGGCCACCCTAGGGTAGTGGTTGCTGATGAGCCGGTATCCGCGCTGGACGTTTCAGTGCAGGCTGCTGTGACAGAGTTGCTCATGGACATACAACGCGAATCACGTACGACAATGCTGTTCATCAGTCACGATTTGTCAGTCGTTCGCTATATTGCTGACCGGGTTGTTGTGATGTATCTCGGGTATATCGTTGAGCAGGGTACGACTGATCAGATCTTTGCTCCTCCCTACCACCCTTATACTGAGGCACTGTTGTCTGCAATTCCGATCGCCGATACGTCAGTGAAGAAAAAGCACATTGTGTTAGAAGGCGATATTCCTTCTGCTATGAACCCGCCTGCTGGCTGTCCGTTCCAGACGCGTTGTCGATACAAGTCCCAGGTAGAAGGGGGCCTATGCGAACGAGATTTACCACCTGTGCGTACCCTTTCAGACGGCCATCAGGTTTTGTGTCACCTGCCTAGCTCCACCTTAGATTCGATGGAGCCAGTTATCAGCTTTGAGAACAAAGAAGCCTCGGGGTAATACATAGGTAGCGCTGCAATACTTGCTTACAATTGAGCGAGTGTCGCTGAGCTAAGATTGAACGTAGAATATGCATTTTTTACGTTCAAAGGGTTGGTTTATGTCGCAGAAGCGTTTTCGGGTCGCTGTCATTGGTGCGTCGGGTTATACCGGAGCCGATTTGATTCGACTGGCCTTACGTCATCCTGACATTGAAATCGCAGCGCTGACTGCTAACGCAAAAGCGGGTAAACCTATTGAAGAGGTTTATCCTCATCTCGCTGGCTACGGGTTACCGCCACTCGTTACTAATGACCAAGTGGACTGGAACTCTATAGACGTTGCTTTTTGTGGCTTGCCGCATGCCACCAGCGCAGTCGTTATCAAAGAGCTCCCAAAAAGTGTGCGCGTCGTAGATATGTCGGCAGACTTTCGGCTCCGGAATACCCAGACTTATGAGCAATGGTATGGGAAACACCCAGCACCCGAATTGCAAGAACAAGCAGTGTATGGATTGTCAGAGCATTACCGAAAACAAATAGCTTCGGCGAGAATCGTCGCCTGCCCGGGCTGTTATCCAACGGCTGTATTGAACTTGCTGTTACCTGTTGTGGCAGCTGGATTGATCGACGCGACTGATTTGATCATCGACGCAAAATCTGGAACAACGGGAGCGGGACGATCCCCAAAACAACTGACGCTATTAGCTGAAGCTGGCGAGGGAATGGGCCCCTATTCAGTGGCATCTCATCGGCATTCGCCTGAAATTGAACAAGAAATGTCTGTAGCAGCAGGTGCCAAAGTGACAGTAAACTTCACACCGCACTTAATCCCCATGAGCCGTGGAGAGTTGATCACTAGCTACGCACGCTTGACTCCGGGTGCGAGTGTCGAAGAATGTCGTGTGGCATTACTGGCGCGATATAGTGATGAACCATTTGTAGGGCCACCACCGGAGGGTAGCTACCCGCAAACTCAATTTGTAAGAGGCTCCAACCGTATCATGCTCAATGCTTATGCTGATCGCATACCTGGGCGAGTCATCCTGATCGCAGCGCTAGATAACTTAGTAAAAGGCTCAGCTGGGCAAGCATTGCAAAACTTCAACATCATGTGTTCGTTACCTGAAACCAGAGGATTGGAACAAGTAGCGTTGTTTCCATGATTCTTAGAGGGCGCAATAGAATTCTGCCTTTCAATGCTTGGTTTTTTGCACCGATTGGCATGCGCTGTGCGAAGTCAAAGGCGTGAAAACCGCAAACGATTAGCGGCGTGATTGCTGCGATATCGGCAATACAATTGAAATGAATTACACTTGCTGTAAGACAAAAGCCGAGTAGAGGATGCGTAAATCAATGCTCTTTTGGCACAAAGTCCACAATAGACACACGCTGTCGGGGCCAATTCCGCGACTTAAAGCTGTAAAAACCTGAATGTCTTTTTTGTTGAGAGCACATAGAGTTTCATGAAAGTAGAACCGCCTAAATTACGTCCTATCAAAATGTTCGCCGCGTCTGTCATGCTCGCGCTGACCCTGCTCTCGGGGGCAAGTGTCGCTGAGGAAGTGTACGACCCCTTTGAGACAATGAATAGAAAGGTGCAGCGTTTCAATGATGCTGGTGATAAATATGTGATAAAGCCTGCATCAAAACTTTATGAAAAAGCGACACCTCGGATCTTCCGAACCGGTGTCAAAAACTTCCTCAGCAACCTGTCTTATCCCGTGGTTATCGGCAATCAATTCTTACAAGGTAAATTTGCACTGGGTATGGAGGACACTGCGCGATTCGTGTTTAACAGCACATTTGGTATCGCTGGTTTGTTTGACGTGGCCACCCCATGGGGTCTGCCAGCTCATGATGAAGATTTTGGCCAAACCTTTGCCAAATGGGGTATGAAGCCAGGGCCCTACATTGTATTTCCTTTGTGGGGTGGGGTTACGCTTCGCTCTGGTCTTGGTGATATCCCGGATACATTGATGTACCCACCGACCTACGTATTGAGCACCGCTGAAGGTGTTGGCCTTAGTACGCTATGGACTCTAAACCGACGCCTCGAATTGTCGGATGCTGAAAATCTACTCAGTGGCGATCGCTATATTTTTTTCCGAGACGCCTATCTTCAGCAACGTGAATATTTGGTCGCTGATGGTGAAATTGAAGATTCTTTTCTTGACTAGTTGTTTTTGCCTCGCCCTCTAAAGCGAAGCTAGACGGATAAACCATGTTCAAAACGTTTTCAAATATATATGGCGCCCTTCTCAGGGCGCCTTTTGTCTTGTTAGCCGGCTTACTGGTGGTGTTGTTACTTGCCGCTTGGCAAGTACCGCGATTTTCCTTCGACGCTTCATCAGATACCTTGGTGTCGAGGGCTGATCCAGATTTGTTGTTCTATCAAGAGCTGACGGCGACGTTTGGTGAAGAAGAGTTTCTATTTTTGACCTTCGCACCCCTTCAGGGTGATTTATTCAGCGACCAAAGCCTAGGGGCACTCGCTGAGCTACAAAAAGAACTTGTTGCACTGGCTGGGGTCAGAGGCGTTTTTAGCGTGCTCGATGCACCGCTACTCAAAAGCCCACCCATTGGGCTGCTCGATCTTGCTGATGGTTATCGTACTTTGTCTCACCCCGATGTAGACAAATCACTTGCCCTCAAAGAGTTAAGCACTAGTCCTATATTTTCTGATTTATTGGTATCGGCGGACGGTGGCAGTATGGCGCTGCGAATTGATCTGGCACCGGATCCCGTACACGACCAATTATTGGCTGAGCGAGAGCGACTGCGTGACTTGCAGATTACTGGAACCGTTGATCCTGTCGAATTACTCGATGCCGAAGATGCGTATGCACGCCAGCGAGTTGTTTTTTTACAGCAGCGCGATCAATTGTTGGCCAATATTCGGAACATTAGAGACAGCCACCGATCCGAGGCCACACTGTATTTAGGTGGGGTGCCAATGGTCGCATCAGACATGATCGGTTTTGTTAAAAGTGACATTGTCGTGTTTGGTGCATTGGTGCTCTTAGTTGTCATGGCGTCCCTGTGGCTATTCTTCAGGCGACTGCGTTGGATCTTTGTGCCCCTGCTGACCGCTTTAGGCAGCATTGTTTTTACGGTTGGTCTGCTCGCTTGGATGGGGCAGGTGGCGACTGTTATCTCCAGCAATTTCATCTCGCTGTTAGCCATCCTTACTATTTCTTTTTCTATCCATCTGGTCGTAAGGTATCGAGAGTTGTTCTCTCAGCAGCCAGATGCGTCGCACCAAGAACTGGTGATTCAAGCGCAGCTAAGTAAGTTGGCGCCAATATTTTATACGGCCCTCACAACCTTGGTCGCGTTTGCGTCCTTGATCAGCAGTGACATTGTCCCAGTGATCGATTTTGGTTGGATCATGTGCATCGGGATTGTTTTGGCGTTTTTAAGCAGCTGTATGCTTTATCCCGCGTTACTTTTGTTGTTGGACAAAGGCGAGAGAGGGAGCACGCTGGGTGAATCACCAGCATTGACTCGTTGGCTGGCAAGTCTTGTCACTCGTGCGTCAGGGCCTGTGCTGGTAGCTACTGTGTTAGTCGCCATCGTCTCAGTGTTAGGCATAACACGCTTGAGCCTCGATAATCGGTTTATCGATTATTTTCGAGATGGCACTGAAATTCGCGAAGGCATGCTGTACATCGATCAGCACATTGGTGGCACCATTCCTTTTGAAGTAGTGTTGCAGCTGCCACCATGGCAGGATCCAGCAGACGAAGAAGGTGACGACGATTTTGGCGATGACTTCTCAGACGACGGTGAAGCGGATCCTTATCCTCAGCGTTATTGGTTTACTCCCGACAAATTAGCCTTGCTCGGTAAGCTGCACGATTATATCGACGGTATCCCTCAGGTTGGCAAAGTCCTATCGATGGCGAGTTTGGAAAAAGTAGCCCGTGATTTTAATGATGGAAAGCCATTAGATGCCTTGGTAATGGCAGGCATTATGGGTGCGTTGCCTGAGGACGTTCGCCATTTACTGGTCAACCCTTACGCTAATCCCGAGAAGGGGCAGCTGCGAATCGCCGTTCGTGTTATTGAAAGCGGTGATACTTTTTCTAGGGACGAGCTATTGCGAAAAATCGATGCGTTTGCCGTTGATGAGCTTGGGCTCTCAACAGATCAAGTGCGCTCTACTGGCATGATGGTGTTGTTTAACAACATGCTGAAGCAATTGTATGCTTCTCAAACTTCTACGATTCTGTTTGTGATTGCGGCGACACTTTTGATGTTTGCGCTGTTGCTGCGTTCAGTTCCGTTGGCAATTATGGGGTTGTTGCCCAATGTGATTGCAGCCGCCACGGTGCTCGGGGCTATGGGCTATTTTGGCGTGCCTCTGGACATGATGACGATCACTATCGCCGCGATTTCCATAGGCATAGGCGTGGATAACGCCATTCACTACTTACATAGATTTAAAATTGAATTCGAGCAATGTAAAGATGTCATTCAGGCTGTCAATCGCAGCCACGATAGTATTGGGCACGCTTTGTATTACGCTTCTTTTACGATTATTGCCGGCTTCAGCATATTGTCATTTTCAAACTTCATCCCCACTGTGTATTTTGGGCTGCTTACAGCTCTAGCGATGGGATTGGCCACAATGGCCAATTTAGTTGTTCTGCCAAGCTTACTGATACGCTTTTATCGCTGAACTACCAGCGTAGGCCGATGTCATAGTAAACTGGTCTTATTCGCGTTTTAAACGCATTTAAGGCATCTTGATCGCTGATTGCTAGCTAAATCGAGACAATAAATAGAAAAATAGGACACAAAAATGAGTAATCGTCGACGTTTTCTCGCGTCTTTGCTACTTGGAGTCAGTAGCCTTTTCAGTGCAGGTGTTGTTTTTGCTGAGGAATCTGCCACTGATTTTGCTGAACGCACTTCGGCTGAACTGGTAGAAATCCTTGACAAAGCCCAAGGGTATTACAAGACAGATCCAGATAAGCTACATACTGAGATCGGTGGTTTGTTGGATGAGGTCGTTGACTTTAAAGGAATTGCTCGCGGTGTTATGGGCAAACAATATTTCAAAGAAGCCACGGATGCGCAGAAAGCAGCTTTTGCCGATACCTTTCGATTGAGCTTGATCAAAGCTTATAGCCAGGCGTTAGTGGGCTTCGGCAGTATGAAGATTGATGTGCTTAGCGCCAAAGGGCCAAGCGATCAAAAGCAAACCGTCGATATGTTAGCTAAATCTTTGAGTGATGGAACCACTGTTTCGGTTCGCTACAGCATGGCGGCCAAAGAGCCCGGCGATTGGATTGTGCGGAATATGATTATTGAAGGAATAAATCTAGGCCAAACGTATCGTAGCCAGTTCTCTAGCAGCATGAGCCAGAACAATGGTGATATGGATACCGTTATCGCGAATTGGTCTGAGGCAGAAGAGGGTAATTAGAGGCGTTAGCCAGTTATTTCTCTTTTAGGCGAAAAAAATTTTATTAAACCAGCTCTATGAGCTGGTTTTTTTTTACCCTGAACTCGTGGCAAGTGATGGATCAATGTTGTTCAGTGGTATCCACTGGCATCGTTATCATTGCTAGGTATTGTGGGTATACTGCTAACAAGTGTTGCTCGTTAATGTAGTCAATAATTGCAGAATCTCGTGTTTGTACTACAATTTTTTATGCCAAGTTTGTCGTTGATGACGGCATGAAGTTGTACATACGCGCCTCTCGGGGTTTTTGCTTGAAGCTAGCTCTTCCACGTAGAGTTTTTAGTTATGATTGATACAATTATTTTGCTAGTAGGTTTTTTCGGCGTCGCGCTTATAACGAGTTTATGTGCGCTGGAATATAGCTATTGCTTTAAGCAATCAGCAGTCACCAACGGATTAAAAAAACTTTTTTCGCTAACGCCAGATGTCCATAGTTTTGTACTTTCAGCCGCTTGTATCTGCACATTTGTCGTTTTTGTCGTATCCGCACAGTTTAATAAGTCTTTGGATATTGAAGTGCAAGCAGCGGCCTCCAATAAGCCGTCTACCGGTGCTTTAATCCTAGAGAAATAAGCTTCTTCCTGAATTTCCTGTTCCGACCGCAGGTGAACAGGGCCTCTAGTTCTCAACACCATATTTTTATGAATATTCGAATTTTGGTGTTTTCTAATTGCGCTGATTTCTTTTGATAGAGACGAAGCAGTTGTCTAGCTAGGGAATCTAAGATCAAGGCTTTCTTGCGACGTTGACGCGCATAATTCGGTCCAGCCGCATTGCAAAAATCGTTTTTAGCCCATGGATCTCAATTCGATGAATAACAAAATTCTGTTTCCGTGGCAAAGCCCGTTAACGGCCAGAACGGTAGCTACCGCACAGGCTGTGCGTAGGGAATTGCGGTGTCATAACAACAAGCACTATCTGCTTGAACGACGGCCTAAAGAGCAGGGCAGAACAGTTTTGTTAGAGCTGTCTCAAGGTAAGGTGCAGGAGTTATTGCCAAGTAATTACAGCGTGCGTTGTCGAATACACGAGTATGGCGGCGGGTCCTATTTACCGACCGACGACGGGATTTTTTTCGTTGAAGAATCGAATCAGCAAATTTACTGTTTAGACAACGAGAATAAATTAAAGCAAATCACTCACGATCATTTATCTCGCTTTGGTGACTTTTGTGAACATGCAAGCAAAAGTGGGCTGATCTGCGTTCGTGAATCGCACCAAGGTAAAAAAGTATAAAATGATATTGTTTTTGTCAGTTGTCTCAATGGCAGAGTTACATGCCTTGTCACGGGTGATGATTTTTATGCGGCACCAAGTCTTAGCCCAGGCTCTTTTAAGCTGGCCTACATCAGTTGGTGTCATCCTCACATGCCGTGGCAAAATAACACGCTATGGCGACAAAAATTTTCGGATCTATTGGAACCTGTTGGTCTTCCTGAAGCTGTAGGTGCTGGGCTCAGCTCTAAATCACAGCCTCATTGGACCGTCGATGGCAGCTTGTATTTTCTGGATGATATAAGTGGTTGGTGGAATATTTGGCGACAGACAGCTGGAGGATCTGTCGATGCCATTTCACCCATCGAAGCAGATTTGGGCCGTGCTCAATGGGAGCTGGGTTCAAGCAGTTTTCGTGTATTGGCCAATGGCAATATTGTCGCTATCGCCTCTCGGCAAGGTATTGACCGATTGTTGACGTTAGAGCCAAAGCTAGCGTTTGGTTAGATAAGAAGTTATCTCAGACCCAACTAGCCTGCTTAACGGCAGACACCGCGGAGCAGTGCTGTTTCATCGCCGCCGGACCTCAATCGACTGCTGCAGTTTTACAGCTTGGTTCGAAATCTATCGATACATTGCTTGATGCAGCGTCATTAGAAATACAAGATGCGTACATTTCTACCGGTGATTCCAAAATTTTTGCGGGGAGAGACGGCTCTCAAGTGCAGGGATTTTTCTATGCACCTCGCAATCCGCAATTGGTGACGGGTTCTGACGTTCCTCCGCTTATCGTCGTCATGCACGGTGGCCCGACAACGGCTTGTGGCAACAGTTATAACTCTCTCATCCAATATTGGACCACGCGCGGTGTTGCAGTGTTCGACATCAACTATCGAGGTAGCACTGGGTTTGGGCGAGATTATCGATTGGCTCTGCATGAAAACTGGGGAGTCGCTGATGTCCAAGATTGTGTTGACGCGGTAGAAGAGCTAGTTAAACAGGGCTTGGTCGACCGGCGGCGGGTTGCAATTCGAGGAGGTAGTGCAGGGGGGGTTCACAGCGCTTGCAGCAGCGGTGCATAGCAATGTATTTGCCGCTGTGGGCTGCCATTACGGAATCGGAGATCTAGAGTTACTCGCTAGCGATACGCACAAGTTCGAAAGTCACTACCTAGAGCATTTGATTGGTCCGTATCCAGAACAGCAAGAGCGTTATGTAGAGCGATCACCCATCCACCAATTAGAAAAAATTGAATGCCCTGTGTTTATAAGCCACGGACTTCGAGATCACGTGGTTTCTGTTAATCAAGCGCAGCGTATGGCCGAAGCGTTGTCGGCAAAAGGCCTGGAAGTCGACGTTTTACTATTTGACGACGAACGCCACGGCTATACCCAAGAAGCTAACATCGCCGAACAGTTAGTACGAGAGTTTGATTTTTTCGCGAAAGCTTTTGAACGTTCTGTGGACTTATGTAACTGAATGATCTGTCGTGCTAATTGATGGGTGTTGTTGTTTTCGCGATGGCTTAATCAGAGAATTCAACGATGTCGATTTGTGTTGAAGATAGGCGCATACAAGTGTGACTAGTAGAGTGTTTCTTACTCTTCAACTAATGGCATAATAGCTATTTTTCGCAGAATCCAAAATTGCCATGAGCACAATAAGTTTTCGACAAGTAGATGCCGAGTTTGCAGAACACTTTCGGCTTCATTCGATAGATTGGCAACTTGAATTAGGACAGCACTGGGTTTTACTTGGGGCTAACGGCGCGGGTAAGTCAGCCCTAGCCGCGATGTTACACGGTGATGGTGAGTTGTTAGACGGTGAGGTCATTGGCTTGCCTGCCAGCGTTGGAGTTGTCTCCTTTGAGGCTCAGGCCGAGTTAATAGAGGCGGAGCTGATGCTGGATGATGCCGATATATTAGATGTTATTTCTGAGGGCACCCCAGCTTTAGACATTCTCGCGCAAGGATGTGTTAATCCGGAACTTTGTGATCGTTTAGTCAAGCGCCTGTCTATTGAAGACAAGCTTCAACGCTCTTTTAGAAAACTCTCTACAGGTGAGACACGAAAGATACTAATCATCAAGGCACTTTGCACTGATGCAAAACTGTTGATTCTTGATGAACCTTTTGAGGGTTTAGATGCGGCATCCAGTGAAGCGCTGAAAGAAATTCTGCAGGAGTTAAGTGTTGACACTCGCATGGTATTTGTCCTAAACCGCTTGGACGATATCCCAAACTTTGTCACACACATGGCGTACCTCGAAGCGGGACATCTACAGCATAAAGTCAGTTGTGACAAGCCTGAACAAGTGGCTGAAATTGAGCAGCTGTTGCATTTAAAAACTACAGATATCAATCTGCCACCGACTGATCCTAGTGCTCGTTTGCCTGCCCTCAATCCTTCAGACCCATTAGTCAGACTGCGGAATCTAAAGATTGCGTATGGCGACAATACTGTATTTGAGGGGCTGGATTGGACGATTGAAGTGGGTCAACATTGGCAAGTAACTGGCCCAAATGGGAGCGGCAAAACCTGCTTGTTGAATTTGATCACCGGCGATCATCCACAGTGTTATACCAACGATATTTTTGTTTTTGGCATGCAGCGCGGTTCGGGAGAAAGTATCTGGCAGATCAAGCAGTACATCGGCTATGTATCGAGTGCTTTACAGTGGGAGTACCGTGTTAGTGCAAACGTGCGGCAGGTTATTCTCTCGGGCTTCTTTGACAGTATCGGTGTATACCAAAAAGCGAGTGATAACCAATTGGCCATTGCCGAGCAATGGCTTCGATTATTGGGAATGGATGGCCGGGCGTCTGAAAGTTTTAATCAGTTGTCATTTGGTGATCGACGGCTGGTATTGATCGCGAGAGCCATGGTCAAAGCCCCTCCACTTTTAATCCTTGATGAGCCGTGCCTTGGTCTTGACGATATAAACCGGCAACTGGTTTTAGCTTTGATAGAAAAGATTTGTACACAAAATGCTACAACTGTTCTCTACGTAAACCACCACACAGCCGACAAAATCGAACAAATCAGTAACCATTTGCCTCTCTAACTGTTTTTTTGAGAACAGCTTTAAACATTATTTGGTAAAAATCGTTTACATTTCCCTACAGCTAAATGGTCATTTTATTGGCACACTCTCTACAGGATTGAAAGTGTCACTAGCGTGGGCAGTCTCGCAGGACGGCAATGTACGTGAAAGCACTGACATCGCCCTATGCGGTTTGAGCACTTAACATTATCAATGTGTTGATTAAAGAGAATTTTAGGGAAACACTCATGAATCTGAGTCAGAAAAAAACAAGCCGACAAAACTGGTCTAATCGAACAAACCTTGTCAAAGGACTTGTCCTAATGGCATATGCTTTACCTGTTGGCCTCGCGCAAGCCAACTCAAATAATAGCGGGCGATATGTTGTTCCCGATAGTCAAGGAGTTTGGCAATCGGTTGAAAGCGGCGAGCCGGGCCAAGGTGGAGTGTTCTATCCAAGCTGGTACATGGGAGTTGACGTGTCGAAATCAAGGTGGGACTCCGATGATTTTGAGAACACATCCACTGGTGCGGGCTTATTAGTAGGGAATCATTTCAGTCCACACCTTCGATGGGAACTGAGTCACCGTTACCAAAACCCTGACAGCGAATTCACAGACGATGAAGGAGAAAATTACACATTGAGTAGTTTTTCTCTGGATTATCTAGTGAACAAGCCCAAAGACGGGTTTAGTCCCGTATTGCGTGGGGGCGTTGGCATTGCCAATGACTTAAAAGACGATCAAGGTGAGGTCGCCGCTTTATTGGGCCTTGGTATGCAATGGCGAGAGGATCGTTGGACTGTTCGCCTGATGGCTGAACAAATGGGACAAGATCTCAATTGGGCTGGCATGACGCTGGCGGGCTACATTGGCGGCAATGAGCAGAAAACTCGTGAAGCAATGCAACGGCCTGCTGCGGTTATAGAGCAACCAGTCGCTGAAGTTGTGCCAGCTGTTAAAATTGAACCTAAGCAACCGACCACCGATAGCACTGTTGCAGTTGATTCGACTCCTACTCTAGAGGCGGTCATCACACCAACGGTTGCTTCTATTCCCGTTAACCCAGCACCTAGTGTTAAGCGTGCCCAGGAGTGTGGCAGCGTTTTTTCTACACGTGAGATGGAAAACATCGAGTTTGTCAGTGGCAACAGTGAAATTCTAACTCGGGCGAGCAAGGATCAATTAACTCAGATTGGGAAAGCTTACGCGCGTCGTAGCTACATCAATGTAGAAGTGAGCGTGTCTGCTAAAACCGAGTTCTTAGCTGAACTTCGAGCTGATTCGGTTATATCTGCACTCAACACATTTGGTGTACTGGACGACCGCATAGGCAGTAAAACTAGGACTGGCGTGGATAGTCTTTCTCTTTCAATGAAAGATACCCGCGGGTGTGGTGTGTAAGCGATTCACTAAGTAAAAAAGCCCGGTCATAAATTTGACCGAGCTTTTTTTTGGTTTTGTAAAACTAGGCTAAATTATGAGTGGCTACTCAGGTATGCGAGCGATACGCAACAAGTTAGTTCGGCCAGGCTCTCCAAATGGCATTCCTGCGGTGATTACAATGGCTTCACCAGCCTTGCAAAAATCTTCTTCAACCGCTAGATCGCAGGCCATTTCTACCATGCTTTCAACGCTGTTAATTGGAACGCTGGTTCGTGCGTGCAATCCCCATACAAGACCTAGCATCCGTGCGGTGCGCTCGAAACTGGTGAAACACATGATGCGCGAATGTGGACGCTCCATGGCAGCGCGCAGTGCGGTAGCTCCCGAGTCTGAGTAGGTCACGATCGCCGCTACATCCATCACGGATGCAACTTGGCGCATCGCAGCAGCAATAGCATCTGCAGCACGAGTTTGTCGTATAGGTTCTGCCTTATCGACCAGTTCTAAGTAATGCGGGTCTTGTTCCACCGTTTCAATAATGCGGTTCATGATGGAGACGGCTTCTTGCGGATACTTACCAGCAGCGGTCTCCGCTGAAAGCATAACAGCATCCACACCATCATATACCGCCGTTGCAATATCTGTTGTCTCAGCACGGGTAGGAGTGGGCGCTTGAATCATGGACTCCAGCATCTGCGTTGCAATAACCACAGGTTTACCGTACATCCGGCAATTGCGCACAATGCGTTTCTGAATTGAAGGGACTTGCTCTGGAGGTAGCTCAACACCCAAATCACCACGGGCAACCATTACCGCGTCCGACAATTCAACAATTTTGCTTAGATGCGTTATCGCCGCAGGTTTTTCTAATTTGGATAGCACCTTGGCGCGACCAGCGACCAGTTCGAGTGCCTCTTGTACATCCTCTGGCGTTTGCACAAAAGAAAGCGCGACCCAATCAGCCCCAATGGATAGGCCAAATTCTAAGTCTTTACGATCTTTTTCTGTCAGAGGTGATATTGGCAGTATGCAATCAGGAACATTGACCCCTTTGCGATCAGATAATTTTCCGCCCACAATCACTTCGGTGCGTGCAGAGTTATCGTCACAGCTGACAACGCGCAATCGAATTTTACCGTCATCGAGCAGCAAATCAGCCCCAATCTGCAAGACTTTGAATATTTCAGGGTGTGGCAAATTACAGCGTGTACTGTCACCAGCACTGCTATCGAGGTCGAGTACAAACTCTTTGCCTTCGTCGAGTTGCACCGGGCCATTACCAAAAACACCAACCCGCAATTTGGGGCCCTGCAAATCCATCAACACTGCGATTGGTCGCTGAAAATCCGCTTCGATTTTACGAATGGTGTCCATGCGCGCTTTGTGGTCAGCGTGCTCACCGTGGCTGAAATTTAACCGGAATACATCTGCGCCAGCTTCAAAAAGAGCACGGATACTTTCTTCGGTTTCGGTGGCAGGGCCCAATGTAGCAATGATTTTTGCGTTGCGATTACGTCGCACGTGTTGTTTCTCCGTGGCACTCAGTTTGCCGTATTGGGCAAATCGATTTGTAGTGAAGTCTCAATTGTACGCAAAAAAGCGTAGTAAAACTACGTGCCTCACACGACGCAAGATTGAGAGCTGCCTCTCCGTGGCAAAAGACAGCTCTCACAAAAACGTTATCAATTATTATTAGTCGAATGTCTCAGTGCCAGTTTTAGGGCTTGGTGCGTTGCTTCAGGGGCTTCGCTCATCAACATATGGCCGCTGTCAATAACAGTAACTTTGCAGTTCTTTAAACGCTTTTTGAGTTCCCCGGTTGAACGCTGAGGTGTCATTTTGTCAAATCGACCTAGCACCAAGCTTGTTGGGCAGCGCACCAGTTCGGCTCTGTCCAGCGCATCAACCCAGTTGTTACAGGCCGACAAAGCATTGAATAGAACATCAGGGCCAGCTTGTTGCATGAGGCGAACGGCAGTATTGAGAACATTCACGCCACCCACCAAGTTGCCGCCCAATTGAGCGACTGTGTCGTGGCCAAAAAGGCAAACCATATCAATGGCAGCTTGTTCGTTGCGCTTTGCCGCTTCTAACAGTGGAGCACCCACAACCATGGGCGCAGTGGTTCCAAACATTGCTAATCCGGCGCAATTGTCCCCAAGCCTAGCAGCCGTTTCCATGGCCACTAAAGAGCCCATGCTATGGCCTAAAAAATAAGGGTTGGAAACAGACTCCGATTTAAGAAGTGCCTCAAGCCAAGAAGACATAGCCTCTATACTATTAACACTGTCAGCTGTGCTGCGGCCGTGCCCTGGTAAGTCTGGTGCGATGACATTGTAACCACGGCGCGCATGATAGCGTGCAAGCATGGTCCAGACGGTATGATCCATGCCGGCGCCGTGCAACATTACCAGAGTCGGTTGCTCAGGTTGCGGGGGTCTTGCACCTCGGTAAATGTAATCAGTCATCGTTATTTCCCCGCCTGTTTGCTGGCTTTTGCGGCATTTCTGAGTGCCCCTGCCAGATCTGCGATGAGGTCCTGAGTGTCTTCCAATCCGACAGACAGTCGAACCAAGCCTGGGCCTATGCCAGCCGCAATTAAATCTTCGTCGCTCATTCGGCTATGTGTTGTAGAGGCAGGGTGGATAACCAGTGAGCGCGCATCGCCAACATTAGCCAAGTGAGAAAATATTTGCAGAGCATCTATGAACGCTTCCCCCGCTTTTCGGCCGCCCTCGAGTTCAAAAGAAAAAACGGCGCCGCACCCTTTTGGCAATAGCTCTTTGGCCAACTGATGTTCAGGATGGGATTTAAGCATTGGGTGATTGACGGTGAGGACAGATTCTTGGGTATCTAAAAACTCAGCCAGGGCTGTTGTGTTGGCAACATGCCGATCCATCCGCAGCGATAGCGTTTCAATGCCTTGCAGAAGCTGAAAAGCAGATTGAGCAGGCAAACAGGCGCCGAAATCTCTTAGGCCTTCTTTTCGCATGCGTAAAGACAGGGCGAGCGGGCCAAACTCTTCACAAAAATCCATGCCATGGAAGCCTTCGTAGGGTTCGGTTAACTCAGGGAACCGCCCGCTTTTTTCCCAATCGAATCGACCGCTGTCTACGACGATTCCACCTAAGGTGGTACCGTGGCCCCCCAAAAATTTTGTCAGAGAATGCACGACTACATGTGCCCCTTGATGAAGAGGTTTTTGCAAGTGTGGAGTAGACAAAGTGGCATCTAGCACCAGGGGCACTCCAGCTGCTTCAGCGACGGCAGAGACCGCGGGAACATCAAGAATTTCCATTGCAGGGTTCGATATAGTTTCTGCAAAAATCAATTTGGTGTTGTCTTGTATGGCGTCTGCAAATGCCTGTGGATTTCTGGGATCGACAAAAGTGGTTTGAACGCCAAACCTTGGCAGCGTGTAAGTCAGCAGGTTGTGCGTGCCACCATAGAGTGACCGAGAAGCCACCACATGAGCACCAGCCCCAGTGAGGGTTGACAAGATCAGGTGAATTGCAGCCATTCCACTGGCTGTGGCAACGCCTGCGACCCCGCCTTCTAATGCGGCTACGCGTTCTTCTACGACTCCAACAGTTGGGTTGGATATGCGGGAGTAAACGTGACCAGCGCGCGAAGTATCAAATAATGAAGACGCTTGATCTGCATCGTCAAAGACGAAAGACGTACTCTGATAAATTGGCGTTGCACGCGCTCGTTGCTCTTTATCGGGTTTTTGCCCGGCGTGTAATTGCAGCGTGTTAAAGCCGTGATATCGAGGTCCAGCCATTTTCTCTCCTAAAGCGCGTTTTGTAAGACTGTTCTGAGACAATAAAACCGTAATTGGCCGCTGATTTCTAGCCAAATAGCGGCAATAAACCAATTGTATGCTTTTATAGTTCCCCAGATAGTACAAACGGAACTAAAATATTCGTTTTAATCTAGACGGAATTCAGCCAATGAAAAAGGTTTACCAACAAACCCTGTTTTTGCTCATGTGCATCGGCTTGGCCTCTTGTGGTGCAAACAGCATGTTTGAAGCTGAGACCATGGGCGCGGTTGAACTAACAAGAGCGTCTGATGACTCGAGTGTTCCAGAAGGTTGCACCAGCTGGTTCGATGGGTGCAATACATGCAGGGTGACGAATGGCCAGTTGGGTGCCTGCACCAAAATGGCGTGTAAAGCACAAGAAGCAGAGCCAATGTGTAAAACTTATGCGCCTGGCTTTGGTGAAAGCAAAGCAGCAGTTGAAGCGACAGCGCCAGAAAATGGCGATACTCCTGCGCCTGACACAATACCTGAAACCAAACGAACAGCAGGCGCAGAAGTGCCAGAAAGCTGCAAGATTTGGTTCGACGGATGTAATAGCTGTGTAGTCATGGGCGGCAAGTTGCGCGGATGTACGAGCAAAGTATGCAAATCACCCGGGCCAGCTAGTTGTCTAAAGTGAGGCTTATAATTCATTCCCTATTGATATAGTCTTGCGGATCCAGTTTTAACTGGGCATGATGGAGTCCTCAACCCGCCTGTGTTTTCATTGGCGGTTTGCTGCAAGTTGCTATTTCCACGTTCGCTAAAGTGAACTCTAAGGAAAGTAAGAGGACTGATTCGTTGCAAGCTTTGACAGTACTGATCGTTGACGATGACGCAGACTTTGCAGAAAGCCTTGGCGACCTTGTTCGTTTTTATGGCCACGAAGTAGATCTCGTCCATTGCGGAGAAGGCGCGTTAAGCGCTATTTCTAAAAAGCACTACCACATGGTGTTTCTTGACATACGTATGCCGGACCACAGCGGCCTCGATCTTTATCCACGTCTCAAAGAATTAAGTCCTAAATCCTGCATCGTATTCGCGACTGCCTACATCGCAGACATGGATAGAAATGCAAGCCAACAAGTGCGCTGGGCTGAACTTTTAGAAAAGCCTCGAGGTATTAACAAAGTTGAAGAGTTGCTCGCCCGTGTCAATGGGGATAGAGCCGTGTTGCTAGTCGGGCAGCACGATAGCATGAAGCAACTAAAACTGGCGTTCAACTACCGCGGGCATCAAATCCTAGAGGCTGACAATGTCGCTCTGGCTGTTGATCGATTGATCAATGAAGATGAGATTATTGTCTCGGCCGTGGTGGGCACTTATCACCAAGATGATGGCAGTATGCTCTCTTTGGTTGAACTGCTTAAAGAAAACGGCTTGAGTTTCCCCATCGTCCTATTGGACAGCAGTGGTTTTGACGTTGCAGAAATTAAAGCAACTGGTCCACATATTTACCTTCCTAACCACCGTGGAGACGAGCAAGAGATACTCGATTTAGTCGAGCACTGCGAAGGCTTGTTCAACGACTAAATTTGAGCGCTGATAGTGTCTATTTGGCGAAACGCCCACTGCGCTAACTAACTCTCCTGCTAGAAATAGCTATGGCCAGTCCCTCAATGACCATTCCTCATGCTTATGCGCTGATGCTTGTGCAGGCGGTTGAAGAGCAGCAACACAGTCTTGAGTCCTTGTTGGAGCATGCGGGTATTAGCATTGAGCTATGGCGTGGTGGTGGTGATATAACTGCGCTTCAATTTGCACGGTTGTACCAACGTGCGCTTTGGCTGATGCGCGACGAGAGTTTCGGCATGCTCAATGGTGATCGAGTCCCAATTGGCAGCTTTCGCATGCTTTGTCTAAGTGTGATTCATTGTCGCAATTTGCGAGACGTGATCCACCGTATGGCTGACTTTTGCGATATCGCCATTGGTTATCAAATTAAACCGAGCTTGCAGGAAAAAACTGACTCGGTTCTTATTCGTATTGAACCCACCAAGCACGCGCAAAATAAGGCAGTTTTAAACTCGCGTGATCAGCTCGCTCGCACTCGTACTCTGTTGCTGATGTGGCATAATTTTCTAAGCTGGTTTGCCGGTCGATCTGTTCCAGTTTTAGCTCTACATTTTTGCCACCATGAAGCCAAACTAGCGGATTTTTTGAATTTCTCGCCCGGCAACATAAAACGGGGTATGCCGGAAGATGCATTAAAACTACCCAGCTACGCGATGGAATGGCCGGTCGTGCAAGATGAAGGGAGTTTAAATGCCTTTTTAAACAACGCCATTTACCACCTAATTTGTGCCCAATCCGATAGAGGTAGCCTCAGTGCGCGTGTCGTTAACCTAATCGCTCAAGCTCCGTCACTAAAACGCCTACGAGCCTCTGATGTCGCCAAGGCTTTGGCTTGCTCTGAAGCTACTTTAAGACGTCGATTGGCAGCGGAACACACAAGCTTTCAGACGCTTAAAGATCAATACCGGCAAAGTGCAGCAATTCGTAATTTGAGTACCTCTAGCATGTCACTCAAAGAGGTCGCCAATATATGCGGATTTGAGAACACGGCTGAGTTCAATCGTGCCTTTCGCCGTTGGACTGGCGATACACCGGGTAACTACCGGAAAAACTTAGAAAACCCTGTCTGAGACCGCTAAGGTCGCTGAATCCGAGCCCCTGTATTAGCCGTTGGCTGCTTAATCGTCTTTTTTCGCTTCTGTGAGCGAAAATGCTAATAACTTTCTCTTATATGCCATTGAGTAACAGTGTTGTCTGGTCGATCCTATAGTTAAGTCATCTTTAAATGCTGGGAATGAGGTTTCACCATGGGCGAATACAAGGCACCGCTGGCAGATATTCTGTTTGCTTTTAACGATGTGATGAAGATGCCAGAGCACTACGCGTCGTTGGGCTACGAGGATGCAACACAGGATTTGACCGACGCTGTGATTGAAGAAGGCGCCAAATTCGCTGAAAGAGAGCTCTCTCCACTCAATCAATCGGGCGATACTGAGGGTTGCACCTTAACTGACGGTGTGGTGACCACACCTACTGGTTTTAAGGCCGCCTATGACATCTACGTCGAAAATGGCTGGCCTTCCTTGAGTCACAGTCCCAAGTACGGCGGACAAGGCCTGCCTGAGTCACTCGGCATTGTTGGTAGCGAAATGTACGGTACTGCCAATTGGTCGTGGGCAATGTACCCGGGTCTCAGCCACGGCGCCATGCGCACCTTGGTTGCACATGGCACTGAGGAGCAGCGAGAGTTATACCTCACTCGACTCATCAGCGGTGAGTGGACTGGGACGATGTGCCTGACCGAACCGCATTGTGGTACGGATCTCGGTCTGTTGAGAACTCGCGCAACACCGCAAGAAGACGGCAGTTACAAAATCACAGGTAACAAGATTTTTATCTCCGCCGGTGAACATGATATGGCCGAGAATATTATCCATATCGTGTTGGCTAGACTGCCGGACGCACCTGAAGGCGTCAAAGGCATTTCACTGTTTATTGTTCCTAAATTTAATGTTGGTTCTGATGGCGTAAAAGGTGAACGCAACGGTGTTGTGTGCGGATCGCTTGAGCACAAAATGGGCATTCACGGAAACGCCACCGCTGCGCTCAATTTTGACGACGCCACTGGATACCTGATTGGTCCGGCCAATGAGGGCCTCAAATGCATGTTCACCTTTATGAACACGGCACGTATTGGTACGGCTATACAAGGTGTGGCACATGCGGAGTGGGGTTTTCAAAACTCGCTGACCTACGCTAAAGATCGTTTACAGATGCGATCTTTAACCGGGGACAAAGCACCCGACAAAGAAGCCGATCCCATTATTGTTCATCCAGATGTTCGGCGCATGTTGCTGACGCAAAAAGCGGTAGCCGAGGGTGGCCGCATGTTTATTTACTATCTTTCACAGCAGAATGATTTAACCCACGAATCGAAAGATGAAGCCACCGCCGAGCACGCTGATCACCTATTGCAGTTTTTAACGCCCGTAGCAAAAGCATTTTTGACTGAAATTGGCTATGAGTCAGCCAACTTGGGTATGCAGTGTTTTGGCGGCCACGGATACATTCATGAGTGGGGCATGGAGCAAAATGTTCGTGATGCCCGCATATCTATGATGTACGAAGGCACTACGGGCATCCAAGCGTTGGATTTTGTTGGCCGAAAGCTGCTGATGAACAAGGGCGAAAGTTTCAAAATATTTGGTGCAGTTGTCAACGATTTTCTCAAGGAGTCCAGTGGTAGTGCTGCGAAGGAGTTTCGATGGCCTCTTCGAAAGATGATGTGGGAATGGAAGTACGTCACGCTGCGTTTGATGGCTGCATCGGCCAAAGATCGAGAGATGGTCGGAGCTGCATCCGTGGATTACTTGATGTATTCCGGCTACATCATCATGGCTTACCTGTGGGCTCGCTCTGCCATGATAGCTGGCCAGAAGCTTGAGGCAGGTGAGGGCGATGCAGCGTTTTATCAAGCCAAGCTTGACACTGCACGTTTTTATTATGCAAAACTGTTGCCGCGTACCCGTTCGCTGAAAGCCACCATCCTCAGTGGCCCAAGCACCTTGATGGCGATGGAAGAAAAGAACTTCCAGTTCTAACTCGTCTTGGACGTACGCATCTGGTGTGCGTCTTTTCATTCGTAAGCAGGGAGTCTCCTGCTTATCAACTTTTTTATGGGCGACTTGCTTCATGCGGGTCACCTCAAATTCAACCGCACAGCAACCGGAGACCCCGTTATGGTGTTTCAAGGCACAGCTATTACCGTTGGCGCTATCGCCGATGGTCTTTACAAATTACGGTTTGACCTACAAGGGGAAAGCGTTAACAAACTCAACCGGCACGCACTGCAGGAATTAGGGCTGGCCGTAGATGCCGTAGTAGCACGCGGCGATTGCCGCGGTCTTTTATTAGACAGTGGCAAAAAAGTGTTTATCGTCGGTGCAGACATCACCGAGTTTCTTGGTGTCTTTGAAGGCGAATCCTCGATAATCGTCGAGGCCAACACAGTTGTAAATGCACTGTTTAGCCGCATTGAAGATCTGCCATTTCCAACAGTGGTTGCAATAAATGGCGAGGCATTAGGTGGTGGACTTGAAGTCAGCTTATGTTGTGACTTCCGAGTCGCCAGTACAAAAGCCAAGGTTGGCCTACCCGAAACCAAACTTGGCATCATGCCAGGTTGGGGGGGCACTGTACGCCTGCCACGTCTCATTGGTGTGGACAACGCCATAGAATGGATTGCTGGTGGCACCCAGAATAAAGCAGCTGCCGCGTTAAAAGTGGGTGTGGTCGATGCGGTGGTCGCTCCAGAAAAACTTGAAGAAGCAGCGCTGGATTTATTGCGTCAATTGGCCGATGGCAGCATCGACTACCAAGAGCGCCGTATTCAGAAAAAAGCCCCGTTAAAACTCAGTAAGCTCGAGAGCATGATGGCTTTTGAATCGGCGCGAGGAGTTGTAGGGCCAAAAGCAGGTAAAAACTATCCGGCGCCGATGATGGCGATTGCCACTGTCGAAGCGGGCGCACGCTTGTCACGAGACGATGCACTCGCGATCGAAATCGCAAACTTCGCCGTGCTTGCCAAGTCAGACACGGCTAAGTCACTGGTCGGGATTTTTCTGAAAGATCAATTGTTAAAGCGTAGCGCCAAGGTGGCCAGTAAAGGTGCTGAGCCGATAACGCGCGCTGCAGTGTTGGGCGCCGGTATTATGGGGGGCGGCATCGCGTATCAAAGCGCGTCTACAGGCACGCCTATTCTGATGAAAGACATCACCGAAGATGCCATTCAACTGGGCTTGAACGAAGCCGGTAAATTGCTGGCGGGCCAGCTCAAGCGTGGCAAGCTGGATCAAAAAACGGTGATGCAAATGAGCAACGCGATTGTGCCGACGACCAGCTACGGTGATTTCGGCACTGTCGACATCGTGGTAGAAGCCGTTACTGAAAACCCAAAAATCAAAGCTGCTGTTTTGGCCGAGACGGAGAATGCTGTCAGCGATGACACCATTATCGCTTCCAATACCTCCACCATTGCCATTACGCGATTGGCAGAAGGCTTAAAACGCCCCGAGAACTTCTGCTGCATGCATTTTTTCAATCCCGTGCATCGCATGCCTTTGGTTGAAGTTATTCGCGGTGACAAAACTTCCGATACGGCTGTGGCACGCACCGTGGCGTACGCGCAGGCCATGCGAAAAACGCCCATAGTTGTCAATGATTGCCCGGGCTTTTTGGTCAACCGCATCTTGTTTCCGTATTTCGCGGGCTTTGAATCATTGCTCGCCGACGGCGTAGATTACAGGCGAATCGATAAGGTGATGGAGGCGTTTGGTTGGCCAATGGGCCCCGCCTACCTGTTGGATGTTGTCGGCATGGACACAGCGAGTCACGCGGGTGCTGTGATGGCCGAGGGCTTCCCTGATCGCATGCAACAACAAGCTTCAAGTGCTGTGGGCAATATGGTTGCTGCTGGCCGACTAGGTCAAAAGACAGGCAGTGGATTTTATAGCTACAAATTGGATAAACGCGGTAAACCTAAAAAGTCAGTCGACACTTCAACTGCTGATGTTCTAGCGGGCTTGGCCAACACACGCGTCGAAGTCAGTGACGAGGAAATTATCGCACGCATGATGGTGCCGCTGTGTACCGAATCAGCGCGTTGCTTGGAAGACAACATTGTCGCTACGCCAGCCGAGGTAGACATGGGTTTGGTTTATGGCATCGGTTTTCCACCGTTCCGCGGCGGCGCTTTGCAATACATGGACGATATGGGTCTAAAGGCATTTGTAGCCTTGACGGATAAGTTATCTGCTTACGGGCCGTTGTTTTCCGCCACTGAAAAACAGCGCGGTATGGCGAAAGCGAATACCAGCTACTACAACAACGCAGCCTGAGGAGAGCGACATGAGTTTCAATGATAACGATGTAGTGATTGTCGACGCGGTGCGTTCCGCCATGGGTCGCTCCAAAAACGGTGCTTTCGTCAATGTACGTGCTGAGAATCTATCGGCCGAGCTTGTCAAAGCCTTGTTCGAGCGCAATCCCAACGCGAACGCGGAAGAGGTTGAAGATCTTATTTGGGGCTGTGTAAATCAAACCTTAGAACAAGGTTTTAATGTCGCCAAAGCGGTTGCGATCATGGCTGAGATGCCAAAGAATGTGGCGGCTCAAA
This sequence comes from uncultured Granulosicoccaceae bacterium, assembly GCA_937965695.1. GTDB lineage: Bacteria > Pseudomonadota > Gammaproteobacteria > CALCKW01 > CALCKW01 > CALCKW01. The sequence continues at coordinate 34,183 of CALCKW010000055.1, forward strand.
CGGTCTCGCGACTTTGTGGTTCCAGTATGGCCGCCTTACACACCGCTGCTCAAGGCATCATGACCGGAAACGGCGACGTGTTTGTTGTCGGCGGCGTTGAGCATATGCAGCACATACCGATGTTGCATGGCATTGACATCAACCCTGGTGCCAGCCTTCACATGGCCAAGGCGTCAATGATGATGGGCTTAACCGCTGAGATGTTGGGCAAAATGCACGGTGTTAGCCGTGAGCAGCAAGACGCCTTTGGTGCACGCTCTCACAACCGTGCTTTCGACGCGGCTGAGTCTGGACGTTTTGATCGCGAGATCGTGCCCATCATGGGCCACAATGCCGAGGGCTTTGTGCAACGGGTCGATCGTGACGAAGTCATACGTGAGAGTGTTACCGCTGAGAGTCTGGGTGGCCTGCCACCCGCGTTTATCCCCAAGATGGGCACAGTGACAGCAGGCACTTCTTCCGCGATATCTGACGGTGCCTCTGCCATGCTGCTGATGAGTGGCGCACGCGCCAAGGCGCTGGGCATCAGCCCGCGCGCCAAGATTCGCAGCATGGCCGTCACTGGCTGTGATCCGGCCATCATGGGTTACGGCCCAGTACCTGCGACTCAAAAAGCGCTAAAACGCGCTGGACTCACCATCGATGATATTGACACTGTTGAGCTCAACGAGGCTTTTGCTGCACAGGCTATACCGGTGCTCAAAGACTTAGAGCTACTCGACAAAATGGACGACAAGGTCAATTTGAACGGCGGTGCGATTGCGCTGGGCCACCCCTTTGGTTGCTCAGGCACACGTATCACAACCACCTTGCTCAATGTGATGGAGCAGCGTGATACCCGCATAGGTTTGGCGACAATGTGCATCGGTATGGGGCAGGGTATCAGCACCATCATAGAGCGGGTCTAAGCGACAATTTAGTGCGTGGCCACACGGGCTACGCACTGACTAATTGTTAAGTACTTTAAAGGCAACCAGAAGGCATTCGCCTCGTTCTTTTTGCTACACTTAAAAGCCTGAACAATCCAATAACAGGGTATCCGCCATGCAAAACGCCGCCGTGATCGAACACATCGTCAAATGGCTCAAAGACTACTGCGACAACGCGGGTATGGCAGGTTTTGTCGTGGGAGTCTCAGGCGGCATTGACTCTGCTGTCACCTCCACCCTGTGCGCCATGACCGGCAAAAAAGTCATTGCTGTCAGTATGCCGATCTACCAGAAACCTGGGCAGATCACATTAGCCGACCAGCACCTTGAATGGCTGAACCGGCGCTTTGATAACGTGCAGACCTACTGCACCGAGCTGACCCCAGTGTTTGCCGCAATGGAAGAGCACTTCCCTAAAGATATTCAAGATCCGCTGAGCATGGCGAATACCCGTTCACGGCTGCGCATGGTTTTGCTCTACACCTACGCGGGCCATCACAAAATGATCGTCGGTGGCACGGGCAATAAAGTAGAAGACTTCGGCGTTGGGTTTTATACCAAGTACGGTGACGGTGGTGTTGATGTGTCACCCATCGCTGATCTGATGAAAACCGAAGTGTATGCTCTCGCGGCTGAAATGGGCGTTGAACCCGAAATACAAGCCGCAGCACCAACGGACGGTCTCTGGGAAGACGATCGCAACGATGAGAGCCAATTGGGCGCCAGCTACGCCGAACTAGAGTGGGCAATGCGTCATGAAGAATCAAAGGCAAACGATGATGCCTTGGATAAGCGTCAGCTCGAAGTGCTTGCGACTTATAGACGTTTTCACCAAGCCAATCTGCACAAGATGATTGAGATACCCGTTTGTAAAATACCAGAGGATTTGCGCTAATTTGTGTGACAGCACGACTGTCGCCGACATAGCCACGATCTATTGCATCTCAGTTTAAGTCATGCACATGCCGTCGTCGTGCTAAGTTCGGCTCAATCGTGGTGAATATCTAGCCAACTGCACAAAACTTTACCGTTGATTCGCGCCTTGCTGGGTCGAAATATTTCTCAGAGTCGTCACTGACTGGACTTGATTTAATGCTCACTAGAGCAGTGGGCCACCCTATCTATTAGTCGCCATATTTTATAGTGGTGGGCGCATTGCTAGATTTGATGCCAGCAGCGTGAACATGCAAGTGAGCAAACAAAAAACCTAGTTGTTTATAAGCTTACATAGTGTAAAAAGAAGCAATGTGCGAATGGCTCGCCGTGTTTCATTTATGGACTAAAGCAATCACGCGTGATGCAACAGCTAATGCTGTTAAGCCGGAAGCGCCAAAATCAGCACTACATCAATAAAATCTCTGCTTAACTATCCTTTTATGGCTCGCAACCTGCGACCTAAAAGCTCTGGCCACATGACTTATGTGGTACAGGTCGTTGCGAGAGCTAAGGCTTCGCAGGTAGAGTATACCGTTTGACCGTCAACTCAGTGAGCAGTTTAGAGATGAAGTCCGAAGTGGCCAGCCCCGATATGCCCGATACACAGGTTTCTGTGCGCGATTTGTTTGGAATAGACAGTGATTTGCAGGTTCCGGCCTACAGCCAGCGCACCGAACACGTGCCTGAAGTGGACGAGCAATACCTATTCGACCCAACGACCACCATGGCTATACTCGCCGGGTTTAGCCACAACCGCCGAGTGATGGTCAGCGGTCTGCACGGTACAGGTAAGTCGACCCACATCGAACAGGTGGCTGCACGCCTGAATTGGCCGTGTTTGCGAATAAACCTCGACAGCCACGTCAGCCGGATTGATCTTATCGGCAAAGATGCCATCACGCTGCGTGATGGCCAACAGGTGACTGAGTTTCAAGACGGTATTTTGCCGTGGGCTTTTCAGCGCAATGTGGCGCTCGTTTTCGACGAATACGACGCGGGCAGACCCGATGTGATGTTTGTGATTCAGCGCGTTTTAGAAAGCGGGGGTCGCTTGACCTTGCTGGACCAAAGTCGTGTGCTTGAGCCACATCCAGCATTTAGATTGTTCTCTACTGCAAACACAGTGGGGATGGGTGACAGCACAGGTATGTACCATGGCACCCAATCAATCAACCAAGCTCAGCTGGATCGCTGGTCGATCGCTACCACGCTCAACTATTTGCCTGCCGACAAAGAGGCAGCGATTGTATTGGCTAAAGCGCCAGCGATGCAAAATGCTGAAGGGCAAAAAATGGTTGACGACATGGTGCGTTTGGCCGGATTGACGCGTGTTGCTTTTCAAAACGGTGACTTGTCTACGTTGATGAGCCCTCGCACCGTCATCACTTGGGCTGAGAATCAAGCCATTTTTCAAGATCTGCATGTCGCGTTTGCATACACCTTTTACAACAAATGTGATCCCCTCGAACGCGAGACTATGGCGGAGCTATACCAGCGCATTTTTAATATCGATCTGCCGAAACAGTGAGTGAGTAGTGAGCGCTAAAGAGGTCAAAAAAACCGAGTACAGCGCGGTTCGACGCATTGGTGGTGAGCCAGTCGAGGCTAAAGACCCAGCCCAAGAGCGTGTTGAGATTGCTACGCAGGGTTGCCTGCGTACATTGGCGGCGGACGGTAAAATGGCTGTGCATTTTGCGGAAGGTGAATCTAGCCTCAATGGCGATATTGCACAGCTCAACTTGCCACAGCCCTTGCCACCCGGTGATGATCTGGCAGCGCAGCGCGGTCGGGCGGATGCGTTGGCCTGCCTCAAACTGGCGCACGACGAAGCGTTACACCAACGCCTAGCACCTAGCAGCGAAGCAGGTCTTCAGCTTTACAATGCGCTTGAACAAATTCGCGTAGAGATTCTCGGCAGTGCAGGCTTTGACGGCATGACGGCTAACCTCGACAGTGCGCTTGAAGCGCGACTGGCCGATGCTAGCCGGGATGTCAGTGCGGCAGAAGGTATGGCCCTGCTTGCGCGTCAGGAGCTGACGGGGCGACAACTGCCCGAGATGGCAGCGATACGAGCGCGGAGCTGGGCCGCGGAAATGTCAGAGCATGGGGGTTCACTGCAGGGTCTCGCGGGTTCACTGCATGATCAAGATCGCTTTGCTCGGTTCAGCCGCAAATTGATTACTGCGCTGCAAATGGGAGAGCAGGGCGAAGACGCCGATATGGAGATATCGCTCGACCCTTCCGAGGATGATCAAGCCAGCGACAGCGAAAGTGATCAAAACGATGGAGAGGGTAACGAGCAGGACGGTTCCCAAGACGAGTCGACAGAGCAACAAGATCCATCAAGCATGGACGACGGTGAAGAGCCTGACGAAGGTGATGTTGAAGCCGGAGCAAGTGACCGAACCTATGAGGGTACTGCGCCGCAACAAGAACGTTATGTCTATAAGGTTTATAGCCGCCGTGACGACGAAGTCATTCGCGCCGACAAGTTGGCTAAGCCGCGCGAATTGAGCGATCTACGCGAACAATTGGATAATCAATTGGGCGATATGCAAGCATTGATCTCGAGAGTCGCCGCTCGGCTGCAACACAAATTAATGGCACAACAACAGCACGCGTGGCATTACCAAATGGACGAGGGTTTCCTCGATACCAATGCGCTGACCAGTATCATCAGTTCGCCCGCTAATCCCTTGGCGTACAAGCAACAACATTCGATAAAAAACCGCGACACCGTGGTAACACTGTTACTCGATAATTCTGGATCAATGCGCGGGCGACCTATCTCCATCGCTGCAGCCTGCGCGGATGTGCTCGCGCGTACGCTAGAACGCTGTGGGGTCAAGGTTGAAATACTGGGTTTCACCACTTGCGCTTGGAAGGGTGGTCAATCACGCAAAGCCTGGTTGGAGGCTGGTTCTCCTGAAAATCCAGGGCGCCTCAATGATATCCGCCATATCATATACAAGTCTGCCAACGACCCATTGCGACGCACCAGCAAGAATCTCGGGTTAATGTTACAAGGCGGGCTTTTAAAAGAGAATATCGATGGCGAATCATTGCAGTGGGCTTATCGTCGATTGTTGGCTCGTAACGAGCGACGAAAAATCCTCATGATGATCTCTGACGGCGCGCCCATTGACGATTCAACCTTGTCGAGTAACCCAGCAGGATTTCTAGAGCGTCACTTGCGCCAGGTGATCGACGAAATAGAAAACCGATCGTCGGTTGAGCTATTGGCGATTGGCATCGGGCATGATGTGACTCAATATTACGATCACGCAGTGACGATCGTCAGCGCAGACCAATTAGCCAATGCGATGACTGAAGAATTGGTCAAGCTGTTTGATCATCGCGAATAAGGGCGATAGCTGTTTAGTGTTGATTGTCTTTCTAGACTTTTTATTGGTAACACCGCAATCGCTTTATTGTTTGAGGTTTTTTTATAAAACGATATTGCGCTTTATGCCAGTCGAGATTGTTGACAAGCAACTGAAAAAAATCTGGCTCAAGGCTTAATCGAACCAGTTTCATCCAGCGGTATCAATAGAGAAAACAGTTCAGCTTGAGAGTTAATATTGCACCGACTATAGAGCTGTTTTCTGAACACCCTCACAGTATGCCAACTAACTCCCATTTCAATACCAATCGATCGAGAAGAGTGGCCTCGTAAAAGATGTAGTGCAACTTGGGCCTGGCGATTAGTCACTTGGATATGGTGCTTGTCTTGTAATTCTGCAATAAGATTTTCTACCAAGCTAGGTATATTGTCTTTTTTTGCTGGCTGTTCAAACGGAGCTCTTGGCCAACGGCTTTCAAGTATTGAAACCACTATTGGTGCTATGTCTTTTGCTCTGTTGATCGAGACTTTCGAAAATGGTTTTCCAGAGGACTCGTCGCGGCCAATGCATATGCAGTAGGTCCAACCATCCACCGCATAGGCAACATACGCTAACTCATCAATGAGAGTGGTTTTTTTGTAGTATTTTAAAAAATAACTGGTGGTTGAAAACTTGTCAGGAGCCAGATCCTTGAACCTATAAAAACCGCTTTGTAACTGATTTCTGTGCGCTGTGTAAAAGGGATCCAAAACATACAGAGATGGCACGTAATGGCTGTCTAACTCTGCGTAAACCTTTTTTGAAATACTTGATCGGTGTAACACAACAGGGGGTTCTTCGCCTCTGTATGCAATCACCAAGTAGTTATCAAAATCAAGAGCAGCTGCAAGCATTTCTTGAACAGCAATACATAGATCGAGTGTTCCAACGGCCTTGACCGTCTTAGCAATTTTTTCGAAGAAAACGCTTTCAATTCGCATATTTTCGCTACAACAAGGCACTTCAGCGTATGAATAATCTCTTATCCACTGGGCGTAGAAAATACCACAGTAGGGTTATATACCTCAATCTATGTGCAATGTTACCCTGAAACCAGAAAAAGAGGGGTATTTGTTGGCGTGGAAATCGGTGCGCGCTGGCATCAAAAGCAAGTCCTTTTAGTCGTTGGAGAAACTTTGAATGACGTCAATAAGTGCTAAATGCATTAAAAAAGCCCCTGATTCAAATGAATTTCTAGGGTTTTCGACGTCCAAATTGACTGCTTTGGTGCAGGCACGAGAGTTATCAATTAAAGAGTTGATCAGTGCGTCGCTCGAACGTGCTGCTGCGGTGGACAAAACGTTTAACGCCTTCACACAGATCTTCTACGATGAGAGCCTTAAAGCGGCGGAACAAGCAGATAAGAATGTCGCATCCGGAAAAAACACTGGGCCACTTTACGGTATCCCTGTCTCTATTAAAGATTTCACTCCCACCCGTGACCAGCTGACGACACGTGGTTCGCGGACACTTGCTCAAAATCGTGGTGAAGCAGACCCTATCATTGTTAAGCGATTAAAAGCCGCTGGCGCAATTGTGATTGCTAAAACGACCACACCAGAGTTTGCTTATTCTAGTTTTACGCAAAGCCCATTGTGGGGTATAACCCGTAATCCTTGGAACCCGAGCCACACCCCAGGCGGCTCTTCCGGTGGTGCTGCTGTTTCCGTTGTGACAGGGTCAGTAGGGATTGCAGAGGGAACCGATATGGGCGGCTCTGTTCGTATCCCTTCTGCATTCACGGGGTGTGTCGGGCTAAAGCCGAGTAAAGGGCGGATACCGATGGACATCACCGGATCTGTTTTCGATCACATTTCACATTTCGGACCCTTGGCGCGCACTGTCCAAGACGCGGCCCTGTTTTTAGCCGCTACTGAGGGCCCGGATGAAGCAGATATTCAGAGCCAGCTCGCACCACATCCCCTACCAGAAACGTTAGTCAAAAATGCTAAAGGGCTTCGGATAGCAGTCAGTCCTGATTTAGGCATATACAACGTAGACCCCGTCATTATTTCAAATTTGGAGCGCAGTGTCGCCGCTCTTGTTGAAGCGGGAGCGCAAGTGGACTGGGTTGAGCTCGATTGGCCAACGAATTACGCGACCGAATGGGTAGCGTATTGGGAGGTTTTTCTCGCTGCCCAATTTGGCCATTTACTTGAGGGTCATCGCAAAATAATGGATCCAGAGCTTGTTGCGGTTTTAGACGCAGGGATGAAGGCTAAGGCTGTAGATCTGGAGCGCGGGGCTCTGACTCGGACCCGACAATGGCAAGACATGGTGAAGTTGTTCGAACGATATGACGCGCTGGTTTGCCCGACAATGGCTAAAACACCGCCGCCTGTGACAGCAAAGGACAGTGACTATGAATCGATTGATGACGAAGGGCGGTTGAACGGTCTTGATATGACCGCCATTTTTAACAATGTTGGAGCATGCCCGGCTATAGCGGTACCGAACTGGACGTTGCTGGACAATATGCCAACCTCTGTTCAGGTCATTGGTCGGCGATTCGACGACCCAACTGTGCTTCGGATAGCAGCCTGTTTGGAACAGTATTCGCCGTGGCCCATGTGGAATTTGGATTGTCTATCCAGAGATATTTGACTCGGTCTTTGGCGCGTAAAAATTAGGCGTCAGCTGACCGTCAGACAGCGCTCATTTGAGCACAAAGATCGGATTGGTGTTGAGAAAGTTTAGCGTTGGCTTGATGAAGCCATATGAGAGAAATAATTGAATTAGGTTTAATCTAATTAGACCTGTGGAACTGTGTGTTTCAGGTACTTAGTTTTATGCAGTAGACTGAACCGAGTTTACCGGGATGGCAATTGTGGAAGATCGAAATATAATCGCAGTAGATGTTCAAAATGCGGTCAAGCGTTACGGTAGTTTTACTGCCTTAAAAACGATTTCATTGTCGATAAAAGACAATGAGTTTTTTACCTTGCTTGGCCCTTCCGGCTGCGGTAAAACGACCCTCCTGCGTATTATCGGGGGCTTTGAGGAGCTCTCTGAGGGGGCGATAAGCCTTTTTGGAGATGAGATTGCCAAACTCCCGCCTAACAAACGCCCGATAAACACTGTCTTCCAGAACTACGCTCTATTCCCCCACATGACTATCGAAGAAAACGTCATGTTTGGCGTGGAGATGCGCGGCGGTTCAAAAGCCGAAGCACGCCAACGAGCCAGTGAAATGTTAGATCTCGTGCAACTGACACAATTTGCTTCACGGAAACCGTCTCAGTTGTCTGGTGGACAGCAACAACGTGTGGCGTTGGCCCGTGCGCTAGCACCGGAACCCAAAGTGTTACTGCTTGACGAGCCGCTCTCGGCCCTCGATCTTAAGCTACGCCAAGCAATGCGGTATGAGTTGAAAGAGATTCAACGCAAAGCGGGCATCACGTTCATTTTTGTCACTCATGATCAAGAAGAAGCGCTGACCATGTCGGATCGCATTGCGGTCATGTCTTCCGGTGAGTTGCAGCAACTGGGCACCGCCAGAGAAATCTATGAAAGTCCGCACAATACTTTTGTTGCAGATTTCATTGGTGAGACAAACCTTTTGGAGGTTTCAGTTGACGCTCTCAGTGGCGGAAGTGCCACGTGCCATTTGGGCGGTGGGCATGAACTCATTTGTGATGAGGTGAAAGGCGTAGGAGTTGGTGCAAAGGTTCATCTGTCCATCCGGCCAGAGCGCCTTACTCTCAGCGACACTCCAATGGAAGGGGCGAGCTTGTCAGGTGTTGTTAGAGATAACATCTATATTGGCACTGATATTCAGACCATTGTAGACCTCAACGAGGGGCCACAGATGGTCATACGCACGTCGAATTCGGATCGAGGCAACAAACGTATTTTTGAGCCCCGCTCACCCGTATTCGTCAACATGGAGAAGGGGGCTGCTCGCCTCCTGGCTGACTGATGGCAGGTGGTGCAGCCAGTGGAGGCAAAGCGCAAACCGATACTTACAAAGAAGCGCGCACTCTGTTGTTGCTGCCTTCTTGGCTGGTTCTTGGTTTTTTCGTTCTAATTCCCGTATTCATGATGTTGATCTACTCCTTTTTAACCAAGGAATTCAGGGGCGGGGTGATCTGGGAATTTTCATTGGCCGCCTATGACCAGTTCTTTTTTGATCGCGGATTGTTTGGGGACGATGCACCAAGCATTGAATGGACCTACATCAATATCTTTTGGCGATCAATTTGGCAGGCGGGTGCAGCGACTATTTTTGCACTGTTGATTGGATTTCCGACGGCCTATTTTATAGCGACTAGGCCACCCAATAGTCGGCAGATGTGGGTTTTTTTAGTCACCATTCCCTATTGGGTTAATCTGCTCATTCGCACCGTTTCAATGAAATTTCTACTGCGTGACCAAGGACCTTTAAACGATTTTCTCATGGGTATCGGGATAGTCGATTCACCGATTCATATAATCAATACGGATTTCGCGGTGCAACTGGGGCTTTTTTATTCTTATTTGCCTTTTATGGTGCTGCCAATCTATGCAGCGGTAGAGCGCTACAATTTTAGTCTTAGTGAAGCCGCTGCTGACCTCTACGCCTCTAAATGGCAAACACTTCGTCGAGTTTTACTTCCCGCGGTTAAGCCCGGTGTGATTGCGGGTTGTATTTTAGTATTCGTGCCGTCACTGGGTTCTTTTCTGGCCCCCGATCTTTTGGGTGGCGCTAAAAACTTTATGATTGGCTCCCTTATTGAAGAACAGTTTAAGGGAAATGCTGGCAACTGGCCATTTGGAGCGGCCGCTTCAATGATTTTGCTCTCACTAGTTTTAATTGTGTTGATGTTATCTGCGCGTCAGCAAAACAAAGGTGAGGGCGTGTAAGATGGCACAAGCTGGTGAAGACATTAAAAATTATCCGGGCTTTATGCCCATAACACTGTTTTGTTTAGTCGTGTTGTATGCACCTCTGCTCGTTGTGATGATTTATTCCTTTAACGAATCTAAATCAATCACGGTTTGGCAGGGCTTAAGTTTCAAATGGTATGTCGATGTTTTTGTGGGCCCTGAATCCGCAAAATTTAAAGAAGCGGCTATCAATTCGTTTTCAATCGCAATTGTGGCAGCACTAGCAGCGACGGCGATTGCAACATCAGCAGCCACAGGCATGCTACGCGGCGGATCATTTCGAGGCAGAGGATTTTCTTTTGGACTGATCAATCTGCCGCTAATTGTGCCCGAGATCGTCACGGCTGTTGCAACGCTCATATTTTTCAGTGCTATTGATTTTGAACGTGGCTATTTGACTATTTTAGTGGCACATATCGCTTTCTGTATTCCCTTTGCCTATATGCCAATTGCGGCAAGAATGCAGGGCATTGAAGACACTTACGAGCAGGCAGCGATGGATCTATATGCCAACAAGACGCAGGCATTTCGCCTGGTGCTTTTTCCCTTAATGTTGCCCGGAATAGTTTCAGGTTTTATCCTAGCATTTATCATCTCGCTGGACGATTTTATCATCACCAATTTTGTCAAAGGCGCGGGTATTGAGACACTGCCCACTGCAATATTTGGTGCAGTTAAGCAAGGTATTAAGCCAAACATCATGGCCATTTCTACAATGTTACTTGCCGTTTCAATTGTGATGGTCACCATCTCATATTTCGTCGGAAAATCCGGCGATAAGCTTAAACAACCACCTGGAGAGAAATAATGAAAGCAATTCATAATGCAAGTGCCGTAGCGCTGACAATCGCTCTGTTGGCTCCAAACGCTTCAGCTGAGGGAAAACTCTCGCTATTCCATTGGTTTGAGTATATTCCTCAGGAAATGCTTGATCGTTTTACCGCAGAAAGTGGCATCGAGGTGACAATGGACACCTACGACTCCAATGAAGCCATGTTGGCAACCCTTAAAGCAGGCAGCATGGGAACTTACGATTTAAGTTTCCCAGGTGATTACATGGTCCAGATCATGTCTGATGAGGGTATGCTCGATACAATCGCAGACGGTGAGCTAAAAAACAAAGCCAACATTATGCCCGAGTGGCTTGAAGTTCCCTACGATATGGGTAGAAAGTCGTCTATTCCTTATCAGTGGGGCACCACGTCGTTTTCGGTCAATCGAGATGTTTACACGGGTGATATCAGCAGCACTGACATTTTATTTGATCCGCCAGCAGAGTTAGCTGGCAAGATAAACATGCTCGATAGCCAGGGTGAGGTTTTGGCGCTGGCAGCGATGCACCTGGGTATCCCACAGTGCACCACTGATAGGGATCAACTAAAAGCGCTTGATGCACAGCTACAAACATCCAAACAACACTGGGCATCTTTTAACTCGGACACAGCCAAGGAAGTCTTGGTCTCGGGCGATGCTGCAGCTGGCATGATCTACAACGGATTCAGCGCAAAAGGGCGTCTCGAGGGCGCTAATATAGAGTACGCTTACCCTGACCAAGGCGTGATTGCATGGATGGATAACGCTGTACTGTTAAAAGATGCGCCAAATCGTGAGAGCGCTCTTAAGTTTATGGATTTTTTGTTGGAACCAAAAAACATCGCCGAGCTCACTAACTGGGCACAGTATTCTGCGGGCGTTATTGGAGCCGATGAATTCTTAACGGCTGAACTGAGAGCCACACCAGAAAACAACAAGCCTGCTGACTCTGGACCGGCAGTATTTGTTGAGGCTTGTTCGCAAGAAGTTCAGGCGGTCTATGACAAGATCTGGACAAACCTTAAGAAGTAATTTCAAGAAAGACTAGGGAGTCTCAGATGGGCCAAATTAATATAGGGTGTCGACTGTGCGAACATGACTTGATCTGAGATTCCATAGAGAGTACTAAAACTCAACAACCTCTCGTGTTTGAGCAAGTGGTTGTTGGGTTTTTTAGGATTGGCACTGATTATTCCTAGAATCGGAAGCCACATGTCATAAACATGGGATTGACTGCTAAAGCTGATGCCTGGCTTGGTCGCTGTAGTTAGTGACGATTCTTTGGCGCTATTTACTGAACTATTCAGCGGGCCAAGGACAATTAACTGACACTGACGAGGAGCGCTGACGTGACTACTTCAAATACCCCTGCCGTTTTAGCTGTGATGGCCGCCATAGTGCTGCTTTTAGTTGGCTTTGCCATCGATAGTGCACCGATTGTCAGCTTCTAATAGAAGGCAATCCATGCCGCAAAAGGGCTCTTCCGAGCCCTTTTTGCGTAGTGAGCTTAGTGAATTCAAGAAGCTATTGAGGGCTATCCCCAGCGTTTCAGCGCTGAAGAATCCTTCTTAGGCCAAAACTCTCCAGATTGTCTCTAACTTTGGGTTGATATCGAACCCACGCACCACTTGCATATTCCTAGACGATCCCAGATCAAGCCATACTCGCACCGTCGAAGCGCTAATTGCAGCCCAGCCGCGATGCATATCTAGCCAATAGCACCACAATTGTCGTCGATTCGCGCCTTGCGGGTTCCTGATCTTTCGCGGCGACGTTACTGACCGGACGTAACCAGAGGTTCCCTAGGCCTAATTTCAACTCTGGTGCCTCCAAGATTGTCGGTGACCGGAAACATCTCCTAAGTCTTAGTCAAGAAAACTCTGCGCAATTTGATGCGAATAACCCGCGCCCAGTATTGGGTATTATTGGGGTTTTGGAATCGATTGCTTGCATAGAAGTACTTCTGTACAATAGTTACAGATTTCTGCGGAATACCACCGAGCGGTGTGGTTTTTTGACTTATCGCTTGTTGCGAGTGATAGATCTCAAAAAGAACGTTTTAAAACAGCGAGACAGTTATGGCCGGTCATACAAAATCAGGGACTAATCTGCTCGATCGCACCAGTCAGTTTGGCGCGGCGGTTGGCGATGATGGGATTGTGCGTTGCGATGCTTGCCCTGTCTTATGTCGAATAAAACCTGGCCGCAGTGGTGCCTGTGACCGATACGCCAACGAAGACGGCAAACTCATCAGGTGTGAGTCACTGTATGTCACTCAGAGAACATTGGCTGATCATTCAGATGCAGATACTTCTGAAAAAACAGAACAGATGTTTGTCACAGGTATCGGCGCAGGCACGACTTACCCTGATTACAAGCCCGCTCCGTTTATCGTGAGCTCTGAGATTGATGGGGTCGACACTGTCACTGTTGTCACAGAAGGAATTTTTAGTTTTTGTGGTTTGAAACTGAAAATAGATACTGACAGACACCTCGGTGACGAATGTTCGCCCGTTCGGCACAAAGGCGAACAGGTCGGTCACGTCACAACCACGGAGTATGGGTCGCAGATGTTGTCCTTAGGCGGCGTAAGACACCTTACCGGTGGTGAACGCAAGGAAGGGCGTTTAACTTGTGAAGCACTGTTGGCACTTTGCAACAAAGAAGCGGTTGAATTAGAAATTGATGACGGGGCGAAGATTGAAGTTCAGGCTGGTCGAGCGCCCATTGTCAATGGCGTTGTCGAGCAGCGCATGCGTGTTGGTTGCGGATCAGCCGTTGTGGGCATATTTGCGCAACAGTGGTTTGGACTGGTTGACGAAGTTATTGTGGTCGATGATCACATTACGGGCCAACTGAGCCCGCATCAAGCGGGAGTATGCTTAGACATGCGGCCGACGGGAATCCGGTTAAAAGGACGTAAGTCAACGCCGGGTCGGTATTTTAATGTCGCACATCCCGGTAGTGGGTGGGGTGGCACTGACATTCAAAACCCACTAGACATTATTGATCGCATCGATCCAAAACTGGCTTGGCCGGGTATGCGGGTATTGTTCACTAGCACGACGGGTGAACATAGCTTGTATTATACGCTAAACAGTGATTTTGAACTGATAGCTGAAGACACACCATCTGAAGTCCAGACTGTGGTGGATCGCCTGGGTGAAAACTGCGAAGCCTCAATGACTACAGTGTTGTTTATGGCTGGTGCTGGGGGTTCATTGCGTGCTGGCTTTACCACTAACCCTATTCAACTCACGCGTGCAGTTGTCGACGGCCAAGTTCAAGTCAGTATGGGTGGTGTGCCTGTGTATCGATATCCGGGTGGCGGCATTACGATTATGGTTGACGTCTTGGATTTGCCCGAGAACGCCTTTGGCTATGTTCCTACTCCGGCACTCGTTGCTCCTTTAGAGTTTGAGCTACCTATGGCGTTATACGAGGATTGCGGTGGACATGTTGAGCAAGCGGTTCGCGCCCAAGAGGTGATCGATCAGTTAGGCGAAGACTTACGCGCTGATTCACCTTTCAAGGTTGTGTCATCAAATGGTTAAAGACGAATCAGGAGAAAATAAACCGGCGACCAACGTGAACTACCAGTTGGATCGGCAGATCGGTTTTTTGCTCAGGCGTGCGCACCAACACGCGAGCAGTGTCTTCCAGTCGATCATGCGCGAGCACGGGTTAACGCCTGGACAGTTTGCTGTCTTGGCTCGCGTACACGAATGCAAAGAACTGTCCCAAAACCAGTTGGGACGCAGCGTAGACATGGACACCGCTACGGTCTACGGCGTTGTGGTACGCATGGAGAAACGCGGTTTACTGGAACGCTTCGCTGATCAAAACCATCGCTCGCGTTTGCGCGTTCGACTGTCTCATGAGGGCGAAGTACTGATGCAGCAGTGTTTCGAACCTGCGCAGACGGTGTCAGAAAAAACGTTGGAAAAACTGTCCGACGAAGAAGAGCAACTGTTATTGAATTTATTAAATAAATTGGTTGATAAAAGCTAACGCGCTATAAATGCCACTTTAGACCTCTAGAGGAAAAGTCATGCGACATCATTTGGATATTCAACTACCTGATCAACAAGTCAACAGTCGAGAGATTAAGGGCGAACAGTTGGTTAACTGCGGTCGTCACTTTATCGCGGAGCAATTGCTCAACGCGGGCGTCGCAACAGTTGATCCTCTAGGGCCAGAAAACCCACTCATCTTTTCAGCCGGGCCAATGGCCGGTACTAATTTTTCCAATGCCAATCGCTTGAGTGTAGGCTGCAAAAGCCCTCTGACAGGTGGAGTCAAAGAAGCAAATGCAGGCGGGACATTCGCTTTCAATATGGGACAGTTGGAACTGTCGGGTATCTGCTTACATGGCGTATCTGAACAGTGGACCATGATCCACATAGACAAAGAACGACAGGTTACTTTTCACGATGCGAGTGAGCTGATGGGGTTGGGAAACTTCCAAGCAGCTGCATTGCTGCACGAGCGCTATGGCATCAAGGTCAGTTTGGCGCTGTGTGGGCCAGTAGGAGAGTATCAAGGGCTCATGTCTGGCATTGCATTTAGTGACACTGACCAACGACCGACGCGCTTTGCTGCGAGGGGGGGTGTTGGAGCTGTGATGGGCTCTAAGCGAGTAAAAGCAATTGTGATTGAGTCACATAAAATGCCTCCTTTCAGTGATAGAAAAAAACTAATGGGAAGTGTTAAACAATACAATAAGTGGCTAGCGGTTGAGCCTGCTATAAAAACCTTCGCTGAATATGGCACAGCAGTGGTAGGAGATTACACCAATGAGGTAGGCGGCCTACCCGTGCGCAATTTCAGCAGTGGAACCGCTGCGCCCGCTGGAGAAAATTTTGCGCTGGGTGGCTCTGCACTCAGAGAGCAAAACTTAGCACGCGGTGGAATAACCGAGCACGCCTGTATGCCCGGTTGCCAGATTAAGTGCAGCAACGTTTACATGGACTCGGATGGCGAAGAGGTCGTCTCACCGCTTGAGTATGAAACCATCGGCTTGATGGGGACTAATTGTGGCTTAACGGATCCTGACGAGCTGGCGCATGTCAACGCGATCGCCAATGATTTAGGCATAGATACCATTGAAGCAGGTGCCACACTTGCTGTACTGATGGAGGCAGGGCTTGCAGAATTTGGCAATGCTGAATTCATGAGCAATGCTCTTGATCACCATATCCGAACAGGTACGGAAGAGGGCAAACTCTGGGCTGCGGGCACAGCTAAGGTTGCCACTCACTATGGCGTAGCTCGGGCACCGGTTATAAAAAATCAGGCAATTAGTGCGTATGATCCAAGAGTCATTGAGGTGACAGGTCTGTCAATGATGATGACCGCACAAGGGGCTGATCACACCGTTGGCAACTTGCCTAGCTATGATTGCGCTGGTAAATCAATTGAGGAGCTTGTGAAAGTTAGCTTGGACATACAAGCGCTTTGTGCAGCAGCGGACTCGCTGGGCTTGTGTGTGTTTGGGCGTTCTGTGACCAACGAACAAATTGACTTCATGGTCGAAACATTAAACGCAGCGTTTGGGCTAGAGCTCAAAAATAGCTTTTTCGTGGAACTCGGTGAGCACACTTTAGTGTTAGAAAATAAATTCAATGAAGCGGCTGGTTTCAATGTGGAAGACGACGAGTTGCCGTCATTCTTCTACGAAGAGGCGTTGCCGCCCAGTGGTCGCACGGCTAGATTCCATGCGACTGATGTGCGAGCTGCTAGCCAACTCAACTAACCGCAGGAAAGAGGATCAAACGGTCCGATAATTCCATATTCACCCTGTATAAAGGTTTTCTCGAACGCCTGTGCAGGGTGAGTTCAATGGATCAGTAACAAAAAACCACTCGTAACGCATCAAACCTAAGCTGCATGCCGTCTAAGCAGGCATCCAGAGCCTCAATGCGTTTCGACAACCGTTCAATTTCATCGTCGCGAATAGCGGGGTTGTTTTCTTTTAACGCTTGCATACGCTTGAGCTCGTCACCCAATTCTTCGTGCATACGCTTTTTGGCTTCTTCTCGAAGAGCGGGAAGTTGCTTCTCAGCATGAGCTTCAACGTCTACAAGTCGCGTGACCAAAGCATCTTGCTGCGACTCAAGCAGTTGCCTTGCCACGCCTTTTTTAACTGTTTCCACGCGACTGGCGACCCAGCTTTGCGGCACCTTGGAGGCGATATCCAGTCCTGAGCTCGTGTGCAAAAAGCGCTGAAGCGTGTGTCCCATGTAGCGCCTAAAACCTAGGCGTTCAGCGCCTTGGCAGTGCACGGCAAAGATACTCTCTATAAGAATCTCGCCCGCTTTAAACGGCTGCGCTTTGAGAGCACCCACAGAGACTTTACCTTGGTCGCCGTCAATCAGCATTTCCATTGTGCCAAGGACTAACGGGTGCTCCCACGACATAAAAGCGACGTCCTCTCGTGCAAGCGCTGTTTCTCGCTCGCAGGTGACGCTAATGATACCGTCGTTGCCCAATCCGGGGAACGACGGCAACTCACTGCGCGAGCCAATTTGCACGCTGTGGTGCGCGGCTGAAAGTTGCTCTATCTCCAGTCCAAAACAATCAGCTGCCCGCTCGAAGAACTCCCAAGGTGTTTTTTGATCTTGTTCTTCAATGCTATCACGCAGAGCAATCGCTACAGGTTCGTCGAAGGAGTTCATCTCCAGAAGTCGATCACGACCGCTTTCTAGCTCTTGTCGTAACTCGGTTGCCAAGACTACTGTACGATCTATCAAAGCCTCCAAAGCTGTATTATTGGATTCATCCATCAACAGTTGATTGAGTTCGCTGCCCACTTGTTCCAGGACGGCCTCGCCGACGGTACAGGTTTGCTCAAAGGCATCCAAACCGCGGTGATACCACTGGCATAAAGCTTCTTCGCGAGATCCCGGTAAAAAAGGCACATGAATGTTGACCGTGTTTCGCTGACCAATTCTGTCAAGGCGGCCAATACGTTGCTCAAGCAAGCCGGGTGCATCGGGCAGGTCAAATAGAATGAGGTCGCTGACAAACTGAAAGTTTCTACCTTCGCTGCCTATCTCTGAACAGATCAATACTGGCGCGCCAGACTCTGGGTCTGCAAAGTGTGCAGCGGCCCGATCGCAATCCAATATGCTCATGCCTTCATGAAATATAGCAGGAACGATTCCAGCCATTACTCGCAGCGCTTCCGCTAAATCTAACGCGGTGTTGGCGTCGGAACATATTAGAAGATATCGGCGCGGGTAATTGGTACGCAAGGTATCAATCAGCCATTTGACTCGTGCATCAGCTCTCCACCAGTTGGCGGCGTCTGTGTCTTCAAGGAGCGCGAGTGCATGCTGCTGCAACACACGGGGGGCGAAGCCTTCTACAGCAGCACGCGTGTTGCGCATGAGTACACGGCCTGTACCGGTACGATCAACCAGGGTTGAGATGAGTTGACGGCGAGCAGCTGAATCGAGCTCTGGCGATTTGGCAAGCGCTTGTGAGTCGTTGTCTAACCACTGGCTGAGCGCTTGCTGTTGCTCTGTGTTTAATGGCTGCTCACCCAGCAAAGGTTCAGCGGCTGCTGCCACTTCTTGGTAGTTGGCTTGATCGGCGTGAAACTGCGCCAAACTCGCGTAACGGTCTGGGTCTAGAAGTCGCAGTCGAGCAAAGTGACTGTCGTTGCCCAATTGCTCAGGAGTTGCCGTCAGCAATAACACCGAAGGCGTTTCCGCCGCCAGTTGCTCAATGACTTGGTAGGCCTCGCTTGGTGCTTCTTCAGACCAAGCAAGGTGATGTGCCTCATCGACAATCAACATGTCCCACCCGGCGTCGAGCGCAAGGCCGCTCGTCTCTGGATCACATATAAAATCTAAGCTACAGATCACCAGTTGTTGTTCTGCAAAGGGGTTCTCGGGTGGCTCCAGTGAGAAATTTTCGTCAAACAGCGCTTCTTCGAGAGAAACGTGCTCTTCCGGCTCACGCATCGCGTCTAATCGATCAGCGTCAAATAGGCTGAACGACAAATTGAATCTGCGCAGCATCTCCACGAGCCACTGATGTTGAAGTGCTTCAGGTACCACGACCAACACGCGCTTGATACGATCATTGAGCAGCATGCGGTGCATGACCATGCCCGCTTCAATGGTTTTGCCTAGGCCAACCTCGTCGGCCAACAATACGCGCGGAGACTCGCGTTCGCTGATGGTTTGCGCCACATACAGCTGGTGCGGGAGCAGATCGCCGCGCACGCCGGAAAGCCCGTGCAAAGGTGACGCCTTGAGCTGATGATAGAGCTGCTGCGCTTCACTGCGCGCGTTAAACCAGCGGTTGTGCTCTATCTGACCCGCCAATAGGCGTTCGCGTGGCTGGTTGAACTGCACACGTTCGCTTAAGCGTTGCTCGGGTAAAACGTCGTCGCTGCCATCCTCACGGATTCCGTGGTAGATCAAAAGCGGACCGTCTTCTTCGACATTCTTGACCGTTAGCCACCATCCCTCGCCACTTTGAATCTTATCGCCGGGTAAAAAGCGCAGACGAGTGAGAGGGGCATTGTCGGCCACGTAGGTGCGCGATTCCTCAACTGCCGCAAAGGCGATAGTGACTCGACGCCCGTCGAATTCCAACACCATCCCGAGCCCAAGCTCTGCTTCTGTGTCACTGATGCACCGTTGGCCCGGAAAATACTCTTGCATATAACTGATTTCTCGACAACAAAGCCGCGCATTTTAGCACCCAGTTACGTGTATTGGGAGATGCTTTGCGCAAATCCTGCTCAGAGGCTGTTCTCAAGTGCAGTGTGCAAATGGTCGATAACTGCTCAGAGTCCGAAATTATAAGGAAACCGTAGGCATGGCACGCGCCTCCGACCACAATTTTCTGCTTGCGTTGTTACGTGATCAGACCTTCCAGGCCCGCGAAATACGCCGAGTGCTGGTCTTTACTTCCCTTTATGTGGCTCTGACAACAGTGCTATTGGGCTTCTTTTACCACTACATGCTTGGCAGCATGGTTCAAGGGGTCTCGCCGTTGATGTTTGTGTCTGAAGACATGCAGAGCGTCGATGAGAATGTGCCTGGTATGGGCGCGATGCTCGGCAAATGGTTGTTATTGATGTTGCTCATCAATTTGGTGGTGACGCTGGGTGCTGGGATTTACATCGTGCGTAAGCTCGGTGCACCCATCATGGCCATGCGACGCGTCATTCGAGAAATCGGTGACGGAAACTTCGCTGTCAAAGTACGTAAGGACAAAGACAGCGAATTTAGCGAGGTGTTCAACACGCTGGCGGAGGCAAGCGACAAACTAAGCCTGCAGTTGAGCAAAGCTAATGCTGCATTAGACATCGAGTCAGAAGATATAGCTGCGCTGAAAAATGCTATCGATGAAAGCAGAGATGCTTTGGCCTATTTTAAAACTGAGCAGAGCTAAGCGATACCATGCGTTGCACTCAAGCTGCTTTAAAGCTATTCGCGGCCAGTTGTCTGTTGCTGGCACCCAATTTTCTGTTCGCCTCCAATCTCGACACGCTCTATCAGAGCGGGTTGGATTACGAGCGGGCTGGGCAATACGAGCAAGCGCTTGAGCGCTACAAGAGCTTTTTGAACGAAGCCGACAAAGCCGATGAAAACTATGACCGGGTGAAATATAAATTGCCTGTGCTCAAAGAGGCTTCTGATAAGCCCGCGAGTGAGGACATAGAATTATACTTGAGCGCGCTAGACGCGCGCTCTGAAGGTGATAGCGACGACGCCTTGTTGGCACTCGATAGTTTGATCGAAGCATTCCCAGATAGCCATTTGCTCGACGATGCCCTGTATCTTCGTGCCTATATTTACACCATGGATCGCTTTGAGTTTGAGCTAGCGCAACAATCTTTAGCCCAACTGCGGCGTCGCGTACCCGACAGTGCCTACACCGACGCAAGCTTTTACATGGACGCTATTGTCCTAGAGCAACAAGGCAATACTGCAGAGGCCAAAAAACGCTTTGAGCAATTGCGCAATAAACACGCCTCTTTGAACATCGAGCTTTTTGGTTTTGCGCTCCCACGCAATACCTACCAGTCCCGTCTTTGGTTTGATCGAGCTGACCAACGCATTAAAGCCATTGAAGAGCAGGGTTTGGTGTCAACCAAGATCGTGTCGCAGTCCATGTTAAGCAGTGGTGGTTATCAGCGTCGAGTAACGCTTTCAATTGCGGGTGAAGAGGTGACAGTGTTGTTAAACCCTGCACTCGTAACGGCTAATACTAATTTTTTAGACAGTAACGGCAGTGTGTATGATGCGTCGGCCATACAGGTTTTTGATGGGGTTGTTGAGGGCAGTGCCAGTTCTTGGGTCAGAGCTGTGTTTGATGGTAGTAGCGTGCAAGGCCTTATATCGCGTCAAGGTGTGCGCTATGACTTAAAAACCGATACCGTCACCGGAACGATGGTTAACTATAACCCGTCGCTGCAAGTTGATGACAATAGCCATAACCGCCAAGATACCGCTATAGCACCAAACTCAACCGCAGGATTGATGCCAGTCGATGACAGCAATACAGTCGTCAACATACCGGTTACGCGTGTTGCTCCTATCAGCACCGTGCTTGACAGCCAATTCAATGCCTACAATTCCGGTCGCGGTTTGTTTGAAGCGCTGACAGTGTTGGCCATTGCTGACGGAATTTACCGAGAAGAATTAGGCATTGCGCTACGACTGGATACTTTGGTAAACATCGTTGATCGCAATTCAGATCCGATGAATATTGGCAGCGTCACCATGGATAGCATGTTGTCAAACTTTCGCGATTACCGTCGCACCGCAAATGCATTGGATGAAAATCAGTCTGCTTATGTCTATCTCTTTTCAGGTAATGCAAGCTCTGACAATCAAGTGGGCCTGGCTTACATAGGCGTTGCTTGCCGCACGGATGGGTACGATGTCAGTGTTTCTACTCCCTACCAGCGCAACTATTTACTCGCCGCGCATGAGATGGCACACAACCTTGGCGCCAAGCACGATATAGATACGAGTTGCCAAGCTGATAGCACAAAAATAATGGCGCCTTATTTCACTTCTGATACTCAGCACCGGTTCAGTAGCTGTAGCAAAGCTGCAATTAGCCAAACGGTGAATGGGCAGTGTTTTGAAGACGCCATCGATCTGCAGGCCTTGATGACTAATGTCAGCGACACTGCCATTGGTGCTGCCGTGCGCAATAACGACTTGACTAGACCCACCTCAGCAGCGCTAGAAATAAATGTCGAGAACGCAGAACTGTTGGACTTGCCTGAGCAATGTTCAGCACAAGTGGACGGCATTGTTGAATGCGATTTAGGCATGCTCGCCGCTGGCGAAGTTAAAGTTTTGGAATTGCAAACAAGACACAATGATCAAAGTGCACGGCGAGCGTCAATACGCAGTTTGCCTAAGGTGCATACGGCAGATGTGGTTGTCGACAACGACTCTCAAGTGGTGAGCTTTAAACAAGGCGATTTTTTAGAGTGGCCACTAGAAACTGGAAACAATCCAGCAGGTGGAAGTGTTTCAAGCGTTAGCAGCAGTGGGGGAGGCGGTGCACTAGCTATCGGTTTGCTGTTGTCTCTCAGTGGCATGCTTTACTCCGTTCGAAAACGCAAACGCAAATAGGCGCTAGGCATGCGCTTTAAAGTTGGTCTCGGCGCCTTCCTTTCGTTGTTACTTGCGCTGTTTTACTTTGCCGGGTCAAAAAATCTAGCTTCTGAAAATTGTCTCTTCGTGGAATCAGAGCTACAGCTGTGCGCGCTTAGTGATATGGCCAAGCTGAGCGACGGTCAACTCCCCGACTTCGAACACACCGATTACTCTCTTAAAAATTCTTTGCTCTCTTTGAACGCTGCTCGCAATGAAACCATTGGGGTTCAGTTCTTACTGTTTGGTGGCGAGCGAGTGGGATTGAGTGTGGAGCTCACCGACTTTAGGCAAAGCGGTGAACGGGTTGAAGTACAGCCTCATCGAGAGCAGTTTTTAGCGCACTACCACCAAGTAGATCGCGGTGCTTATAGTTGGGGGCCTACATCTAAAGTGTTGCCGTGGCCCGCCAGTTATCCGGATGCCTTGGTGCCGCAGTCCCACTCATGCAGTGGCAAACAACTCTATAACTCTTTGCCAGACGCCGCGGCTCAGGGAAAAAGTTCACTGATCTGGCAAGATATTTATATCCCCAAGAACATGCCGCAAGGCAACTACAGCGCTGAGTTGAAGTTAACTCGAGACGGCAAGCTACTGAGAAAACTAGACGTTGATTTGCAAGTCTGGAGTGCTCGTTTGCCAGATGAGAACTCTATTGATGCTGTAGGTGAACTGTACAGAACCTATCGCATGGAAGGCATCGGTGAGAACCCTGAGTCACCGGGCTGGCATTCAATGTCCAACTGCTATCAGCAGTTGGCACATGCTCATCGCAGTACATTCTTAGAGCGTAATCCAACACTGCCCGGTACCGAAGAGCAATGGGCGAATTACCAAAAGCACTACGGTGCAATGTTGGACGGCAGCTTGTTCAGTGAAGCGCGCGGATACATTGGCCCAGGCGCCGAAACGGCTGTTTCAGTTTGGCGCACACCTTGGCCGCAACCTTATGACATGAAACTAGAAGGGCCTTTGAATTACGGTGAAATACGCCACTACGAGGCGTTGGCAAAAAAATGGCATCAAATCAGCGAGAGAAATGGTTGGCAGCGTAGCCGTTGGTTTGCCTATGTGTTTGACGAGGTAGATGGGCCGGAGCACACGGATGAAAACTATTTGGCGATGGCACATCATCAAATGGGATTGGTGCAAGAGGCGATCGATGCAGGCACTGAGGACAAATCAATTGACTTGCTGTGGACCAGCCATAGTGACCCTTCGATCTGGACAAAAAAACCAGCATTAGATCTGCGCGATAAGGTGCGACTGTGGGCACCAAACGCGCACGCTGCATCGCCAGCGTTTATGGAGCAGCGAGCGCAGAAGGGGGATCGGAACTGGTTTTATCACAGTGGCCATCCGGCTGTTGGTGTGCACAGCATCAATGCTAGTGGTATTGAACTTAGAAGCTGGGGTGCTATTGCTGCGCGCTATAACGTAGATGGCATATTGATGTGGGCTGTCAATTTAGGAAATGACGAAAAACCGTTTGCAGACCCTAGCTACAAACCTGATGACGATCGCTTTGGCAACGGAGTGTTAGTCTATCCCGGTCATCAATTGCCTCGTATCGGCTTCCCGGCAGCAGCCGGTGCTATCCCTTCCGTTCGACTAAAAAGCTGGCGGCGTGGGCTGCAAGACTATGAACTCGTGCAACTGGCCGCTGCGCATGACCCACAACGGACAGCAGAGTTGCTCAAAGCGATTGTCCCGCGAGCATTGGGAGATGGCCAAGGGGATCCGGCATGGCCAAGTGACCCTGCAAGCTGGATAAACTTTCGGCTAGAGCTGCTAAAACTCGCCAGTCGCTAGACTCAAAGAAGGGTGTTTTGCTCAGCTGTTCTTCGATAGTTAGCCTCTTATTCCTGTTTGTTTCTTTGTATCGCTAAAGCCCTTCACTTCCTCGAGACGGACGTCTTCGATTTGCCCACCGAGCTGTGCTAAGGTTTCTGTTCGTAATTTATGCAGCTATACGTAAAATATGCAGGAATTAACAGACGCGTGGTCACACGCTGTCACATTGCTTGTTTCGGCTGATCCTGACCTCATTGAGATAGTTGCCCTGTCTTTGCGTGTTAGCTTGCTCGCTGTTGTGGTTGCTGCCCTCATCGGAATGCCGCTTGGCGCCGCTTTAGCGGTTGCACGGTTTCGCGGGCGAGGCTTTATCATTGTACTGATCAACTCACTGATGGGCCTGCCTCCGGTGGTGGTGGGTCTGCTGGTCTATTTGCTATTGTCAGCTTCAGGCCCGTTTGGCTCTTGGCATTTACTCTATACACCTGTTGCGATGATCATCGCCCAAGCGGTGCTAGTCACGCCAATAGTGACTGCCCTTTCGAGACAAACACTTGCCGATCTACATGAAGAATATCAACAGCAACTCACGCTGTTTGGTCTGAGTACTCGAAGCAAACTGATGGTGCTTCTATGGGATGGTCGCCATAGCTTAGCCACTGCTTTACTTGCTGGATTTGGCCGAGCGATCGCTGAAGTGGGCGCAGTGATATTAGTCGGTGGGAATATAGACCACGTGACCCGCGTGATGACCACGACTATTGCGTTAGAGACTTCTCGCGGCAACTTGGCACTGGCACTGGCACTCGGGTTTATCCTTCTGATTATTGCCATAACAGTGAATGCTGCTGTGGCGGTTATGCGATACTCCGCGCGGACGTCAGCCTATGTCTGAAATGATCCCTAGTCTGGTGCCGCTGACGGTGGATAAACTCAACGTTTATCTAGAAGGCAGACTACTGCTAGACGTAGAGCAATTATCCGTTTCGCCTGGGGACTTGCTCTGTATTGTCGGTCCGAATGGAGCAGGCAAATCGCTTTTATTAAAAACGATGGCAGGCTTGCATAGCTTTTCAAAAACAGCAATTCGCTGGGGTGGACACGCACCGTCTCGACAGGCTTACAGCAAGCTTGGTATGTTATTACAAACTCCGATCATGCTTCGCCGAACGGTCAGCGCTAACTTAGATTTTGCACTCAAAGCTCAAACTCAGTTACCCCGTGCGGAGCGTCGTCAAGCCGTTCAACAAGCTCTCGCTTTGGCTAATATGCATCACATGGCGGAATTATCAGCCAGAGTTCTATCCGGAGGAGAGCGGCAACGTTTGGCGTTGGTGCGGGCACTGGCTTGTAAACCAGAACTGTTGTTGCTCGACGAACCGACGGCCAACATGGATCCTGCATCCACGGCATGGTTTGAAGATACGCTCAGACAGGCGCACCAGCAGGGTTTAAGCGTAGTGATGGTCACGCATGATCTAAATCAAGCGCGTCGTTTGGCCACTCGGATTGTGTTATTACATCGAGGCACAATTGCCGAGAACTCAGACACAGGTAGCTTTTTTAACCACCCTAGAAGCCAAGAAGCGCTTGCGTTTTCCCGTGGCGATTTACTGTTTTAGTCGATTGGATCAACTATGAAGATGGCAATTTTATGCACTGCAAGTCTGGCTCTATCACTAATGGCAAGTGCTAGTCTTGCCTCAGATTTCATTATTGTGCAATCAACCACTTCCACGAAAAACTCAGGCCTCTATGAGTATTTGTTACCCGTGTACCAAAAGCAAACAGGTACACAGGTGCGAGTTGTGGCGGTAGGTACTGGGCAAGCGATTAGAAATGCCAAAAACTGCGACGGTGATGTGCTTTGGGTACACGCTAAGAGCGCCGAACAATCTTTTGTCGCCGATGGTTACGGTGTATCTCGCCACGATGTTATGTACAACGATTTTATCTTGGTTGGCCCCGCAAGTGACCCGGCAGCGTTGAAAGGAGGCAATAATATCGTTGCCGCGCTCAAAACTATTGCTGACAAAAGAGTTCGTTTTGCATCCAGAGGAGACGATTCAGGCACTCATAAAAAAGAGCTTGAGCTCTGGTCTCAGAGCAATGTCGATCCGAGTGAAAGCAGCGGACAATGGTACAGCGAAACGGGCTCTGGCATGGGTGCTACGCTAAACGTTGGTATTGGCATGAACGCCTATGTGCTCACGGATAGGGCGACTTGGATAAAATTTGGCAATAAGGCGGCACATACCATCATCGTTGAAGGTGACGACAGGATGTTCAATCAATACGGTATCATTTTGGTGGACGGTAATAATTGCCCACACGTTAAATTAGAGGCCGGTCAGCAATTCATCGATTGGGTAACAGGGGAAGAGGGACAAGAGCTCATTGGATCGTATAAAGTCGACGAGCAACAACTATTTTTCCCCAATGCTGAACACTAGAAACGCAATCAATTCTAAATATAATTTAAGCTGATTTCCCAGTAGAAGTTAGCTAGTGAAGTTTAGATCAAGTCATGCTCGCACCGTCGACGCGCTGAATTCGGCCCGGCCGCGAAGCAAATCTAGTCAATAGCTAGTTGAATCTTACGGTAGGGACCTTTGACAAAGTTTGTTGAACCCTAAACGGCAGAGCAGAGGCAGAATGCGTTTCTGCCTCTGATCAAATTGTTTTACGCTGGCTTAGATTTCGACGCGGTCAAGCTCCCAAACCAAGGTCTTTTTGCCATTGATCTCATGCTCTCTGGCAAGGCGAGAAGGCAGGGTGTTAGTACCAAAGTCAATATAGTGGAGAAAGCCAATCCACCAGCGACAGCAGTCGCCAACTGGCTCCACCACTGCGTTGAGGGTGCACCAAAACTGATCTCTTGACCAAACAGGTCAATGTTCATTTTTAAGACCATAGGTAAGAGACCCAGCACGGTGGTAATTGTCGTCAACATCACCGGTCTAAGGCGTTGAGCACCTGTACGCAGCACAGCCTCATTGACCGGAACACCTTCTTTACGCATAACGTTGTAGGTATCAATCAAGACGATATTGTTGTTGACCACAATACCTGCAAGCGCGATAACACCCACCCCGCTCATAATGATGCCAAAGGCTTCGCCTGTTACTAGTAGCCCTACAAATACACCACCAAGTGATAAGACAACTGCTGTCAAAACCAAAAATGCTTGGTAGAAGCTGTTGAACATGCTGACCAGGATTATCGCCATAATAAACAGTGCAACCAGCATGGCATTGACAAGGAAATCCATGGCTTCTTGCTGATCTTTGTCTTGGCCTTCAAAAATGAGGCTAACGCGAGGGTCGAGACCAATTTCCCCAGCGGCTTCATGCAACTCTGCTAATCGAGCATTAGCCAATTGGCCAAGATTAACAACGTTTTCTCCGTCACGCGGCGCGGGGCCTGCCATCAACTTGTAGACCAGATCCCCGTCGAGCCGCTTGAGAACAGACACCTTTTGGCTAGGTTCAACGGTGGTAAAATTTCCCATAGGCACGTAGCCATTGCCCGCTGAAATTCGCAGGTTTTCCAACTGTGACAGTTGACGTTGTTCTGGAGGAAAGCGAACCCGAATGTCCAACTCTTCGTTGGAATCATCAGGGCGGTAGGTAGACAGTTTTACACCCGTCGTCACTAGCTGAACAAAAGTGCCGATAAGGTTGATGTCTGCGCCATAACGGCCGGCTTCTTCACGATCGACTTTGACGTTCCACTCCAAGCCGGGAAGCGGGAGTGTGTCCTCTATGTCGGTGTAGCCCCCATTGTCTTCCATCCACTTGCGTGCCTTGGCTACCGTCTGTCGAGTGAGTTCAGGGTTCGGTGAGCTAAAGGCTAACTGAATCGGTTTTTGATCCCCACCTGGACCTGCGGCTTGCTTTTGCAGCTCAACGTGCAAGCCAGGTATTGTCTGGTCTAATTCACGCAGTTGTTCCAGCACAGCATCGACTCGGCGTTCGCGATCGTCCCAGTCTTGGAACTCCAAGATGATGGTCGCTATTTTGTCGGTATCGTCAACATTGGTCTGCGCATAAGCGGTGCGAATCTCAGGAACGTTGAGGATCTGTTCTTCCACGCGACGAAGAATCGCGTCGCGCTCACGCACGGCCAAATCACCTCGTGCAAGAAGCGACATGACCGCTTGCGTCGGCTCGACATCAGGAAAAAACTCAGTGCCTTTGCCGAGCTTGCTGTAGGTAACGCCAACTGCGAACAGGATGACAAGAACAAGCAACAGTATTGATTTAGGGAAGCTAACGGCCCAGCTCAAAAATCGTACATAGATCCCGGTGAACCCCGTGATTTTAAGAAGATTGCCGCGCTCTGCATTTGCCATATTGGCGAGAGCTTCAGTGTTAACCATACGTGTTTTACCAATCAAGCCACCCAGAGTTGGCACAAATATCAGTGCCATAAGCAGCGAGGCGGAGAGGGTGGCTATCAAAGTTATAGGCAAATATTTCATGAACTGCCCCATCACACCCGGCCAGAATAGCAGTGGCATAAACGCCGCTAGTGTGGTGGCCGTTGAAGCAATTATGGGCCAGGCCATTCGTTGTGCCGCTTGTTTATAGGCATCGGCCTTAGGTACGCGACCAAGCATCCGACGGTCAGCGAACTCAGTCACAACAATTGCACCGTCGACCAACATGCCAACCGCCATGATCAGAGAAAAAAGAACAACAATATTGACAGTTAGACCGAGCATGTCGATGACTAACATACCGATAACAAATGAACCGGGAATAGCAACTGCTACAAGTCCGGCACTGCGCACACCCAAAGCGGCAATTACAACAACGATAACCAGCAGCACAGCACTGAGAACATTGTTTTGCAGGTCGCGAAGCATATCGCGGATATCGACAGACTTATCACCGAAATAAGAAACTTCTAGCGCTTCTGGCCAGGACTCTTGCAGAACGGCTATGCGCTCCTTGGCTTCGTCGATCGTAGCAATAATATTTGAGCCGCTACGCTTTTTGATTTCCAAGGTGACTGATGGCTGTCCGCCTATTCGAGCAAAGCTCTCTGAGTCTTTATATACACGCCGGACTTCGGCAACGTCTTTCATGCGGACTACACGCCCGTCGACAACCTTGAGCGGAAGATCAAACAGCTCTTGCGCAGATTCAATAATGCCTGGCACTTTCAGTGAAAATCGGCCGACACCAGAGTCCAGTACGCCGGCGGCGACAAGTTCATTGTTGCGACCCACGGCATTGATCAGGTCAAGTTGAGAGATGTTGTAGCTCTCAAGCACAAGTGGGTCGACAATAATTTCGACCATTTCCTCACGTTTGCCCGATATGTCTGCCTCCAATACACCGGGCATCGATTCCAGCTCGTCTTTCAGTAGGTCGGCGATGGTGTAGAGTGTTCGCTCGGGTACAGGCCCTCCTAGGCCAATGACTAATTGCGGAAACTTAGACGTATTGATTTCGTGAACGGTCGGATCGTCGGCGGCAGCGGGCAAATCACCTTTTGCACGATCAACCGCTTCTCGGACATCGTCGAGTGCACTGTCTGCATCAAACCCAGCGTCGAACTCGAGCGTGACATTGGCACCCCCTTCGTAGGCTGTAGAACTGACTTTTTTGACGCCCTCTATTGATTCCAGCTCTTTTTCGAGGGGGCGCACCAGCATGCGATCAGAATCTTGTGGTGAGATCCCCTCTAACGACGCGCTGGTGTAGATGATGGGAATGTCGACATCCGGATCTGCTTCTTTGGGTATGTTGATATACGTCATCGTGCCCGTAACCAACAGTAGAAACAGCACCATAAGCACTGTGCGTGCGTGATCAACAGCTGAATTAATCAATGCGTTCATGGCTGCAGCCCTCGCTTATTTGTTTGCGTCGCCTGTTGCGACCTTGTCAGTTTTTTCTTCCACTGGATCGACTAGATCACCCGTGTGAACAAAGCCCTGGCCCAACGTAATGATTCGAGCATTCTCGGGCAGACCAGTTACCCATATACCGTCAGTCTCACTGCGAACTAAATCAACATCAAATAACTCAACGCGATTTTCTTGGTCAACGGCTGCCACTTGAATGTCTCCCTCGGCATTGAGGGTGAGCAGGGCGGGAGAAATTTTGTATGCACTGGCGCTGCGCAAAGGCACTTTAACTTGCGTGGTCATACCAGCCACCAACGCGCCGTCGATGTTGGGCAATGTCACCTCCACTCTGAAGGTACGGGTTTTATCATCGGCAAACGGAGAAATATAACTTATCTCACCCGCAACACCTTGCCCGTTTAACATCACTATGTTGGCTTTGTCTCCGACGTTTAAGCCTGATACGTCGCGCTCGGAAACATCACCGACAGCACGAATAGGATCTAAATCAATCAGTGTGGCTATAGACCGTCCTACACTCATAAAGTCACCGATCTCCGCGCTGTGGTCGGCGACTATGCCGTCGAATGGCGCAACTACAGATGTTTTTTGCAGCGCCACTTCGGCTTGCTGTACTCGTGCATTGCTCGCTTGAAGCGCTGCGAAGGCGACGGTCTTCCCGTTCTGCGCGTTTAGGCCGCGCTTCACCAAATCTGATTGCGCTTTGTATTCGATGGCTGCGCTGTTCTGTTCTGCTTTTGCGCTGGCTAACGCTGCAGCTAAACTGCCTGCATTAATTTCGGCGATTACTTCGCCTTTTTTTATTGTCGCACCGCGCTCAGCAACGTACGACTTTAACAAGCCGTCCATTTCAGAGGCTATTTCTGCCCGTTGATTGGGTTCAGTGCGACCCGTAAAGACAAGCTCTAAGTTTGTCTGCTCTGTGGAGAGCATGCGCACCTGAACTTTTTGCAGGGGTTTCTCTGAAGCGGCTGTGGCTTCATCATCTGTCTCGTTGTTGAGGGGAACAAACATCCAAATCACCACCAAGATAATAAGTACCAGAGAGATGAGGTATGGGCGCTCAGAGAAAAACCGCATAAGATTGTCCTTGCTATTATGTCGCGTTAGTCTGAAAAACAGACTGTCTTAGCTAAATGATTTTAGCGGCTTTTATCGGAACAAAGCCGCCTTATGACCATGTTATTGAAAATAGGTCGTCGCAATAATTCGATCAACGTGCAATATGTACAGTTATTGCGACGAATTGATCATGGTTGCAGCGACAACCTGTCTTGCGTTTTGGCTCTCGAAGCCTATGTACAGCAATACAAAGCACGTGCCGCACAGAGGTGTGTCAACAGGTAGTTTGATGGTGAACGATTGTTTTGAAAGAAAATTAATCCGCATTTGCGGCTTGCGCAAAGCCCTCTGTGTATCTTAAGCCTATCGATATACTGGAACAATAAAACTAATAATTCTTTACCTAAATTTACAGGCTAATTTAGAGCCACACTAAAAATAGTTAGCATTTTATGCAGATTGTTTTGTCTTTTTCTGTAACCAAGTGTGCGATCACAATGAAATCTGGGTAAGCTGCCTGCAATTTCTCAACGGTGTCAGCGGGAATCGCTGCCAATAAGCCCCCGCTCGTTTGAGGGTCGAGTAACAGTTCTGCCCAACCGGCAGGGCAATTTTCAAGGCCATGACACTCGCTCAGTCGCGACGCCACTGCCGGAAATAAACTGGAGCGCCAGCCGTTGGCACTTAACGCTTGCGCACCCGGTAGAAGCGGTACGGCTTTTTGCAGCAATTCTACAGAAAGATCACTGCCCTCTAGCATTTCTAAAAGATGCCCTAATAGACCAAAGCCAGAGACATCAGTGACCGCATTTGGTTTGCACTGCTTAAGTGCGGCAGCCGCCTCGCTGTTTGAGTGACACATGCTTTCTAAGGCAGCGCTGACAGAATTGGCAGGGGCCTGTGCCTGCATATCGGCAGCAAATATAACACCTGTTCCCAAGCCTTTATTTAGCATCAGACAATCGCCGAGTTGCACACCACGCTTGCTCCAACAGAAGCCACTTTGCAGCGCTCCTGTGACTGAAACGCCTACGGATGCGTCCATCGCTTCACTGCTGTGACCACCCGCGAGTGTGGTGCGGTTTAGGGCGAGTGCTTCAGCAATTCCTTGCATCATTGCTCGGTGATCTCGGTATTGCAAACGTGGGTGAGCGATTGAGGTGCTGACCCAGATGTGCGCTGCTACAGGTTCAGCACCCATGGCGTAGACATCGTTTAGAGCATGTTCAGTGGCTGCTCTGCCCACCAAGTAGAGGTCGTCGCAAAAGCTTCTGAATCCGTCGATGCTCTGCACCAGTTGTTGGCCAACTTTGGGTGTAAGTAGGCTCGCATCCTCGGGTGAGGCCAGCGCTGGTACAACATCTTGCCGAGTATAAATCGGTAATCCAGCCAAACCATCGCTGAGCAAGTCTGGGCCGAGTTTGCCGCCACAGCCTCCACAGTGTGGCTCTGTCATGGCGGGCGCTGCCATTGGTTTTGGTGCGCCGAGATTTTGCAGTTTTTGCATGAAACTACGATCGATATAGTCTTTCAGGCGCCAAATAAACTTGCCCGTCATCGCTACACCATTGCGTTCTCCTGTGGCACTGTGCCCACCCAAAGATAACAGCGATAGATAACGGCTCTGTAGTTTGACCGGTTTTAGCACTTGGTCTCGGCTCACACGGCGCAAGTTTTCTTCTAGAAACGGTGCTTGGCGAACGGCAAAAACTCCAGCCTTCGGTCTGGGATCGTCGCGTAAATGAGCGATATCTCCACAGGCAAAAATTCTTGGGTGTGAAACGCTTTGCAGATATTTGTCGACGGTCACAAATCCGGCTTCATCCGTGAGCAAACCCGAATCACCCAGCCACTCAGCCGCTGCCGCTCCAGCGCACCAAACGCTGTTTGCCATATCGATACGGTGGCCGTCGACAGAATCAATTCCTTCCTCGTCAACACGGGATACCGCAAAATTGGCATGACATTTCACCCCGTAGTCCGCCAGGGCCTGCTGGGCCGCCTCAACAGCTTTACGCGGGTACCCCGATAATATTTCGTCACCGCGAAAGACCAAATGCAATTTAATGTCGGCTCTATCGCGCAGACGATAGGCCATGGCCAAGATCAATTCTACACCTGCCGCACCTGCACCTATTACCCCCCATTCGATGATTTTTTCACCGGCGGGTCGTGCGATTAGCTCTTGCCACTTGGCGTCGAAAAGAGCGACGGGTTTAACGCCTGTCGCATGTTCTCGTGCGCCCGGAGGTGCAAGTCTAGACGTTGAACCTATATCAACGGATAGCGTATCAAAGCCAATAGGTGGTCTGTCTGCAAAAAGTACCTCTTGTTCCTCTAAGTCGAGGCCACTCGCTCGGGCTTCTATCCAACGAACACCCGCCCAGCGACACAAATGATTGAGGTCAATATGGGTTTCTTCGGCGCTGTAGTGACCAGCCACGTAACCGGGCAACATACCCGAGTAGGGAGTCATGGCGGAGTCGGAGATCAAAGTCAGTCGCACACTGGGGATTGGCTTCATAGCTAGGCGTCGAATTAACAAAGAATGCGTGTGCCCACCGCCAATAAGAACTAAATCTTGATCATTCACGTGTACTTCTCCGCCAACCACTGCAACACGGATTCACGGTCTCCCCTGAAGATTGATTGCTGCTCGCGCACCTGCATTTTGTGCGCGTAGAGCTTGTCGTAGTATTCTCGCAGTAAGACTTCTATGATGTGATCAAAGCCACCCCAGTCGTCACTGTCTCGCAAGGCCTTGACCGCGCCACGAACACAGTGGACAAGGTAGTCGCAACGCTCGCCACCAAGCCGTTTGCGTATGCGCTGTAAGTTTTCACTGACATGGGCATCAAGTGCCATCCAAGGATCATCGGGTACTGTTTTTTTAAAGTGATTTAGCGCGTGTGAAACATAGTCCTCACGCAGTAATTCGATGCGCTGTTGCAGCGGCACCTCCAAAACGACAACAGACGAGTTTGCCATGGCATCCTGCAAATACTGGGGCAAAAAAATGCGCCCAATCAATTGGGATTCAGCCTCGACTAAGACAGGGTGATCCGAAATTTGAGTGCGTTTGAGCCAATCGATAGCGATGGCGTTTTCCCAAGATATTTGCGAGGGCTGCGGTGTAAAAGTTCCGCCAAAAGCGCTACCACGATGCAGCGATTTACCTTCTAGATCTATGGCGTGTTGCCACTGCTGGATAACAAGAGTCTTGCCCGAGCCCGTGGCACCTGCCAAAACCAACAGCGGTGCATTGGCACTGAGGTTTTCAAACTGTTGCAGCGCATAATTGCGCATCGCTTTATAACCACCTTTGATCAAGGTGACGTCGATGCCGCGGTCTTTCAGCCATGCTTGTGTGGTTCTAGAGCGCAAGCCACCTCTGAGGCAATACAGATGCGCCTCAGGATGAGCGCGCAAGTAATCGGACCACGCATCTAGTCGCTGCTGGCGAACCTCGGCGGTTGCCAGCTCTAACCCGAGTGCAACGGCCGCATTCTGTCCTTGCTGCGTGTATACCGTTCCGATGTCATGCCGCTGTTGATCGTCGAGAATAGGCAGGTTTCTCGACGACGGAAAAGCACCCTTAGCAAATTCAACAGGCGCTCTGACATCTAACATCGGAACATCATTCAGCAAAAGGTGTTGGTAATCGTCTGTTTGTGCTGACACGTGAGATCGGCAATCCGCAAAAGTTGCATTATCGCCCAAGCAGCCACTCGTTGACACAGAACATTCACATGATCACGCCCGCGCCTAGTTAAAGAATCGTA
Organism: uncultured Granulosicoccaceae bacterium; assembly: GCA_937965695.1. Classification (GTDB taxonomy): domain Bacteria; phylum Pseudomonadota; class Gammaproteobacteria; order CALCKW01; family CALCKW01; genus CALCKW01. Next base: position 69,268 of record CALCKW010000055.1, read on the forward strand.
GCAGTGCTGATTCTAAGTGGTAATTTTTGTATCCAGAAGACCTAAACAATCGGCTAAAACGAATAGCAATTGATCTCTAGACGACACCAAACACGGACAAGACTCGACAGAACGCCCATTTTCAGAGAGTATCTACCAACTTTTGCTAACGCCCAGCGGCCGTATGCCTTCATGAGCACACCTGTTTTATCCCTAGAGAACATTCGAAAACGTTTTGGCGACCTGGAAGTCCTGCACGGTATTTCGCTGCAGCTTCAAAAGGGCGATGTCGTTTCAGTGATTGGCTCTTCGGGTTCGGGCAAAAGCACGTTGTTGCGCTGTATCAATCTGTTGGAGATGCCCGATGAGGGTGAGATTCGCATTGGCAACGAGCAAATCGAACTCAAACACGCCCGCAACGGCGAACGTGTGGCCAGTAACGCCAAACAGGTGCAACAGCTGCGCACCCGTGTGGGAATGGTTTTTCAACAGTTCAATCTGTGGGCTCATTTGACTATTTTGCAAAATGTCATCGAGGCGCCGATGCGAGTGTTGGGCAAAGACCGCAAAGCCGCAGAAGCGGCTGGCATGGAATACCTAGACAAGGTTGGTATCGCCGACAAAGCAGGCAGCTATCCTGCATTTTTGTCAGGGGGTCAACAACAACGTGCAGCGATTGCACGTGCGCTTGCTATGCAACCCGATGTCATTCTTTTCGATGAGCCTACATCGGCTTTAGACCCCGAATTGGTCGGCGAAGTGTTAGCCGTTATGCGCAAGCTGGCTGAGGAGGGCACAACCATGATGACGGTCACCCATGAGATGAATTTCGCCCGTGACGTTGGCAACCAAGTGATATTCCTGCATCAGGGATTGATCGAAGAGTCTGGCGATCCAAAACAAGTCTTTGCCAATCCCTCGTCGGCGCGGCTCAAACAATTTTTATCACCCAGTGCGTGACTCGGACACGCCTGAACAAACGATTTATCCGAGCTGGAGATTAACTATGATGAAGAAGACCCTACTAGCGCTCGGCGCGACATTGATCCTCGGCACTGCCCATGCAGCTGATACTGTTCGCATCGGCACTGAAGGCGCTTACGCCCCTTGGAACTACCTCGACGACAGTGGTAAGTTGGCGGGTTTTGAAATTGATCTGGGTATGGATCTGTGTGCACGCGCAGAGCTTAGCTGTGAGTTTGTTGCTAACGAATGGGACAGTATTATCCCCAACCTGTTGGCGGGTAACTACGACATGATCATGGCGGGTATGTCGATCACTGACGAGCGCATGGAAACCATTAATTTCAGTGCAGACTACTTTCCACCGGACCCATCACGGTACGCTGCTGCTGCGGGTTCTAGCTTTGATTTTGACGC
>CALCKW010000056.1 GCA_937965695.1 uncultured Granulosicoccaceae bacterium
GGGAATTCTCTCTCGTACCAAGGCTAGGGCTTGGATGAGTCTCTCTACATTCTTCCGGGGGCTCACAACACCTGCAAACAACAACTCGTGCTCTTTCGGTTTTGGTTCAATAGCAAAATAATCTTCATTCACCGGGTTCTCAATATTCCAAGAACGCCCTTTGTACACAGACCCAATCGCACGACTGACGTAAGGGCTGATAAGAATCAAATTCGAAATCCGAGATCTTTTTATCTGCTCTCTTATTCGGATCAGGGGCCAAGCTAACTTCCTCAACAAGGACCCGTTATCTCGAAACAACATATCTTGCTCAACGATACCGTGAAGTGTGACAACAACCGGATGGGTCAGGAATCTGGCCCATTCTGGTGCTGCTTGAACATGCACAAGATCATAATGGCCCCCATCTATATACTCTTTTACCTTCTTTGCATCACCATTCAACATAAGCCGATCAAATAGGCTCGATCTAGCACTCGGGAGATAAGTCACGTCCAAGCCAGAGAGTCTCTTCTTGAAGGGTGCTTCAATAGCACAAGCGGGAACTAAGACATCAACGTCAACGCTTTTAAAACTGGACAGATGTTGACACAAATAATAGGCCACACCCGCGACACCACCAACTATGCGGTCACTGCGTTCAGGGAAGGGAGTTACCATCAGTATGCGAATAGGTGGTCGGGACTCAGCATTAAGCTCTGACATGCTTTTTTGAAATTCTGAATGTGAAGACGCCAGAGTGTAAAACCACAAGCTAGCCCGCACTGTAATAAATTGTCAGAGATTCTAGAGTTTTCCTCCACAATTCATGTTATTAAGCCAGAAATAATATCCAAGATATATTCAGACTTATGAATACCGCCTGCTAAGATTCATTTGCTCAATACTCTCTCTCAACAGCCAACGGGGTCAAACATGTGTTGATGAGTTTTGTTACAAAGCAATAAACTATGGTCCACGTTTGGAAGAAAAAACACGAAAAATATAGCGCAATTGGAGAATTCCTCAACAGTAATTCTGGGAATAAAAAAATCCAGCCAAAGAGCTGGATTTTAAACTGCAGCAAATTCTACAAGCCTAGTTTAGTCGTCAGGCTGCGCTTCAAATTCAGCACGCTTCCCATCAAACCACTTTTGCATCTCTTCAGGTTTTTGCATCAGCTCTGCCATTTGAGCCATGACCGCAAGGTGATCCGGATCCTGACTCTGAAACATTTCCATACCATGCTGCTTGCTCTGCTCGACCATTTCTTCAAAGGTCTCTCCTGAAAAAGTCAAGTCGCAAGCACCGCCAAGTTGTTTACAGCTCATAGTTTTCATCAATATTTATTCCTAATCGTCGACCAGCCCACTGCGGCCTTAAAGGGTAACCCTCCTTTAGTGTAGCAAATTCACGTGTTGACGAGCTTTTGTTACACATCCTCACTTCCCATAGCTATGCCCAGCTCAATAGTTTCTAACCAACAATATCAGTGGCTGAAATACGTCGATTAGCATAAACCCCTGAAGAGTTAGTATTGCCACAAATAGTGCCCATCCACTGTCATATCATAATGATCAACAAATACTTGCGAAGAATATTTGAGTAATAGTGCTCTATTCAGATAAAACGCTATCTAAGTTCTTAGTGGGAAATCGAAATTAGCACCACTACTCCCAAACCGATACTTTACAATTAGGGAGTCACCCATGAACAGCCGCATATCGCAAAATAAGGACTCTCCATGAACTTCTCTTCACTCGATCTAGCGCCGCAAATCAGTCAAGCGCTGGAGACTTGCGGCTACAAAAAACTCACACCCGTGCAAGAGAAAGCAGTCGTTGCTGCGCGTCGTGGCAAAGATATTCTCGCCATTGCTCAAACCGGCACGGGTAAAACAGCAGCTTACGCTATTCCCGTACTGCAACAGTTACTGGACAATCCGCGTGAAGGCAGCAACCCAAAACCACGCGCGCTGGTGCTTACACCGACGCGCGAACTCGCTGAACAGTTAAGTCATACAATCGGTACTTATGCTCAATGTACCGACTTGAAAATTACCTCCGTGTACGGTGGCGTTAAGATGGGGGGCCAGGCGGCAAAACTACGTGGCGGTATCGATATATTGATTGCGACTCCCGGTCGTCTGCTTGAACATATCAGTCAAGGCAATACCGTGCTTACGGGTGTAGAACATGTGGTGCTCGACGAATGCGATCGCATGCTCGATATGGGTTTTATCGCTGACGTAAAAACCTTGCTGGGCTATTGCCCGGAAAAGCGCCAATCGCTGATGTTCTCGGCGACCTTGTCGGCAGCCGTCAACGAACTCTCGCATAAACTGCTGAACAATCATCAAGAGATTCGCGTCAGCAAAGAGCAGATAACCGCCGATACGGTCGACCACGTGCTATATGCCGTTGACGAAGAACGCAAAATTGATCTGTTTATGGATCTGTTGCGCCAATACGACTGGTATCAAGTCTTGGTTTTTACCAGTACAAAAGGTCAGGCGGATGCTCTCGCTGCGAAGCTAAAAAAATACAGAGCAGCGGTATGCCACGGAGACAAGAGCCAAGGAACCCGCCGGAGGGCTCTCGCGGATTTTAAAGCCGGAAAATTACAAGTACTCATTGCAACTGAGGTAGCGGCCAGAGGCTTAGACATAGAAGGCTTGGAGCACGTAATTAACTACAACCTTCCTTTCTTGGCCGAAGACTACGTGCATCGCATTGGTCGCACTGGACGCGCTGGTGCTAAAGGCCACGCAATTTCCTTTGTCAGTCGAGACGAAGAGCGCAGTTTAGTTTTAATAGAACGTTTGATCGGTCATAAGATAAAACGACTACATCGGCGTGGTTTCGACGCGACTAATCGCCAAGCATTAATTAAACGCGTCGGCAAAAGCAAAAGCTCTGGTCGCACTAATCGAAGTTCTGCTACTCAGATAGACAAACAGAGTGACAAGGGCTACATTCCGCGCACGGCGAAACCCTCCAAGGCCAAAACTAAGGCCTCTGCAACACAAAAGAAACGATCTAGTAGGAATAAAGGCTGATAGCGTTAACTAGAACAAAGCCCGACTCATCGACAATGCAACGAGAAATGAAAAAAAGTTTCTGACTTGTATGTTGGGTGGAACCGCTCTTTGTTTGAATGAGCGCTCTTTTGTAGCCTCAGCTCCGCGCCGCACTGACCTCCTGCTCAGTAGATGCAGGAGGTCAGCTTCAACAAGCGATCAGCGCTGTAACAGATTAGCTAAATCATCGCCCGGATTTACCGCAACAGGCTCATCATCAGCAGCACCAAAGGCATCGCTCAAGGCATTTGGAAGATTAGCCAAATCCAATGATGCAGGGCTACCGTCCGGTTCAGCTTCGAACAGCGCGGATACCTCAGCACTTATTTCAGCACCACCGGTGCTGCCAGAACCGCTCGACGAATTGCTTGATGAACCCTTATTACAAGCAGTTACCAAAGCGCACGCTGCAACTATCAAAACACTTAGTTTTAAGTTATGCATAACTTACTCTCAGTTGCTTGCACCAGCTATAGGTGTTGTCAAATACGGAAAAGACGCCATGAATTGCCCTTCGTTCTGCGGAGCACCGTCAAGAAAACCCGCTGTACCAGCAGGTGCTTGTGCAGAGGAATCTTCAGGTGTGGTGCCACATAAAAGCAGGTTGTCTTGATCATCAAGTGTTTCATCACCATTCAAATCCACAGGAATTGCGTGACAAAATGCCCCCATCATTGCACGCAGCGCGATATCTACAACATCATCTCCCGGGCGGCGACCATTCGGGAATCCAGCTAGGTCACCCGCGGCAATACCCAGGTTAGCTTGAGAACCACTTGCCGTGGCGGGTACGCCCGTATTGAGACGCAGCATTTCAGAAGGAGTTACCGTCATCAACTGGTTTACCCCTGCAACGCCTGTCAAGAACGCAGCAATCAGGTCTTGGCGGGGAAAGTTCTGCGGAGCAATATCAGCAACGCCAAACTCTTGACCTGAGTTGAACAGTAAGTTGAGTATGGCAGGTAAAGTGGGGTTAGTGACGTAGTTGGCAAACTGGCCATCTTGCGCCGGTTCGCTGCTGTTGAATAAATCTTTATCAGGTAGGCCGATAACTACTTCATTAACCAAGGGGTTACTCAGGCGCGAAACCTGCGTCCAAGCACCACCCTGTACAGCTGGATCAGCAAAAGTAGCTGTTGGATTGATCACACTTACCTGCGGCAAACTGGCCGCTGTCCACGCTCCGATGACGCCGTTGCCGTTGCCTGTCAGGCAGTCCTTGTGGACTTCAATTGCAATCGTGCTGACATTCTTGTCCGCTAACTGATCGTTGCTCACATCATCCGTGATGTTTAGTGGATCAAAGTTGACCAGATCAAAAATAGAGCCAAGGTTTACCGCAAAAGAATCTTTGCGTTGGCCGACAAAAACCCGACCTTCTGCAGCATTAGCGGGGCAGCCAGTGAAAGTCACATCGTTATAGATTTCACCTGAAGCTGTAAGACTGGCTAAGTAAGCTTCATACTGAGTTGCATCACCAAACGTGTTTTCACCGACATAGTCAAAAGGCTTTTGTAGCTCTGCACCACCGCCTTGAGTTAGTGTCACCGTATTTTTAACACCGGTACGTCGATCTCCTTGAACCAAGGTAACGTTGTAGGTTTCTGCAAAATTAGCCGCGGAAGTATCTGCAGCCGACAACGGACCGACAGCTTTTAGAGGAACAGGTACGCTAACACCTGCAATATCTAAAGCGATACCTTCACCCGATGAGCCGAGAGCCTGAGCAAACTGAAATTGAAACGTCAGGTCTTCTTCGGCATCGCCATCGTTATCCACATGGATTTCGTACAGTGCATTAGGATCAAAAGCAAAATAATTTGGCCCACCGTAAGCATCTTGCAACGGCATGTAGTTCGCCACTAGCGTGACGTAGTCTTCGCGACCGGCTTCGTAACTGTTAAATATATAAAAATCGGTGGCATCGACTTTAGGGGTCGCGGTTATACGCGGTGCCTCCCGATGGCTGGATGCGTAGCTCAAGGATGCAAAACAGCTGGATACGAGCACAGCAGCCAGACTCAGTCTGACAAAGCGCTTTGAAGTTGACATAACTTTTCTCTCTGAGTGAAGAACGGTTGTTCATCACTAGTACGCGAGAAGTACGCTGCCCAGATGCACTAATTCAAAAAAAAATTTCACCCAACCTAAGCTCCGTTTTTCATAAAGCTGTAAAGATCGAGGATTGATACACAACCGGACCAGAGGGAGCACCCGTTTTTGATCCACCAAGCGGCTCTATACTAACCGCAAGACCATTGTTTATATCGAAGTCAGAGCCAACCATTGATCGGCTTTGCTTACCTTTGCGAGGCAGCAACCCTAAGGACAAAGGTGTGCCGTCGGCTTGTAGTAGCCAGAGTTCAAAATCACGGTCTTTCTCAGGTTGCATGGTGCGCAAAGCCTCGATGGACATGCTTTGATTAGTCGTATCAAAACGAATGACCCAGGCGGGCACATTGGTATCGGTGTTCATCACTGAGATGAAGTCAGAGCTCAGTGTAGAGTTTTCGCGAGGAACAAAAAGCGCAATGGCCGAAAGTAAAAGCATAACCGTCGTCAGGGTCGCGATGTTTTTCCACCAAAGCACACGGTTGCGAGCCGCGCGACCTCCTAACCGCTCTGTCTCAATTTGCGCAGTGATCTTACGCCATACCCGCCGAGGTGGCTGAACCGGCTCTGCAATATTCAATTGATGCAGACGCTCTTCCCACAGCGCCACTTCTCGTCGCAACAATATGTTGTGAGCCAATAGTCGCTCGAAACGCACGCGTGCTTTACCGACAAGTGTGCCCAAAACATACTCGGCCGCCAGCAATTCACGTCGTTCAGGTCGCTGATAATTCATGCAGACACTCCTTTAGCTTTTGGACTCCGCGACGAATCCAGCTTTTCACCGTGCCAATTGGCGTTTTCATGCTGGCACTCAGTTCTTGGTGCGTATAACCCTCACAATAGGCTTTGAGTACCGATTCACGGACTTCTTCCTGCAATTTATCTAAGCAAATATTTAAATGCTGATCCAAGCGGCTATCAGTAGCGATATCGGATTGCCCGAGAGCATCTGCTTGCTCAATCGCAAAGTCACTTTCATAACGGTTGCGAGTCGATTGTTTTCTCAAGTAATCAAGCGCTCGATACCGAGCGAGGCTTATTATCCACGTAAGAGGTTGACCTCGATCCGCATTATAGCTAGAGGCTTTTAGCCAAAGCTGCATATACGCATCTTGCAACACCTCTTCAGCAGCAGCGGGGTCTCGTAACATCCTCATCAGAAAGCCAAAAACAACAGCAGAAGTCGCTTTATAAATATTCTCAAAAGCGCGCCGGTCATTCAGCGCGCAACGCCCAATTAGTTTTTCCAGCTCGACTCGAGTAAGTTCAGGAGAGGCCATGCTTTTTTCCGTGGTTAGCATTCTACGGATAATACGTTCGCAAAGCGCATATAGAAACCAAAACTATAAAAATACAGCGATATGCCTCGTCTGCAATTCAGAAAAGCCACTCAATGAGACACCCGTGATAATCGAACGACTGAAAAATGTTGAATTTTGTACGGGCAGATTGCCAGATGGAAGCATCCGAAGAACGAGTGAATATCACCACGATCTTTACAAACAATGACAATGTCTTGACCGAAACTTTCACTGCAGCTGAGATAATGAAATCTGTTCAAACCGAAAAGGAAAAGCGATGTTACGGGACACAGCATACAAATTTTTTAACTTTGTTCGAGTCACAGCACTGATGTTGCTAGTGTTGATCACCTCTACAACTGCGTTACTGGTTGGTTTACTACTCAGCACCGTTTTTATCACTGTGGCCCTCTTGAGTGGTACTTTTCGCCGCAAAGCGACAAATGTAGACAATGGACAATCTGACGTGATTGATCTAAACAAAAGTGAGTACAGCTCCGTTGCCAACTGATTTGGTGACTTCCCATGGATAGCCGATGCAAAAACATGTATCGTTAGCTGTCATGGCGCAACCTGAGCACACCCAAAAAATTTAGTGAAGGTGTCAATACAATCACGAAAACCTGCTTCATAATCGCCGTCGCCTCGATGGTAGACGCTTTCAAAAGAGACTACCCCATCATAGCCGTCTCGTCGCAGTGCATCAGCCATTGGCTGAAACTGATCGGCCAATTGCCCTCTACCCATTTCACGTACCTCAAGCGTGGCACGTGGTGTATCCACCAGAACATCCTTGATGTGAACGTGACCTAAGTAACCACCTGAAATTTCATTGTAGCCGTCCGGAAACGCTGTCTCGTGTGCCCAGCAGTTATTTGCTGGGTCCCATAAAACAAACAGTGTGCCTTTGGCACCTAGGTCATCGATCAATTTGCGAGCGGTGTAACACGAGTTTATCTGTGTACCGTTGCCCGTCTCACAGACAAGCTTTATACCTTCGCTCTTAGCCAGCTCTATCGCGGGCGCTATAAAAGGCAGTGTGTTGTCCCATGAGTCATGCGCAACATTCCACTTTTCTGCGCCATTTTTGCCCCAAAGTATCATGCCTTTTATCGGGCTCATTATGCGCACCAATGGGCATTCAAGAGTATGCGCCAGTTCTATACAGCGTTTCAGCGCATCCATATGTTTGATGTGCAGCGCATCACCTGGCTTATTGGTATTAGCATGTATACCGGCAAAGACATGACGTGAGATACAAGATACTTTTTTTTCATGCTGTTCTAGCAGTTGCTTAACTTTAGCCGTTTCAGCCAGATCCAAATCACCGACTTCTTTATCCCATAAAAACTGCAACTCTGCGTATTCGAGCTTAAATTCGTCCATCACACGGAGTGCATGCCCAAAATCGCGACTTATACCATCTGTGATAACACCAAGTTTCATATTAGGCTCTCAATTTATTTATCAGCGATGCAGCTCGGCACCAACAATTTCTTCCAACACTCGCGTAACGACCCAGTTATCACCATTGGGATACTTTGTCTTACCAGCGTGGAACTGTTGCATTGCGGTAGAAGCCGTATGCATGGGCACACCTAGACGCTCCGCCAAATCCAAAGAAATAGTCAGGTCTTTATGCATTGTGGCTATGTGGCTGCCAGTTCCTTCAAATTGGCGGTCAATGATATTTTCTAGGGCAGTGTTCGCCACACCACAACCCGCGCTTGAACTAGAGACCACGTTGTACAAGACCTTACCGCTAACACCGGCTTTAGCGGCGAGCACGGAGGCCTCGAAGGTTGCTGAAAAAATTGACCCGATAAGGGATTGCAAGCACGCCTTTACAGTTTGACCGTCACCTGCCTTTTCACCCACGCGATGCACAACTTTCGACACGGCAGACATCACCGGTTCGCACTGCTCGAGCACAGCCGGTTCGCCTGCCGCCATCAGCGTGAGGGTACCGCTCTGTGCACCGGGGAAACCCCCACTTACCGGGCTGTCAATTAAGTGGATACCCGAGCCAATCATAGCCTCGCCAATCTCACGCGCTTCCGCAGGTTTTATGGTCGCAGTCAGTAAAACTGTTGAACCGGGCTTCAGGTTATTAACCAATCCATCAGGGCCAAGAATAGTTTCTTTAGCTTGATCACCATGCATTACCATGACAAAGACACAATCCGCATGTTTTCCAACTTCGGCAACCGAGCTCGCTCTGTGACCCCCCATGTCTTCGAGATTTTGCAGGCGAGCCTCCAGTAAATCGTAGCCCCATACCTGAAAACCTTGTGCGATGAGATTTTTGGCAAGCCCGCTGCCCATATCACCTACACCAATTACTCCTGCCTTTTGCATTGCTTAAGCCCTCTTACCTACCCCGCACCCGCGGACGTCTAAAAATGCCGCGCATTAGTTCTGAGCAGCCACACGAATCAGTGAAAACCCAAACCCTGATTTAGCACATTTAACCGACAACGGAGCGCTAAGGTCAATAGCAAATAGATCTAGTTGATGTTCAGTCTGAGATTTTGGTTGAACACGAATTAAGCTCCGCGGGATACATTCCCCAAAGTCAGGGCTGGAACCCACGCAAAAAATAAACCTAATGAGGAATAAGTTAGTCGAGATCGCATCCTAAACCGTAGGTACGATTCCTAGCGGATTACGTGGCTTTTAAGCGACTTGGGTTTGTTCTAAGAGGTAAGTCTTTAACCGTCGAGGAATGACTTCTGAGATTCCGTCGCTGTGATTCAACCAAAGGGTTTCATGGTCAAGCAAAACGTGCCAGCTCACACGATTGTGCAAACAAGGCAAAAGTAAATCAACATCAGACGGTTTTACTGTCGCCACGCTTAAATTGGGCAAAAGAACAAGTTTGCTTTGCGAGGCAACCCACCAGCGTCGCCATCGTGCATCATCCTCACCCATCACCACCACATGTTCAGCCTCTCGACATGCGCGAGTGAGTTCAGTAAGAGGCCGCATACCGAGAAGAACGCAAAGACTTTTTCTCCCGAACTCGTTTGTAATATAGAGATCGGGTTTCTTGCTCTTGTAAGCACTAACATCAATTTTTAAGCCATCAGCCGCATACAGACAGCTCGCCAATAGCTTGAGTAATACTTGCCGCTGACCTTCACCATGCGCCAGGTGAAAATTGAATTGTAAACGACCAAAATACTGACGATGTATATCGCAGATATTGAGATTCGCCTTGTATAAATCGGTTTTATTAGCCAAGCCAGACTTCGCACATTCAGCAACGAGACAAGACGAGATGCCAGAAGTGCGCCAGCTTTATAGATGACGAGCTATAACGAAGAGACTCCTCTAACGATCAAAACAACACCTACTATAGCCAACAACGAATATGCAACGCGGTAAAACGCCTCTTGAGAGATACTGTGATGTAGGTAAATGCCAAGCTTGATGCCAAACCAGGCTAAGGGCATCAAAGCCAAAGAGGTGAGTAAACTACCGCTAGGTAGAAGATCAAGCAGCGTATAGGGAATCAACTTAAGCGCATTGGTTACAGTAAAAAACACCGTTGCAGTCCCTAAATAGACCTTCGACGGTAACTTTTTGCTCAGTAAGTACAGCGACAATGGCGGCCCTCCAGCGTGTGCGATCGTACTGGAAACACCAGCCGCCACGCCACACAGGCGACCCACCCAGGGTTTAGGATTGCGTACCCGAGCTCCACCCGTAAACTGCCAAGCAGAAAAACTGAGCGCAAAGCTGCCAAGTAGAATCAGCAGCACGGCGACATTTAGCAGATCAAAAAGAAGCGCACCAAGCGCGATTCCCACTGCAGCACTCGGCAGCAAGAGTTTTAGGTCTTGCCAGTTCGCATAGCGCCACCATTCTTTAAAACTAATCACATCAATAAAACACAGCACCGGCAACAACAGCGCAGCAGCTGTCACCGGATCACTGCCAAGCGCAAAGATGGGTGTCGCCAACATCGCGGGGGCGCCACCAAATCCACCTTTGGCTATGCCCGCATAGAGTGCAGCTGTCAAAGCGAACAACCAAAACCAAAGGTCAATGAGCAAAGTAAAAACCCAGACTGAAAACAACGGAAAAACTACAGCTCACCGCTTGCTCGCAATTTCGCTTGAATAAAGCGAGCATGGGGAACATACAAAAGCTCCGCCAGTTTGCGTACATAATAGTCTTCGTAGCGGTCGATACGTCCATCGGCATACGCGACTTTCCAAAGCATATCGACAACCTCACCGCGCTCCTCTAGGCTGAGAGCGTCAACCAGCACACGACTAAAATCGACCAGCGAGACGGCCTCGTCAACAGCATTGTCCGCCTCAACCAGCAACTGGCCAAGCGCTTCATCTTCTAGGCCTGTGTGTTCTCTCAATAGAACTTGCACACTTTTTTCTTCTACCTCATCGACCGTAGCATCTGCTCGTGTGATCTCTATCAGGAGCGCAGCCGTTGCCAATTGAATTTTGCGTTCGCGACACTCCACCACTGCAGGCGCGGCTTGAAACTTTTGCCACCAAGTTTTTATCGTCACCGGTCATCTCTCATATTTGGGATATCCAGAATCTTATCAAATCAGATGATTGGCCATGCCACAAATCATCCGTAATTTCAGGCACTATAATCTCAGCATTATGCATTCAATTCCAAGGGGAACAATCGTGAGCGATCAAAAACGGGGCATCTACGAATCTGAGCACGAACAACTTCGTGATGGCCTACGTCGCTTCCTCAACCAAGAAGTTGTTCCCAAATGGGACGCTTGGGAAGAGCAAGGGCACGCTGATCGCGACATTTGGAATAAGCTTGGCGAATTAGGTGCCATGGCTTCCGTCGTCGGCGAGGATTTCGGCGGCCCAGGATCCGACATGCGCGCATCCGCTGTCATTTATGAAGAGATAGGTCGCTGTGGTGTGGCTGGACTCGGTGGTATCGGTGTTCACGACATAGTGGCCTATTACATCCTCAATAAAGGGTCAGAGGACCTTAAGAAGCGTTGGTTGCCACCCGCCGTAACAGGTGAAGCTTTGTTTGCGGTAGCCATGACTGAACCAGGTGCTGGCTCAGATTTGCGTGGCGTGCGTTGTCGCGCTGAACGCGATGGCGACGAGTGGGTAATCAATGGATCAAAGATTTTTATCACCAACGGCATAATGGCGGATGCCATCGCTGTAGTCTGCCGTACAGACCCTGCCGCAGAGCGCGGCGGGCTCAGTCTAATTATGGTCAAAACCGATCAGGCTGGCTTCAAACGAGGAAGAAATCTCCACAAGGTTGGGCAAAAATCTCAAGATACCGCCGAAATATTTTTTGAAGACGCTCGCGCTCCCGTGTCTGACATCATCGGCGAAGAGAATCGCGGTCTTAATCTGTTGATGGCCGAGCTGCCCTTTGAGCGTTTACTTATCGGTGTCACTGCACTGGGAGCCGCCAAAGGGGCTTACCAGCACACGCTCAACTACGTCAATGAACGCAAAGCCTTCGGCCAGACCATTGCTTCATTTCAGAACACACGATACAAAATGGCTGAGATGCGCACGGAGATAGAAGTAGGCGAAGCTTTTGTTGATCGCTGCGTATCCGCCCACAGTCGTGGTGAGTTAAGCACCGAGCAGGCATCTATGTGCAAACTATGGCTGTCAGAAATGCAAGGTCGAGTCGTCGATACCTGTGTTCAACTGCACGGCGGTTACGGCTATATGTGGGAATATCCGGTTGGCAGAATGTTTGCCGACGCACGCGTGCAACGCATATACGGCGGCACCTCTGAAATCATGAAAGAGTTAATCTCGCGTTCACCCGAACTTGACGATTAAGCAAAACCGCTTAAACCGTGGAAGCCCTAAGGTTTTGGCGAAAGAATTTTGGTGTATTAAACTAAAACCACACTTGGCTTTGTACCATGAGTAACAATTCCGCCACGATCACCAATGGTTGTCTGACCAAATCTTTGTGCAAAGTAAGGCGGTAACTCTCTGTCATTTGGCATAGCCAGCCAAAGACGATACAAATGCCTTCTATTTTCTATGTCTGGGTGATCCTCAAAACTGGTACGATCATGCAACAAAGCGTGATTGTAGACAAACTGCATATCTCCTGATTGTAAGCGCATACTAAAATGCAGCTCAGGATCGTTTGCCAATTCATCAAACAAATTTAAAGCCTGAATATGGTTTTCTGTCAAATGCATCGCACCATCAAATCGCTGCGCACTATCTATGTATTGCCGCTGATAGACACCCGTTAATTGACCTGCAAACCAGTTAAAAACTGGTATTTCAAAAAAAGGCTTTTCTCCGGCCGGCACTTCGCCGCGTCGGTCAGTAGCTATGGGATCAAACAACAGCTTTGCCAAATCAGGCCTGCGGCGCATCATCTCGTTGTACAGAGTGACCGTACTAACCAAGAGAGAATCACCTCCAGACATAGCCTCACGAAGACACAACAAGCCCACTACATCAGCAGAGTCTGTGTGAAAAGTTTGGCGTTCGGCTGTTTGGTATATTCGTTTTGTATTATCAGTAGCATTAGCCCCTGTATCTCGAACGTGCCCCAGTAAGTGGCCCGCCGCATTTTGAGACCGCGCAAAACCCAAATGGAGGCCCACCGAGTAAAACGCAGCAGCGGCTTCTTCTGAATTAACTTTGCTCAAATCGAAGCCACGCAAAACTCGAACACCTAAATCTGACAAAAGAGCGCGCTGGAGTGCTCGCAAACGCGCAGACATACTGGGTAATGGCATATCAGAAACACGCATATCCGCTATTTCACGCCCCGAGTCCATGAATCGCTTTGCCGAATCGCAAAGCTCTTGCACTTCGGTAGAGCTCAGTTGCTCCAACCACAGCGTAGAGTCGGCTTGCATTTCATGCCCACGCCAAGCGAATGTTGATTCGATTATTTCAGGAGGTAATGCTGGAGCAGCGTACATTGAAGTATCCAGTAATATTTATCATTAAGCTTAAGCTTATAACCTCATTAAGTCTGGTTTTTAATGTAGATTTTAAGATGCTTTTTTTAGCCAGCACACTCTGGAAACGCTGCTGCGTAGAGTTTGGCAACGAAGTTTTATTAGATTGACCATGCGCGTTTACGGATTCGCACGCATGGCCATAACGATTAACTATCTAATGACTTCAGCGTCTAAAGGCTAATTTTGCCAACACGGGCATTAACACAGCAGATTGGCTCACAGGTTTCCTCCAAGTATTGAGAGCTTGCCAGCTATTGCCACGCCGGGTCAGACCACGCTTGGCAAACCTGACTTCACGCCAAACGATTAGGCCACCAAGTGTTATTAAAAAAACACTGTCCCAGTGACCTTTCAGTGGGTTTGAACCTTCTAGCGTAGCTGCCCAGCTCCAAGCAGGAAGCCCAGCTACGACCACTAGAAGTAGTCGACTACCGAAAGTTTTCATCCAAATCTCCGTTGTGGAACAAAAGCCTCAGACGAGCATAAAATCATGAAGCTACTTGAAATTTAGTACAGTTATTCCTTTATATTTCAATATACTTAGCTAATTTTTTCAATGTTGCACATTAACAACAGTTATTGACGGAAGAAGCCATGAATTTGCAGTTTTGCAACAGTTCTGTGGCTACACACGTCAAGTATTTTCGAAGGACCAGCTTGGCTTATGTCGACGCAACTCGCCCGCTGGAATAGACCAAGAGCAATTTGCCTGTTCTAGACTCACGGGAAAGCGCAAGCGCTGTGCAGCCCCCCAGTCAGTTAGCTCTAATTCTTGGCTGCAATCTTCTGGACTCTCATCTGGCCATGGCTGCATGGGCTGCGATGGTTTTTCACTGACCAAAAGCGCAGCGGTACGAGCTAAGGAGAGCCGAGACCGGTAAGCTATTCCAAGTTCACGTCGTTTTGTTAGTCCACGCAAAACTGCCGCTGCCATCAAATAACCCGTACCGTGATCCAACGCCTGCACGGGCAATGGCTTTGGTTTGGCGCTGGGTTCATCCACAAAAGCGATACCGGTGCTCATCTGCATCAAGCTATCATAACCTCGGCGTTGGGCCCAGGGCCCCGAGTGGCCATAAGCACTGAGAGAGACATCTATCAGCGCGGAATTTTGCTCGCGCCTCCATTGATCGCCAAAACCCAAATTTTCCAGTGCTGATGGCCGGTAACCATGCAACAAAACATCGCTCTGTCGAAGCAACTCAGTGAAGATGTCGCGGTCTGCCTGGTTATGTAAATCCAGCCCGGCGCAACGCTTACCCAATGTCACCTCCGGCACGACTGCCGCCTCCTCCCAGCCAGGTGGATCTATGCGCAACACTTTTGCCCCATAGCCGGCCAAAAATCGACCTGCGACAGGCCCAGCTAAGACTCGAGTTAGATCCAAAACCTTAAGGCCCATCAGTGGGTGAGAACTGTCAGGCAGGTGATGCGCTGCGACCGCACCCAAAGGAAACTCTTCATGGTGCACCAGCGACTGCAACGCAACAGCGCGACCTTGTGGGTGATCAGCCCACTGGCTTGGGCTATGCAGCCGTGCCGCGCAGCCTCCAACGGCGACTACTGCCAACTCAATCGCTTCGGCGGTCCATGTTTTCACAGCTGCTGCTACTTGCAAACGATCAACACCTTCATGTAGCTGCAGAGCCTTGATTGCGGCTTGACGGTGCACCGGCGCATTAGTATGTAGACGAACCCAACCGTCTGCACATAGGTAGTCGCCAGCAATTGAATCCCAAGCTGCAGGCGTTTCCCAGCCATCAGGCCGAAGTGACCAATCAAACCAACGCGAGGCAAGGACTCTATCCACACTCAAAGAGGCATGAATTGCGTCAGGACCGTCTCTGTACCGTGCCAACCAGGCGCTAGCACGTGCAAAAGTCTCCGCTGCCAAGTCGCTAACTGCATAACGCGAAGGCAAGTCACCCTGACCCGTGTATTGCACACTGGGCAAATAGGGATCACCAAGATCAACATCTAGCTGAGTTTGAAATTTCATTGTCTGTACTTGCCCCTCGTCCAATCCTGTTCACTGCAAGATTCCACCAACTTAAGACCCAACTCATCCCCAACAGTTATCATCGATGGGCATCTCCTTAAGCCGGTGCTCTCAGATTATCAGCTTATTGCGATGTAGAGCGACAGCCGAGTCGACTTGCTTGTTTGCCCGCCCTATACTGTTTGCAACTTATTCAGCCTGACTTACCTTTATGCGCGTTTGTGGAATCGATATAAAAGCCAACGAGATTATTGTCTGTGTTTTGTCACTGGACAGAGGTCTTTTTGAAGCGCCAGAGATACGGCAACGGCGAATCAATATTGCCAATGCTGACGACCCCAAGCAGCTGCGCGCATTCCAGGCTACTGTGGCGAAGCTGATGGACGACTATAAAGTTGACAAAATCGCCATCAAAGCGAGACACCAAAAAGGTAAATTTGCGGGCGCAGCTTCTGGGTTCAAACTAGAAACAGCGCTACAGCTCATGGAAACACACAAAGCGTATTTGATTAGTGCAGCCGTCATAAAAGAGACACAAAAATATGACCCACTACCCGTCGACTTTAAAGATACGGGTTTAAAAGCCTTTCAAGAACAAGCTTTTATGGCAGCCTACACGCAATTGGTTGGCCCCAGACACCCGCCCAAAGTTGTAAAAGACGAAGTGGAGCCTTTAAGCACGGGAAACACAGAGACTAACAGGGAGCACGAAGAAAAGCCCAGGTTCGTCGCTGCTAAGAAAAAAAGCAAAAAAACGGACGTATATGAAGACAAACCTCAAGCACCAACTTCAAAAGAGACAATAGAGCAGGAATCGCCTTGGGCACAAGCCAAGTCACGCACCAAAGCCGAGCCCGCTAAAGCAGAACCGACAAAAGCTCATTCAAATGAGCCTCAGAAAAAGCCCGCTAAAGAAAACCCTTGGCTCAAGAAAGACTGAACAAATAATGCAAGCTGGGAAGAATTGACGACAGTGCGCGCAGAGTCGCTTTTTGCGCGCAAAAACAACCACACTGAAACCTAACACGCGTGTTATGCAACGAAAAAGTAAGATAAGTGGTTTTTTGCTATCAACACAAAGAATCAGTGTTGAAACGCCGCCCTTCAGAAGAAAGAAAATGGCGTCCCCACGGGGATTCGAACCCCGGTCGCCGCCGTGAAAGGGCGGTGTCCTAGGCCTCTAGACGATGGGGACGAGGCCCTTCAGAGCAAAGGTGCCGCTGAAGAAGAACGCAATATTACTGTTGCTCACTCAGGCTGTCAATACCTGGCTTCAACTTTCTGCTATTTCCGCCGGCAACTCACTTAAAGACAAGCTTTGCACGCAATTGCGACCACGCCGCTTTGCTTCAAACAGTGCCTTGTCGGCTCGCTCAAATGCAGAGTTTAATGTACAACCAGCCCCAACGTCAGTGGCTCCTATCGTCAAACCAACATTAATGCCCTCTACACCCATGCTCGCACTAGAGGCACTCTGACGGATCCGTTCAGCGACCGCCACTGCGCAGGCAAGCGGAGTTGATGGCAAGCACACGACAAACTCGTCTCCACCGTAGCGATAGACCAAGTCTGTACTGCGCAAGCAATCTTGGATAACTTGCGCGACTTTACAGAGAACCTGATCACCGACGAGGTGGCCGTAGTTATCGTTAATCGCTTTAAAGTAGTCAACATCGATAACCAGCAAAGCCAGAGGCGCACCATGACGCTGCGCCAAGCCAATTTCTCGCGGAAGGGCCTGTTCCATGCTGGCTCGGTTCATGACCTGCGTCAGTGGATCTTGATAAGCCGAACGCAGGGCCAATTGATACATGCCCGCATTGCGCAAGGGATAGTACATTGATTTAATTAATTCGCGCACATGTTCGATTTCACGTGGAGTGAAAGGCCGCCCACGGCTCAGTGTAATTTCCCCCAGCGACTGGCCGAGGTGCTGCAGAGAGAAATCTAGCCTCGACTCCCCCATTTGCCCGAGCTGCACGGTCAGATCAATTGTCTCCCGGCGATAACAGACACTACTGACAGGTAGATCGCGTCGGAGCTCCTCATAGAACCAGTGAACTATTTCACGCACGTCGAGCGAGCGAGACAGCTTTTCGGTAAGTCGCAACTTACGAATGATCCAACTATCCGATTTAACTAATACTGGGCTGGCAACCACAACCAATTCCTTATATATCAAGCATCATATGATAGCCCACTGTAGGAGCACGTTGATTGATATACATGCAATTTTTCTGCCATGTTTTATTCTTATTTTTCAATAGTTTATAGATTTAACTTAATGTAAAAGATGCAGACCGAGTCAAAATTGCGACATATGGATTAAATCTACCCTGTCCGTGATGGCTTTTTTGACACTAATGCCATCCATAAAACAATCTGCGAGAACCAACGATTAGGAAACCTCAGATCAAATCACGCTCGCACGTTGGATGCGCCAAACTCGGCCAAGCCGCATTGCAAATATGGCCAAAAGCACCACTATTGCCATCGATTCGCGACTTGGTAGGTCAAAATTTTTCTCGCGGACGCCGATGACCGAACTTAATCTGGTGCTCCCTAGCACTTTACCTGAGGAGCAAACTGCTCTGACAA
The DNA here is from genome assembly GCA_937965695.1 of uncultured Granulosicoccaceae bacterium. GTDB lineage: Bacteria > Pseudomonadota > Gammaproteobacteria > CALCKW01 > CALCKW01 > CALCKW01. The sequence goes on from CALCKW010000056.1 coordinate 18,048, forward strand.
AGACCAACGGGAATAGGTAATGAAAGGATTTTAGCCGAGTTTGGCTAAGGTGCTCAGTGCCTGAAGAAACGTACACCTAAATTCAAGCAAAAAAAAGCCCGCATCATAAGACGCGGGCCAAAATATCATCACTATCAGGAGAGAACATGAGATGAGACACCTCACGTTACTTAGATCAATGCACTTACTATGCCGGAATTTCGCCGCGCTGATGTAATTTTATCAGCAGCTCGGCTTCACCCCGGCTAATAGAGCATATATCCATCAAGCTTTGAGCGGACTCACCCCGCATTGCTAGGCGAATAGCATTCTGATAACTACTACTGCTCTCGTTGACCATAGGTGCAGCTGCCACATCGTGGACACGTTCGTCGCGCAGACGCTCCATCTCCCATGCTGTGCGCTCTGCACGGCGCTCAAAGGCGAGAAATTGCTCTGTGAGGTCCTGCAATTGCTGCTCTAGATCGCTGAGTTGCAACTCTGCACGTAACGCGCGAGCCTTATGCACAGAAGCAATGAATTGCATCATCCCAGCCGCGAGCAAAGAAATGCCAAGCGCAGCCCAAGGGATAATTTGATTAAGAAGAGAAGATTCCATAGCAGTCGAGTCCTTGACAGCACAAGCGCCTACCGTGGCACCGAATGATCACACTGAGGCAAACATTGCGCCAGCGTGACATTTTGAAAGCTATCGGCAGCCGTCCGTAGTGTTATTCGCTCTCGACAGCAACCGTGGCAATTACAGCCCCATTCGACGGCAACAACGCCCCGCCGAGCAATTCTGAACTAATCAGCAGTCCACCGAATTGCTTGATCAGCACTGAAGGCACTATGTCGATTTGGTGTGCGACCAAATTAGTGCGTAATAAAGCAACAGGTATGGCAGCACCGGCGCGTCCGTTATCCAACAACCAGACCTGAAATTGTCGCTGACTGTCTACCGATGCAGGCATGGCGTCAATACTCAACAAGCCTTTTTGACGAGCACCATCCCAAACAAAGCCACCGATAGCAGCGCCACTGGCATCAAGTGTGACTAAAGACTCCTCGCCTTGCAGGTTGTGCACAGGTACTAGCCCCCACGAGGCAGCAGCCTCTTGAATTTGAGGCTTAAAAAAGAATGCAGAGGCGACCAACATTGCCAGCCCCACCAACACCCACCACCCAAGAGCATTACCACCCGCTTGTGAAAGCACAGCTGAATCTCGCAGCCCTCTATCAGAAGCATATTGATCAACGTCGATAGCACCTGAATCCCAATTCAAAATTGTTTGATCCAGCGGGTCGACCAGATCGTCATCATCAATCGAAGTATCCAGGCCTTCGTCACCAGCGAAACCCGAGTCGCGATAATCTTCAGCAGCGAAATCCACGGCAATAGTCTCGTCGAGTGGATCGTTTCGATCAGGCAACGCGACAGGCTCCCGCAACTGTACAGGCTGAACGACTGCTGGCTCGGCCCACCCAAAATGCGCGCTAGCGTCTTGCAACCAGGCTTTGCGTGCATCGCCTGGCGGCACGAGACTGGCGCCATACAGCGCCAAATCAGCGGCGCCTAAGGCCTCCCAGTAATAGTTGGTGTTCACCTCAGGCATACTGGTGGCAAGTTTTGCAAACTCGCGCTTCTGCCCTGAATCCAGCCCGCCTTCTAGTGCTTCTACGCACATCAGGTCATGCAGGCGACTCATTTCTTTAGAGGCAACGGCACTCATTGATTGGCCTCCTCAGCTGCGCGACCTGAAGCGGGTCTTGCCCCGAAACTACTGCGAGCCTTCTGCAGACCACGGCGCAAGTAGCGACGCACCGTATTTAGGTTGAGCTCCATCTTCTTGGCCACTTCATTCGCTGACATGCCTTGCAACACGCACAACTCCACAGCACGCTTTTGCTCATGCGGTAGGGATATTAGGCTTCGGCTAACAGCGACCAACTCCGGAACAGATTTGACACACAAGGCCACAGGGCGGTTAGCAGCTGAAGACTCGACAGGGTCTCTATCCGTTTCTTTGGCGAGCAATCGGTGCACGACGCTAGCAACAATCACGACTTCAGGCACGGGATCGCGCGCTAAGACTGAGGCTTCACGGAATAAATGTTGGAAAACTTCGCGACTGACGACATGAGCTCTAGACTGCGTGAGCGACCGCCCAAGAACACCCCAAATCAGAGGACCGTATCTGTCCACAAAAGCGTGCACTGCTTGCGAATCACCGGCTGCCACCAGCGGCAACAAAGCCAATGTATCGTCCCCTGCTCTCAATACCATTTCTATGCCTGAAAATTGCGAGTTTGAAGTAACGCTGCAACCACAAAACACATCGGGCCGGCGATGCTCTTACTCGTAGCCATACCCAATATCTAGCCGACTGGCGCTCGACCTACAGGTCTCAAAAATTCCGAAAAGCTGCAACAAAACTGAGGCATAGCCAAAGCTTTTTAAGGCTTAGATGAACTCTAATTCCAAAAAGGTCATATACGCCCCACGCTAGCACGATTTCACCGTCCTCTCAAGACAAGCGCGAGAGAAACGCGCTTCTCACCAAACCAGCCTGGAAAATGCTTTTTACCTCCATCTGTGCCTCGGTAATAACCCCAGAGAAGACGCCGACCATAAGACCTGCTAATCCGCACGCGCTTGCTTCCGCATCAAAAGGGTTAATGAGCCGATACAGATTCAGATATTGCTCGATAGAGGGGTAGTAACACAGCAGAGATGAGGACCACCCCTGCTGAATATGCCTTATTCTTTGAGTTTGCTAATCGCAAGTTTGACGGCGGCATCCGATGGCGTGTCAACACCCCCTAGCTCTATATAATAATCGCCAGCCTGCGCCACCGGGCCACCACCCAAAGAAACTCGCGCACCCACAGTTACATTGCTCTGGCCGGACAACAAATGTGTCGGAATCATCGCTGCTTTATCATCCAATGTAACCACCAACGGTAAATCAGAGACCTGATATTTCACCACCGCCAACGGCATCGGCGGCCCTGTCGGTGTTTTGGCGTAAATGAAAACCGCGTCGTCGGGTGAGACCTTATCAACCAAGGAAGGGTCGAGTGTGACCTCTAATGTTAAGCCCTGCCCAGCATCTACCGGCATCGAGGATTCGTCACCCGCAACAGGAGCTGTATTCTCTACACCCGCCTGTTGCTGCATGTCAGCAATCATATCGGACACTTGCTGCTGCGCATCTGCATCATCAGCGACCAAAGGTAGCAATCGTTCCCAATAGTTGATGGCTTGAAGGTAATTGCTGCTCTGTGCCTGCGCATAGCCCATTATCCAAAGACCTTGGCGGTGCTCCGGATTGAGCGATAAAGATCTACGCAACAGTTCTGTTGGCTCTCCGATCAAACGACCACCCGCTTGTGCAGCGGTTGCGTCCGCCAACATCACCATCAGATCAGGATTGCCGCCCTCTCGAGCCCCCCAGCTTTCCAGCGACTCAATCGCGTCACCGAAACGCTGCTGCGTCATGTAAGTTCGAATCAAAAGTCGCTGACCTTCCGCATCGTCTGGTACATCTCGCATTCGTTGCTCAAGTTTTTTGACCAACTCAGCGATTTCAGGCGGCATCTCGGCGGCAGCGTTAGCTTCCATAGCAGCGTTCTGTGCCATCGATTGCTCGTCGAGAAATAAAGGAGACCCCAACCGGAAATACAACCATGCAGCCAAAACCGGTACGAGTACAAAGACAACCGGAGCCATCCACCGACCACCTGCTTTTGCACTCCGGTCAACAGAATCATCAAGGTCACCGGCCAAGGTCAGTTCTAGCTCACCCTTCGCTTGCGCATAGGCCTCTTCACCGAGTGTTCCTATTTCTAATTCACGACCAAGCTCGCGCAAACGCTGCTTTGCAATGGCCAAATTGACCGCTTTTCGATCAGCACTATCTGGGGATTTGGCGCGAAGCAATGGCAGAGTAAGTACCACGGCTGTGACAAACATCATTAGGGCAACTGAAACAAAAAAAATCGCCATGCCACTTAAATTTTCCAAAACTGCTCCACTATTTATTCAAAAGATCGCGGGCACGTGCCACATCAGCCTCACTCACGCCGCCTTGCTCCGGACCTCGCCGACTACCGGCAACACGCCAAGCCACAAATAGGCCAAACAGCAACGCGACGATAGGACCGAGCCAAAGCAGGGCCGTACGGGCATTCATTGGCGGACTGTATAAAACAAACTCGCCGTAGCGCTGCACCATGTAGTCAGTAACCTGATCACCCGTATCCCCACGGGTCACCATCTCGTGCACTTGGCGACGTAAGTCTACCGCTAGCTCTGCATTGGAATCAGCAAGGTTTTGGTTTTGACACACCAAACAACGCAAGTCCGCCACCAATTGCCGATAGAGAGACTCTTTGGCCGGATCGTCAAATGGCTTAGCTTCTATGCCTGCCATTACTAGACCAGTAAGCAAACACAAACAAAGGGTTAAACTCCCAACGATTTTTTTCACAGCGAAGCCTCTGCCTTAAGTCGCTCGATCACTGGCACCAAATCATTTGCTACAGATGCATCGGTTAACGGCCCAATATGCTTGTATTGAACGATACCCTCAGCGTCAATAATGAAGGTCTCTGGCGCACCGTAAACACCCCAATCGATAGCCGCTCTTCCATCAACATCCTCAACAACAACTTGATAGGGATTACCTAACGTTTGCAACCACGAAAGTGCTTTATCACTTTCATCTTTGTAGTCAAACCCAACAATAGGCGCCAAATTTCGCTGATCCAATCGAAGCAGCGTGTCGTGCTCTTGCCGACAACCCGGGCACCAAGTAGCCCAGACGTTCATTAGCCAAACCTGGCCTTTCATGTCTTCAGGTGTCAGTCGTTTTTCGTTGTCACCCAACAAAGGCAAATCAAACGCTGGCGCTGGTTTTCCAATAAATGGTGATGGCACTTCACGCGGATCTAGGTTCAAGCCGACAAATAAAAAACCAACAAGTACTGCGAACAAGGCAACCGGAATAGCAAAACGAATCACGCAGTCACCTCCTCGTTTGGTCGAGCTGCTTCCGCGCGCAACACCCGCTGCGAAGCCAATTTGTAACGGCGATCCATAACGGTGAGAAAACCGCCAATGCCCATCATCAAACACCCAAGCCAAATCCAACGGACAAAGGGCTTGTAATAAATTCGAACAGCCCAAGCACCGCTGTCGCCCAACGGCTCACCCAACGCAACATAGAGATCGCGGAACAAGCCTGGGTCAATCGCAGCTTCAGTCATCGGCATCGTTTGCACTCTGTAACGGCGCTTCTCGCTGTGTAGCTCCGCCACTTGGCGATCACCGTAGGTAACATTAACCACACCACGTGACGCATCATAATTCGGGCCTGCAACTTCAGTGACACCACGAAATTCAAATCGGTAACCTGAGACCTCAAATACCTCACCTGGCACCATGCGGAGATCTTTTTCCACGTTATAGTGCGAGGTTAACGTGACTCCAATAATAAAAACGCCTATACCAGCATGCGCCAAACACATCCCCCAAAAAGACGCAGGGACTTGTCGTGCGGCCGCCAGTGAAAATCCTTTGTTTTTGAAGCGCAGTTGCACGGCGTGTGCTGTGGTCAACAAAACCCACGCCCCTAGCGCGCTACCCAAAACAGCGCCCCAGTAATAACCACCCATCATCCACGGCACAATGGCACCGGCCAACAAACTACAGATCGCAATGACGGCCAGAGTTTTGACCAAGCGTCCGAGCTGATCGCGCTTCCAACGCAGCACCGAACCGATACCCATTGCAATGGCCATAGGCACACCGAGTGGAATTAAAACCGTGTTGAAATACGGAGGGCCAACGGAGAGCTTGCCCAAATTTAGCGAATCCAACACGAGTGGATAAAGCGTGCCCAGTAAAACCGTGGCGCACAAAACAACCAGTAAGACATTGTTGAGTAATATGCCGGATTCTCGCGACACCAAGGAAAAACTGCCACTGCGTGTGAGTCTGGGTGCTCGCCATGCATAGAGAAGCAAAGAGCAGCCAATTGTCGCGACCAAAAATCCCAATATAAAAACACCGCGCTCAGGATCGGAAGCAAAAGCGTGCACTGAGGTGAGCACACCTGAGCGCACCAAAAAGGTACCGAGCAAACTCAGCGAAAAAGCGAACACCGCCAACAGCACAGTCCACGCTTTGAACACGCCCCTTTTTTCACTGGCCGCAAGAGAGTGCATTAATGCGGTGCCAATTATCCAAGGCATCAGTGACGCGTTTTCAACAGGATCCCAGAACCACCAACCACCCCAACCGAGCTCGTAGTAGGCCCACCAACTGCCCAAGCCGATACCGATGGTTAAAAACGCCCATGCCAGCGCAGTCCAAGGACGCATCCAGCGAGCCCACGCCATATCCAATCGGCCACCGATAAGCGCAGCAATGGCAAAAGAAAACGCGACTGCAAATCCCACATACCCCATGTACAACATAGGCGGGTGAATGGCTAAACCAAAATCTTGAAGCAAAGGATTTAAGTCGCGTCCCTCGAGCGGCACCGGGAAAATGCGCTCAAAGGGATTTGAAGTAAGCAAAACAAAAAGTAAAAAACCAACACTGATGAATGCCATCACAGACAACACGCGGGCCAGCATCACGGTCGGCACACCACGACTGAACACACTGACTGCAAATGTCCATGTCGAGAGAGTCAAAGCCCACAACAACAACGAACCTTCATGCGCTCCCCAAACACCGGAAATACGATAGATCAACGGTAACTCTGTGTTAGAGGTATTGGCCACATACAGCACTGAAAAATCGTGCACCAAAAAACTGTAGGTCAGGCAGCCGTAGGAAATGGCCACCAGTAAAGCTTGAATTTGTGCTGAGGGTTGCGCCAGCGAAACCCAAGCAGCACGACCACTGAGACTACCCCAAAGCGGTACAACAGCGGAAACAAATGAAACGCATAGCGCAAGCACCAGAGCAAAATGCCCAATCTCAGGAATCATTGACCCACCACCGTGTCTGCACCGTAAGGACCTTTACCTGCTTTTTTTAGCGCGTCAGCCACTTCAGGTGGCATATACTCTTCGTCGTGCTTAGCCAGTACTTCGTCGGCGACAAACGTACCGTCTGCACCCAAAACACCACGCGCAACGATACCCTGCCCCTCGCGAAAAAGATCCGGCAAAATACCTTCATATTCTATCGGTACTGAGCCACCCCCATCACTGAGCACAAACTGTACTTTTAAACTGTCGCCGCGCTTTACTGAACCATTGACCACCATGCCGCCAATACGAAAAGGATGCCCTTCAGGGGCCTCACCAGCAACAACCTGCGCTGGCGCAAAAAAGAACAACATGTTTTCTTGAAACGCATTAAGTAACAGAGTCACAGCAGCGCCAATTGCCGCCACCATTAAAGTGACCAACAGCAAGCGCTTTTTACGCTTTGGGTGCATTTTTTAGCTCCAGAGATTTAATTCTTTGCAAGGCGTTCAGTCGCGCACGACGCAGCGATACCCGTGCCGATACAACTAGGCCAATCAGACAAAAGGCTGTTAAGCCATAACAAGGCCAGACGTAAATGGCATAGCCACCCATGTTCAAAAATTCGTTCATGCCTTATCACCCGTCAGTAATTCGCGGACCCACTTGCTGCGGTATTCGCGTTCGAGGATTTTGGCCTGCAACCGCCACAAGAGCACGGTGCCGTAAAAAGCTTTAAACGACAGGGCCATGACTAATAACGGAACCAACATACTGGCAGGCATCGAAGGTTTTCCCATCTTAGTGACCGAAGCTCCTTGATGCAGGGTGTGCCACCACTCGACTGAGTAATGAATAATCGGGATATTGACCACGCCGACAATTGCCAAAATAGCAGCAGCCTTTGCACCAGTGCTTGGGTTGTCATATGCTTCATGCAATGCCATGTAACCGAGATACAAAAACAACAGCACCAATTCTGATGTCAAACGAGCATCCCAAACCCACCAAGTTCCCCACATAGGTTTGCCCCAAAGCGAACCAGTGGCCAATGCCAGAAAGGTAAAAACAGCACCTATAGGCGCTGACGCTTGGGCGACGAATCCAGCGAGCTTCATGTGCCAGATGAGATAAACGGCACTGGCGACTGCCATCACCATGTAGACAAACATGGACATCCAAGCGGAGGGTACGTGCACATACATGATGCGGTAACTTTCGCCTTGTTGGTAGTCTGGTGGCGCAACCCAAAGCGCTTGATAAACACCCCAAGCCATCGTTGTCGCGCACACCAGAGCAATCCAAGGTGCAATGATCCGAGCAAACGCATAGAAATACCGGGGCGAGCCCAGCTTGTGAAACCACAAGAACACTAAATCACACTCCGCGCCACAATCGATGGCTAAAAACAACTAGATAAACGGGTCAAAAACTATAAGTTAGCCTCTGTACTTACAGTTTTAAACTTCAACAGCTCAACACAAATGCAGCAACAACTCGGCCGTCACCTCTAATCAGGAAAGTCATTCAACGCTAACCCGCAGCGAAGCAGCGGTTGCCACCGGTGCGAGAGCTAGAGCTAAAAACAACATGCCGCCCAACAGAGACAATTGCCCTTTGACCGCCAACCCCATACCTGCACTGGCGACGGCGTTGCTGCCAAAAATTAATACTGGTACATACAGTGGCAAAACGAGCAGTGACAACAGCACGCCGCCGCGCCGCACCCCTACTGTGAGCGCCGCGCCTATAGAACCGATTAAACTCAAAGTTGCCGTGCCGAGTGCCAACGTCGCCATCAGCACCCACATCACAGAGCTGTCTTGGTGCAGTAACACCCCGAGCAGCGGTGACAATAAAACCAACGGCAAACCAGTGATCAGCCAATGCGCCAATACCTTCGCTAGTACCAAGACGGAAAGCGGGTGCGGGCTGAGCAATATAAGCTCCAACGCGCCGTCTTGGTAGTCGGAACGAAACAACCCGTCGAGCGCCAAAAGTGTTGCTAACAATGCTGATACCCAGACAACTCCAGGCCCAATTAGTTGCAGCGTTTTTGCCCCCGGCCCTATACCCAAGGGGAACAGCGACACCACAATGACGAAAAACACCAACGGGTTAATCCACTCATTGCCTCGACGAAGAGTCAGCAGCAAATCACGTCGTAACAATTGCCAAAACGCTTGCCCCAAGGACACATGCACGGCGCTGGTTGTCGTATCTTGCATCAGCCCAATACCACCGATTTGCAGTCGCAACCCGCAAGAGGCAGGTGCTGATGAGTGGTGTAGATGACCATGCCTCCCATTTGTGCGTGCTCGACCATCATGCGCTGGAGCTGCTCTCGACCGGCAACGTCTAGGGCCGTCAGCGGTTCGTCTAAAATCCAAATTTTTGCATCTGTCACCGCTAAGCGCGCCAACGCCACTCGGCGGCGCTGCCCAGCCGAAAGACTGCGGCATGGAATAGTATCGCGGTCGACGAGTCCCAGCGACTCGAGCACCAGCGAAAAATCGACGTCCTTTGCGTGCTCGCTCATCGCTTGTGCCGCCTGCAAATTTTCAATCGCCGTCAACTCGTCTTTTATACCGTCACGATGCCCCACCCACGCCAGCTGAGAGTAGAGTTCAGGGCGACTACGCGGCATTGGCACACCGTCCCAGAGCACTTGTCCTTCGTCGGCGACCCCTAGACCACCCAGGATTCGCAGCAAGGTTGTTTTACCGCACCCGTTACCACCTTCAATTTGTACCACTTCTCCGGAACGCACAGTAAAGCTGAGCTGCTGAAACAGCAGAGTTTCACCGCGAAAGCATTCCAGCTCACGCGCTTCTAAACCTTGAATCACCACTCTGTTCACCGCTTTAAGATCGCCACGCACACCACCCCCCATAGTAACGCGATCCACCACCGGTCTCCACTTAACTAGCAGCTGAAATGCATCCGACGAAGAGCTCAAACATGGGGCGAGTAATCGTTACCCAAAGAGCTGGATTCCAAAGAAAGAGCTGACCCCAATGATCAAATACCGGACCGCTGGTTCTCCATTCCACGGAACCGCCAACACATTCTTATTTTTTGATATGTAAGCATATCAACTATCTGCTATCCGAGAATCAATAAATACCCTAATCAGCCGCTTTATAGGCTGACAAACCGCCAAAGAGCGTAGCTGCACAGCGCGCACGCATACCCCCATGCGAAGAACCACAGGGAGAATCAATGGCACAGCCTCATGATATCGACAATTCGCTCGCCGCCGTAGGCACTCAAGTCAGCGAAGCTGCCATGCGATCAAACCAAGCCTTGCTGTTGATCGACAGCCTCAGCATGCGAATTCTGGACATAAATACCGCTTGCCACGCTCTTCTTGGATTCCCCGTTGAGATGCTTTTGAGCTTGCGGCTCCAAGACCTCGTTGCCCATCAAGATCGCGACAAGGTCAAACAGGCTGTTGACACCCTCAGTGACGGGAGTGCCTGGAACCAAAGACTACTTTGCGATGCCCTGCGCGGTGACAACAGTACTCTGCCAATTTCCTTGTCCATTGAAGTAGATGCGGATCCACAGTCAAGTCGCACGAAGCTGCTCGTATCATTTTCTGAGGTCGCAGAAACAGAGCAATTAAACCTCAGTATGGAAACGGCCCTTAGAGCCGCAAATATTAGCTTTTCAATCTGGACCCTCAACAGCAACGTCTTGGCACCATGGCATATACCAGACGCCGAAAAACCGATCAGAAGCTACACCCCAGTTGGTACATTCCTAAAACGCCTTAACCCCGTGGATCGAAGGGAAACGCTAGCATTGCTGGATGCTGTTTCCAGCGGCCTGTTGGACAGCATTGATACAACAGTAAGCACAACAGAGGCGGACGGCAGTCAGCGTTGGTTGAGACTGACTGGCATCGTTCCCCCACGCAAACCTGGCACCTTGTTAGCTTTACAAAACGACGTGACTGAGTCACATCGCATGCAGCAATACAAAGAAGAGCGGGAACAAGCGCTCCGCCAAGTAGAAGAAAAGCTACATCGCAGCGAAACGGAACTGCATGAGTTACTGGCGATAATCCCTGATTTTATCGTTCGACTAGACTCACGCGCAGTTGTGAAATACGCCAGCCCAAGCTTTATTAACGACTGCAAGCGCGAAGACCAAGAACTTATTGGTAGCTGTCTGATTAGCGTACTAAGTGTCGACACCCGTACAGCTTTCTCTGACGCACTTGGAAGTCTTAGCGACGGCATAGAAAAACACGAATTCGTCACTGAAGAAATTCGAAACGGCAAAGAACGCTGTATCTGGTGGACGCTGATCAAAATGAGCGAAAACAGTGCTGAAAAAGGCGTTCTTTGTCTTGGGAGAGACGTCACAGAACGCTCGCAGGCTAGGCGCCAACTGGAGCGACAGGCCAAGCAACTCAAACTTTCCAATGCCTCATTGGACGACTTCGCCTCTGTCGTCTCACACGATTTACAAGCCCCGCTGAGACATATCGTAAATTTCAGCGAACTGCTGGAAGATGAATTGGGTGAAGAAGGTAACAAGAATTTAGACGTGGTCAAAAGCTCTGCTCTACGACTACAAGACATGACAAGCAATCTGTTGAATTTTTCCCGCTTGGGCATGCACTACGAACGCATGAAACACCGTTCTCTTACAGAGTTAATCTCTGAAGCGATTGACATGCTGTCCGAACCGATGAAGCGCAGCGGAGCGAAAGTTCAAATGTCAATGCTGCCAGAGATTTACGTAGACCCACTGTTAATGACACGACTATTCCAGAACCTGCTCTCTAACAGCATAAAATACTGTTCTGCTGGAATAACACCCGAAATACAAGTTGCTGCGGAACGCGATGGCGATCACTGGAATGTGTCTTGGGAAGACAAAGGCATTGGCATAGACCCTAGTCACAGCCAACGAATTTTTAAGATATTCACCCGGCTACACACCGACGAATCGGTCTACGCAGGTTCTGGTGTTGGTCTGGCCTTGTGCAAGAGGATTGTGGAAAGCCACGGTGGTGATATATATCTAGATACCGACTACCAAGAAGGCGCACGCTTTGTGATGCGCTTTCCAATTGTCGACAGCGATGAGACAAAACTATACAGCTAGCTGATAATGCTCTTAATTTAAGAGCATCAAGCCTAGAATCTGGCTATCAATTATTTTAGTTCGCTAGTGCCAACAAGTAACAGAAAAAACTCACGCCACTTACACCGCTGCGAATCCAATGTTTCGGATTCCATTGCTGCAACAGTGCTATGACCGCCTCTGCTGACAACTCTTCACTTGGGTGATTGAGCTGGTCGTTAATCGGTTTAATTAGATAGATTGTTATCGGTACAACCGATACTAAAAAAACGGCTCCGATTAACCAAAGCAAGTTGCCAGCGGCAATCCAAGAAACAACGCCAAATACAGTTCCGCTGAGCGCCAAGGCGATTTGCATGGCAGATGCTTTGGCATACATCGGCGGGAAAAATTTGGCAGCAAAATCCCCACCCGCGGCTAAAGTTGCGGGGTGCTGAGCCAGATTAATATAGATAGACGCACCAAAAAAAGTACCTGCTAATAAAGCGGCTAAAACTTCAATCATTGAGTTAACCCTTACTTTAGTCTTGTAAAAAATCGCACAGACATTTGCTACAGCACTTTATATAAAGCTAATTAGCGCCCGTTACCCGCCAAATCACATCACCCACATCGTCGGCAACAAGCAGACAACCACCGGGACCGATTGTCACTCCAACGGGTCGGCCATAGGAGACTTTTTCGTCCGGTGCCAAAAAGCCGGTGAGGATATCTCGCGGTGGCCCAGCAGGCTTTCCGTCGGCAAAAGGCACAAAAACAACGGCGTAGCCACTCAAATTGCTGCGATTCCAGGAGCCGTGCTGGCCGATCACCATGCCGTCTTCGTCAAAGCCAGGCAAAGTTCCCGCAGGCATCCAACACAAACCTAGGGACGCTGTATGGCCGCCCAGCGCGTAATCTGGGTCAATCGATTTGTCCACCATCGCCGAGTCTTGAGGCACACGATCATCTACGGTTTTACCCCAATAACAATAAGGCCAACCGTAGAATCCACCGTCTCGTACCGAAGTCAAATAATCAGGCGGAACCTCATCACCCAGCCCGTCACGTTCATTGACCACAGTCCAAAGCACTTGCGTATTCGGCTCCCAAGCCAAACCCACAGCATTGCGCAGCCCACCGGCAAACACTCTAGAGTTACCACTTGCAATATCCAATTCGTATATCGCAGCACGCCCCTCTTCGACCTCCATCCCACGATCGGCGATGTTGGTCAATGAACCGACGCCAGCATATAGCTTTCTACCGTCGTCACTGGCCAACAAGCTGCGAGTCCAGTGACCTCCTGGTTTAAAATTAACCAATCGCTGGCCTTCACCAACAATTTGAGTAGCCCCATTTACATAGGGAAACGCCACTAAACCATCTGTGTTTCCCACGTAGAACGTACTATCGATCAACGCCATACCAAAGGGTTGCCGTTGGTCTTTCAGGAATATTTCGTGAGTTTCAGCAATTCCATCACCGTCGCTGTCTCTGTACAGCGAAATGCGATTTGCCGAGACACCAACCGCAGAGGCGCGTTTCATCGTGCTGTAAATAGCGTAGTCAAAAGCAGTCCTAATCTTGCCGGGTTCTTCACAGGATTCGGCTACCAAAACATCGTCGTTTGGCATCACATAAATCCATCGCGGGTGCTTTAAATTTGAAGCGAACGCATTGACGGCCAAACCTTCTGCAGCAGTGGGCACATGGCCTGGTTCCCAGCCTTTTGCCGTGGGCATTTTTAAGGTGGGAATACTTTGCGCCTTGGCTTCTGGAATATTGGGTGCACTGCCGACCACTGGAGCATCTGTTGTAGCGCCCCAGCGTCGCATAAGAATAGCGCCCGCACCAATCATGGCTACCAGACGCGCGAACATGCTTGTAATATTAATCAGAGAATCCCCCTAGCCTAGAAAATATTGGCCAAACACTGACCCTTGCTCTGTCAAGAGGTTAACCACCCACACAGCGGTTTGCAAATATATTGGGCTCCGCTCTCTCAAGAAAAGAGATAACAATCTATTGCAATAGTTTGGATAAAAGATCCAGTTGATCAATCCTAGACAGGCTCTTTTTCTAATAATCTTACGTCTATCCCGCCATGACGAATCCCATCAGATAGCGCTGCACTTTGAGTCAGGATAAATTTTAAAAAAGAGAGTGTTAGGGGCAAAGCTCGGTCAATTTTCCGCTGACAAGCGCCAGTAAACCATCAGGACTCAACTCGATTTCCAACCCTCTGCGACCGGCACTGACATAAATTGTCGGAAATGCAGTAGCCGTGCTATCGAGAAAGGTGATTAAACGCTTCTTTTGCCCAAGAGGACTAACACCACCTAGCACGTAACCCGTAGAGCGTTCTACATCGGCAGATGTAGCCATTACCGCTTTTTTTGCGCCTGCTGCCCTGGCGATGAGCTTCATACTCAACGAGCTAGAAACAGGAACAATGCCCACCGCTAAGTCTTTGGTGTCGAGCTGCACGACCAGAGTCTTGAACACTCTGGCCGCTTCTACACCCATTTTTTCCGCGGCGTCTGAGCCGTATGACTCACTAGCAGCATCGTGTGAGTATTCATGCACCCGATGCACCACTTTGCTTTTTTTAGCTAAATTGATTGCTGGGGTCATGACTATGACTACCGAATTAATCGAGGGCCAATGGACCGCTGAGGAACTGCTCCAACACTTCTTCGCCCAGTTCTAAACTCTTAGCCACTTGTGACAAAACCTTGTGTTCTTCGGCGGAAACATTGTGATCCGCTCTTGCAATGATCACTAAATCGCGAAGCAATTGCATGCGCTGGCCTGGGCCAGTGAGATCTCTTGCCGCTTCGAGGCGAGACGGCAAAGTATTCGCGAGTTTTTCTAGATTAAGCTTTTCGCTAAACTTATCATCACCAAAAAACTTCTCAAAGATTTCAATTTCTTTTTCGCTCACTCCGCCATCTGCATTGGCAACGGTTAGAGCCGCCGCAAACAATGCCCGTCGCATGGCTTCGGTGGCAGGGGTGCGTCCTTCAAGATAGTCTGGCTCCATCAAACCCATCAGCGTCTGCACGCCAAGCTCTAATTGCTCTTGTGAACCGCCGCCTTTCTTAACCAGCTCTGATTCGTGATAGAGCTTAAGTGCTTTTACGCGCAAAGGGCTGAAGGGGTGCGTCATAAACCAATCAGAACTGGATGAACCTTGACCAGGCTCAGCGTCAGCAACTTGCATGTCATCAACTTGTGCCATAAAGGCTTCGAGGTCAAACTGCACCAAGTCTCCTGACAAACCAGAGGACAACTTAAACAACGCGCGTGCAACGCCAGTCAAATCATTCGCACAGTGAGCACCAGCTCGGTCCGCCGAGATTTCAGCGTAGCGCGACCAAGTGGACAGCTGCAGCGCAAGTGAAGGTTCAGTGCCGCGCTGTTTGAGAAAGTAGCCAACCGGCACACTGTGATGGTCATACAAGTGATGTCCGAGCTCGTGGCCCATCACAAATCTAAATTCACTGTCTTTAAATGATTCCAGCAAACTAGAGGAAAACATAATGAACAAGCGCCCTTCTTCAGGCTTTACGCACATAGCGTTATAGCTAGAACTGGCGTAGACATAGAGTTCTACTGGAATGTCCACACCGAGGCGTTCAATACACTCATCAGCCGTTTTGTGGACTTGCGGTGCCATGGTGCGACTGAGACGAACAGACGTTGCTAGTAGTCTTCTGCGAGTACCCATCGGGCCCTCTTCCTCGCGCTTGGCGATCATTTCGTTAAACTTTCTAACATCGCTGTGTTCAACCAATTCAGCGGCCATTTGACGGTCGCGTGGCGAGCGCAGATCATTTGCATTCATGTTCAAATTTCCTCAGGATGGCACGGCGCTAAGCTGCGCTCGCACGACTTGTAAAAACACGTTTAGCCGAGGCGAGAGTTCTGCTCCCTGCGGCCAGACGATGGTCGAATTAAAAAAGTATGGGGCACCTTCAACTTTTTGCTCGCACAATCGCCCTTCTGATAAATCCTCAGCGACGACACAACGTGGCAAAAGGCCCACGCCCATCTTCGCCAACAAACAACGCCGAATCACCTCTACATTTGAAAAACTCTGACGAGGCGTCAGGCGCAAGCTGTGTTGTTTAAAATGCTGTTCTGCAGCAAGTCTATAACTACAGGCTGCCTCGGTGGTGATTAACGACAGCTGCATGAGTTGCTCTGGGGATATTTCGCTTTTACAGACCAGCTCAGGGTGAGCAACATAGATGACCTCTTCCGTCGCAATATCTTGATGATGACAGCCCGTTTCTGGCTTATCCAACACTAAAATGGCAGCATCTATAGAACGATCCGCTAGGGCTTGTCGGTAGTCAAAAGGGTCATGCTGCAAGTGTAATTCTATACCCGGTGCCTCCGACTGCATCATCTCAATCAATACAGGCAAACGATAGATGCACATCGAGCTGGGTGCATAAAGGCGCAACTCACCAGCCGGTTCGCTGACCAAAGCCTGCGCTTGCGCGGCTATTTCATCGTTGAGCGTCAACAAGTGCTGGAACTTAGGCAGTAACTGCCGTCCGGCCGAACTCAGCACCAATCCCCGTCCAGCGGGCTCAAATACCGAAAGCCCAAGCCCTGCAGACAGCTCACGCAACTGCGCAGACACGCTGGAAGGCGCAAGACACAATACTTCAGCGGCGCGATTGACGCTGCCGTGCTCGACAACCGCCAACGCACTTTTGACTTGCCGCAGACTCACCATTCGGCTATTCCGCACGGTTTGAACATTTATATTCGCTTTTATTCGTCACATTAGATCGGCAGGATATACCTACAACCTCACAGAGCCAAGCCCATGCACCTTTATATTGGTTACAAACGCTATTCTTCGTGGTCCCTGCGTCCCTGGCTAGCGATGCAAGCGACTGGTATTGAATTTACCGAGACTGTGTTGCCATTCGATCACGACAACAGCTTGATACAGCTAGCAGCGGAGCACGGCATCCCTGCCAAAGTGCCCATGCTCAAACACGAAGGTAAAATGATATGGGACAGCCTCGCAGTCTTGGAGTTTCTGGCAGACACATACCCTGAAAAAAATCTTTGGCCCTGCGACCCTGCTTTGCGAGCACTCGCGAGATCAGCTTGTGCAGAGATGCACAGTGGGTTCATCGCACTGCGTAGCGAACACCCCATGAACTGCCACCGCGTGTTTCCCATGAAACCCAGTTCAGCGGTGCAAACCGACCTCGATCGGCTGGCAACTCTTTGGCAACACTTTGAGAAAGTAAGCAATCCTAAAGGCGAATTTCTCTTCGGGGAGTTTGGCATCGTGGACGCGATGTTTGCACCAGTTGCTTGGCGTTGCATCGGCTACGACCTTAATATATCGCCGGCTTTTGAGCACTGGAGCAAATCACTGATGGCACTACCCGCCATGCAAAAATGGATTGGGGAAGGCGCACGAGAAAGCTGGCGCGTTGAAGCCTCAGAGCAAGTGGGCTTGGTTTAGAATAAGACAAACGCAAACCGAAGCAACGCATTAAGCAAACAGCAGCACTTAGGAAGCACCATGAAGTTATTTGGACACCCAGACTCAGGCCATGCATTTAAAGTTAAATTCTTTCTGCAGTGGGCCAATGTCGAACACGACTATGAAACGATCGATATCTTTTCGCCACGGACAAGTCGCCCGGCAGAATTTTTAGCTGCCTCTAAATTCTGCGAAGTGCCCGCACTTATCGACAACGACAAACAACTTGTCCAGTCCAACGCCATACTGGTTTATCTCGCTGAGAAAGTAGAACACTTCGACTCAGAGGATACGCGTCAAAGGAATCTCGAATGGCTCATTTGGGAAGCTAATAAAATCGGAATGTGCCTACCGCAACTGCGGGCAGACAAAAGATTTGAAGACTCGCGACTCGAAGCAGGTGCGCACGCGTGGCTACTATCAAGGTACACACACGATATCGGAATAATCGAATCAGAGCTAAGCGATGGCAGGGACTTCATCCTTGGCAGCAAACCCAGCATCGCCGATTTTTCGCTATTCGGCTATCTCGTTCATGCGAACGAAGCCAATGTAACACTGCCAAAACATGTGAAGTATTGGGTAAGCAATATGGAGGAGCTTGACGGTTGGCAACATCCTTACGAGATGCTGAAATAACTATAGCGCGAAACAATCAACACCTATTGCGATGCTACCCTATCAACCAGTACGCAGAATTCGAAACCTTGAAAAACTAAACGCGATCATCAAACGAAAATAAAAATGCTCTTGGTGATCCAGGTTTTAGAAACGGTATATCACTAATTTTGAGAATATTTTTCTATTCAGGTTCAAAGTATTCTCTCTCTAAACTCTGTTGGAGTGCAGCCGTAGATAATTTTAAAACGCCGACAAAAGTGGCTTAGGTTGCTAAAACCAAGGTCATAACAAACACTGGTAACGACCTCTCCACGTTTGATGCGCCTAGCCGCCTCTTTAAGGCGCAACTGCTGTTGAAACTCCATAGGAGAACAACCCAATCGCAACTTGAACTTGGCATATAGACTACTGCGACTCATACATGACTCACGACACAGACGGTCAATGTCCAAATGCTCATTGATATGATCGCGAATCCAGTTTATCGCCGTTGTTAAATTGCTTTCACAAGGCGCTTGAATACTATGACTGATTAGAATATCTCGCTCCTGCTCACGTAACATACGAATAATCAGCTCAGAGACATTGAGATCAATTAACATGTCTCGATCTTGATGGTTCTCAGTAAAAAGCTTAACTATTCGGTTAAGCAATCGCTGCGTCGCCGCACAATGATGTCGATGCATTACCGTGCCAGGAGAGTCCCAAGTGTCCTCAGCAGAAAGTTGAATAGCCCCTGAGTTAAAAAGCTTTTCAGTGATTTCGAGCACTTTTTCTTTAGATATTTCAACCGTTAAACAGGTTGTCGGCGAATCGACAGTGGCTTCAGGAAAGTCTATGTCAACTGTTTCGCCTGGTGCTAAGACAAACGACTCATGTGGCAGGAAAACCTGATCATCCTGCAGCTCAGAGTGCATGATTTTTTTGCCGTTGATCATACCGCAGTACATCAGTTGATCGGCATCTAGGCGTACTAAGTTTTCAGGTAAATACGTGTCATAAATACTGACTTCAGACTCGGGTCCAAGAAAACTAATACGATTTTCGACAAGTTTTTTGGGTTTTCTCAAGTCTTGTATGTGAGATAACTCCATATGTTTAACCCTGATATCAATAGACCTAATTACTCAAAACCAGATGTAGCCTGTTAAGGGTAAAGAGATTTTTATCAGTTAGCGTATATATCTTAGACCCGAGAATCAAGTACGGCACTGTCGTTCAGATCGCCACTGTTTTGAGTCAGATAATTTCAATTGCACATGCAGAGCGGCTCTAAAGACTGAGCCCACACCAAGACTCGCGTCTTTGTATAATAAAGAATTTAAATGTACGAAATACACACTTACCTAGTAATACAAAAAAGACCTACCGAGAAGCCCACAATAGAATAACGGAGCCAACCGATAGGTCTTCTTAAATCAACCCTGACGAGTTGTTACTTAGTTAGATGCAAGTATTTTTGGAATCTTAAAGACCCAAACTGAACCACCCTGATTGAGATGGCTCACGCGCTTTGCGACCTCCCCACCCCAAAGTGGTACCGCACCGCCCCAACCAGAAGCGACGGCAACATATTGTTCGCCATCTTGGTCCCAAGTCACAGGCTGCCCTACAACGCCGGAACCAGTCTGGAACTTCCAAAGCTCATCCCCAGTCTTGGCATCAAACGCTTTCAGGTAACCTTCTGGCGTTCCGGTGAAAACTAGATCACCTGCTGTTGCCATTACACCAGCCCACAGCGGCGCATCGTTTTTATATTCCCAAACGGTCTCACCCGTATTAGGATCGATGGCTTTAAGTGAACCAATGTAATCGTCAAAGATTGGCTTGATGGTAAAACCTGAACCTAAGTATGCCGCTCCTTCTTTGTAGCTTACAGGCTCATTCCAGATGTCCATTCCCCATTCATTGGAAGGAACGTAGAACATACCCGTATCAGGGCTATGCGCCATTGGCATCCAGTTTTTTCCACCTAGGAAAGAAGGAACTGAAAATACAACCTTGCCCTTTCCACCGTCTGCAGCATCTGAAGGGTTACCTGGGCGGTTGTCCTCGTTAAAAATTGGACGACCTGTTTTCTCGTCAATCCCTCTTGCCCATGTGATATTTTTTACGAATGGCGTCGCAGAAACAAAGCCACCATCCTTTCTGTCCAGAACATAGAAAAATCCGTTTCTATCAGCCGTTGCAAAACGCTTGTTGCCATCTTTGTCGACGAAAGGAACAACTTCGTTAACACCATCATAATCCCAGCCTTCACGTGGAGTAGTCTGATAGTGCCATTTTATTTCGCCATTGGCTGGGTCGATACCGATGCGTGATGCTGCATACAAGTTATCGCCAGGACCATCTGTTTTGTCTCCAGCATCGCGTAACCAAGAGTTCCAAGGTGCAGGGTTGCCAGCGCCAAAGACGAGCATGTTCGTGTCAGCATCGTAGGTTCCACCCAACCAGGTAGCACCGCCGCCATTCTTCCAAAGGTCTCCAGGCCAAGTAGCGTTAAGCTCGCCGGTCATTGTGCTTTCTTCGCCGTTAAGCGTACCCATGTGGCCTTCGATGACTGGGCGAGTCCAGACCATTTCGCCGGTGTCTGCTTTTCTCGCCTGCACTTCACCAACGATACCGAATTCACCACCTGAATTACCGGTGATCACCAATCCATCAACGATCAGAGGAGCAGCGGTGTAGGAATAACCCGCTTTGTAATCGGCTATTTTGTCTTTCCAGACCACATCGCCTGTTTTGCGATTGAGCGCGACCAGCCTTGCGTCCAGGGTGCCAAAAATAACGTTGTCGCCGTAGATAGCAGCACCGCGATTAACTACATCGCAGCAAGGCAAAATGCCCTCTGGCAAACGCGCATTATACTGCCAAATCTCTTCGCCGGATTCTACGTCGATGGCGTACAGACGCGAGTAAGAACCAGTGACATACATGATGCCGTCATAGATCAATGGTTGCGCTTCATTCCCTCGCTGCTTTTCTCCACCCATGGAAAAAGACCAAGCAGGGACAAGGTGCTGCACGTTATCTTTATTGATTTGTTTCAAAGGGCTAAAGCGTTGCAGATGACGCCCCATGCCATTTGTAACTATCTGATTGGTTATTTCACTGTCTTTTGCTATGTCATCATCAGTGACACCTGCGACAGCAACTGAAGAGGCCAGCAAAAAAATTGCCGACGTCAATATTTTTTGTTTCATCAAGATCACCTTCTCAATAGCGGATTAACACTTACAGTCCCTAACTCACCAAAAACCTGTAATCTGAGTTTTTTTGGGGCTCTTATGTAGTCTATCAGAGGTGGTACTATATCACATGGACAGCACGCCTTGCAGGCCTAGAACGGCTGACAATGGACTGTGAGACCACATGTAAGGACAACAGGATTAGTAAGGTACGTAGCCGGGTGACAGCATCAGCTGATTAGAAAAAACAATGCCTAGAGTTAGGCTTAAGCGAACGCAAATAATAAAAGTTACAACGACAAACACCGAGACGAGAAATTCAGCATGATTAGAACGCTTTTTATACTTTCTTCGATATTGTTCAGCTCTGCATCTATAAGTGCAGATCTACCAACCATTCGCTTAGGAGCACTTGAATACGGGACAGTAAATTGGGAGCTGGACACGATAAAAAACAATCAACTGGATGAAAAACACGGCTTCAATCTTGAAGTGATCCCGATGGGCGGAGGCAGTGCTTCAGACATAGCCTTTTTAGGCGGTGAAATCGATGCCATGGTGTCTGACGTCATTTGGGCGGCAGCTCAACGCGCTGAAGGAAGAGACGTCAAATTCATACCCTACTCGACAGCTGTCGGTGGGATTATGGTTAAGGCGGATAGCAACATCGACTCTTTGAGTGATCTCGCGGACAAAAAGATTGGAATCGCTGGTGGTCCTCTAGATAAATCGTGGCTCATCCTTCAGGCATACGCGAAACAGCAAAACGTCATAGACCTAAAGTCCGGCACCAAACAAGAGTTTGCTTCACCACCTATCATTTTTAAAGCGGCACTCAAGGGCGATATCGATGGTGCTATCAACTTCTGGCACTTTCAGGCAAAAGCCAAAGCAGCCGGTCTGAAGGAAATTGTTTCTGTACAGGACGCGGCGAAATCTCTAGGACTCGACCCTTCTGTACCCTTGTTAGGCTATATTGTCGGCGGAACTATGGATGACAGCTTATCTAAAGGGCTATTTGCCGCTTCTCGAGACGCTAAAGCAATGCTGCAGACCAGCGACGCTGCGTTTGAAGCGATTAGACCTAGAATGAACGCCAAGAATGATGCGCAATTCGACGCTCTCAAGTCCGGTTTCAGAGCAGGCATCCCTTCAACTGCAACTGTGGACGAGGCAGCGGTTGATAAAACACTGCAACTGATGGCAGAACTAGGTGGCCCCGACTTGGTTGGCAAGGCGACGACATTACCAGAAGGGCTCTTCATCACTTTAGACCAGTAGGCTCTGTGCGTAACGAACATCTCATACGCCTCGTTTCATTAGGAGCACTCCTACTCGCTTGGAGTGCTCTGTCGATTATCATGGCCGACCCGGAAATACTGCCTTCTCCCCGCTCTGTCATTCAGAAAATGGGCGAGCTTTGGGCGACTGGAGATTTACAAAAACATCTTTTAGATACCTGCTTTCGAATCCTATGGGCGTTTTCCCTTGCCATGTGTATTGGAGGATTTTTAGGCTACTTTATGGGAAGGAACCCACTAGCTAACGCATGGATAGACCCTTGGCTTATTATTTTTCTTAACCTGCCGGCCTTAGTGCTCATTGTATTGTGTTACTTGTGGATTGGACTCAATGAAGTAGCCGCTATTCTCGCCGTAACCTTAAACAAACTGCCTCTTGTGATGACACTCATCCGGGAAGGTGCACGCAGTTCGTCCTCCGAACTACGAGACTTAGCCAAGGCCTACAAGCTGCCCAAACTTAAAGTACTGCGACACATAATTTTACCCGAACTGCTCCCACATATTGTTTCAGCCGCTCGCACAGGGTTATCCATGATTTGGAAAATTGTTCTCGTGGTTGAGTTTTTAGGCAGAGGCACAGGTATCGGCAGGCAAATTCATACCCAGTTTTCAATCTTCAACATCACAGGTGTATTAGCCTATTCACTGAGCTTTGTCTTTTTTATTATGTTAATAGAACTACTTATCATGCAGCCGTTCGAACGCTACGCCACTCGGTGGAGGCAGCATGCTTGAAGTGAA
This sequence comes from uncultured Granulosicoccaceae bacterium, assembly GCA_937965695.1. Taxonomy (GTDB): domain Bacteria; phylum Pseudomonadota; class Gammaproteobacteria; order CALCKW01; family CALCKW01; genus CALCKW01. The sequence continues at coordinate 41,471 of CALCKW010000056.1, forward strand.
TGTGACCGGTAAGTTTTTTGGTGATCAAAAAATTCTTGGCGCATGCAAACTAAAATTAAAGCCAGCCGAGCGTATTAGTATTCTCGGACCATCTGGCGTGGGGAAATCTACACTACTTCGTATAATTTCAGGCTTAGATACTAATTTCGAAGGCGTTGTTAAGTGTCCTGAAAAATTGGCTTTTATGTTTCAGGGGCCCAACCTACTAGCGTGGAGAACCTGTTATCAGAACCTGTTAATTTTTCACCCCGAAGTCAGCCAAACTGGAGCAACGCAGATGCTTGAGCAAGTCGGGCTCGGCGACAAAGGTTTTTTTTATCCCGATCAACTATCATTGGGCCAACAACGTCGTCTCGCGCTTGCAAGAACATTTCTTAGCCCCGCTGATATTATTCTCCTCGATGAGCCATTCACATCGCTTGATCCAAAACTAAAGTTAGAAATGCTAACGTTGACGAGAACGCTTCTGGATCAATCAAAATCCACTCTTGTGCATGTCACACATGATATTTCAGAATCTGAATACCTCATGTCAAATGCAGTGGAGTTAAAGGGCAATCCGGCCACATTGCATCACCAAGCTTCTGATGAATAACCGCCCTCCTTACTTTATTTTAACGAGCTTGCTATGGCTTAGCGGGCTCGTCGTGTTTATCACTCTGGCCTCATGGGACACTGGTCTACTCACGGGTGTTATCGAAAATGATCGAACACACATAAGCTCTGTACTGCTCATCACGCTTTTTTTCGCAAATATGCACTGTATCTACCGTGCTTATCGCCTTTCGTGTTCCGAGCGTGATTTGTCCGCGTGGGAAAAGGGAATGAAGGTTCATGATCAACATCTGAGCTCTGTCTTACCCCTTCTTTCATCCGATAACAATAGATATGTATCAATTAATGGAGAGTTGTTAGCAGAACACTTTCACTACCAACATTCCTTTGGCTGGTTTACAGTTGGTGCAATGATCAAGCTGGGACTATTGGGAACAGTCATCGGTTTCATCATCATGCTAACTTCGATTATCGGGCTTGATTCACTAGAAATAGAGCAAGTACAACACCTCATGCAACAAATGGCGGAAGGCATGATGGTCGCGTTGAACACGACTCTGTTAGGCCTTGTAGGTAGCTTAATATTGGGCGTTCAATACTTGTTTCTTGACCACTCAGCTGACCAACTTCTAGCGCGCGCTATGATCTGGCAGCAACAGGTTAGTCAGGAACAAAAACAAGGAAGCTGAGCTCATGTCGCTATTTCGCTCCCGAAAATCAAATGGCAACTCAGGGAGTGATCCTTTCACCGACCTATTGTTCAACGCGTTACTCACCTTTACCTTTCTATTTTTAATATCACTACTGCTGATAAATCCGCCCGCTAAAAGCGGTATCATTGACCCTAAAGCGGAATTTTTAATCACTGTCAGCTGGGAAGACGGAAGCGCCAATGACATCGACACTTGGGTTCAAGGACCGCAAAACAAAAGGATCTGGTTTAAGCAAACACAAAACGGACTCATGCATCTCGACCGAGATGATCGCGGTGCTGCCAACGACACTCAGCAAGTCAATGGCAAGGAAATAATCAACCCACTAAACCAAGAAGTAGTGACGATACGCGGTCGACCACCGGGAGAATTTATCGTCAATGTTCACTACTACAAGAGTGAAGATCAATTGGAAGTACCTGTCACAATTTATCTCGCCGAGGTTAACCCAACACTGAAAGTACTGCACTACGCCACACTCAATTTAAAGAATGAAGGGGAAGAAAAAACAGCCGTACGCTTCACTTTAAATGGCCAAGGGAAAGTCGAAAACATCAATACTCTTCAAACTAATATTGTTGGCAACCTCTAATGAATGAATCAATTTTTCTAATCGTTTGCGCCAATGTTCTGGTTTTAGCCTTGTTAATGCTGGTTTTGTTGTTTAGCCGGCTTCACTGGGCATACAGACTATCGCTTGTTTTTTTAGTCAGTGGTGCATACTGGGTTCTGTACCAAGGATGGATACAAGCCCAAGGGTGGCCAACAAACAACAGTTTGCCCCATAAATTTTTGTTGCACGGAGCGGTAATTGAAGAACCCGCTCCTGATAACAAAAACACAGGCACAATTTTTATATGGGCCACTGATCTTGATAACCACCTGCCAGCAGGAAAACCAAGAGCCTATGAAACCCCTTATTCCAAAAAACTGCATAGCGCTACTCAAGAAGCGTTGAATCAAATGAGAAACGGGGAGTTGCAGTTGGGCACAAAACAAGAAGAACAAAAAATCAAAACAACCAGAAGTGGCTACGAAGGTGAAGTACCTTTATTGATTGAGTTCTCTAACTTACCCAGTCAAGCACTACCAGAAAAATGAAAAAAGCTATTACGGTGTGTCTAGTATTTGTATCCCTTGTCTTGCTGAATGCTTGTGAGGATCGCATTGAAAGCACAGACTATTTCCCCTTAGGTGTAGGGCTCACGTGGGAATATAGACACCAAACTAACACGCAAGGAAGAAGTACACACGGAACATATACTGTCACCAACTATGCAAAGAGCAAAATTGACGACGAGAATACCACCGTTCGAAGAACCGACGACGGCAGAGACTATTACCTTATTAGAAAACCAGACGGGATCTATCGTTACGCCACTCGTACTCTCTTCGAAACACATCCAAAAAAAGATAATACCCCTCGAATGGTCCTGCCCATTCCTTACTTGGATTTCCCAAACACTCAATGGTCCGCATCAACGACTCACTACATTATCAAAAGAACGGGCCCTTCTACAATCAGCAGCGCAAATGACACGATTGAAGATTTTGTCATGAATTATCATGTCGCTTCGATAGATGAAACGGTGGAAGTGCCTGCGGGGAGGTTTGAGAATTGTATACTGGTGGAAGGCGATGCCACACTGACTTTGTTTGCCGACCCGTACACGGGTTTTGAGGACATCCCCATTAAAACTCGCGAGTGGTATGCGCCAGGCATTGGGCTGGTCAAACTTGAACGCACCGAGCCACTGGATACGCGCGTGTATAAGGGGGGGAGTTACACCTTTGAACTCACTAATTTTTCAGACTGAACTCTCGCTAGATACTGTCATCTAAATTTTCTCTTAAGACGTTTACGTTTTGACTGGTAACCCCAAACTGCCAGAGAGAAAAAGAAAACAAAACACGTGAAAACAACAAATAGATTTACCCACTCAAGTTTTCCGTAAAGGGTAAATCTTATTAACTCCACACCATGGGTAAAGGGATTCAAGCTTACGACCTTAGCTAGCCAAGGCGCATTCTCCTGTATTCTCCACAGTGGGTATAGTGCGGTAGATGCGAAAAAAAGCGGGAAAATAACAAAATTCATCACGCCCGCAAAATTTTGCAGTTTTGATATAAACGTCGATATAAGCAAGCCTAGAGAGCCGAGCATCATTGCCGAGAGAAATATGGCAGGTGCTGCCAACAAATAACCCAGCGGCTCTATTTTGATGCCAAAAAAATAGGCGATAAATAAAAAGGCCCAGACCTGAATCAAACCGACAGACGAGCTTGCAATAAGTTTGGATAACAGCATCCACTGACGTGATATAGGTGCGACCAATAACAATTTCATGGAACCCATTTCACGATCATAGACGATACTCAACGCGGACTGCATGCTATTGAAAAGTACAATAATTCCGCAAAGCCCCGGCACGATATAAGTCTCATACCGAATATAGGTTTCATAAGGAGGGTAAATCGCTAAGCCCAACGCCGCACGGAAGCCAGCACCAAATATAAGCAGCCAAACAAGCGGTCTCACAAGTGCAGCGATAAAGCGTTCACGTTGATGCACAAAGCGTAGCAACTCACGCCAGATAATCGCGCCCATCGCACTCATAGTCGCAGGGTCTCTTCTTTTTCCACCGTGAATCTTGATCTAACCCCGTCAACCCCGCCAAGTGCAAAAAACGAATCCTGATCTCGAAGCTCGCCTTTCTCAAGCAAAATGACAGAATCTTGTTCTTCAATTTCATCCAATAAATGAGTCACCCACAAAACACCAACCCCTTGATCAGCCAACAGATGGATTTGTTTAGACATCTGTTGCCGGATAACAGGATCTAGCCCGTTTGTCGCCTCGTCTAATATCAAGATTTCTGGGCTAGGCATTAATGCTCTAACAATCTCTAAACGCCTTTTGTGACCACCATTGAGGTTGCCGGCTTTTTCGGTGCGTTGTTCCCAGAGGTCGAACTCTGTCAGAAGCTTTTCAGATTTTGCTTTGTAGTTTTTGAGCCCGAACAGACCGGCGAAATACTGAATATTCTGCTGCACAGACAGCTCAAGATCTAGAGTGTTTTCCTGGAAGACAAACCCGATTTTTAAGGCTTGCTCCAATCGATTGGAAGCATCCACTCCGCCAACAGAGACACGGCCTTTATCGGGGGCAAGTATTCCCGAGATAAGATTGAAAATGGTCGATTTACCAGCGCCATTTGCGCCGAGCAATGCGGTAAAACCACCGCCTTTTATATGAAGATTAAAATTTTTTAAAACGGTCTTTTTATCATAAGAGAAATCGACATCTTCCAAATGTATTTCCCGCACTACTTAATCTCAACGTCCAGTTTTTGACTCTCGCCTTTGCTACCAGGAATTTTTATCGTGTATTTACCAGGTTTGACGGCAATGAACCCAACTTCCATTGTTCCAGCATCATCAAACTCCAAAGACTCGACGCCAAAAGGACGAATTTCGAGGCCCTCTATAACAATCTCGTCAATCCAAATCGCCCGAGAAAAAGACGCCATATCCAGAGCTATTTCACCCGAACCGTCGGCTGTTATTTCGACCTCATAATAACTGCCCGACTTCAACGTCCACGGACCTCCTAAAGGCTCGCCCACAGACAAAATAATCTCAGGTAAATCTGTTTTATTCGAACCTGATAGCAAGCCCGCTAACCCGAGAACATTTTTATCATCGTCATCTGCGATGACCAAATTGCTAAATAAAATACAAGCAAGCAAAGCGAAAGTACTTTTCACGTAATAACTCCTCAGCAGGTTTCAAAATAAATCACTAATTGTCCGTGGGGCGTGCTGCTGCCCCCCAGGGGAAGCGACCCACTTTGATCGCTTTGATCGCTTCTAGTTTGTCTAGATCAATCACACTGACATCTCCCGATACGCCATTGGTAGTGAACAACTGTGTGCCGTCTGGAGAGAAGGCCATGTGCCATACCCGTTTACCCACCAAAATATATTTGATCACCTCATAGCTAGTCGTATCGACAACCGCTATATGGTTTGCCGGACCGAGCGCGACAAAAGCGAGGCTGTTGTCTTGATTAAGTTCAACCCCTACAGGCTGAACTTTATCCGGATGAACACCGGGTATCTCGAAAACTATTTTGGACAGTTCGCTTTGATCGTCAGTCTTAAAAACAGTGACTGTCCCGCCGATTTCAGAACTGACCCAAAGTCGTTTACCGTCTGCCGTGAATTCAGCGTGGCGTGGTCGTGCATCCACAAGGCTATTGGCAAATATGGTGTTTGTCTGGGTATCAATCCAATGGGCCATATTGGTCGTTTCAGAGGTCGTTATGGAAACCATGCCATCTGGACTAACAGCCATGCCCTCTGGCTCCACACCAACATTTATTTGAGTCACTACTTTTCTGGTCTCAGTATCCACGACAGTGGTAATCGCATCGTCCTCATTGGCGATGTAAAGCAAGCGACCATTGGGATGCAAAGCAAACTGCTCTGGGTCCTCCCCCGAAGGTAGATCGTAAAGAATTTCTCCCGACTCTACATCCATGACCTGCACTGCATCTGAGTCTGAAGCACATATATACAGATGTTTATAATCCTGAGAAAACGCAATACCTCTCGGGCGCTCCCCTACCTCGTACTCTCTCACAACCTCCAATGTTTTAGTATCGATGACGACTACGGTGTCAGACTTCTCATTAGAAACCCAAATTTCATCTGCAATCGTTGGGGAAGTTAGCGATGAAAGCACAGCAGCTAAAAAAAGCTTTTTCCTGATAAATCTACTCATTGAAACACCTTACAATTTGATTCACCGCGATCATAACCCAATCCATCTAGTTCATTCGTGGCGTGCAGAAACCCTTCTAGCGGCGCCATAGCAACTAACGCACTCTGGTGCGCAAGCCCGATCGGCTGCCGCAGCTGACCGTTCCAATCTCTAAAAGACAAGGGCCGACCTTTAAATCCAGCCAGCTCTATACCGTCAAGCAAATACTTCATTTGTGCCGCAGGCGTATCGAATTTCGTTTTGTTGTTAGCCTCGTCTATCGCCCGGAGTGCAATCCATGCGGCATAGTCTTCACTCAGCATTGAACGACCAGCGGAAGACTTAAACCGACTCTGAAGCTGGGCAGAGCCCCATTGCTCAAAAACGCTTGACCAAGCGAGCGAGCGCAAGCCGTCCCCGCCAAAAACGGGTCTAGGTTTGTGCGTGTTGTATCGAATGTAACGGGCAAAATCATTCCATTCGTCAGCAACAAATAAAACGTCATAGTCTCCCAGTTTCTGCGTTAAAAGAGACACTTCTGCCGCTGCCTGTCTGCGCAAATCTCCGTCGAGAATCCATTTAAGTTCGACATCAAATTCCAGCTGGTATTTTTTTGCCGAGCGTCGAAGCGCCTTGGCAAAATTAATATCCTCTCGACTGTTCCCTTCAAGCAGACTGAGGCGGTTCCATTTTTTCATTATTAGAAACTGCATAAAGGCGTCAGAACGCATGGCGTAACTAGGAATCGTGTGCAGCAAGTTAGGGCGGCACTCCTTGTCGCGTAACTCAGCGTCATTCGACACTATATTAAAAAAGATCCGCGAGCTATCGGCAGCCCCGTCCACAACAGATAGTTGCTGTTTGGCATTCATGTCTAGCAATACATACGCTGCAACACTGCTGTTCAATGCCAACTTTGCCGGTTCGATGTCCTCTTCACCAAATCGCTGCACATCAAGACGGAACTCATACCCTAGAAACCCCCCCGTTGTATTGTTGTCAGCCACAGCTAATTCAGCGCCGGATAAACCTAGATCATCAGGAATAGGGTCAAGATTGGATAAGGTAGGACGCTCTGGCTGATCAATTTTTAAGTACAACACATCTACAACCTTGGCTTCTTCAGCGAAGATAGTAGTGCTAAAAAAAAGAATAATGAGTGATATGGTCAATTTTTTCATATGCTTTTAGTGTCTATAAGTCGTCGCTGTTTGCCATTAACTTCGCCGAAGTCACAGCCAAATCACACAGCGCTGTAAAATTTAAATTTCACACAACAGTTGTAGCCAGACAGTCTCTTCGCCCTACGAGACGCCAATCATAAAGCGCTTCAATGCGTGATACCAGTTTCCGAGCCGTAGGCTTCAGTTTATTTAGATGCACCTATTTGGCATAGATTCAGCGGGATTTAATAGGGGTTTATTTGTGAAGATCAAAAGACTAATCTTTATAAAAACCAATCGCTTGATGCTTGTAAAGCACTGCGTTGAAGCTCACACAGCGGAAGTCGCTTCGGCGAAACGGCACAGGATCACTTTCAACTTTTTTGTGTTCGCTGGAGAGCGATTCATCACCTATCATCAAAACCGCATACTGAGTTCTTTATTCCATATATTTCAATAGTTTAATTACTGTTCAAAGACAGAATACCTCAGCGGCTTGCAGCGACTTTTCAAACGTACTTTTCCTTTTCTCAGCGATTGATTGTGCAAATAAAGAAAACCAATAATCCCACCAGTCCTAACCTATATCCCCAAAATCCATCGATACCGCCCATAGACTGCAAATCTAGCATTTCATATGGTAAGTTAGCTGTTGACCCTGCAAAAAAAGATTCGAAAAATCAGATGGGGCCAAAGGGCTTGTATTTGTCGATACTTCCCGTAGAAAATTTAACCAAAGTACAGGCTAGAAAGAGGACAGTCCGTGAAGACTTCATTGCTTTTATCCATACCCCTATCGGTACTCATATTTACCAACGCATTTGCGCACGGCGACGTTACCCCACAGGCAATGGATACTTCCAGCTTGCCAGATGTCGGAGAAGAATGGCTCGAGGAAAACCCGTGGCGCGATCCCAGCACTGAGGTCTGGATGCAGGCTATTACCGTTGGGGCTTCAGGCTACAATCAAAATTGCGCACGCTGTCATGGCCTCGAGGTTGTCTCTGGAGGCATTGCACCTGACTTGAGGTATCTCAGCGCCGACGATGACGGTGACAGCTGGTATATCGAGCGCTTTAGAGTCGGAGCGACACAAAATGGCATCACGAAGATGCCTGGTTTTGAGCAAATTCTGGATCAAAGAGCTGCGTGGGCTATTCGCACTTACATTGAAACAAGGCCTGCTGATGACGCCTTCGACGCTCACAACGAACGCCTTGTGGCGATCCGCGATGAACTCACAGCCATGGCGCTCTCAATCTCAGAGGGAGCCGATGCCAGTAGCTTGGTCGATGGGGCCTCTAGTTTTAAAGCAGAATTGTCAGAGATAAACGCGACGGCCAAAACAGCCTCAAATGCTCCATTGGCAGAATCTGCTGCTTCCCGTGCAGCGGCCGCATTAGACGGTTCATCCAGTAGTTTCGCCTCAGCGGCAGAACTATTGACCATTGGCCTTAGCGCAGCGAAGTAAACCACGCGACGATGAAACGTTCCTATCTGTGTGTTGCACTGCTCTTAGCAGCTATCAACGGAAAAGCGCTCGCCAGCTGTGCTGACCTGGCGAAAGGTTTTAATGACGTTATCCCTGAGCGCTCAGACACCATCAATATTGTGGGGCAGGATTTCGACACCATTCTCGACCGCGGCTACATGACATTTGCCGTCTACGAGGATTTTGCCCCTTATTCTTGGAAATCTGGTTCGGAAGCAAAAGGTATTGATATTGAAATTGCTCGAGTCATAGCAGAGGAGATTGGAGTCGAGGCAAAGTTTAACTTTTTTGCCTCTGACGAAAATGTAGACGCAGACTTCCGCAACCAGATTTGGAGGGGCGGTTTAATAAACGGCGAGGTATCTAATGTCATGATGCATGCGCCCTACAACAAAGATCTGCAATGCAGGAATGAGTTTGTTGTATTAGGTGGCCAATACTTTAACGAAACATTAGCTACTGCGTACAGGATTGAAACCTTTCCCGACGGCGCCCCAACGACTCCTTACTATCGGTTTCACAAGGTTGGAGTTGAAAACCACACGATATCCGATTTCTATCTTGGGAATTTCAACGGTGGTATGTTGCGCAAAAACGTTGTCCACTACGACAATCACCAAAAAGCGTTTGCTGGACTTAACAAGCGTGAAGTTGACGCCGTGATGGGAGTCAAAGGGAAGCTTGAGCATCTGGATCAATCGGATGATATCGCCGTAGATACCCCGCCGCTTGTCAATTTTGCTCTGAACGAATGGACCATTGGTATTGCAGTCAATTTTCGCTACAGAGAGCTTTATTATACCGCTGACGGTATTATTGCAGACATGGTAAACGACGGTAGAATGAAGCAAGTTTTCGAAAATTATGAGGTCAGCTACATCGAGCCTAATTACTGAAGGTAATAATTAATTGGTCAGATACATGAAAATACTGCAACACCTACATATTGGCACTATTTTCGTTATCAGCCTCATCTTCAGCTGTAGCCTCTCCGCCGACATCGTGACTGAAGATCGCATCCGATCAGAAGTCATTGCGCCTTATAGCCTTGGCGGCAAAACAGAAATGGAGGGCGTTTGGGAGTTGCTCAATGGCAGTGGTGCCAAGGGCGGGTATGTCATAGAGAGTGAATGGATAAAACCCCTTCCAGGTTTTTCTGGAACACCCGTCAATCTCATCATCTTCCTAGACCTCGAAGGCATCATCATCGATGCCAAACTACTCAATCATAACGAACCCATTTTTGTCTCCGGCCTCGGAGAAGCTCCTTTTCGAGCATTTATCGAGCAATACCGTGGGCATTCCATCAATAGCGCCATCACCGTCGGTTCAAGCTACGGCAGCAATAAATCAAGTGGATCATTGATCTATTTTGACGGTGTCACCAAAGCAACCGCTTCTGTGCGCATCGCCCATGAAAGCATCCTCTCTGCAGCCCGTGAAGTCGCAAAATCAATGTTAAACGGCTTTTCAATGGTCAATGAAAAAGTCTACTTGAAACCTGACGAGGGCCTTTCTTATTCTTGGGATGAACTAGTCAGCAAAGGACTCGCTAGAAATTTAACGAAAACTCACGGCGAAGAACGCTCGCAATTTGCCGACACCCAGTGGCGCTCCGACGATCTATTCCCAGAAGCCGAAGATGATGATCTATTTGTAGATTTATGGGTGGTGGATGTCACGCATCCTCATATTGCTCGTTCAGTCATGAGTGCGCGCATGTTCAAAGATTGGGAAAATTTCAAAAAAATTGCGCCGGATGACGAAACAATCCTTCTGATAGAACAGGGAAATCACGGCTTAGTCGACGAAGAATTTGTACGCAACACAGCACCACCTTTAATTACGGCCAACCAAGATAAGTTCCCCCTATCCATTCGAGATGCTGACCTTCTCATTGACTTGAAAAAGGGAGTCCCTGACGATGGAACAGTAATGGTTGTGCGCCTCGACCGACGGCAAGGCTTTAGCCCTGTGAGAGAATGGGATCTAGGGCTTATTGCAACCCGACAACGAGGTATTCTAAAACCTGAAATTGGTGAAGCCGAGCTCAGTTGGAAATTTCAGGCGGACAAAGCGCTTTTTAGAATAGAAAAAGCCGTGCAACCGCCCACCCCTTTTGAGTCAGCGATCAACAGCCGTATGGTTGATCTCATCATACTTGCTATTTTTTTAACGGCTCTTTGCCTTCTCGTTTTTTACAACCAAAAGTTCGTCAGAATTAGACATTGGAAATACCACAGAAGCCTCATCATGTTGTTTGTACTGGGCTTCATCGGTTGGTGGGGACAAGGACAACTCTCCATCGTGACACCGCTTGCTGCACTCATTGCAACCGCCAGCAGTAAACCGCTAGACTTCTTACTGTACGACCCCTTTTCGTTACTGCTTTGGGTCGTGGTCATTGGCAGCTTCTTTTTTGTCGGGCGAGCTTTGTTTTGCGGTTGGCTTTGCCCTTTCGGAGCCTTTCAGGATCTCATAGCGAGTTTGTCCAAGTGGCTGAAAATCCCACAACTAAAAGTCAACGACAAGTGGGATGCAAGACTAAAGTCTGTCAAATACATCGCTTTGCTCGCTCTCGTTTCAGTCGCCTTTTTTGCACCACGCCAACTGGATACAGCCGTAGAGGTAGAGCCATTTAAAACAGCAATATCCGTGTTTTTTATTCGCGAGTGGTATTACGTTTTTTATGCGGTACTGTGTTTAGGGGCATCGGTCGTTTTCTTCAAAGGCTATTGTCGGTACCTATGCCCGCTTGGCGCGTTTATGGCTATTGGCGGATTTCTACGGCTTAGTAAATGGATTGATCGACGTGCAGAGTGCGGCTCCCCTTGCCAACTTTGCAAGGTGCGTTGCGACTACAATGCTATAAAAAAATCAGGAAAGATAACCTATTCCGAGTGCTTTGGTTGTTTAGACTGCGTCGATATTTATCAAGACAAAACACAGTGTGTACCGTTGGTGCTGCACGAAAAAAGCAAGCTTAAAGGCGTAAACATAGAACACCGAACCACACCTGTTGCACATTCCGAAACCTAGCAAAAGATACTCGTCATGAATAAACTTACCCGTGCTTTGAATACAGTTGTTCTTCTATACGCTTCAATGCTCGCAGCGCAAGTATCCGCGGCGGAATTTTCCATCACCCTGAAAAGCAACACAGATGAACAAGTCAACATCGGCGACCTACAGACAACGGCGCTAGGTGACGGTTTAAACTCTTACAAAATCAACTGGCGTGCTGAAATATTTGAAGAGCACTTCCTTAGCATGCGGCCTTTCAAATGCGTGCCCGGTGGTGCGAAGCTCTGGTGCCATACGCCTTATCCCTACGAAATAAATCGCCAATTCAGCGAAGAGGATTTAACTGACCTCGAGTATGATCTTATTTTTGTTTGGAAACCTGAAGGAGAATATGGTGTAAATCTGTGGAATGGTGTTTACTATGATTTGACCCCAACAGAATTCGGTTGGGCAGGTACGATGCAGGAATACGATTTGAATATTCTCGGTATACCACCTGATGCAGGCGAACTCCGGCCCATAAAACAGAAGGACCTGTACGAAGCAAACATTGAAGACCACCTTTTTCCTTTTATCGAAATCAGGAAGAAAGACTAGTTTGCCCTGCTCCTCAGTTATTATATTTTGGCAGTTATAACTTATCAGTCACAAGCCAATAGTTCATTGTCTACTGTTGATCTAAAAAGGATGGCAGCATCGTGGGCATAGAAAAACCAGACATCCGTGATTTTGACTTGCGCACCCTCCCACAAGCGTTCTACGACAATCCTTACCCTTGGTATCGAGCCTTGCGTGAGCAAACACCCGTTCGTCGTATGCCTGATGGCAGCGTGCTACTGACGCGCTACGCCGATATTCAAGAGGTGTATAAAAACCCTGCTGTATATAGTTCAGACAAACGCGCAGAGTTTAAACCCAAGTACGGTGACTCTCTATTGTATGAGCACCACACCACCAGCCTTGTATTTAATGACCCTCCACTGCACAGCCGCGTTCGCAGCTTAATCGCCGGTGCGCTGCACCCTCGTGCCATCGCCGATATGGAAGCGGGTCTTATTCAGTGCGTCGACGGTCTGTTGGACAAACTCGAAAAGTCTTCGCACGCGGATCTGATCGAAGATTTCGCTATACATATTCCGATTGAAATTATCGGCAACATGTTAGCCGTGCCGCAAGACGAACGCGGACCTCTGCGCGAATGGTCGCTCGCCATACTCGGCGCACTAGAACCGGCTATTTCAGTTGAAGTATTCGACAAGGGCAATCAAGCTGTTCGAGATTTCATCAGCTACTTAGATGATCTAGTAGAGCGTCGTCGTTTACACCCTGGTGACCCTGAGCGTGATGTACTCACCAAACTCATCCAAGGCGAAGGCAACGAGAGCGTCTCCAGATTAGAGCTATTGCACAACTGTATCTTTATCCTCAATGCAGGCCACGAAACCACCACCAACCTGATTGGCAATGGCTTGTATTTATTACTAGAGCATCCAGAGCAGCGACGGCTACTGCAAAGCCAACCTGAGTTAATTAAATCAGCTGTTGACGAAATGCTGCGCATGGAAAGCTCAAACCAGCTAGGCAACCGCATCACAAAAATGGCGACCACTATTGGTGGGGAGCAGATCGAAGCGGGTACGCCAATCACACTGTGTATCGGTGCCGCCAATCGCGACCCTGAACAATTCGTCGATCCAGATCGAATGGACATTCAACGCACGCCAAATCGGCACTTGGCCTTTGGGTCAGGCAGTCATCAGTGTGTCGGAGTGAATTTGGCAAAGTTGGAAGGGCAAGTGGCGATTGCACGGTTTTTGGAAAGATTTCCCAAGTATCAGTTGGCAAGTGAGGCTCAGCGTGGAGGGCGAGTAAGGTTTCGAGGGTTTTTGGGCATTCCTTGTGAATTACGTTAGCAGAATCTACTAAATTATTTCCTAGATCAGTGCTAAAACCAAGGCAAAACGCTTTAAACTTATAAATAAGTCCGAGCTCTAGAGTTCGACAAGGAATATCCATACGCACCCATGACTAAGCTGGGTTTAGTATAAATTGGCTATTTCACAAAAAATCTAGAGCCAAAAATAATACAAGCTTTGATTTTTAATTCGAATTTTCGATGGGAGAAAAAGCAAGTGACATTGAATCCGATAGTAGATAAGGTTTTGGAGCAGCTTAAAAAGAACAGAAATACCCGTATAAAGTTGCCTGCCAATTTTAACTTTGCCTTTGATGTTATTGACTATGCCGCTGAACATCACGACAAGACTGCTTACCTGGAGGTCAGTGGTGATGGCAGTCAAGTCACGCCTCACCGCTTCAGCGAGCTTAAGAAGCGCTCCAATCAAGTCGCTAATTTCTTAAAAAACACAGGATGCGAGCGCGGTGAGTTCGCGGTGGTTATCCTGCCGAGGATACCCGCTTGGTACGAGGTTATTTTAGGGTCGATAAAGCTAGGTGTGGTGAGCATGCCAGGGACTAACCTACTAACGGCCAAAGACATTGCGTATCGCGTCAACAAGTGCGGTGCAACCACGGTCGTTGTGACTTCCGAGCATGTACAGAAAGTTGAGCAGATTCGCGGGCGCTGCCCTAGCCTGAAAAACTTTATTGTGGTGGGTGAGGCAAGCGGGGATTGGCTGTCCTATGAAGAAGGTTTGCGATCAGAGAGTGTCGAACTCGCCCGCGAGTCAGTGGGCGATTCTAAAGGCGCCGATTTGATGATGGCCTACTTTACCTCCGGCACAACGGCAGACCCAAAATTGGTGCCGCGTAACCACCACTACAGTCTTGCCCATGTCACGACCGGCGCTTTCTGGCTAGACCAACGTGTGGAAGATATTCACTGGACGTTGTCCGATACGGGCTGGGCGAAAGCTGCATGGGGTATGTTGTTTGCGCCGTGGCTGTTAAACAGCACTATCGTGTTGTACAACGGCGGTAGTTTTGATGCCGATCTTCATCTAAAGCTCATAGGCAAACTTGGCGTTACCACATTCTGTGCCCCACCAACTATTTTCCGCATGTTTGCACAAATGGAGCTAGGTGCTTACGATCTATCGTCGATTCGTCACACCGTAGGCGCAGGCGAACCTTTAAACCCTGAAGTTATAAAGGTTTGGCAAGCTGCAACTGGAAACGCCATTTACGATGGTTATGGCCAAACAGAAACCGTCAACATAGTTGCCAACCTACCGTCGCTTCCCGTCAAGTCGGGCTCAATGGGAAAAGCCGTACCCGGTTTTGAGGTCCGCCTCGTGGACGAAGAAGGGCAAGAGATTGCCGACGATGAGATTGGCCATATTGCTTTGCTTGTCACGGATCCCGTGCCGGTAGGTTTGTTTGACGGCTACTATGATGGCCCTTCTGCACGCAATCGCGAACCGTTTAAACATGGGCTCTATTACACCGGTGATACTGCAACCCGTGATTCCGATGGGTATTTTTGGTTCGTGGGCAGATCCGATGACGTGATCAGTTCATCCGGTTACCGCATAAGTCCGTTTGAAGTAGAGAGTGCACTATTAGAACATCCATCTGTCTCAGAGTCCGCTGTTATAGGCAAACCCGATGAGTTGCGCGGTCATCTCGTGAAGGCGTTCGTTATTCTTGTGGACGGCGTTACTGGTTCTGACGAGCTGGTCAAAGAGATTCAAGACTTTGTTAAAGCCACTACAGCGCCTTATAAATACCCTCGAGAAATAGAGTTCAGGGACAGCTTGCCAAAGACTATCTCTGGAAAAATTCGACGAGTGGAGTTACGCGGCGATGCCTAAGCAAATTCGGTAGATGCCACGGCGTCAGAACTTCCTTGCTTTTCGAGGCTCTGGCACGATGAAATCGTTGATCAGCGCCAAAAGTACTTTCCACGCGCCCGGCTGTTTATCTTTTTCCGAAAACACGACCGTCACAGTCTTTTTTCGTATTTTTAGAGAGCCGCTGGCTTCCATTGCCAAAAGCAGCAATGGCAAGAGCACGACGCTACGCGGAATCACCGCTGTATCTATCTGCCTTCTTGCTTTTGTCGCGTGTGCCCTAAAAATTCAATAATTTTATGCTGACGAGTATCTTAGCTCGAGAAAATCATTCGTTCGATATGGTCAATAAATGCCCAAACTGCCCTCTGCGGCTGATAATGATGCCTAGTCCGAAAGCTCCTTGGTTGTTGGCACTGTACCCTGTCGACTATTATGACTAATCAACGTTTTTCTTAGCGGTTCGCATCGCTCCTCCCCATCAAGTTTTAAGGCCGTTAACTTTGCGTAGACTCTATTTAATTTTGGGCGACCAGCTTGATCGCGACTCTTTGATTTTTAAAGACGTCGACATCGAAAACGATTGCTTTTGGATGGCCGAAGTGGAGAACGAGGCCACCCACGTTTGGTCACACAAACAACGCATCGCTCTTTTCCTGTCGGCCATGCGACACTTCGCCAAAGAGTTGCAGGATCGGAGACTCCCTGTTCATTACTTGGCTCTGGGTGAACACAGTTTCAGCAGTCTCGCTGACGCACTGTCAGATACCCTTTCAAAACAACAGCCCGAAGAAGTTTGGTGTGTCCGACCAGGTGACTTCCGTGTTTTTGAATCGTTGGTTAAAGTAACAAAGAAGCATAATGTCACTTTCAAACAACTGCACGATCAGCATTTTCTCTCGACACCCGCTGAGTTTAAACAATGGGCGGGAGAGAAAAAGCAGCTTCGCCTGGAATACTGGTATCGAACACTTCGAAAAAAACACCAGATACTCATGGAAGACGAGAAGAGCCCTGTAGGCGGGCAATGGAACTACGATCAAAGCAACCGCAAGGCTTTTAAAAAAGACGGCCCCCAAGACATCCCCGCAACGTTTTCATGGACCGCAGATAAAATAACGAAAGAAGTTATTACACTGGTAAATGAAACTTACCCCACCCACCCAGGAGAGCTGAACGAACTCCACTGGCCAGTGACCCCTGTTCAGGCTGAGCAGGCGTTGGGTCGATTTCTTGACGAGTGTTTGAACAATTTTGGTGACCACCAAGACGCCATGTGGAGCGACGAGCCTTTTCTGAATCATTCGCTTATTTCGTCTTCACTCAACTTGAAATTGCTGCACCCTTTGACCGTTATTCAACAAGCCGAACACTATCACTGGGAAAAAGGAGCTCCACTTGCAGCAGTAGAGGGTTTTGTTCGTCAGATACTTGGATGGAGAGAATACGTGCGTGGCCTTTACTGGCTACACATGCCCGAGTGGAAAAACATGAATGCACTGGGCGCAGATAGGGATCTACCCGCTTTCTATTGGACAGGCGAAACAGAGATGAATTGCCTCAGTCAAACAATTCAGCAGACGTTAAAATACGGCTATGCACATCACATACAGCGCTTAATGGTAACCGGTTTGTTTTCCTTGCTTTACGGGGTAAAACCAAAACAGATACACGAGTGGTATCTCGCTGTGTATGTCGACGCTGTAGAGTGGGTAGAGCTGCCGAACACCTTGGGCATGAGCCAGTACACTGACAATGGCATCATGGCGTCAAAGCCCTACGTTGCTAGCGGGAGCTATATCAACAAGATGAGCAACTACTGTAAACACTGCCGATTCAAACCCAGTGAAGCCACAGGAGAAGACGCCTGCCCTTTCACGACATTGTTCTGGGATTTTTTAGACTCTCACCAAGACAATTTCCAAAAAAATCCACGCATGGCTTTTATGCTAAAAAACTTGCAGCGAAAAGACGAGAATGAATTAACCGCAATAAGATCGCAAGCAAGAGAAATAAGACAGCTGTTTTAAACTAACTAGTCAAATTTAGCGCGTCGACGGTGCGAGCAAGACTTGATCTGAGGTTTCCTAGTTAACTTTGTACGCGTTAGGTCGTCATGCGGCTACAGGATATGTAAAGTAAAACTTTGAGCTTTCACTTTCTGTCGACGAAACCCATATTTTCCCTCGCCACTGTTCTACAAGTTTTTGGCAAGTCGCCAATCCCACACCGG
This sequence comes from uncultured Granulosicoccaceae bacterium, assembly GCA_937965695.1. Lineage (GTDB taxonomy): Bacteria > Pseudomonadota > Gammaproteobacteria > CALCKW01 > CALCKW01 > CALCKW01. The sequence goes on from CALCKW010000056.1 coordinate 59,167, forward strand.
ATCCTGGGTAAGTGCTTTGATTATGGAGTCTGCGAAACATATCGAAGATTTGCTGATGATACGCTGAATCAATGCCAATGCCATTGTCTTGCACGCAGAACTGCCAATCGGCGCCAACCAATTTAGCTGAAACTTCCACTCGAGGAAATTCAGACTGATTATATTTTAATCCATTACTCACCAAACAATTTAAAACACGCCATATTTTTAGTTGATTAGCTTTTATCGTCGGTAAATTAATTTGGGTAAAAACCTCACATTTTTTGTTTTCTAACTTGGCAGTCGCAGCTATTTCCTTGACCAACAACCCCGTATCTACCCACTCAGTGACAGTTTGAGCATCCGTTTCAAAATGGCCAAGCACACCATCAATCAAATTGTCCATACGCTCGAGTGACCCTTCAATATATTTTGAAGGCTCGACAAACTCTGGATCGATTGTTTCGCCTGCCTCTTCGACATACATTCCTATCAAGGCACGAATTGCTCTGAGGGGCGAACGAAGGTCATGGACAGCCATCGAAAGCGTATCTGCAATTTGCTTTAGCTCTTTTCTCGAGGCTGCCATACCGTGTAATACATGTTCATAAGCAATCTGCTTATAAATCAAAAAGGCTTGATCAAACTCTGCATTAGTAAAATTTTGATCAAAAGGCTGTAACGTACGATTAAGTTCGGACATTGCCGCAGCTGTATGCGTTGTTTTCTGTCGATCTTCCCAGTGCATGGACCAGCTTGGAAAACGTTTTTCTTCAAGCATGTGCTCTTCAGAGCGGTAGAATATTTGGTGCCGCTTGTCTCTTCCAATGCGATCCATTGTTCGTGCAAGGGCAGCAGCATCGCCCTCTATGTATTGCATAAAGAAGCCACTTTCGTAGTGCAAACAACCCGTGATTTCTTGTTCGCGATTACTACATATTGCCAGGCGCAGTAGCTCTTGCAACTCTGATTTTGAAAAGGGCTGCGTTTCTTGGCTGATGTACAAAATCGCGTGCACTGTCCCACTCCTTTATCTTGGGTGGAGAGACAAGCATTAAACAATATGGAGAAAATATAACCACGCTACTGATGAACATATAGCTGGTATCTAAATTTCCCTGCGAATTTCGAGCGCGAGTACAAGCTCAAACTCTATAGCTAAGCGCATTTAATGTGCCGAGCCTAAAAATCAATAGTAGACGATGCGGACCCATAGAGAGCAGATAGCTGCGGTAAAGAAATACTATTCTACTTCAGTACCAAGGTAGTACAACTAACAACAGCTTTGAAATTTATCTCCTACCGCAATAATACTGCCTTGTAGATTCGTGTTCGAAAATCATCAAGGAAGTATCAGAATAAGTCAGGTAGTGAAGTCGATGTGAAAAACGTGGAGCCAGCAAGCGCTATTCCGCGGCAACAAGGTTGGACGAGTTCTAGCGCGTCGATAGCGGGATCATGACCTGATCTTAGGCTCTAGATTTTCATAGCAAACTGCAGTTCAATCACGCAAAAATTAGAGCCACTGATTATAAAGGCTCTTTTTTGTTGCTTCATTTAGGAAAATAAACGTTCCTTTGTTGTAATATACAACAAAGAGTTTAGAAACGCGAAGTCAAATATACTCACGCAATTAATTGTCTAGTGTTGTTCAGCCCTCAAACTCCGACACTAAAATTGGCTTAGTAAGGCTGCCTATTTCACACTGCCAGCGCTTCTGCACCGGAAAAACTATTTGGCTTTCGGGATGTCGCAGCACGACAGTACAGCGGGACTATTCTGGCAACAGTCCTCCAAAAGGTATTTGACTAGTTCACCAATTCTCTCATAGTTGGCCGAATATATAATTTGTCTTGATTGCCGTTCAGAACTGATTAAACCCGTCTCAGCCATTGAGGATAAATGGAATGATGCTCGTGATGGTGTTGCATCTACTGCGGTAGCGATCTCACCGGCTAATAAACCTTTATCACCTGCCGTCACCAATGCTTTTAGTATGCGCAATCGAGTTGCGTTAGACAGCACGGAGAAGACACTCAATGCATTTTCTTCGTTCATATTTCAATATCTCTTGAATTATTTAATGACCTTTGCCATACTATATTTCAATTATTGTTGAAATAAAAGGATAAAAATCGTGAACTTAAACCAATTGATGACATTTCTAAGTACCGCTAATCCAGAAGCGAAGCTGGTGTTCTCAACTGAAGCAGGCGACATTGGCAGTGGATACCACGTCACTGAATTTAAACTTGCTCAAATAAAAGGTATAGATTGCGGCGGACGTGTGACTGATTGGTCGGAGGTCGCAATACAACTACTGGACGGTTCAGGCGGAACCCATATGTCGGTGACCAAATTCACTGGCATCTTGAAAAAAAGTATCGCGCGAGTAGATGGCCTGGGTGATGTAGAGGCCCACGTAGAGTTCTCGCCGAGTAACAACGGCTTACGCTCTTACACCTTAAGCGACCCAATTGACCGAGGTAGCAGAGTTCTTATCAAATTACGGGCGGCGGGTGCTGCGTGCAAACCCGCGCAAGACGCCGGAATCGGATTGGAAAAGAGCAATAGCAACTGGAAGCCTGTCGCAAGCACTGGATCCGAATCTGTCTCTAAGCGGTGTTGCGGCTAGATGAGCGTTTAGTCTACGAGCACATGCCCAAAATAGGCAAAAATCCCCATCATCACACCGGTTACAAGTTGAGCGTGAACCGAAAAAGAGACTTTTTTTAGATCCCTAGGAGCTGTTCTCCACCGTAAAAACAAACCAAACACCGTTTGCCATGCAACTAGAATTAATATTGCGGGGAAAAACAGGTTCCGCATGGGATCACCCATTAGCACCGTATGAATCACTATTATAGCGACAGACGCTATACCTACGTGCACATGGGTGCGATCGAGGAATACAATAAATTTTTTAAGCATATTCGCTTGGGGAGGCGGCGTGTACGAGGGCAACAACCGTTTGGACAATGGACCTTTTCCCATCAATAACTTGAGTAAGGTTCGCAAGTAGATAAAACCAAGGGCGTACATAGCAACCTCACCAAAACCCTCTCCCAACTCGCTTAAGAATGTCTCGCGCTCTACCGCTGCGGGAAGCGTATTGAACGCATAGATAGTGTAAGCAACTGATGCGATTAATATTACCCCGGTGTACATCAATAGTCGCTTCATGCTTTTGCTCATCGTCATCACTCTCCAGTTATCTAAATATTGTCAGCAAACATATACATTGTGCACGGGTATATGTTGGCTTAAATCGGCTAATCCAATAGTGTTAATCGTCGCTTAAGGTTCAGACCCGATAGTGTTAGTCACGCAGTCGAGAATACACAACTGCCCATTAAACATACGAGGAATATAACCATGACAAACAAATTCAGCAAAACAGCGGCTTTCATCGTGACAGGCCTCATCGCAGGCTTGACTACCGCCGCCATCGCAGATGATGATTTACCACCCTCCTTCCAAGACAACACGGTATCAATCGTAACAGCGAGTGAAGTTGCGCTTGAGCAGGTTTCAGACTCAGTCATTTCTGCCGGACTCGAAAACGAAGATAGAACTTTGATCTGGGAAGTAGAAGTGATGAACTCAGAAAAACAAACCGTCGAAGTAATCATTGATGCTACGAGCGGAGCGTTTTTGCAGTTAGAAGAAGACGACTAAACATCGCAACGGCTGCTGAGAGTAATCTGTAGATATATAAAATGAAGCTGTTAAGAACCTGCAGCCAGCAGCCAATCGAAAGCTACTGAGTAAATACACTTTCGGCTGTAGCCAAGTCTATCGATTTAGGTTTTCGAGCAGCGGCTTATCGATTTTGTATCAGTCCACTCCCTCCTGCCGTGGCAGGAGGGTTGCTGATCTGCTAATCAGAATACACTACTGAAAAAACCGTTGTCACGAAGGAAGAAATTCAGATCTTTTTTAAGGATCATATTGTCTAAAAAATATGAGATAAGCGCTGGCCTTTTAACAACTTTTTTTTTAGACGCTGAATGGCAGATCCAACTTACTTTTATCCACCACCCTTGTATTAAAATAGTGTATTTTACAAAGCAGGAATCTATTTCAAGGTGTCTTCACAGTGATCAGGGTACGATCAAATATTTCTCGCCAGTCTGCTTAGCGTCGTAGGCCATAATTGTTTTGAGTTCAAGCGCTTGTTCCAACGAGATTTGATGCGAGTATTCACTCGCGAAGGTGGTGGTCAACTCCGCAGCAACGCGCGAACGAATACGAGCAATGACTTCCGAATCGGCTGCTGCAAGAAAATGGGTGAGCAACCAACCAGAGATAGACCAGCTGAAACCCAAACGTGTCGGCGCAAAGGATTTGAGAGAGGAGTCAAGCCAACCATAAACGTAAAGCTGCTTAAAAACGTCAGAGCCATAGCGATTGAATTCATCCATTTTTCCAACAGCTTCAACTTCCATGGCATCGAAGACCTTTGTCGCTAATTCACCACCGCCAATCGCGTCAAAGACTACGGTTGCGTTGGTCTCGGCAATCGCCGTTTTAAGCTCTGTATCGAACGTCGCACTTGTTGAATCGAGCACGTAATTCGCACCCTGCTCCTTTAAGAGGGCTACTTGTTCTGCCTTACGCACAATGTTGACCAGTGGGATACCATCTGAGAGGCAGATGCGGTTGAGCATTTGACCCAAATTGGATGCGGCGGCGGTGTGCACAATGGCCTTGTGGCCATGTCGCTTAGTGGTCTCGACAAAACCGAGCGCTGTCATCGGGTTTACAAAGCAAGAGGCGCCATCGCGCGGGTCCGTTCCGTCGGGCAGCACCACGCACGCGCTGCACGCAACGGCGGTGTACTGCGCGTACATCCGTCGACCTAACACCGCAACCGTCTTGCCAAGCAACGCTTGTGCTTCGGGTGACTCGCCCGCCTCAACAACAATGCCAGCACCTTCATTGCCTACGGGCATCGCTTGATTCAAACGCCCGGTGAGCCCAGCCATAACTGCGGGCTGAATGGGTGCTGTGACTGATGGCAGACCATTGCTGCTTGAAGTCTTGGCTTCATTAAAATCTGCACCTGCTAGAAGAAGAAATAGATCGGAGGGATTGATCGGTGTCGCTTGCACTTTTAGGAGCACTTCCTTGGCGGCAAGCTCTGGCATGGGTTCACGAACTAGAGAAAGATTGAGTTCAGCGCTTTCACTGACAGTCGAAAACATTCTCACGTTTGTCTGAGGTATTTCACTATTCACTACTGATACTCCTAAGGTGCACCAAGAAACACTGATGTATTCTATGTTTGATCAGGCGCTAAATTTGAGCCCCGTTCTCCAGAATGGGTTGGGGGTTTTGGTGCTGAAACAACGAGTTCACGAAATAGCTCTTAACTCGGCACTGGCTTAGCACGCCTCTGCTCAGCACGGATGTTCATGATATTGGCGATAAAGATAAGGCCTGCCCCGAAGAAGACAGAGTAAACAAGTTCTTCGCTATATAAATAAAAGCCGACCATCGAAATGAGGGGGAGTCTTAAAAAATCTAGCGGAGCGACAACGGTGGCAGGCGCCAACCCTAAAGCTGTGGTGATACAGAAATGGGCAATCAAGCCGCAGAAGCTAACAACCAATACCCAGGGCCATTCCTCGGCAGTGGGTAGCTTAATAGAGCCATCGTATCCTGCACACACCAACCCAAAGACCGACTGCAGTATAACCAGCCAAAACAAAATACAAGTCACCGAGTCTGTTCTCGATAACAATTTAGTACTGACTACCGCACCTGCAAAACCAACTGCACACAGCGCTGCAGCGATTGTGGCTGGCCCGATGGTTATTGCGTCAGGCCTTGCAACAGTAAGTATGCCTAAAAAGCCAAGGACACAGGCCAGAATACGGGTGAACGTCCAACGTTCTCCCAAAACAAAAGGGGCAATCAATGCAACCCACAGAGGCGTTGAGAATTCGAAAGCAAACAATTGCGATAAGGGAATAACGGTCAGCGCAAAAAACCAGAGATTCTGACCCGTAAAATGTGCAAGATTTCGAAAAACATGGAGGCCAAATCGCCCCGTATCTACCTGATGCAAAGTGTTAGCGTAACGCGCCACCACCAAAACAATCACAACACCGATCAGCGAGCGATAGAGCATGATTTCAAAGGTATCGAGCTTGCCAGATAGTTCTCGCCCTGCAATGGCCATGAACGTGAAGCTAAGCATTGCGCCGATCATCCAAAGGGCGCCTCGCACCGGCTGCATTGAGCTCACCTTAGACTCAGCAGGTCGGGTATTTTTTGACATAACTTACAACCGCAATTAGGTATACAGGAGTGTAAAAACGAATACTTGTAACGCGGGCGTAATCTTGGGCCCACTATCAGACAAAAGCCGGTTAAGAATACTCGATTTATATTGCGGGTAGTGATATTTGTAGGGGGAAAGTCACGAAAATGCTCATCGGTGAAAGACTAGTGTCGAGCTTTTAGTTCCAAAGCATCCGAGCCAGCAATCAACTGGGCATGCTCGCGCTGTGCACGGTGGTAGCGAAGCCTCGCTTGGCTTACGCCTACCCGATAGGCAGATTGTTCTTTACAACCGAGCAACTCGCCGTACGCCGTCTCGCGTTTGGGCTTTGCTGCATCTGGACCGTCACAGCTTTTTTCTACAGCCTCAAATTTTGCTTTACTCGTCTCTAAGTCTTCAACAATTTGGCGGGACACTCCGTTGAAAAATTGTTTGATGACGGTCTGGTAGACCACAATATCGCAGGCATTGACTGTTCTGGTGCGACGACGTTTATTACGGCAATTTCGGCAGTGGTGAATGGCCGAGCGTTGGCGGTAGTGCGCTTTTGGAAGTTTATCGAGGGATTCTAAAAGGGCGTCTTTTTGGTTAAAAACTTTGATCTTAGCTCGGTTGCTACTGCAGTAATGGGAATCACAATAGACATTGCATCTGGAGCCTTTAGGCTTGCGCATCATCCACGAGCCCTTTAACGAAAGATCAACCTGAGCCACGGCGTGCGGGCAGTTGTTATCACTCAAACGCGTGCTGCCGTCCTCATAAAAACACTTAAACACATTCGCTTCCGCCACCACGGGTGTGAACAACACTAGTAATAGAGCGAACAAGTTCAGTATCTTTGTCATCTGCTTACGTCCGAGCAACTTATGCTCGTGTGTTGCTCCTTTACTTCAAATATAACGGATACACGCCTACAAACTAGAAAAAACGAAACAATGCCGAGTTCCCCTCTCAACCTATCGGCAGATTTGCCACTGTGCCTAGTTTTAACTGCTATTGTTTCAATTTATTCATGTGCAGTTTAGGCTCATGCGTTAGAGGCCTCACCTCGCGCGAGCACTTCTTGAATCAACAGTTCAAAATCGGCTAGTCGGCTGCGGTGATTGGTTATATTCACACGTATAGCCGCCCTGCCTTGCAAGACAGTTGTAGAAGGTGCGGCGATGCCCTCCTCTTGTAACTGCATCACAATTTCTCGATTGAGCGTATCCGATTTTTCCGCATCGTCGAGACGATAGCGAAAACAGACGATATTCAGCGAAACAGGTGCCATCAGTTCAAGGGCGGGCTGCTCACCAACCCATTGCGCCAACTGCCGTGCCTGGGCACAGTTGTCTTCCATTTTTCGGGTTATTCCCTCGATACCATGCTCTTTCAGCGTGAACCACACCTTGAGCGCCCTAAACCCGCGCGACAGTTCGGGACCATAGTCACAGAACCACTGCTCTCCACCGGCCAGCCCCCGAGGTGCCTCAGCAAGATATTCAGGGCGAGAGTTAAACGCTCCGCGGTGTGCTTCGGCATCACGGATAAGGACACAACCAGCGTCATAAGGCACATGCATCCACTTGTGAAAATCAAACGCCAACGAGTCAGCCCGATCTAGGCCCTTGTATAATTCGGTGTGCTTGTCTCCAAGCGCCGCTACAGCGCCAAACGCACCGTCGACGTGAAACCACAACTTTTCTTTTTCGCAGAGTTCAGCGATCTCATGCATTGGATCAACAGCAGCCGTGTTAACTGTCGCAGCCGCGCCCACCACCATAAACGGGGTTAGGCCCGCAGCTCGATCATGGGCGATAGCAGCAGATAATGCCCGCATATCCATTTGGTAGTTTTGATCAACAGGAATTTTGCGTAGCGCGTCAGTGCCAAAACCTAGTAGATCGAAAGCTCTAGATATACAACTATGTCCCTCGACAGAGGTGTAACCCACCAACCGCTTAGTACCGTTTTGCAAACCTGTGCTGCGCACGGGATATTCCAAAACTTTAAAACGTGCCGCAGCCAACGCAATAACGGTGGCCATCGATGTTCCACTGACTAAAAGGCCACTGGCACTGGTCGGAAACCCAAACAGCGATTTACACCAATTGACAACTTGTTGCTCTACGTAGATGGCGCCGTGGTCACGGCCACCCAAATTGGAGTTCATACAGGCTGCGAGCATTTCCGCAATGACACCACCAGCTGTACCTGTTCCATGCACCCAGCCCCAAAAGCGCGGGTGCGTATTGCCTGTCGAATACGGCAACACCTGCTCTAGGAAATCGTCACAGACTTTATCAATGCCCTGTGGCGCATGCGGCACACCAGCTTTCAGTGCGGTTTTTACGTCGGCGGGCACCGGCTGCCATATAGCTCGCTCTTTAGCACCTTGCACATGATCCAGTGCATGGTCTAGCATTCGATGAGCCAGAGCTCTGAATGCAGGCCAATCTTGCGGATCAAGGTCAATTTCAGGGTGTTTTATATCGCTCATTACTGGAACCTGGTTCTGTTAATTTTTATGTGGTGAAAAAAGACGACATCCATCGCACCCACCTCGAGAAACGGTTCACCGAGCCCGTCTTCGAGATTCAGAACTATTCCTTCAATACAAAATAACATGAAGCTCACCGACGGGATTAGGCCACAACTAGGTGATCTCATTGGCCAGAATACGGGTACTGCTGCCGTCTCGGCTTGCGATCACCTGTAGTCGCTGGTCTATCTGCTCTCGAAGCTCGCTGACGTGCGAGATAATGCCTATCATGCGACCGCTACTTTGCAGATCAACAAGCGTGCGAATGGCCAGATCAAGAGATTCGGAATCCAAACTACCGAAGCCCTCATCAATAAAGAGTGCGTCCAGCTGCACACCTCCCGCGTAACTCTGCACGACATCTGACAAACCCAATGCCAGCGATAATGCCGCCATAAAACTCTCACCACCAGACAAAGTAGCGACCGGTCTAGATTGCCCTGTATGCGCATCTTCTACATCTAAATCAAGCCCAGCCTTGCGCCCTGCGTGTGCAATGGTGCGGCTGCGTTGTAGCTGATAGCGACCACGACTCATCAGCTGTAATCTGTGTCCGGCTTGGATTAAAACGTCGTCAAGCAGCACAGACAACACGTAGCGATGCAGACTGAGATTATGCTCATTTTGTCCGTTGGCTACTTGTGACAAGGTGCCGACCACTGCGTATCGTTTATCCAAATCGCCTTGCGCCTCAGCAATACGATCCCAACTTTTAGCAGCTTTTTGCCACTGCTCACACTGCGCGACACTTTGCTGATATTTTGCAGCGGCTGCGTTAAGCCTCTCACTAGACTCTCGCTCAGCGGCTGCCAACAGGGAAAGATCAGGAGCAGACTTGTCTTGTACTAGTGATTGCCGCTCATCCCACATTGCCTTCACAGTGGTCAACTGTTCTGTAAACTTTGCTAAATCTTGTTCGTATTCGAGCATCTGCTGTCCTGAGAGACCCGCGGATTCTAGCTCTTCAACGCTTTCAAACTGGCTTGCGGTCAACGCGTGCAGCCATGTTGTATGCGCATCTTGATATTCTTTGTCTGAACTCTTCTGCTGTTGTTGCGCTGCAAGCAAAGCACTTTCGGCGGACACTGCGTCTTCCCGACTACTCGCCTGTTGTCGTCTCGCAGTCTCAATGTCCTTTTCTATCTTTACAATCTCAGAAACTTTCGCATCAATTTGCCGCTGCAAAGCCTTGGCATCACGCAGTGGCTCAGGTAATTCGGATTCGGCTTGCTTCAGGTTCTGCTGAGCCAATGCCAACTCACGTTCTGACTGCGCATAGGCATGTTGCATTTCTACAATAGCGGCCTCGGTACCGACGACAGCCACACGCATTTCTTGCAACGCCACCGCACTGGCATCGCTCTGACGGACCAATATAGATAACTGATGTTGCTGCTCTTTTAGTTCTTGTAGGTTCAAACTTGCATCTGCTACCGACAGATCGGAGGGCGCAGTCAATTGTTGCAGTGCAGTCTCAGCACTCTCTACTGCATTTTGCGCCACTGCCCGTTCTGACTGCCCAGCGGCCAGCGATTGCTGAGCCACATTCTCTGCCTCTTGCGCGAAGCTGAGTTGCTGATCCAGATCGCCCTCTAGGTCGAGCTGAGCATGCGCAGGACTGGGATGGCTTTTACTCCCACACACAGGGCAAGGTTTTCCCTTTTTTAAGCCGACAGCCAAAACAGCACCTTGTGAAGCACGCCAGGATAGCTCTATCTGCTTACGCGCAATCTCTGCGCGTAGAAATACACACGACAAGCGTTCGAGTTCTTTCTCACTCGCAGCAGCATGAGACTTTGCTTGTTGCAACTGTTGCGCGGCGAGCGCCCGTACTTGCTGTTGTTCTTGCGCGTGTTGCGCGAGCTGAATTTTCGCTTCATTAGCGGTTAGTTGGCTAGCGGCCTGAACACATCGCTGATGCTGATCTTCCAGTGCAGGCATTTTACTTTTTAGCTCTGGCAATGCCTGCAAAGACGCGTCTCTTTTTACAGATATCTCTCGTTCAGCTCGCTGCGCAGATACAAGCTGCGCACTGGCTTGCTGCCATTGCGTCACTCGCTGTTCAAAACTGCGCAACTTTTGCAACTCAGACTTTTTATCTGCAAGTATCGGCAACTGGACCTGAGCTGCTAACCAGCTCTCTTCGGCTAATGCTTTTTTTTCTTTTGCTTTCTCAGCCTCGTCCATTCGCAACCTAAGTAGCTTTTCAGCAGCGGACAACCCTGACTGCGCATTGCTCCACACCTGCATAACTGGGCGAATCAACTGCGCTGCTCGCGCGCTCTGCAGCGTATTCTCGAGGGCTTTAAACCGTGGGCTTTGTTGGTTCAGTTGCTCAAATTGTTGCTTGGCCTGCTGTGCCTGTGTGATGTTATGCGCCAGTTGCTGGCCCAACTGCAAAGTCTTACTCGCGGCTTGGTGCAAGTGCTGTTGTTGTTCTACCTGTTCTTTTTCAGTGTTCAGTTGCAGCGACTTCGCATCCAGCTGCCGCCCTAACACATCTCGGCTTTCGATTTCCAGAGATGATAGAAGCGCCTCCTGTTGTTGGCTTCCCTCACGTCGATTATGCTCAAGCTTTCGGGCTTGTTCTTTAAGCTCTAATTCAAGGCGCGTATAGATATGTGTCTGGAATAGTTTGCCAAATATTTTTTCGCGATCTTTAGATTCAGCTAACAACAGCTGTCTGAACTGGCCTTGCGGTAGCACCATGACTTGCCGAAATTGATCTGCTTCTAATCCTGTAAGCACCCGAATGGCGTCGGTTGCTTCACCGACTTTTTTTGCCACCATCACACGATCTTCGGCCCCCGACTGCACGTGCCAGAGTTGCGCTTCAGGTGCGTGATTGGTAAAACCGTCTCCGCGCAAACGCGGGCGCTGTTGTTGCGGGCTACGACGAATGCGGTAGGTTTCACCTCGTAGACAAAAAACCAATTCCACTTCCGTCAGTTGCTGCGGGTCAGCCATATCACAGCGCATCTGCTGCGCCTGGCGCTCATCGCCTGTTGTCTCTCCGTATAACGCAAAGCAAATGGCGTCGAGTATCGAGGTTTTGCCAGCTCCTGTCGGGCCGTCGATAAGAAAAAGAGGAAAATCGCCAAAGCGGCTGAAGTCGATCAGTTCTTCGCCAGGAAAAGGTCCAAAGGCTGTCAGTTTGAGTGTGATAGGTCGCATCAGTCAGCTTCTCTACGTAGCTTATCGAGCGTATCTGTCAGTACTTTGCGCTGCGCTTCATCCAACTCTTCACCGCGCATCTGCGAAAAGAAATCAGCAAACAACGGCAGTTCCTCGCGCTTTAATTTTTTGCTGTGATCAACCGTTTCCCCGCTGCGGTTAAGCAAACCCGGCCGTTCTAGCTGCAACACGTTGGGATAGACGGCGCGCAGGCGACTCATCACATCGAGCAAGGCATGTTCGTCATCAAGCCGCACCAACAGATAGTCGTCAGCAGCGGCATCTGAGCTGGCAGCACTTAACAAGTCTTCTAGTGTGCCCTGAATAATGCGCAAGTCGCGCAGGGGCTCTAGTGACAGAACTTCGATGGCGCAATTGCCCTCCCTGTCCATATCTACCAGCGTGACCGATTTGTGGTGCTTGGCCTCAGAGAAAGAGTATTTCGCTAGTGACCCGCTGTAGCGAATATGCGGTGCGCCTTGCTGTTGTGGTTGGTGCAGATGGCCCAGCGCTGTGTAGCTAAATGCTTTGAAGTGATCGGCACTGACCTGATCTGTTCCACCGACAGACAGTGGACGCTCTGAATCGCAGACTTCTCCACCGCCGACAAAACAGTGTGCGATCGCCACACTGCGTCGGGTTGGACCGTTATCTTCCAACGCTCGCTGAGTTAGCAGCGCTGCGGCTTCGTCGTGGCTGCGCACGCTTTCACCGCTGAGTTCACGCACTTGCACGGGTTCAAGATAGGGGAAACCGTAGAATGCCACTTCGCCGTGCTCATCATTGAGCAGCACGGGCTCTGGTTGAGCCATCGGTGCAAAGATGTGTATGCCCGCTTTAGCCAGCTGACGAGCGCCAAAACCAAGCCTTGACACGCTGTCGTGGTTGCCCGCAATAATCACGACTGGAATGCCGAGTTCGCTACTAATCTGATCTAAAAAGCTGTCCAACAGGTCCACTGCGTCTGCCGGAGGCACTGCTCGATCATAAACATCACCAGCAACAATCAGCACATCAACGCGTTGGCTTTTTAAGAACACACGTATTTGAGCCAGCGCGTGGCGCTGGTCGTTTAATAGTGAAACTTGGTGCAGCAAGCGGCCCAAGTGCCAGTCGGCAGTGTGCAATATTCGCATAAGATGCGAAATAATAATGGATATACGCGCGTTCTGCCTAAGTCATCGCCGCATGTCCGTAGCGCAATCTTACGCTGAGGTGCTAAAATCAAGCGATTGACGTCGACGACTCCGCCAGACTTAGGAAAAAACAGCTTTTGGGTCAAACAACCTGAGAGCCTGTCAGTCCCCACGGAGCACTTCGACACCTCATCTCTTCACGACTATCGGTCTATCAATGTCATTTGATTCTCTGGGCCTCGACCCGGCTTTGCTACGTGCTATTGAAAGCGCAGGCTATTCTTCGCCTTCACCAATACAGGCGCAAGCCATACCAGCGGTGCTCGCCGGAAACGATATTCTCGCCGCCGCTCAAACCGGTACGGGAAAAACAGCAGGGTTTGCACTGCCGTTGTTGCAGCTGCTTTCTAGCGACGGCACTCGCAAGAATGCCACCACGCCTCGTGCACTGGTGATCACACCCACGCGCGAACTGGCCGCCCAAGTTGGTGCCTCGCTGCAAAGCTATGGCAGTGAACTGAGCCCCGCATTAACCACGCAGATAGTTTTTGGGGGTGTAAAAATCAATCCCCAAATCGCACGGCTCAAGAAAGGCGTTGATGTGCTAGTCGCGACCCCGGGCCGCCTACTCGATTTGCAACAACAGCGCATCATCTCGTTGTCAGAGATTGAGATACTGGTGCTTGACGAAGCCGATCGCATGCTCGATATGGGTTTTATTCACGACATCAAAAAAGTGCTGAAGCTATTACCTGTCAAACGCCAGAACTTGCTCTTCTCTGCGACTTTCTCGAAAGAGATTCGCAGCTTGGCGCAAGGACTGTTGAACAACCCTGTCTCCATTGAAGTTGCTCCACGCAATACGACAGCCGAGCGTATCGACCAGAAGGTCTATCAAGCTGAAAAGCACGACAAGATTCGTTTACTGGGAGGATTGATCGACGAAGGGGAGTGGAGCCAAGTTCTGGTATTCACCACCACTAAACATTTTGCCAATCGATTGACCGAACGCTTGTGCAAGATGGGCTACAACAGTGCAGCTATCCACGGCAATAAAAGCCAGAATGCACGAACTAAAGCCCTTGAAGGATTTAAGAGTGGCGAGATTCGAATTCTGGTGGCCACTGATGTTGCCGCCCGTGGTATCGACATCAACCAGTTGCCCTATGTCGTCAACTACGAGCTGCCTAAGGTCCCCGAGGACTACGTCCATCGCATTGGTCGTACAGGCCGTGCTGGTAAAGCGGGATTGGCTGTGTCACTGGTTAGCCGCGAAGAGCAAGGTTTGTTGCGCGCCGTAGAGCGCGTAATAAAAACTGAAGTGCCTGTACACAAATTAGAAGGCTTTGAGACCAGTGATGCACCGCCACGACAGGAACAAGCCGAACGTCCTCGTGGAAGGCGGAACAACAACAGCGCTGGGAAGGGTGCAAATTCACGAAACGCCTCTTCCAATGGTCGAGGCAGCCGTACATCCGAATCGGGCCGTGGTACGGCGAAAAGTAACGAAGCCAAGTCTGCTTCAAGACCTGGCTCCGCAACGGGAACAAGAAAAAACACTTCGGCTAGCAAGCCCCATCAAAACAATAGAAATCCCCAAAACAGCTCAAACGCGGACAAAGAAGTCGATGGAAACCGCTCTGCTCCCCCAAAGGATATTGACGGCAACAGTATTCATTACACCGCTTCAGTAGGTAATCGCCCGGTGTTTGAGAATACAGGTAATAATCAGAACCGTAACCAGCGGCCACGTAAGCCTCGCTCTAGCAATGGCGGTGCTAACAGGAATAGGTCTTACGGCAGGTAGAAATAAAAGGCTTATAAGGGGCGCTACGCTGATTGCGTACGCCTTAGCTTGCTAGTTTAAAAGCACCTTTACCTGAGCGCTTGACTTCGTACAGCATCTGGTCAGCACGATGCACCATCTGCTCAACGGAATCCTCACCCTCGAATATAGCCACCCCAAGCGAAGCGCCAATACAGACTCTATTGGAATCAATAACAATGGGTTCCGAAATCGACGTAACAAGGCGCGAGCCTAACTTTTCGATATCTGCAGAAGTGCTTACACCGCTATGAAGAATGGCGAATTCGTCTCCACCAATTCTAGCGGCGACATCACTATCTTTAATTGCAGCGCGAATTCTTGATGACACGACTTGCAATACTCTGTCACCCGCCAAGTGACCGAGTCGATCGTTTATCTCTTTGAACCCATCTAAGTCAACCAGATGTAACGCAAAGCTTTCTTGCCCTCGGTGGGCCATTCGCATAAATGAAAGTGACTCTTTCATGAAGTGTGCACGGTTAGGCATGCCCGTTAACATGTCATGATAAGCCATGTGCCGCACTTGCTGTTCAGCCTTAACACGTTTGCTGACGTCCAAAAGAGCTCCGTAAATGGCAACAGGATTCCCTTCTTCGTCACGCAACAGTTCGCAACGCAGCTCCAATTCCAAAGACGTGTTATTGCTAGTAAAGGTGAGATCAGCTGAAGACGCATCCGCACCGTGCATGAGTTCCTTGTGAGCTCGCAATAAATCGGAGACATCGTCCTTAGAAAAAAGCGACAAGATATCAGCGAATTCGAGTGATTTGAGATTGCACTGCAATTCCAACATCTCGTAAAGAAAAACCGAAGCGTGCAACCGCTCAGTACGCAAATCTAATCGATAACTGCCTACCCGAGCAATACTCTCCGCTCGACAGAGATCTCGCATCAGCTGCTTACGCTCCTCTCTCGCTTTCGAGAACTCAGTGATATCCTCCGCAATACGCACAATTAGCGGCGAGCCTTGGGTAGATGACCAAACTAATTGCTTACTGGCACGGTAGTCGATGTCTCCGTGTTTACCAACAAACACTCGGGTACGCGACGGCTGCTTAAACAATTTTTTATCCGTACGATCTATCTTCTCAGCCGCCTCAACACCGTAAACTTGTTCGGGCGTTTGACCCACAACGCATGAGCCATTTCGTTTACCACTCAGTAGCAGCTCTGCTCGATTTGCATAGAGAAATCGACCAGTGTTCGCATCGCGTATGTGGAATTCTACCGGTAGTTGATCGAGGCAAGAGAGCAAGTCTTCGCGCCCTAGCGAGTTTTCGGGGGAATCAGCGAGCACAAGAAGGATCCCAGGCTCTAGCTGTAACCATCTTGCACGCAGAGGGAGATCTACATGCCCATCCAGCTGAGCGTTTTGCCAGCTCGCATCATCAGGGCTAATGATTGGGGGGACAGGAAAAAGATCAACAGCTTTTTCAGCGAGCTGTTTAGGCGTATATCCCATCTGGGCGCAATAACGTTCTGCTGCCCTATTGCGGGCAATAAGATCTGATTCGCTCAGCAAAATTGCTGGTGCCAACATTTCGGCGACCAGTAGCTCCCAATTTGTCACTTGCTATCTCATTCGTTCGGTAACCGAATGCAACGGCAAAATATTGCTGTTCTTTACAGAAAACAACAATGCTGTCTGTGTAGCAACAAACTAGCTGCAACAAACGCTATAACTCGCGTCGTTGTCGCTTGAGAGCCAAAGCTCTAGTGACTGAGGCGCCACTAAAGCCATTCGTGCACCAATAACAATTGAGATACATGCTTTTGGGTGCTACATCTTTATATGCAGCACCCAAGACCTGGCTAGGCCAGCGGCAAGCTTTCTTCAGCCAATCGAACCCAGTAGGAACAACCTACAGGAATAAGCTCGTCATTAAAATCGTAGGCCGGATTATGCAGTGCCGCCGTATCGCCATTGCCTACGAAAACAAAAGCACCAGGACGAGCCTCTAGCATGTACGAAAAATCCTCCCCACCCATCACTGGAGGCGTATCAGCAATAACTTGCTCGTCGCCCACCACTTGCCCAGCGACGCCCACTGCAAACGCTGTCTCTTCAACAGAGTTCACGGTTACGGGGTAACCTTTGATATATCGAAGCTGTGCTTTAGCGCCAAAGGCATGTGCCGTGTTCTCAACAACCCCTTTCATGCGTTTCTCAACCTGCTCTCTCACTTCAGGCACCAGAGTACGCACCGTTCCAGTTAACTTAGTGGTGTGAGGTAACACGTTATAGGCTTGGCCTTCCGTGTGGAAAGTTGTGACGGAGACAACAGCAGATTTCAGCGGATCAACATTGCGCGAGACGATTGTCTGGAGCGCCAGAACGATGTGTGCGCCTACAACCGTTGTGTCGATGGCATCGTGAGGCATTGCCGCGTGCCCACCTTGCCCTTCTATATCGATATCAAAAGTGTCCGTTGCCGCCATCAATGGCCCAGGACGTACAGCAAAATGGCCCAATGGAGTCCCGGGCATATTATGCATGCCGTAGACCTGCTCTATGTTAAAGCGCTCCATCATGCCGTCTTCAACCATTTCTCGGCCGCCGCCGCCGCCCTCTTCAGCTGGTTGAAATATCACTACAACCGTACCGGCAAAATTGCGCGTCTCAGTGAAATACTTGGCTGCACCCAACAACATAGCCGTATGGCCATCGTGACCACAGGCATGCATCTTCCCAGGGACCTTTGAGCTGTAAGGTAAATTGGTCGTCTCTTCGATCGGCAAAGCATCCATATCGGCCCGTAGACCTATCGACTTATCCCCCGCTACCTTACCCTTTATCACTCCCACGACACCCGTGCGACCGATGCCTTCAACGACTTCATCCACGCCGAACTCACGCAATTTTTCCGCAACCAATGCAGCGGTGCGATGCACATCAAAAAGTAGCTCTGGATTGCTGTGAATATCGCGACGCCATTCCGCTATTTCAGGTTGAAGTTCGTTAAATCTTTCGATGATGCCCATGGCTCACTCCGGTATGCTGTAGATGGTGTTGACGGCTAAAGTGCAGCCGCAAACGCTACACCAAATACCCGACAATTGTCGATTTTCACCCGCAACTCTCCCCCGCTCGAAAAACACGTAGTATGAGATGCAACAAAATATGTTCTGTATTATATTGCAAGCGCTTTTAATTTAGTGTCTAGTTTGACTACAAGATAGTTTGTAGAGCTCAAAGGATAAAAATGAAAGAACCCACCACGCAGGTGTTGCAAGTCAATGATTTGACAACAGTATTTGACACTAGCGATGGACAAGTCCATGCGGTAAACGGTGTCAGTTTCACTCTGCAAAATGGTGAACTATTAGGCGTCGTCGGTGAGAGTGGTTCTGGTAAAAGTGTCACCATGATGTCCTTGTTGCAGCTTGTACCTAGCCCGCCTTCCCGCTTAGTGCGCGGTACCGCGATGTTTCAAGGAAAAGATCTCCTTCATCTAGAAAATTCAGACATTCAGAAAATTCGAGGCCGTGAGATAGGTTTTGTCTTTCAAGATCCCATGACGTCACTCAATCCAGTCTTTACGGTTGGCTTTCAGTTGATGGAACCCCTACGCAAGCACATGGGAATGAGCAAAAAGCAAGCTAAAGTGCGCGCTGCAGAGCTATTGGCGATGGTGGGCATCCCCTCACCTGAGGATCGCCTCGACGATTACCCCCACCAATTTTCAGGTGGCATGCGCCAACGGGTGATGATCGCTATTGGCCTAGCCTGTGACCCAAAATTACTCATTGCCGACGAACCGACCACAGCACTGGATGTGACCATTCAAGCGCAAATTCTCGAACTTGTACGGGAGCTGCGCCAAAAGCTGGGCATGGGTATTATTTGGATCACCCATGATTTGGGTGTTGTAGCCGGGATCGCCGATAAAGTGATGGTGATGTACGGCGGCCAAGTCGTTGAATTAGCGCCCGTTGATGAATTATTTGCAAACCCCCAGCACCCCTATACGCAGGCGTTATTGCGAACACTACCGGGGGCTGCAACCGATGAAAACGCACCGTTACAAACGATAGAAGGCCAACCACCAACTCTCGATCAGGAACCGAGTTCCTGTCCATTTTTTGATCGCTGCGAGCACGCTATGAGCCACTGTGGCACGTCGTTACCACCCTCTCGTGAGTTGCCCAACGGCCACCGCGTCGTCTGCTGGCTTGGTGCCGAAAACTCCGAAGCAGGCGCCGCATGAGCCAATCACTCGTAGAAATAGAAGACCTCTGCGTACACTTCCCGGTATACAAAGGACTACTGCGCCGGCAAGTAGGTGCAGTAGAAGCCGTGGATCAATTGAGCTTTGATGTGCGTCGCGGGGAAACTTTAGGATTAGTCGGTGAAAGTGGCTGTGGCAAATCCACGACGGGACGAGCGTTGCTACAGCTATTGGATGTGACATCCGGCAGCATCAAAATGCATTTGATGGAGAATGACAATACTGCAGACGTCGTAGAGATTGTAGGCTTGGAAAAAAATCACATGCGATCGCTTCGGCCGCAGATGCAAATGATCTTCCAAGACCCGCAAGCCTGCCTCAACCCTCGAATGACAGTGGCCTCGCTAATCAGTGAACCCCTGGACGAACACACCAAGCTCACTAGTGCAGAAAAACGCAGCAAAGTTCTGCAACTGCTTGACGATGTTGGCCTCAATGCTAGTTTTGCAAATCGCTACCCGCACGAGTTCTCTGGTGGGCAGCGACAGCGCATTGGTATAGCACGCGCTCTAGCATTGTCTCCGCAGTTTATCGTTTGTGATGAACCCATCGCCGCACTCGACGTTTCTATTCAGGCTCAGGTCGTCAATCTTCTTAAAGAATTACAGAAAAAAAAGGGCCTCACCTACCTGTTTATTAGTCACGACCTATCCATGGTGCGGCATATCGCCAATCGTGTGGCTGTGATGTACCTTGGTGGTATCGTTGAACTAGGCCCAGCAGAACAGCTATACAACGATCCCAAGCATCCTTACACCCAAGCACTGCTATCGGCGGTGCCGGTGGCCAATCCGGCCATTGAAAAAACACGCCAGCGTACTCTGCTCACTGGCGATGTCCCAAGCCCTGCAAACCCCCCGTCGGGTTGTCGGTTTTCTACACGCTGCCCTGTCGCGACAGATCAGTGCAAAGCAGAACGTCCCGCCTGGCGGGAATTAAAAGATGGTCGGTCAATAGCTTGCCATTTTGCCGATTGACAAACGTGGCCCTACAAGTGAGGGCCAACCACTTATGAAAGGACTGAAAATGAAAAAAAGTATCCTATATACAGCGCTCAGCGTTGCCACCCTAGGAGCGGCGACTTTTTCACCTGCTGCACTAGCCGAACGCGGTGCGGATGGCAATTTGAATATCATCTACTGGCAGGCGGTCTC
>CALCKW010000057.1 GCA_937965695.1 uncultured Granulosicoccaceae bacterium
AGTTTTTGGTCTTTCATTTAGTGTTGAGCCAATTGTTAATACCTTTACAATAAACGAATGGTGAACTTATTTTCTTGGTCATCATGTACTTTTTGCACATCGTCAGAAATAACGAAAGCATCTTTAACACGGCCTTGTTAGGCGAAACTAATTCCAAACTTGAGCTACACATGGAAAACCCCAAAAACTCTTTGATTAAAGCTTTTTTTGCACATCCAGCTGCTGGAGGAATCCTTCTCTTCCTAGCGGCGATACTCGCGATGGTGATGGCCAACACATCTTTAGATCGCTATTATCAGCTGTTTTTGTCTACACCTTTGGAAATACGTATCGGCACTTTGGAGATCGCCAAACCATTGTTGCTTTGGATAAACGATGCGCTAATGGCTGTGTTTTTCTTTTTGGTGGGATTAGAGCTTAAGCGAGAACTGCTAGAAGGGGAGTTATCAAATGCGAAGGATATTGTGCTTCCTGGGATTGGTGCCGTTGGTGGAATGGTTGCCCCAGCTTTAGTCTATGTATATTTCAATTCAGGCGACGAAGTCGCTTTAAAGGGATGGGCGATCCCGGCAGCAACAGATATCGCTTTCGCTCTCGGGGTGCTAACTCTGTTGGGATCTCGAGTACCAATTGCACTAAAAATATTTCTGACCTCATTAGCTATATTTGATGATATCAGTGCGATCGTCATCATAGCTTTCTTCTACACAGCCAACATTTCACAACTTGCGCTATTGACTGCGGCATGCTGTATTCCCTTTTTGTATTTGCTGAATCGTTTAAATGTAATGTCCAAGGCTCCCTATATAGTACTTGGTATTATAATGTGGACAGCCACACTTAAATCCGGTGTACACGCCACTCTTGCCGGTGTGATTTTGGCGATGTTCATCCCGATACGGTCGAACCATAACCCTGATGTTTCACCCTTGAAAAATATGGAGCACGGGTTGCACTCGGTGGTTGCCTTTGTGGTACTACCTGTCTTCGCATTTGCAAATGCAGGTCTTAGCTTTAAGGGCTTTGGAGCGGAGTCATTGCTTCACAGTGTCCCCATGGGTATTGCACTGGGGCTTTTTTTAGGTAAGCAAGTGGGGATTTTCGGATTGTGTTGGTTGGCAATTAAAATAAAAATTGCTGATATGCCAAAAGGTATGAGTTGGGGCAGTTTGTACGGAACAGCGGCTCTATGTGGAATAGGTTTCACAATGAGTCTGTTCATCGGTTCTCTAGCGTTTGAAGAAACAGGAGTGGATCAACACTTTGACGAGCGACTGGGCATCATAGTGGGATCCCTATTATCCGGTGTATTGGGTTATGTGGTATTGAGGTTTAGTCTCAAAGGAGCTCCATCGGCATTAGAGCATTAGTAGTCCTTAAAAGCGGTGGCGAATACGTCTATGAATGGGGCATTGCCCAACAGTGAAATTGTGCTTGCTTACTATTCTCAGGTTCTATGTTTCATTTACTGCAAGGGTGGCATATCGCAGTATAGATTCGTCTACGCGTGTACTTTGTAAACACACCTCAGATAGCCGATAGCCGGTCGAGTAATGCGGCATGGCGCTCGCTGAACGGTTGATTTAATAACAGCACGGGTTTTCCGCCAGTGTTGCACAGATCGATTGTCTGTTTATGCAGAGATGATGAGTCACTGTCGTAGACAACTACGTCAGCGCGGGCAATGTGTTGCGCTATATCCCGGTCGCTCGGTCCGCAACGCAGCAAAGCACCTTTTCGCTGGGCTATCCAATCTTGTAACGGGCATGTGGATTGGTCACCGTCACCAACGTAAAGCACACAACGGCTAGACGACGGAGCTTGAAGTGCCTTCGTCTGCTGTCTTTCTTGCTCAATGATCAATTGCTGTTCCAGTACTGTGCGCTCACGCCTGAGTTCTTCTATCTCCGCGCGTGCTAGAGCAATTTGTTCTGATAAAGCATTTTGTGATGGTTGTGGGTTTTCTTCGCACAGGTGCATCACTTGGCGTTGCGCTGCGATCAAACGCTGAAGTAAAAGGTGCTGTTCCTGAGAGTGACGCTCTGTCGCTGCTTGGGCTTCTCGTTGCAACTGCAAAACACGCTTGCCTAAGCTATGTACAGCACGCTGCGCATTATCTTGTGTGTGTTTGCTTGCTATACGTTCTCGGGCCGTGGTGTGCCCAAGTAAGTGCAATTCGCCGGCAATCTCGGTCAACAAATTGTCACTACTGTGCGGGTGAGTTATCAAAGCCCACCATGCGCCAGCCGTCTCACCGCCTCGGTGGCAACTAAACCAGTAGTCGCGAAGCGCATCCGTTTTGCGCAATGGTTCAAACCTAATGATCAAATCGGCATGCTGCTGATCCAAGTATTCGCTAAGCCAAACAGAGAAAGGGTGATCGGCTTGTTTTGAAGCCGCTATTGCCCAGCCGTGCCTTTGCATGCCAATGCTCAGCTCTGTCTCGCCACAGTCGGCCATCGCAATTCGCAGATGGGTATCACTGAGATTCAATCCCACCAAAGGGCAAAGGGTGTATTCAGACAATTCGTGAATAGCACGGCGCGGTCGAGTTAAGTAGGAGACTTTCGCCCGTGTTGAGTTGTTATTTTCATCGGACATGGGCTGCTTGCTCACTTTTTATTCGTTTCAGTGCTGGTTGTTGGCACTCAACAGTAATTTATATCAAATGAGTATGATTCACAAATGCAAATGCTACTTAAAATTCTTGGAAAGGCTCTATAGGGAGATTTTTGTCAAAAAAACTCGTTTACTGTGAATCAATGATCTTTTTGATAGAGCCACTATTTTTGGTTAACAAAAAAAGCCCTCACCAATTTGTTGAGGGCTTCTTAATTTCATGCGATCAATTATCAGTTTATTTGGCTAATCGCTTTCATTTGGCAGCTAAGTGGTGATGCAACAGAGTCACTGGGCGTTACGGCTATCATTCCAAAGCAGCTTAGTTTTATATACCCGGTGTGCAGTATCACGTCCACGTAAATAGATGTAACCCTCATTGTCTTGCATGTTGGGAACAAGCTGCGTGAATGGGCTAGGTCGGCGCGGGGTTCGTGATGGCACGTTTAGCAGTTCTTGCACATCAACACTACCGTCCGCTCTTTCTTTGAAGCCAAAGATCCGACTGTTGTTGTCGCGGAGATATGGTTCGTCTCCTTCTGCTGCAGTCGCCATGATCAGTACGTCTTCATCGTTCTGGTCTTTAACCCACAGGTGGTACCATTGCGACGCGTGAGTTAGGTCAGCGACAGATTCGGAATAGTCATACTGCGGATCGTCTATGGCGTAAGCCCTTTCACTAGCGCTTAAATTGCGTGGCGACATTTCGACGAAAAACTGTCCGGCAGGAACTGGGAAGCGGTTGCCATTTGTCCTTGATACCAAATAGCGCACACCCATTTTTGTGGTTCCAGTTGTCAGCTCTGGCGTCAAACTCGGCCAACCCGTATTCGCGTTGTAGGATGTTCGTGGTAGGCGATATACATTCTGTTTGGCCCGCTCACTGTCCATGTTCCAATAGACATATCCTTCGGTAAACCATAGTGAAAGAGAGCGAAATCTCTGAGACCCTAGTGCAACTAAATTGAAGTTAAGACCGTTGTCATCTGAGAAATACAAGCGGGAATGCTGGTCAACATCACCCGTGGCCACCCATACATGACCTGTGTACGGGTCTGTCAGGACTGCATGAACGTGGCGAATAGTATCGAGATTACTGTTGTCGTCGTAGAATGTTTGCTCTGATTCCCAATCCAGTGCTTTTTCCCATCGAGTATTAGCGCCAGTATTCACGCCGCGGTAAACAGCATGAGGTGCATTAGAGTCAACAGAGTACTCGCCGGCGTATAGATAATTGGTCGAGCTGTTCTCATCAAAGTGATAAGAAAACCCGTGCTGAAGGGGCACGTGTTGCATTTTTAGCTCGGGAGCCCACGTATTGAAGTCGCTCGTGGAATAAATATCTGGACCGGAGCTTGCGAAGTACCCACTGGATGTTTTGAACATCACTGGAGCTCCGGTTGCATACGGAAAAGATCCTACCTTTCGGTCGTTTTTAAAACCGTCTTCGGCGCGAAATAGTTCGCGAGGGACAGTGTAGTATATGTGATCGTCCATGTAGCTGAGTAAGAAGTCTGCACGTGGGTTTCCCATGACGACAAGTGATGACACATTGGAAGTCCAATTGACGACTGTCACCTGGCAGTCACGAACTAGGCCTTCGGTATCTGTGGCGGTAATAAGTGCAGGCCGCTGTTGGCCGGAGGCCCCATTGGTTGTACTGCTTATGACGCCATTGTCGCTTACTCTTACTGCAGCGCTGTTACTACGCCACGTGACTGGTACCGATGGGCTGGTTTTTAGCTGGTATTCAGTACCTGCTGTTAGCGTCATGTCATTGCAGTTAAGGCTAAAGCCATTTGCCGGAGTTACGTTTGCGCGTCCCGGCGTAGGGCTCGCAAAATATCCGTAAGTTCTTGCGCCGTCGGGACTACGACCCCAGCTCTCGTCTTGTGGGACCGAGATAGCTTCAACTCGATCCAGAATACTGTTGTCTCGATGCACAAGAGATAAAGCTTCGGCTCCCATAATGGGGAAACTTGTATGCAACTCGTTGCGCCTTGCCTTGCGATCAAACCCAGTGCCCCAGACCCGTAAAAAGGCTCCTCCTTCGATCGCGATGTCTGGGAATTCCCACGACTTGTTTTCGATGCCTCTTGAAGTTAGCTTAAAACCTTCCAAGTTAATTGATTCGTCAGTGCTGTTATGTATCTCCAACCAAGGTCGGCGCCATTCAAAGTCTGACTTGTTGACAGCACTGTCCGAGAGATAAATGTTAGTCATCAACTCGTTGATCACTAGCCCAATATCTCGATAGACCTCACCTTGTACAAGGGCAGGCGTGGTGATGCCGTCGCCTGAAGTTCCACCTGATGTGCTCGAAGATGAGCTGCCAGAGTCGCTACATGCGCTTAAAATACCAAAAAAAACAGTGGCGCAAAGAATTGTCGATTTCTTTTTTGTTGCGGAGCTAATTCGAGGAAGTGTTGAAAGATGTTTGTTTTTCTGATTCATATTCTTGACATTGACGGTAGTGATTTGTGCAACGGGAAATACGTATACTAAACCAGATACCTTGATTCAGTTGGCAAAAACTAGCCAGTTGATATCTCTCAAGCTGTCAAATAGTCAAAATAGGTCAAAAAATGAATATCATTTTGTTGCATCGTTAATTAAATGAAACATTGGCTTATGGTTGGCTATAACGAGTTAATGAGCACCCGTTTTTTGGTCTTTAGTTGGTGTGTAGGGCCGTTTTGTTTCCCTTCCGACATATGGAACAAACTTAAATATTGCTTATTCTTTTCTTTAATTAATCCTATCGTCGAACCCTTAGAAACACGTCAATATTTGGCGGCTCTCCTTTTAATGGCTGACGCCCGTGGCCGAGTAGCCACGCCATGCGCTTGATTTGTCATCACCGGTAGAGTTACCTTTTAGGAGAACCCCTTAATTTCGGGTATTTAGTTGCCGTTTGACCAAAGCCAAGTTCGTCTGAGGGCTTTGGCATTGTCTACCTATATAGCGCTGGTGCAGGTCAATAATGCTAGGAAAATTACTGAGTAAACGCCCAATCATTCAGGCACCGATGGCAGGTGTACAGGGCGCAGAGTTGACGATCGCTGTTTGCGAAGCGGGAGGTATTGGCTCCTTGCCTGGGGCCATGCTTGGATCTGATGCATTGAAAGTTGCGTTGGACAGAATAGTGGCGGAAACAGTGCACCCCTTTAATGTCAATTTTTTCTGTCACCAACCTCCAGCCGCGGACCCGACTGCTCAGAACCGTTGGCGCGAAAAATTAGCGCCTTACTATGCGGAGTTGTCTGCAGATGGAAATGCGCCTGCCGGTCCGCCGCGTTTGCCGTTTAGTGCTGAAGCTTTGTCAGTGCTGGAGCCTCATAAACCGAGCATCGTTAGCTTTCATTTTGGCTTACCTAGAGCAGAGCTTTTGCAAAATGTTAAAGCGATGGGAACTCTTGTTTTAGGTTGTGCGACCAGTGTTGCTGAGGCCGAGTGGTTGCAGGCACATGGTGCGGATGGCGTAATAGCGCAAGGTATAGATGCCGGAGGACATCAGGGGTGTTTTTTACCCCATTCAGCTTTGACACCATTGAAGTGTTTGGACTTGGTACGTGCTATTGCTCAGGTGGTGACGGTGCCGGTTATTGCAGCGGGTGGAATCGCTAATCGCATTGATGCAGAAGCGGCGCTTGTCGCCGGTGCTGCAGCTGTTCAAGTGGGCAGTGCCTATTTGCTCGCTGATGAGGCCACAACCAGTGCCGTCCATCGTGCCGCACTACAAAGCGATGCGGCTAAAAAAACAGCACTGACTAATGTGTTCTCAGGGGGTAGGGCAAGAGGTATTGTCAATCGATTGATGCGTGAGTTGGGCCCGATAGCTGATCAATTACCCGAGTTTCCCGATGCGGCGGAGGCAATAGCACCCCTGCGCAGCGCGGCCGAAGCGAACAGCAGCGGAGATTTTTCCCCTCTGTGGAGTGGCGAACGTGGGTATCTTGGGCGATCGTTGCCGGCGGCGCAGATTACGCGTGATATCTGCCCGAGAAAAGAGAGGACGATACGTGGATAAATATCTAGACGACTTCGAGGTGGGGCAATTATTTGATGCCGGAGGATTCACTCTCAGTGAAGCACAGATCCTCGACTTTGCCATGCTGTACGACCCGCAGCCGTTTCACGTCGATCTTCAGGCGGCTGAACAAGGACCTTATAAAGGCCTGATCGCCAGCGGCTTGCAAACTATCGCCTTGAGCTTTCGCATGGTTGTGCAAACGGGTTTGTTTAAGACAGTGAGCATGGGAGGGCCGGGAGTTGACGACCTCCGTTTCTTGTTTCCGGTACGTCCTGGCGATACGATTAATGTTACCGTTGAAGTTATCGAGGTAACCCCATCTACGTCCAAGCCTGATCGCGGCATGATGAAATTGCAGCATCGTGGATATAATCAGGACGGCATCGAAGTCATTCGTTTTATTGTGTTGATGGTAGGGCGGCGCCGTGCCAAACAATAATTTTTTTATTCTTTAGCTGAAGTAAAAACAGAAGCTAATCAAACTAGGGGGCCTCAGATTAAGTCCGGTCGGTGACGCCGACAGTTTGAGCATGACTTGATCTGAGAATCCACAGGATACTTCATGGAAGGTCTAACTGTTAGGCAAGCAGAACCGCGCGATGTGCCAGCCTTGTGCGATATTCTAAATACAATTATTGAGATTGGTGGTACGACCGCTTATGAAGTGCCATTGACAGAAAAAGAATTTGAACTGGGCTACCTGAGTGATGAGCACAGCCTCAGTTGTCTGCTAGCCAGCGATGAAGCTGGACGTATATTGGGTTTTCAAGCGTTATTACGGAACTCCAAACTAGCGGAATCTTGGGCTGATATCGCGACCTTTGCTGCTATTTCACCAAAAGTGAAAGGTACCGGAACGGCTTTGTTTGATAGCACTGTGGCGTTTGCAAAAAGCAATAATATCGTCTGTATTAACGCGAGAATTCGTGCTGATAATATTCTAGGGTTAGGCTATTACAGCAAAATGGGCTTTGTAGATTACGCTGTGAAAAAGGCAGAGCCTCTACGAGACGGCACACCTGTTGATCGTATATCAAAAAAATATCCAATTCGTTGAATCATTTATGGCGATGGAATTAGCAGTGCAAAGCTGCTAATTATTTGCTCTTAGCGTGTAAGTAGCTGGTCTACCAACTGTAGACAGCCTGACAGCTTAGCTCAACTTGAGGCACACACCTGCGCTGGAAAAAAACCAGCGACAGCTCCGCGTCAGGTACCAGCAAAAAGCGGCGACCCTACAAACGGTCGTCGCAACGATAATTCGTTTTGACCTGCTGCGAGTCCCAAAGCCAGCACACAAAACAGTGCCAAAGCTAAATAGCGCTAGCGCCGTGTGTATAGGTTCCTAGCTCTTTAGCGTTTCATCGCGAGTCTATTGGAATATTTCCTGTCGGTGTTCAGCTGGTATGTTCATCAGTGCGGGAGGATGTAATGTTATCCAGCGGCCAGACACTTTGTTCCTACTCACTTTCTGACGTGTCCAACGCTATTGGATATAAATCTTGTAACCAGTTCGCTATTGCCACACCGATTTCCTTGCCAGAGTCCTCTTGAATAAAATGGCTACCAGCGACAGTAATTTCTCTTTGATTAGGCCATTCACGGCAGTATTCACGAGCGGGCCCAATTAAGATGGCACCCGGTTCAGCGTTGATAAATAATTTTGGGATGATGCTGGTGTTGAGCCAATTGGCATAGCCCGCCACTAGATTGACCACATCAGGAGGTTCACCGCCGATAGGTATTAGGCGCGGCCAGTCAAGCATGGGCCAGCGATCTTGTGCCTGTAAAAACGGGCGTCGGTATTCGTCCATCTCCTCTTCACTCATGTCTCGTAAAATGGAACCACGCAGCACCTTCTCAATGAAGATATTCTTGTTCAATACCATGTCTTCACCAGCGTCTGATCGAAACCCTTGAAATACCGGGGTTGCAGATTTGTTCCACTCTTTCCAGTCTTGCAGTGGACGGACAATGCCCTCCATATAGGCAATACCAGCCACCGATTCACGGTGCTGCTCTGCCCAGTGAAATCCAAGTGCGCTGCCCCAATCATGTAAAACCAACACAGTGTCTTGGTCAACGCCAAGCTCAGCCAATAGAGCCTCTAAGTGTTGATAATGCACGTCAAAGCCGTAGCGCATCGGACCGTCACCATCGAGCTTGTCGGAATCTCCCATACCGATGAGGTCCGGTACAATGCAGCGCCCAAGATCTTCCAGCGCAGGAACGACCTCGCGCCATAAATAAGAAGAGGTGGGATTGCCGTGTAATAGTACTATCGGGCGGCCACTTCCTGATTCAACATAGGCCATTTTTCGGCCAAGGACCTCTACATATTGCTTGCGTTCACGCCATTCGGTGCTGCTCATAAAGAAGTTCTCCTTGGTTGGATTTAATAGAACATCACTGTGACTTGAGGTCAATGCGTCAACAACAAAAAACGAGGGAATAAGGCGTGCATACCGCAGTGACTAGTGGTTATAGATTCGTTCATTGCTGGTTCTTGGGCGGACAATGCCGCCAACCATTCAATGCGTGTTATTGCCTATGAACTGGCTGTAGGCGCATCGAGTTAATGGCTGTTACCATATCAGTAGGAGTTTGCATCGGATGGCTCAAGGGCCGAACATTGAGCCTATTGGCTCGCTTTTGGTCTACGGAAGTAGTTTGTTACGTCACTTAACTTTTAGCGACGCTGCGAGCTGCAACGCCAGTTTTTTTGAGGAACAGCTTGTATGTTAATGCGTCAGTATTTTCAGATTTTTACTGTTGCCGCGCCCATTTTCATCTTGGTCACCGCTTTGTTTTGGTCGCCAGTGTTGTGGGCATTTGTTGTAGTTTTGCCCATCATTTCACTGGGCATCATCGATATGGTGCAAGAGAAGCAGACTATACGTCGGCTCTATCCTTTTTTGGGACGATTTCGCTACATGTTAGAAGCCGTTCGGCCAGAGATCCAACAGTACTTTGTTGAATCCAATGTCAGCGGTCGACCGATACCAAGAGAGTTTCGCTCGCTGGTTTATCAGCGCGCAAAAGGTGCACGCGATACACGCCCGTTCGGGACAATATTTGACGTCAATCGAGCCGGCTACGAGTGGATCAATCACTCATTAGCGCCAAAACATATAGAAGACAAAGACCCGCGGGTGAAGTTTGGTGGCGATCGTTGTAGCAAGCCTTATATGTCTTCGCCTCTCAACATCTCTGCGATGAGTTATGGCTCGCTGAGCGGGAACGCCATCAGAGCGCTTAACAAAGGTGCAAAAATTGGTGGCTTCTCTCACAACACAGGAGAAGGTAGCTTAAGTCCCTATCACAAGGAGGCGGGTGGCGATATCGTCTGGCAGATAGGTACCGGGTATTTTGGTTGTCGCGCGGATGACGGTGGTTTTGATCCTGAGTTGTTCAGGAAAAATGCCACGCTTGATGCCGTGAAAATGATTGAGATCAAACTATCTCAGGGTGCTAAGCCTGGACATGGTGGTATTTTGCCCGCAGCAAAACTCACAGAAGAAATTGCGGAGATTCGAAATGTTCCTATGGGGCATGACGTGGTCTCTCCGGCGTCGCATTCTGCTTTTTCAACCCCCACTGAGATGTTGGAATTCATCACAAAATTGCGCGAACTCTCCGGAGGCAAGCCGGTGGGAATCAAACTATGCATCGGCCGGCGGGACGAGTTTTTAGCTATCTGTAAAGCGATGTTAAGTACTGGAATGGTGCCTGATTTTGTCACTGTAGATGGAGGAGAGGGGGGTACCGGTGCAGCCCCTACCGAGATGACTAATTCAGTGGGTACTCCATTGAGAGATGCGCTCGTGTTTGTAAACCAAGCGCTAATTGGTATTGGCTTGCGAGACCAGGTGCGAATAATTGCTTCGGGAAAAATATTCTCCGCGTTTCATTTGCTGCGCGTTCTTGCACTCGGTGCGGATGCTGCTAATTCTGCGCGTGGCATGATGATGGCGCTTGGCTGTATTCAGGCGCGTAGCTGTAATACGGATCATTGTCCTACCGGTATTGCGACACAAAATCCTGCCCGCAGCAAAGGCTTAGTTGTCAGCGATAAGGCACAGCGAGTAGCTAATTTTCATCAAGCGACAGTCAATAACTTGGTTGAGCTGTTGGGAGCAGCTGGATTAGATGATTTGGATCAGCTAGAACCTAAACACATCAACCGACGAGTAGAAGGTACCAACGTTAAAACCTATGCCCAGCTTTACCCGCGAATAGAGGCGAATAGCTTGCTTGATGATGAAAAACTACCCGAAGAGTGGCGGGAAGATTGGCTCGTTGCCAATGCACAAAACTGGTGAAAACAGCGTTTTTATAAGGCCAATATTGCATGAAAACTTCAGACCTTTTTGTAAAAGCGCTAGAAAACGAAGGCGTAAAATTCATCTACGGTATTCCCGGCGAAGAAAATCTAGACTTTCTCGATTCCTTGAGAAGCTCGTCGATTCAATTGATTTTAACTCGGCATGAACAGGCTGCTGGGTTCATGGCGGCCACCTACGGGCGTTTGACGGGAGAGCCGGGTATTTGCCTGTCAACACTTGGACCTGGCGCGACGAATTTTGTCACCTCAGCTGCTTATGCCCAGTTGGGTGGTATGCCGATGATTATGCTTGGTGGTCAAAAACCCATTCGAAAAAGTAAACAAGGTCGCTTTCAAATTGTCGATGTCGTCAATTTGATGAAACCGGTTACAAAATACGCCCAACAGGTTGTCGATGGTAACAATGTGCCGTCAATGGTTCGTGAAGCGTTTCGACTCACGACCGATGAACGTCCCGGTGCTGCCTATATAGAATTGCCTGAAGACATCGCAGAAGAACCGACAGAGGCGTCGATATTTGATGTTGTAGGGCATCGTCGCCCCGATGCCAGTGAGGTGTCCATCGATTTGGCTGTCGACATGATCAAGCAGGCGAAGTTACCACTCGTCCTGATTGGCGCTGGAGCAAATCGCAAACGTACCAGTGACTCTTTGCGAGATTTTATCGATGAGTCTGGATTGTTTTTTTTCAATACTCAAATGGGCAAGGGCGTTATAGATGAACGCCACGACCAATACATCGGAACAGCAGCATTGTCCAGTGATGACTATTTACACTGCGCCATTGAGCGAGCCGACTTGATTATAAATATAGGTCACGACGTCATAGAAAAACCGCCATTTTTTATGGAAAAAAATGGCAAAAAAGTCATTCATGTCAATTTTGACGCGGCCAATATTGATGATGTTTACTTCCCGCAGCTTAATGTTGTGGGGGATATTTCAAACTCCGTCACTCGTCTAAAAGACAAGCTTGGCATAGTCGATCGGGATTTCAGTTTTTTTGGTCGTGTGCGCGATGAAGTCGACGCGCACGTGACAAAGTACTTCAAAGACAAGCGTTTCCCTGTCTTGCCGCAAGCGCTTGTCAGTCTTTTGCGCGAACACCTAGACGCCGATGATATTGTTACGCTAGATAATGGTATCTACAAAATTTGGTTTGCTCGCAATTACGAGTGTTATGCGCCCAACACCTTATTGCTCGATAATGCGCTCGCCACAATGGGCGCTGGCTTACCCTCTGCGATGGCTGCTAAGCAACTAAATCCTAACAGCAAAGTGGTTTCAGTGAATGGTGACGGTGGGTTCTTAATGAATTCGCAAGAGCTAGAAACCGCAGTAAGAATGAAATTGGACTTGGTCGTGATAGTGCTGACTGACAACGCTTATGGCATGATTAAATGGAAGCAAGAAGGCGTTGGGTTTGAAAATTATGGACTGGATTTTGGTAATCCGGATCTAGTGCAGTATGCAAATAGCTTTGGTGCAACAGGCCATCGAGCGGAGAGCTACGAGCATTTTGTCGAAATTCTGTCTCGCTCGCTCAACGGTCAGGGCGTTCACGTTATAGACTTGCCCATCGACTACTCGTTAAATCATTCTATTCTGAATGTTCTGCTGCAAGAAAGCGCGTGCATTGTTTAGAGAGCCTCAGATCAAGTCATGCTCGCATCGTCGACGTGCTAAATTCGGCCCAGCTGCGTTGCGAGTCTAGCCAAAAGCACCACTATTGCCTTCGATTTGCACCTTGCTGGGTCCAATTTTTTCTCGCTGACGTCACTGACCGGACTTAATCTGAGGCTCCCTAGAAGAACAAGCCGTGTAATCGTGTAGGGGCGAGTAAATTTTTAAAATCTAAATAATTCGGAGCTGTGTTTTTGATGCCAAAAGCAATTTATCTCAACATGATGGTTAACGACCTGACTAAGGCCGAGGCTTTTTTTCGGGCCTTGGGTATAGGGTTTGATGATGATTTCAGTGACGAGCAAGCTATAGCGATTGTTATCTCAAAAAACTTTTATGCCATGTTGCACACTAAAGACAGCATTGCTCGCTTTAGCAAAAAAGCGTTTGTCGCCAATAAACAGCACAGCGAAGTTCTGATTTCACTGCAAGTCGATAGCCGCGAAGAAGTCGACGAATTAATGCAAAAGGCGCTGGAAGCTGGAGCGACAGAACATCGAGTTACGGAAGACCATGGCTTTATGTATATTCGATGCTTCGAGGATTTAGACGGGCATCTTTGGGAGCCCTTTTGGATGGGCGAAGAAGACGAAGAAGACGTTTAAAGCTCTGGCGTGTAGTCAAAGCCCGCTGTCATTATTCATCGGGCGGAATTTATTGGGCGCTTTAGTAAGGTACTGTTTGCATCATCGATTCGCGGTTTGAAAAATCTCTGTACCAAGCAGTGATGCCTGGCCGAGTTGTTCGCCAAGTAAATTCTTCAAAGCGAAAATCTAAATATCCCAGAGCGCAGGCGAGGCCAATTCGACCAATACACACATCTTCTCCTAGCGCAGCAGCATTGGGTTCTAGGTAATCAAGCGTGTGGTTAATTCGGTTAAATTGGCTGTCAATGAGCTGAGTCCAGCGTAACTCTTCTGGACGTAGTGCTGTTTCGTAACGCAACGGAACTGCTGTATCAAGTATGCCTTCGGCAACTCCCGCAAGCGTTAGGCTCTGCCAACGCTGCTTAGAGTCGGCGTCGGGGATTAGCCGATGACCAACGTGTCGGCTGTCGAGATACTCGCAAATCACTCTTGAATCGATGACAAGCTGACCCTCTTCGTTGAGCAAAGCGGGAATGCGGGCGAGCGGGTTGAGCCTTGTGACAATCTCGGTAGGATTTACTGGGCTAATGCCCGTTGCATCAATTAATTCTATTTCGCTTGCTTGGCCTGTCTCTATGGCGACAACGCGCACTTTGCGAGCAAAAGGAGAAGCGGGTGCATAGATGAGTTGCATGAGCAGATACCGAAGACTGGTCGAAGTTGGTGTGCGTAAACGAACGTATTCTTTAGCCGACAACCGAGTGGTCGGCGTTTGGGCCGACCTCTCGATAGGCGCTGCTACGGCAGCATCATTCCACGGATAGTAAAGAATAAAAGAGCTGCCAATAGGGCGGACAGAGGCACAGTGATGACCCAAGCGGTGGCTATTTTAATCAGAGCTGAACGTTTGACTAATTGCTGTTTGTACTCTTTGCGCAGAGACTTGCGTTCTGCTTTGCTGATGAGTGCATTGGAGCCTTTTGTCACTTTGAGTTTTTTCAGCATCAACCGTTGTTGATCCAAATTGGCCGCGTGGAAACTCTCTAAATAGGC
This sequence comes from uncultured Granulosicoccaceae bacterium, assembly GCA_937965695.1. Classification (GTDB taxonomy): domain Bacteria; phylum Pseudomonadota; class Gammaproteobacteria; order CALCKW01; family CALCKW01; genus CALCKW01. The sequence goes on from CALCKW010000057.1 coordinate 14,321, forward strand.
GTCTACCGCTTGTTGGTCTTCGTGACCTGCGTGGTGGTCGTGGATCTCATCGATAACTTTGCCGTAGTTAGCTTTGATGTACTCCCGTAAAAATCCAACGCCGAATACTCCTCCCACAGCAATGTGGGTCGAGCTGACTGGCAGACCCAATTGCGAAGCGACGATAACGGTTATTGCAGCCGCCATAGCAATACAAAAAGCGCGCATCTGATCGAGTTCAGTAATCTCGGTTCCAACGGTGCGAATTAGCTTTGGGCCAAATAGAGCCAAACCAATCGATATACCGATAGCGCCAATCAGCATGACCCAGATCGGGATATGCGCTTTAGCGGTAACCTCGCCTTGATTAACGGCCTCTGTGATCGCGGCGAGTGGTCCAACAGCGTTTGCAACATCGTTAGCGCCGTGGGCGAAGCTCAGAAGAGCAGCAGCGCAGATCAACGGCAGCGTAAACATGCCATTGACGGTGGCTTTGCTGTTCTCTTTGCCTTCGGCAAACTTGGCTGTTAAGGGGCGCACGAAAAAGTAAGTGGCTATTGCCGCGACAACCCCGATCGCTAGAGCCGCTGGCAAATCGAGTTTGATCAATTTTTTAATGCCCTTTAACGCGATGTAGGCACCAAATGCCATCGCCATGACCGACACCATCAACGGCACCCATTTTTTAGCAGCGGTTAGCATGTCGCTGCGATAGGTGATGGTGTGTTTTATCCAATAGAGAAAGGAGGCGGCTATTATCCCTCCGAGCATGGGTGAGATTACCCAGCTAGCGGCAATTTGAGCCATATTGCCCCAGTTAGCTATGCCCCAACCGCCCGCCGCAATACCAGCACCCAGGACACCGCCGACGATAGAATGCGTCGTGGAGACGGGGGCACCAACGGCGGTGGCGATATTGAGCCAGATAGCGCCAGCTAACAGTGCCGCCATCATCAACCAGATAAACACATCCGTATCGTCAATCATGGCGGGGTCGATAATGCCTTTCTTGATCGTTGAGACAACGTCCCCACCGGCAATCAATGCGCCTGCAGCTTCAAAGACGACGGCAATGCCGATCGCACCAGACATAGTCAAAGCTTTAGAGCCAACGGTTGGGCCAACGTTGTTGGCCACGTCATTGGCGCCGATGTTCATCGCCATATAACCGCCAATCATGGCGGCTGCGACAAGCTCTACACTGACCGAGTCTCGTGTCGCAACGTACAGCATGATGACAACAATAAAAAGTAACGCCATGCCGATGCGGAATGTTTCGCGACGTCCCGCTTTGGTCGCGTCTTCAATGTCTTGTAGATCTTTGATTTCCAAGGTTTAGCTCCGATTTCTTGTCTGACGACGTGCAATCTATTGGTTAATGGCCAAAAATTTAACGCAACACAAGCGTCTCATTTAGTGTCAATTTTGTGGGTTAGTTTGTCTCCACTAAGATTGAGAGCACTTCGATCACTCTATCCCAACAGAACACCTGTCTGACCTGCGATTTAGCTAAACAGCTCCACTCAGAAAGGCACTTTCGACGAAGGCTATGATACTCCATCTGTTTGCCAAATCTGAACAATTTTAAGCGCAGTAACGTCGTCAATATGTCTAGAGGATAGAAGGTGCGGCTAGCATAAAAATCATCCGTAAATTGGGCATTGAAGGCACTATTTTGCTTGGGGCTGCTCAGTGACGAAATTCAGCTTTGGCCTAGTTGTTAACGAGGCACTCGCTCAGATGACCTGCTTGATCGCCAATTGAGGGCTTTGAAGTGGAATGGCTTCGAACAACTTGGTTTACGTGGCGAGCGAAAACAGTGAACTCAAGACTATAGAGAGCCATGTAAAACTGGGGTGCTTTTTCCAGAGAGGACGATGCTTTTGCATCATATCATCCGAACCCTGCAGGCTATTTCCTGCGCCGAATCGAGGTACTAACACCCAAGATCTTATCGTCTGGCGAAGGTGCCATGAGGGTGCGACTTTTACCCTTTATATAGAGACAGTCTCGTCCTGTTACTTGCTAATTGGTGGATTGCCGTAGAGTTTTTTTCTCCGTAACACCCTCGGCTCGATGCGCTGTTTCTATAATCCAATCGCGTACTTGAATTGCTTTTGGTGAAAGAGGGTTCTGTTTAGACCAAACAAGGTAAAATCCAAGACCAGTATGCCAAGCCCAGTCCTCTTTTGCTGCTAGTAGTCCTTGGTCGATTAGTGGGCGTGTAACATGTTGCCAACCAAAGGCGAATCCTTCGCCCGCGATGGCGGCTTGTAGTACTAGCGCATAGTCGTTTAAGCGAAGTCCGGCGTTGATTTGCTGCTTTTGCATATCAAAGTGCTCAAACCATTGTGCCCATGTTGGTCGCTCTCGTATGGGTTCCTCCAGATGTACCAAGCGTTGTTGCAGCATACTTGCGATATTGCGCAGCTTAGCGGCTTGCATGACCCGTGCACTTGCGACAGGAAAGATGACTTCGTTTGCAATCAGCGCTGCGTGACAGCCGGGCCAGTTACCGTCTCCGCGGCGGATAGCAAGGCTGATCCCTTCAGCGTCAATATCCGGTTCTCGATCGCTACTTTGCAGGCGTAGGTCTATGTCAGGTGACACTTCGTGCAGGTGGTTCAGTCTTGGCATCATCCAGTAGTAGGCAAACGCCGACGAAGCGTTGAGTGTCACGTGTGCGTTTTGACGGGTATTGCTGATCGATAGAGCTGAAGCGTACAGGCTTTCTAGCGCTTTTGAGACATCGGCATACAGCCTCAGTCCGTGACCCGTCAATTGAACCTTGCGGTGGCCACGTTTAAATAGCTGAACGCCCAGAGCTTCTTCCAGCTGTTTTATCGATGCGCTGACGGCTGGTTGGCGCACAGCCAGTTCTTCGGCTGCACGCGTAAAGGATCCTAGGCGACTTGCGGTTTCAAAGACGATCAAGTGCCGAGGCGAACGAACCAATTTCCAGAGTTCTCTCATCAGTGGTTCTGCGCTCACTATTGGGCATGTAGCAATCTTTGGTGATTGCTATAAGTAGAAGTTATCCAAGAGAGGCTGAACGCTAAGTCCGCTTAACTTGAAGTGCTGTGCTATATGGAATGGTTAACCAATCTGTAAACAATTACATATCATTTGAAATGATGCAATGCATCAAATTTTCCGAGGTTCACAAGTTTAGAAGACAGGCTTAATATGAATCAATATCTTAAAATCTGAGTTGCGCTATGGCCCGTCGTACACGATCTTTACGCAAGCGCAATTCTGCCGCTGAAGCCCACGTTGCCTCACCGCATATTGTCCGGCAATTGCCGCATTACGATCCGCTGAACGACGAGCAACTTTTGAAGCTCGACGCTCAGGTTGACTGGATACTGCAGGACATGGGCATCGATTTCCGTGATGACCCAGAAGCGTTACGCATTTGGCGTGAAGCGGGTGCAACCGTTGACGGAGACCGAGTACGCATGTCCGCCGATTGGATTCGTGCTCAATGTAAAAAGGCACCAAGTCAGTTCACACAGCTAGCTCGCAATAGGGAACGCTCGGTGGTGATCGGCGGCCAAAACCAAGTTTTTGCGCCTATCTACGGAGCGCCCTTTGTGCGTGATCTAGAGGGTGGTCGACGGTATGGCGATTTAGACGCTTTTCAAAAATTGGTCAAGTTGACCTACATGCACCCCAATTTGCATCACGGCGGCTTTGTCACTTGTGAGCCCTGCGATATTCCTGTCAGCAAGCGCCACTTGGACATGTTGCTTTCGCATATGCTCTACAGTGACAAGCCGCACTTAGGTGCAATAACTGAAATGTCACGCGCGCAGGATAGCGTTGATATGGCAGAGATTGTCTTTGGCGCGGATGTGATGGAAGAAAGCTGCGTGATCATGGGAAACGTCAACACAAACTCTCCGTTAGTCGTGGATAAAGTCGTTACCCAAGCGGCGCAAGTATATTGCAGCCGTGGGCAAGGTTTGGTTGTTGTGCCATTTATTCTCTCTGGCGCTATGGGCCCCGTGTCCACGGCATCTTCGGTGGCACAAGCAATGGCCGAGGCGATGATGGTTTGCGCTTTTTGTCAGCTAATCCGCCCAGGTGCGCCGTTTGTCTTAGGTAATTTTTTGTCTTCCATGTCGCTCAAATCTGGTGCGCCTACCTTTGGCATGCCAGAGCCAATAATCTCCAACTATGCAATCGGCCAGATGGCACGAAGAGCAGGGCTACCGCTGCGCTGTGGTGGATCGTTGACCGCCTCAAAAATTGAAGATGCGCAAGCGGCTTACGAATCGGCTGACTCTATGCACTCGACCATGCTAGCCGGGGCCAACTTTGTATTACACAGCGCTGGTTGGTTAGAAGGTGGTCTTTGCACTGGTTTTGAGAAACTGGTCATGGATGCCGATCGACTTGGCAGTTATCAAAAAGTATTGGCCCAAGGCTTGGATACCAGCGATGAAGCACTGGCGCGAGATGCATACGACGAGGTAGAACCTGGCGGTCACTTTCTAGGCTGCGCGCATACGATGCGGAATTATCAAAATGCCTTTTACGATGCAAAGCTCAGTGATTCGGAAAATGTTGAGAGCTGGGAAGAGGCGGGTAGCAAGGACATGCGTCGTCGAGCGTTTGATCGTTGGAATAAAATGTTAGATGAGTATCAAGAACCGCCGATGGAGGAGTCCATGAGAGAGGAGTTGGAAGGTTTTGTTGCTAGGCGCAAAGAGGAATTGCCTGATGCTTGGTACTGATTATTTCGTTGTCGCGTTTTTTACCACAGATAATTGAGAATACACTGATTTAGTAGCGCTACACCTATAAAAAATGGCTGCGAGCCACAGAGCGAGAAACGGACATGCCAGAGATCACTAAAGAAGAAAACAGCACCGAAAAGAAGCTACCTTCTCATGCCAAGGTTGTAGTGATTGGCGGTGGTGTCGTCGGTTGCTCTATTTTGTATCATCTTGCCAAGTTTGGTTGGAAAGACTCGGTGTTATTGGAGCGAGATGAGCTGACATCGGGATCGTCTTGGCATGCAGCTGGGCAGATACATACCATCAGCTCTGACCCCAATATCTCACGCTTGCAGTCCTACACCATCGACTTGTACAAAGAGATCGAAGAGCTGTCAGGTCATTCGGTTGGCCTACATATCACCGGTGGATTCTATTTGGCTTCAACCAAAGACTGGTACGACTATCTCAAAAGGGAACGTTCCAAAGCGCGCTATATGGGATTGAACCAAGAGTTTATTTCCCCGCGTGAAGTCGCCGAGCGGCATCCGTTGATCGACCCTAAGCACTATCACGCTGCGCTGTGGGATGATCAAGACGGAGACTTGGACCCTTCAGGTGCTACCTATGCCTTTGCTAAATCTGCTCGCAAATTGGGCGCACAGTATTTTACCCATACGCCTGCTACAACAACTCGACAACGCAGCGATGGAAGTTGGGACGTCACTACACCACAAGGAGTGATCAATGCTGAGCATATTGTTAATTGTGGTGGCCTATGGGCGCGTGAGGTGGGGCATATGCAAGGGCTTCATTTGCCGGTTCAACCGATGGAACACCACTATTTGATCACTGAGACTATTCCTGAGATTGCCGAGCGCATGAAACAGGGCGAGGCCGGTCGGCTGCCCGCCGGTATCGACTACGAGGCGAATATCTATTTCCGCCAAGAGCGGCACGGTATGTTGCTCGGCACCTACGAGCCCAAGTCAACACCCTGGAAGGTCGATGGCACGCCGTGGGATTTTGGCCACGAATTGTTGCAGCCTGATCTAGACCGGATTGCCGATCGTTTGGAGATGTCGTTTGAGCGGATCCCTGCCATTGGACAGGTAGGTATCAAAGACATGATAAATGGACCATTTACTTTTGGACCAGACGGTAATCCGATGATTGGCTCTGTGCCCGGTATGACCAACTACTGGTGCGCTGTAGGTGTCATGGCTGGCTTTTGCCAAGGTGGCGGTGTTGGCCTAACAATGGCGGAGTGGATGATTCACGGTGAACCGTCAATAGATGTTTGGGCGATGGACGTCGCGCGCTTTGGCGAGTTTGCCACGCCCGATTGGGGTACCGTTAAATCGTCTGAGAATTACGAACGACGCTTTGTCATGACATTCCCTAATGAAACCCTGCCCAAAGGGAGACGACAAAAAACAACGGCGTTGTTCGATCGCCTGGTCGCGAAGGGCGCGGTTATGGGTGACTCCTTTGGGTTGGAACATGCGCTATGGTTTGCAGATGGAGCAGAAGACGCAAACGAGGAAGCGACCTTCGAACGCAACCGCAGTCATGCTTATGTCGCACGTGAAGTTAAGGCTGTTCGTGATGCTGTTGGTGGTATCGAGATAGCCAATTTCGCTAAACATGAATTCAAAGGCAGCGGCGCGCGAGCTTATCTGAACCAAACATTGGCTGGCTATGTGCCCAACCCTGGGCGGCTAACCTTGACACCTATGTTGACCAAACAAGGTCGCCTTTACGGCGATCTCACAGTAGCTTGTCTTGGTGAAGAGCACTTTATGTTGTTTGGCTCTGGTGCTATGCAAGAAGCACATCGGCGATGGTTTGAGAAGGATCTGCCCGCAGATGTTAGCTACGCCAACGTCTCCGATGAATGGCATGGAATAGCATTGTCTGGCCCTAAATCTCGCACGTTACTGCAAAGACTTAGTCGTGAGAATGTCTCGGCGGAAGCTTTAAAGTTTCGCGACCTTCGTCAGACCTTTATAGGCGGTGTACCCGTCATGCTCAATCGCATTAGTTTCTCAGGTGAATTGGGATTTGAACTCTATTGCAAGCCGCAGTATTTGCTGCGTCTGGCTGAAGCCGTGGAAGAGGCAGGTGGCGATTTGGGCTACCGATGGTACGGTGCGCGCGCACTCATGAGTATGCGACTAGAGAAAAGTTGGGGTGTTTGGACCTTAGATTTTAGGCCCGATTTCAACGCTGTTGAATCTGGTATGGATGCATTTATCAACTGGAAAAAAGACTTTGTTGGCAAAGCCGCGACGAAAATCGCTCAGAAAGACATCACAAAAAGACTGGTGACCTTATCGATTGATGTGGAAGGTATAGATGTTTGCAATGACGAAGCAATTCTAAAAGACGGAAAAGCAGTTGGCTATGTATCCTCAGGTAGTTACGGTCACCGTGTACTTAAGTCGCTTGCAATGGGTTATGTTTCAGCCGAATACGCCGTTGAAGGTACAACGCTAGATGTTGAAATTCTCGGAGATTTTTATCCAGCTCAAGTACTAGGGAAAGCACTATACGATGCCGCTGGAGGTAAGATGCGCAGCTGATAAGTATAAACACCAATTTTCAGTGCGCGCGTTGAACTCTGATGTACTTTAGCAGTCAGTTCGTCTATCGATAGTCTGTCGTCTACACGCAGGGGAATGAATATGAAATCAATTATAAGTGGTCTGTTTTTTCTGCTTTTAGCGTTTGGGTCAGTGGCGAATGCGGCTGAACCTATTAATACGCTAGAGAGATCCGGCTTGTTTGGATACAAACCATCGGGCATAGCAATACGTGGTTATGATCCCGTTGCCTATTTTACGCAGGGCAAACCATTGGATGGTGATGATGCTTTTACGACGTTGTGGAATAACGCGACATGGCGCTTCTCGTCGCAGGAGCATCTGGATCTATTCACTGGCGATCCTGAGAAATATGCACCGCAATACGGTGGATATTGTGCCTACGGTGTGGCACAGGGAAGCTTGGTCAAAATTGAGCCTGAGAACTGGACTATTGTGGAAGGAAAACTCTACCTAAACTATAACCAAAAGCTTCAGAACGAGTGGGAGAAAGATATTCCTGATTACATCAAAACCGCAGATGATAAGTTCGAAGGCTTGTTGGCTGAGTAAAGCGCATCTAATGCACTCTGACGTTAGAACTGCTTGAACCTGTTGGAGAGAGATTCTTGACTGAGTTTGAAAAAGTTAAGCGACCTGATGCTATGAGCACATGTGAGCGAACGGACAATCTTGAACTCGCTGTGATTCGGCAGTTGCGAGTGCGCGTGTGGATGATTTCAGGTGAGGTGTTTGAAGGGGTTGCGAAGTCGCTTGAAACGAGTGGAGGTGCCGATATGCTGCAACTCGACTCGCAACGTATCGATGTAAGTCAGATGCACAGTGTCGCTTTTAGCGATTAGTTTTTTATTCACCCTTAAACGAAATGGCGTAGTTTCATTTAATATTTTCTCGTCGGACATAAATTCTGTAAACGGCATGCTTGCTTGTTAGGTTTGCCCAACATAAACATACTCGAACTCACGACGAGTTTGTTTTAATTGCGTGGACTGGGCTTCAACGATTTAAGCCTCGCTGCTAACATTTGCACTGCTGACGAGGGTGTTTCTTTGATTAACATACCCGTTGCGCAATTGGGCAGTGCGGGCAAATCGGCGCTGGCTGGTATCTCCTCAACCAGACCATGGCATGCAGAGCGTGGCAGTGGTGCTATGGCCAAGTCTGCGCTTAGACCTGCCCTTTGGCCTGCGATATACGCACTTTTGAAAGTCACACGATAGTCACGTTGTTGCTTTTCCAGCCCCTCTAAAGCGACACGACGCCAGTCGCAACCTTCTTCCCAAACAGAAACCGGTAATGGAATGCGTTCAATGGCTACCCCCTGTTTTGCCCCTGCCCAGACCAGTGGTTCTCGATAGATAACATCTACTTCTAAGCCGTCGTAACTTGAGCCCGTACAACTGATCAGCGCAATATCTAACAGTTGCTGACGAAACTTACTCACCATTACCTCTGAGTTTTCGACGATAACATCCACCTGGATTCCGGGATGAACCTCGCCAAACTGACACAACAACTTGGGCAAAAATTGTTCAGTAAAGTGGTCGCTGGCACCTAGCCTAACAACCCCAGTTTCCATAGGTTCGACAAATTTACTCAGAATATTCTGATTTAACGCCAGCACTCGACGGGCGTGCGCCAACAGCATATCGCCATGCTCGTTTAGGACGACTGACCTGCTGCCTCGTTGAATAATCGAACGGCCGACTAATTCCTCCATGCGTTTGACCTGCATGGAAACGGCTGATGGTGTGCGATGTACTACCGTGGCGGCGCTGGAAAAATTCCCTGTTTGCGCAATTGCTACAAGCGTACGCAGTAGATCCAGATCAAGTAATGGTGCTGACGGTGGCGCTGCATCTAGCGTTTCTACTGAATTCATCGTTTTTCCTTCTTTCAATATTATTGAAAGTATCATTGAATACTATTCGCTTGATTCAATCATCTTATGGGCCCATTGTCTAGTTCAAGCAGTAAAAACTGCTTACTTTGGTGAAAAGGAGTTAGTGATGGAAATTTGCGAGCAGTACAAGGCAGCGGAAGAAACAAATAGAGGCGTATATTCAGTAGCGATGGCTTCGATATCATGGCCGGCAATTGCCATGCGCGTGATCGCATGCAAGATCCGACAGCGACGGAGTTACCGCGCGAGGAGGCGTGCATTCCGAGGGCTACTTCATCTCGATGACAAAATGCTATGGGATATCGGTGTCACTCGTGAAGAACTGCTGAGCGCAGATGCTTTGCCTTTGTCGATCAGTGCGGCTGAAGAGTTGAACCGGGTTTCACTCATGCGTAGGAGAAAAGAGAAAATGGGTGGATTGCCTCGTTGAAGCCGATGAATAACTGTTGTGGGTGCCATTGTGTAAGCGTTCAGTAGAGATCGTTCGATTGCCCGATGGCCCTGCAACAACTAAGGGTCAGTTGTTGAAGCAGAAATTTCGCCGTAAAAGGTTTGTCACATTGGCTTGCTGTTGCATGATGTTTGCTGTTCACAGTCGTTTCTGCCACTCATTTCGTGCATGGTATTGTTGCTGATTTACCGACATTTTGAACATGCCAAATCTGAAAACTGACCTGCCATTGCTTGCACTTCTGGCTTTGATATGGGGTTCTTCTTACCTTTTTATAAAGATAGCTGTTGCAGAAATCCCTCCGTTAACCTTGGTGGCACTACGGGTTTTTGGTGCTACTTGTTTTCTAGCCTTAGTGATGCGATTTAGTGGTGAACGTTTACCCAGGGGCAGAAGAATCTGGCGTCTGTTGCTTGTCCAGTCCTTTCTGACAAGCATCGGTGCCTGGACAGTATTGTCTTGGGGGCAGCAGTTTGTCGATGCAAGTTTAGCGAGTGTGCTCAACTCGACATCACCTCTTTTTGTTTTTTTCATCGTTGCGGTGGTTAGCAAAAGCGAGGGCTTTAGCACTTTAAAATTGACAGGCGCTCTGTTGGGGCTTTGTGGAGTGATCCTTATCGTCGGAGTTGATGCACTGAAGGGATTGGGGACGCAAGTACTAGGGCAGTCGGCTTGCCTGTTGGGGGCTTTGTTCTACGCGCTTGCAGCAATCAATGGCAAACGTTTTACATCAATTGGTGCACTGGCAACAGCAACAGGTACGATGCTGTGGGCTTCTGTCGTGATGATTCCCGTTGCACTTGTTGTTGATCGCCCTTGGAGCCTTTCACCTTCGACTCAAGCGATAGTCGCTACTGCGGTGCTGTCACTTCTTTGCACCGGAGTAGCATTGCTTTTGTACTTTCGCCTGCTCAAATCACTCGGCTCACTTGGGGTCGCCAGCCAAGCTTACCTGCGGGCGAGCGTTGGTGTTTTTTTGTCGGTCGTCTTTTTAGGTGAAGAGTTAAGTGCACCCATTGCGTTGGGTTTAGTGTTAACTATTCTGGGTGTGGCTTTGATCAATTGGCCGGTCCGCAAATAATTTGTTTGGTGATCGAGAGCAATAAAAAGGCGGGCCAAATGGCCCGCCGTTTTAAGGGTTAAAGAAGGCTTTTTCTAGCCTTTGCCACGCCATGGGATTGTGCGTTTAATCACCCAGCGCATACCTAGGTCAAACATCAGTCCAAGTAATCCCAGCAAAATTATCGTCACCCAGATTATTTCGTAGTCTGATTGTTTTCGGGCTACGTTTTCAACAAAACCCACACCTGTGGTCCCTGCCAACATTTCTGCTGCTACCAAGGTGCCCCAGCAAACGCCTATTGAGATGCGTATACCAGTAAGGATCTCAGGCAACGAGTTAGGTGCAATAACATTTCGCAAAATCTGCCAAGGGGTTGCGCCCAATGAGTGCGCCGCATGAATTTTCGACAGACTTGTGCCCGTGGCTCCCGTGCGTGCCGAGATTACCATTATGGCAAATGCCACCATGAACAATAAGAAGATCTTACCGTCGTCTTGAATACCGAAAATCGTTAGGATTAGTGGTGCCCAAGCCAATGGAGGAACAGGACGGTAAAGCTCAATGAGTGGATCAAAGTAGCCTTTCGCAAACCGTGAGAGACCCATAAATAAGCCAAGTGGCACACCTAAAATAATGCCGAAGAAAAGGCCAAGTAACACACGTACCAGCGAGTCCCATACATGACCCATGGGTACTGGGACACTGAAAGAGTTGTAGTCGCCGGTGGCGAAAGCTAATGTTTTACTTTTCAGGTTGGGTGTCAAATTACCTTGGTCGTCTGGTACAGGATATTTGCCTGGGACTAAGTCGGCAACCATATCCGGTATTAACATCTCAGTGACTTTACCGATGGGGCGCCACTCGTACCATAGCAGTGGGAAGCCTTTATAGCCTTCACTGGGTTTGGCCAAACGCCATAAGGTGGCAAGTGTATCGGATGGCTTAGGTAACCAGCGACCGCTACCTTGTTCGGTGCAATTGGTGCTGCCAGCTGTGATTTTCCCGCCCGGCATAAGGAATGTGTCTACCCAATGAAAAGCACCTAGCTGATCGATGGCTGTCGCGTCAATTTGACGAATACCCGTGTCGATAGCGTTCATTGCACTGCTAGGAAATATGGCTCCATCGTCGACGCGTTTCAGCAGCTTTTTCATGTTGCTGACTGTACGTTTTAGCTCGCCATCAGTTTCTGCCTCGAAGGCTTTTATGCGGTTTTCTAAATCCTCAACGGTAGTCAGAAACTCCGGTGTTGTATTTCGAATGCGCGAAAAGTCTTTGGCGATCAATGACATTTCTTTCGCAGCGGCGTCAAACTTATACCCAGCCGCTGATGCCGGTGCGATCGGTATTTCGTCTGAGCCTTCACCCCAACCAGGCTGTGACTCGGCCTTTGCTATTTGATCTGCAGATGGCTCACCCGGATAGCTCGGATCTTCCAATTGCGCATTGAGGTTTTGAAGCCTGGACGCAATGTCTTCAACGGATGCCGCTGTTTCGCTGTTGAAATTGGATGGGCTAGCGAGCCCGATCATCAGCGACTTCATTTCTGAAACGATAGCCTTAGCTTCGGCTCGCTGAGTATCTGACATATCCAGTTTATCGACGGAGTTGCTTAGACCGTCCAGTTGATTTCTGTCACGAATCAATACAGTTGTGCTGCGGTCCAAGCGTTCGTCTATCGCAAAACGAGAACGAATAGGGTTGCCTGCCGCTTCTAGCTTTGCCACCTGGCACATCTCGTTAGCAGCTGTGGGGACGTAAGCACGTGCGGCATCCCAAGAAAAGTAAAACCAAATAAGTAGCACAGAGCTGACACCGCATATAATCCAGTACCAGCCTCCGAGTGCTCTTTCTGGGTTGCCAAAGACAGCGTCTATCCGTTCAGTGCGAGCGACATAACGCCCGCGAATGATAGTCCAGATAATGAGTCCAATAAGGACGAGTACCGTTAAACCAACTAATATGCTGCGGCCGCTCATGCTGTATCACTCCCGGCGACTTGGCCCATTATCTCTTCTTCCATATCCCAGATCATGGTCAGAATCTCTTCACGCTTCTGACCAAATTCAGGGTCGTTCTTGATGTCACGAAGATCTTCTTTCAGACCACGTTCGGCAAAAGGCAACTCATAGGATTTGTGTAGTCGACCAGGTCTAGGTGCCATGACAAACAAGCGCTCACCTAGTAGTAAGGCTTCTTCAACGGAATGCGTGATGATCATGATGGTTTTGCCGGTCTCTTTCCAAATTTTGAGAACCAGAGATTGCATCTTCTCTCGTGTCAGCGCATCAAGCGCTCCAAGCGGCTCATCCATCAGGATAACGTCGGGATCGTTGATCAAGCAGCGGGCGAGGGCGATCCGTTGTTGCATGCCGCCCGACAACTGGTAAGTGGGCACATCGCCAAAACCTTGCAGTCCCACGATATCCAGCCACTTCTCTACTTTCTCTGCCGTGTCTTTGCTTTTCTCGCCACGCATTCTCAGTCCGAAGTCTACGTTTTGCGCAACCGTTAGCCATTCAAACAAAGCACCTTGTTGGAATACCATGCCGCGATCCACGCCCGGTCCCACGATCTCCTTATCGCCGAGCCTAAAAATGCCTTCGCTGGGCCTAAGAAAGCCGGCCACTATGTTGAGCAGCGTGGTTTTACCGCAGCCAGACGGGCCAAGTACTGAAAGCAATTCACCTTGTTTTAGGGTGAAATTCAAATTTTCTAAGGCGTGGACGGTCTGTCCGGTCGGGGTGGTGAAGCGCATGCTCACGTTATCCGCAACTAAATCACTCATTCTGTTGCTACCTAGTGTGTGCTTATGTCTTGTCTAAAAGTCGAACTCGTTCAACTCTAAACCGTTGTTTGGTTGTCGCCATTTATGGTTCGGGCGTTGGACGAAACAGACCCAGCGAATAGTGCTGGCCTTGTCTGAGAAGCGTCGCGCGAACCTGACAATTCCGGAAATATATCTCTTGTGTGCTCTTTGTAACACGGGTGTTCTCGGCTTTCCAGCACCTAAAACTCAGTGTATTGATGGTCAATTGGCACTCAAAACTCCCCTTTTCTTGATTATGGCATTTAGGTGGTGAATTGGATCTCGGAGAAGAAACGGTTCTATACAGCCAAAATATCGAAATTGCAGCCAATTGAGCTGCCACCGAATGTCGTTAACGCTTAACAGTGAGGTGGGCTGAAAAGTTGATATATGAAGGACTGCTGGCAGAGAAAAAACCTGTGAACTGGCACCAAAATCGAAAAAATGCAGGGTACGTTAGCCGAGTTTAGGTATCCGAGAACTGATGCGATTCGAGGCCAGATTGGCGTCTTAGTTTTGTGATTCTGGTGTTACTTTTACAGCTGGCGAAGCGAGCAGTGCTACTTGGACCGGATAGAGATAACGCTCAACAATACGCTGTGCTAGCTCTTCACGAAGCGTCTGCCGAATTAGCAGTTGCTCTTGACTCTTCCCGAGCACATTGGACTCATCGTAGGTATAGTCTCGTATTGCCGTGAAGACCAACCAGTCGCCGCGCTTGTCCCCCTTCTTTGCGCTGACCTCAACGGTGTGTTCTAACTGGTACTCCGCCGCGCGCAATTCGCTATCGATGGCCAGCAAGCGATTGTCAACACGCTCCCCGCGTAACATCAACTCTACATCTGGGCTCTGGCCATGGGTATTGATCTCACGCAACTGCAATTCCTGGGTCAAGCTGTTGCTGATCAATGGCGCACTTTGATTAACTATTTGAACAGTCAAAGTTTTGCCAGCTGGATACGGCTCAAGCAAGTGAAAGCCACAGCCAGTGAGCGAAAGGGACGCGACAGCTGCAAGGCAGAATGAGAGAGTGCGTATGTGCAAGGGAAGAAATACCTCAAGGAAACTATGTGCTGGCTTACTAGCGAAGCATCTTGTTAGGTTAATAAATTGCGTAAAATTACCAGCGAAGCGCTCGCAAGTATTTTGCTAGTGGAGGCAGTTAAGCGAAGTTTAGAGGACACTCTCGTCACTTACCAAAGGCCTAATACCAGAAGTTTAGCTTAGTCCAAAATAGGCCGAAACTCCAATAGATAGCGCCAATTAGACGAATATTACTGCCAAGGTTGAGCGGCTAATCTATTTATGCCGAATAGCAAAATTTCCACTGCCCTCGTAACTTTTGAATTTGCTGTTCAGCGGGTAGCCATAAAGAATTCGGTGCTTTTCAAAGAGATCATAAAGGCACTTGTTATACACCGCCATGTTGAGGTTTTGCATTTGACCTTTTGCGCTAAGCTCGTCAAAGACAGACACAATGGCTCTCAACAATTTGAGCATTGATTCACGCGATGCGCCGCAAGTGCCGGCATGCAGTTTGATCTCATTTTCATAGTGTGCCTCACCGAACGCAGCGATCATCTTTTGTTTGTTTTGTTCATCATTAAACACACCTTCGTCACCACCCGAAAGCATGTCGTACTTTTTGTCGTCAATCAGCAGAAAAGGGTTTCGGAAAAACTCGACGTCAAAAAGATCCAATAAAAAAACTCGCTCAATTTGAGGATTTCTTTCAAGATAATCGAGATAGCAGTAATAGCGCTCATCGTTAACCGAACGAGGGGTCTTTAACTCCCAGTACTCAAAGCTCACTTTTTCGTTTTGCCATTTATCGACAAATGGTTCACTCAAGCAGTCATGGAAAATCACACCATTGCAACCAACTTTCTGCAAACTGTCGTACCAAACTTTGATCCGAGCAAATTCGTCGGGCTTGGCGAGCCCTGGAAGTTCAGGAGTAGCGCCGCCACGAAAGCTGCGCCATTTGGTTTTTAGGTGTTTGATCACATTGGAGCTTCGCTTGCTCCGCGCTTGTGGGTCTGGCTTTACCGTAAAGTAAGTGGTCAATACAACTTCAGAGGTCATGTCTTTGTGCTATCGGGGATTGATAATTTGTAGTGTATTGCATCGATGCTTTAAATCAAAAGAGGAACAGTAGCTACAGTTGATTTATTTGGTTTGTTTGAGAGGGCAAGCGGCGATTTACTTGATATAGAAAGACTGAGTTCCTATTTCACGCTTAGCCAAGCTTGCTTTTCAAAATCGTACTTCTTGATTACGCGTGCTGGGCTGCCTACCGCTACACAATAGTCTGGAATATCTTTGGTGACAGTAGAATTGGCACCGATCACACAGTGCTTACCTATGCAGACATTGGGCAAGATACTAACCCCAATGCCAATCCAGCTCTCCTTGCCTATTTTTACCGGTCCTGCTGACAGTGAGCTCTGTTGTACCGGCCGACTGACGTCTTCAAAGTCGTGGTAGCTTTCGGTGATAAACACACGTTCGGAGATGATCACATCGCTTTCAATCGTGATACTAGACCCCACACCCGATAAGCCAAAATGCCGGCCTATTCTGGTGTTGTCACCAATGCTTACTTTGCAATCTGAAGTAAACGCGAACCACGCATGTTTACGAATTCTAACGTTTTTGCCGAATTCAATTTGATTGGCGGCTCGAACGTTTCGGAACGGGTGTTGCACTAAGAATTTTTCACGGTGCATTCTCAAGAGAAACTTTAAGTGATCAATAAATTTGGACATTGTCTTAAAGCTGCCTTGATATTAACTTAGCTCTTTTGCTGGTAGTGAACATGAGCCTCGTGGCTGCGACCGTGTTGCCACACTTTCTGGTAGTTTCTATCGGACAACCAGTCGTGGATTGTCTCACCACTCGACATCGTATCCCCATCACCCTTGCTGTGAATTTCTAGGATCAGATCGCGAGGAGGGCGCTTTTTAATGAGAGAGTCCATACCGGCCAAAACTTGGCCTTCGGCGCCTTCCACATCGATTTTCATGACATCCGGCCAGTGACCCGTTTTATTCGCAAAAAGAGAAACGGTGCTCATGGGAACCACAATCGCATCTGTGGCTCCTTTGCTGGTACTGATCGAGTGTCTACCGTCTCCCGCAGTACCACGAACATGCAGGGTTACTTCTCCCTCATCTTGGCCCAAGGCGATTTGATGAGAGGAGACCTTGTGGTCGTGTTCGTTGAGGGTGATGTTTTTCTTAAGCTGTCCAAAATTCCTCGGTTCAGGCTCAAAACAGTGTGTGTGCTTCAAAGATCTGTTGGGCTCTAAATTGGCCAGTAAGCTGATGAGCCCTATGTTTGCCCCAACATCGTAAAAAACATCCCCCTCTCTAAGTACAGAGTTGAGTTGCTGCACCAAATCTTTTTCACGCTTTATAGATCGAGCACGTTTCAATTCCCGTTTAGCACTAATGTTTAACTTCAAATCTATGCCGAGTATGTTGAATGTGCCAATTGTTTGCTGTCCTCGCAATTGGTTTAGAAGCAGCTTGAGGTTAAATAACATAGTCTGGGGTGGTGTCAGTGAGTTTAAGAGTAGGGAGTGTAGCGCACTTTAAAGTACGCTGTTTTTCGAACTATCTTTGCTTGAGTCGGTGTGAAGGCGCAATAAAAGCGCTGCGTAACTCAAGTACCAAACGACAGTGAATCGCCAATCGGACCAGTGTAGGTGATCAAATGGCAGCGACCAAACCGCTAGGCTTGAGCTGTTCACAGCCAGCATGGTCATGATGACTTTGTTTTCACCGGTAAAAGATTTACGCCTGCGCCAGAGCAGAACCACAGGTGCGCTGAATAATATGGTCACCGCAATAAACCCGATAGCTCCGAGTTCTGAAGCTATTTGAATATAAGTGTTGTGCAGGTGGGGGTGACTATTAAATTGAGGGTGCGCGGCCAAGATATGATCGACCGCAGCTGGGCCATGGCCAAATATTGGGCGATCTTGCCAGAGTTGATAACCAAAATAACTGAGATGCACGCGGCGGGCAAAAAAGACATCTTCGTCTTTGGGTAACTTGTCGACAGACAGGGAATATTCAAAATTCACATTGGTATCTCGAATAAGCCGTTTCTCTAGTTTATGACTATTGGATGCAATAACAGCCAAAATTCCGAACGTGATAACAAGGACTGTTATGAGTGTTTTTTTGTCGAATTTCCACTGGATGATTTTGGGCATTTGTAGCATCAGCAACACGGCTACCCCGACGGCTAAGCCTGCCCATCCACCGCGAGATCCTGCAGTCATTAGCGCTTGCGTTAAGAGCAAAGCAGTGGCGATAGCGGCCACCGCGAGAGTGACTCTCAGCTTTATGCTCGGCGGTCTTTTGATAGCAAAGAGTGCAAGGCAGAACAGCGTGAGCAAAACCTGCATACCTTGCATGCCGTAACCGGTATGGTACTTTCCGAACCCGTACAGGCTGTTTGAGAAAAGCGTGGTGTCTAATGAGCTCAGATCAGTATGCGAAATTATTCTGATCACTACAGCTGCAACAGGTACAAATAAAAGCGTAAAAGCGTGTTGTCGAAGATGGTATAAAGCGATCGAAAACGGCACAAACAATAAAAATTCGAAATAATGAAGGTAGGCTTCAAGGGTATCCCAGAGAGGATACTCGTCGAGATACAAAATCCAGCACATATGCAGAACAAGAGTTGCTGCATAGGCCTTGGCCAAGGTCTGTAGAGTCTTTGGTAGAGATGGCGCTGCCTTAGGTTTAGCTAAAGTTAACCAAAGTAAGGTGCCTATAGCTCCGATCAGGTATGCACCCGTATTACTGCGATAGGTGAACGCAAATATACTCAGCGCTACAACCGCCGGCCACAGTAGAGGCGCTTTGCTTAGATCTTCGTGCTTTGTGGAAGTCAATTTCTGTCCAATCTCTTTTGATGGTAAGCAGGTTTGGTTTTTTACCCGTGATCGCTAGGCGGAAGCACAGAACGCTTTTATTCTTTATTTATGTACCGCTTATTGTAGTCGCAGAACCTGTTTGTACTGTTTGGCGGTTATTTATCCTGCATTCGCAGCCAAGTCCTCGCTTTACTCAGAAACGATTGTTTGGCGTATCTCCCTTTGACTTGATGGCGTATGCGATGCAAGCCTTCAATCGGCACCGCAATGCCTTCGTCACCGATCAGGCGTCGAAATGCGGTGTCTTCAAAAGTCTTACGCCATCGGTTTGTCGGCTGTTGATAGTGTTTTAGGTCTTTGCAATAACCGCAGGCCCGAGCGACGTCTCCGTGCACTATCTGAAAAGCACCCTTGGCTTTTGTGATTTGGTTTCTGCTGAACATTGCCGGGTCAATATCGACAATTACTGGGTTGTCAGTTGGCAAATTGACGATGGGGTCGTCTGCGGCGAGTAGCTCGGTTACTTGCTCACTTGCTGGATACGCTAGCCGGGTTGCCTCGCCTCGAAGCGTTTTGTCGATGGAATCGAGGCAATTTTTGTGGAAAATCAAGTCACAGTCGGCAAACCATATCCAATCTGCCTTTGTTTTTAGAGCGGCTTGGTTACGACCTATGGCCCGACGGAAAATCTGTTCACGGGTCATGGGCCGCCATTGCCAATTGATGTTGGCTATGTTCATTTTCCCAAAAGTCTCGACCAATTTTGCCGTGGCGATGTCTTCTTCTGCGTAGAACAGTGTGTAAGTGAGGTCGATGTCTTGAGGAGGATGATTGACCAGAGAACTCAACTGGTAAATCGATAAATGCGCGTACTGCCAACAGTGGCTCACGATCTCAAGCTGGAGTCGTGCGGTTGGCTGACTCAGTTTTGCTACCTCTGGCGGCCGAGGGCCAAACCAATGCGCTGGAAACACCGAGCCAATAAGGCGGCAGTAAATCTGTTTGTACAGCCAAACAGAGAGGTCAGAATTCATCGAACTAGTCCGGATTCAAGAGAGCTGCAGTTTAGCAGCCGGCTAGGGTTTGTGTTGCTATAGTGTTGTTTTGAAAACAACCAAAATAAAATCCATGACCGCTCAGTATATCCGTGCAGCCAACAATCATTTACTGAGCTCCGTGTCGTTGAGTCAACCGCTGTGCAGCGAAGATTTTGATCCGGATCACTTGCAGTTGAATGAGCAGTTGATTTCAGAAGCTGAAGGTCGGGGCAGCGCTTGGTTTATAAAACTGGGCAGGGATCAAGCAGTGCTGCGTCATTACTATCGTGGTGGATTGGCGGCCAGAGTAACGCGGGATCGTTTTATCTGGTCAGGACACGAGCGCAGCCGGGCGTTTGCTGAGTATCGTTTGTTAGAATGGATGCTGCAGCAGGGCTTGCCGGTGCCTGAGCCTTTGGGTGCTCGAGTGCAGCGTGACGGGGCCTTTTACACGTGCGATCTAATCACGCGCGCGATTCCTGAAACCGTCACGTTGGCCGATTACTTGTCTCGCGATGCAGCAGCAGAGTCTGTGTGGTGTGAACTGGGAGCGGTCGTGCAAACGATGCATCACTTAGGTGTGTGGCACGCTGACCTGAATGCTAAGAATATTCTGCTGGACACCGCTGGTGCAGTGAGCTTGATTGATTTTGATCGCTGCCGCCGAAGAAAAGGCCACAGCTGGAAAGCCGACAATCTTGCCCGACTGCGGCGATCACTCGACAAGCTCGTTGGGCTTGGCCACATCAAACATTTTAAAGCAGCCGATTGGCAGCTACTGCTGAGTGCCTACCAAGGGCAATAGTGCGTCGATATAACGCTCGAGCATATCAGCGTTAGTCTGCACCGCTTTAAACCCTTCAACTCCCAGCACTCGGGAGTGATCTGGATTCGCCAGCAGCGTATTGACGTAGTCGATCGCTTCTTCTGCGCTGTCAGCTTGGTGCAATGCGCCCGACGGGATCAACAATTCTGCCTCTTCAAGAAAATTATGTAAATGCGGTCCACTGACAATCGGTACACCAGCGGCGGCTGGCTCGAGAACATTGTGCCCACCAATGGGAACCAAGGAACCTCCCATGAACACCACTTTCGCGTGGTGTAACCACAATGGCATCTCACTTAAGGTGTCAGCGAGGTAGACCTGTGTTTGTTCGTTCACTTCATCGCCGGCGCTTCTTACGGCAAAATTTAGCCTTAGGTCTTTGAGCTGGTTTTGGATTCTTGCGCTTCTTTTGGGGTGGCGCGGGGCAATCACCAGCAGATCAGTGCTACTTGGTTGTCTAGTAAGCCAAGCACTGCAAAGCTGCTTTTCTTCATCATGGTGTGTCGACGCGGCAAGCCAAAAAGGTCTTTGCAATGCATTTGCAGGCGCGGCAGTGGGTGTCGATAGTGCTGCAAACTTGAGGTTCCCAAGCGACTGTACATGTGGTTTGGGTGCCCCAAGCTGCTCAAACCGCTGTTTGTCTATGTCCGACTTGGCTAACACCAGCGTGACTTGCTCAAGTGCCTGTTGGTAAACCGGCATCAGGAATTCTGGAGTTCTCATCGTACGTTGGCTGAGGCGTCCGTTGATGATGGCCACAGGCAGCTCTAGTCTTCGCGCCGTGTTGATGAGATGGGGCCAGATCTCCGTCTCCATTAACAACACAGCACGTGGTTTGAGTTGCTTGAAAGCGCGTTTCACGGCTGCCTTGCTGTCGATAGGTAAATACACATGCTCAATGTCATCCCAACCTTGTTGCAGAAGGACATCGCCACCGGTTGGGGTGGCAGTGGAAACAAGCACAGGACTAAACCGAGAATCTGCACGCAGTTGATTTATCAAGGGCAGTGCTGCCCTCATTTCACCAACGGAGGCGCAATGAACCCACAGTGGGGAACGATGCGTGGTCAAATAGGAAAAACCTAGACGATGCAAAGCAAATCGTTTGTCCCTTACTTTCCATGCCTGCCAGAGTGTGAGTAACACAATGAAAGGCATCAGCAAGACGATCAATACTCGATAGCGCAATGGCGGAGAAGGCATGGAGTAAGCAGTGAATGTCAGATCAGATTGAGCAAGTATAAAGAACTTTTGCCTTGGCTGGACAGCCTGTGCCTGCAGCTTGCTGGTTAGCAGTAACACTCAGTGGCGCTTTTTAGATATGATAGCTGGCACACAATGGGACCAGTGCATGATGGCGAACGGCAGGGCGGAGGACAGACGATGAAGGTTTTGGTTGTTGTGCCAAGTTCTGCTGGTTGCGGAGCTGAACGCCAGGCGTTTCTCCACTTGTGCGCATTGCGTTCAGAGTCCATTGGTGTGTCTTGCATTTGCACAGAGGGTTCTTGGTTAGCTATCCAATGCAAGCGGGAAGAAATCAATTGTGACGCGCGTCGACGTGCCACGGGCTGGCTAGATAGTTTCGCCATCAGTCGGCACGCAAAAGCGCAGGCTGTAGATGTGGTACTAGGCTACGGCGAAGAGGGTATTCGCATCGGGGCCAAAATTGCTCGCAGTTGTGGTGCTGTTGCTCACGGTGTCGCATTCGACGCTGTAGACACGCGTGTGTTCAAGGGGCTAACGAGTGTTTTTGCTGGCTCTCAAGCACTTGTCGGGCTGTTGGAGAGCCAGTGCGACACAGCAGTGAGCTATCTACCCCCAGCCGTACCTGATCTGCAGCAAAAGTTCAGGCAGCGGCGCGCCAGCGAACGCAAGCTCTTGAAACTGGAAGACTCTCACATTGCGGTGTGCATTCCCGGGCCGATCCACCGTGATCTAGGGCAAGAAATTGCGCTAGAGGCCTTGGAACAATTTGGTGGACACAACCTAAAACTCTTTTTGTTAGGCAATTACCAGCACGACTATGGCAAAGAGGTTCGTTTGTTAGCAGCGCAAAATCCTGTTGCCTCGAACAGCATGATTGGTCAGCCAAAAGACGGTGGTATCTACACAGCATTTGATGTTTGCTTGGCGCCTTTTCAAGCGGGTCATGCGGCTCAACACGCGCTGACTGCAATGAGCTTTTCCCTGCCGTTAGTGGCAACACCGCAGGGAGCTCTGCAAGACATGGTGACACCAGGCAGCAATGGCTATCTCGCTACATCTCCCACCGCTCAAAGCATTGCGGAAGCCCTTTTGGTGACACTCGATGAAGGTTCTTTGGCCAGTATGGGCAAGCGATCACGCAAGATGTTCAAAGAGCAATTTTCACTCAGGCAAATGGCCCGTCGTTTGGTTTCGGTGATTCGCGAGCAAAACACCGCCGACGTATGAGGGTAAATGGTCCTATCAAACCCTGGCACCCGCGCTATTGGCCCGTTGTAGTTGGGCTTTCATTTTTCTGGTTGATCTCTCGCTTGCCGATTGTATGGTGGCCAAATATTTCAGCGGGATTGGGCGCAATTCTTCAAGTTGTGTCTCCATCTCGCAAGAGAGTTGTACTGACAAATCTCAAACTCGCCTTTCCTGAATCCTCTGAAAAATGGAGAGCTGAGATCTCCACCCGAAGCTACCGTGGTGTAGCTTTAACGTTATTGGAGACTTCTAAACGCTGGTATAGCGAACCGGATTGGTTAAAAAACTATATTCAGTTTGAAGGCATTGAACACTTACACCGATGTCAAGAAAGAGGAGAAGCAGTTTTGCTGCTCTCTTGTCATTACAATTCAATAGAGATTACGGGCGCGGCTCTGGGTCTACATGTGCCTTACTACCCCGTCTATGCAAAAGCCAAAAATGCCTATTTCGATCAATTGCAAAGTGCGCAGCGAAAACGATTTTGGCCTGATGTTGTGCTGCGGTCTGATATGCGAAAGGCGATGCGTATTCTACGCTCAAAAGGTGTATTGAGTATGCTGCCAGATCAATCGGTGGCAGAAAGCCACGGGGCTGTTCCAACACAATTTTTTAATCAATCCATTTTTTCCACAACTGCACCGGCACGCTTGCAAAAACGCAGCGGAGCCAAAGTTGTCATGTTCGAAATAAAGGCGAAAAAAATTGGGTACTCAGTGACAGTTCATCCACCGCTTGTGTTAGATGACTCACTGGACTTAACCCAGCAGACTCAAGCGTTTAATGACGTCTTTGAACACATGATTCGCAAGGACCCAGGTCAGTATTTTTGGCATCACAAACGATTTAAGACGGGCAGTTCGGGCATCAACCCTTACAAATAGAGAAGGTTACACAGAGCGGCCGATGTACAAGGCCATGGGGAAAGGGTGTTGTATTAACGCAGGTGCAAGTCATCGCAGTAAAATAAACGCCATGGCAATTTTTGCCACGGCGCATTTTTTTCTAGTTCAATCGGCTAGCCTGTAACTGACGGTTTAAGCGGCCTATTGCATCTGTCTTCGCATTGAGTTGCTGCTGGAAAGCATTGGCTTGTTTTTCCAGTGACAGCTGACCTTCTGCTTGCTGCTGTAGTACTTTGCTCTGCAGTTGCTCGAGTTCTAATTCCAACGCTCGCAAAGTCGCATTTTCTTCATCGCCTTCGCCTCCTCGCGCCAAGTGCTGTAATTTTGTTTCCAAGCGACGCAGCTTTGCAGCCGCCGGTTTTAGGCTCTCGACTTCTAGTCGTAAACGTGAAAGCTCAGCCTCTTTGTTGGCTATGTCTGCTTGCATAAGCGTCGAGCCAGTATCACGGTCAGTGCTGGTGCCAAGCATCTGAACGGCTTGCGGGCTTCCCGAAGACTCTTTGATCAATTGGTTGCGCAAGCGAGCTATTTCTCTGTCTTTACTGGCCATCTTGGCATCGGCCATTCGCAATTGGTTTTGGATGTCGCTGTCGGCTGTGCCACTGGCGGTCTGTGTACCGGCCTGTGTCACTTGGTGTTGCAAACCTTGTATTTGAGCGTCCCTATCAGAGACTTGCTGGCGAAGCTCGACCAACATGGTTTCCAACTGGCCGTTGCTGTAACTGTTTTGGCTGCTCTCACTTTCCAGCTGGCTACTGCTCTCCAATCCCTCTACACGTGATTCTAAATCAGCAATGTGTTGATTCTTTTCAGTCACTAGCTTCGCATATCGCTTGCGTTCAGTATCCCAACGAGCATGCAGCTCGTTGTAACGCTCTGTAGATTCCTGATTGCGACGCTGCAGTTCAGAGCTTGCATCGCCACGAGTCTTCAACAGATTGCGTGCTCTGCTGACATCGCTTAAGTAGCGATCTTTGAGGTCGGCAAAGCGTTGCTGCTCCTGAGGCAGCATGGCCGCTTTTTGGCTCAAATTTTTGGTGAGATGATCAGCTTCCATAAGACGAGTTTGCAAATGTGCTATCTCGTCGTTTTTAGCGTCGAGCTCGTTCGTGAGCTCGAGTCGCATTTTTGAGGCCGCCGCTTCACTTTCTTCGCGTTGACGTCGAAGTGCACGGCGTTTGAACCAGCTGCCGAAAATCCAAAACAGCAGCGCCCCGAGCAAGGCAGCGATAATTATATTATGCGGAAATCTATGTAGTAGGCTTTGAATGTCCATGATTCGACGTGCTCTCTGGGCTTGATATACATTTGCATCACTGTGCAAGTAATCTCACCGTAAATTGTATAACTGATGCCGCATCATGCGGCGTTTTGAGATGCTCTTCAAACTCGGCAGGCGAATATGTGACGTGGTTCGTGTTTCTGAACGGTGGCGCTCTTGCTAATCATTTAATGGCAAAATTTGAGTCTTCACAAGTTCTGAACAAAACGACAGCAAAGTATTGATAAAAAAGGTGGGTAGAGGCTTTATCCGCAAATATCGAGAGCTTATTAGAGATTTTAACCGACGGCAGCGTGTGGAGCTCACGACAGAGCCTTAAAAACTGCACCCACTATCAATAGATAGGCACAGGTGCGAGGCTCGCTTTATAAGTTAAGGTCTATTGGTCTTTTTAAAGCGAGATATCGAGTGTTTTTTTTCTGAAAGGGCTGCTGACTAACCACAGTATAAAAAACATCAAAATGCCGAAACAAGCGCCGCTGAGATCTATTGCCACGTCTATCAAGCGCGAACTGCGACCAACAAAAAATAGCTGCACGCTCTCCGTTAGAACTGCCAGCAGAATCATGAAACTGACAGTGCCTAACCAAGTAGCGCCTAGTCGCTTGCGTACCATACAAACAAAAAACGCCAGCAAGGCGAAACTGAGTGCATGTCCCATTTTGTTTACACTGTATAGGCCGAGCTCTCGCAAATAGGGCATCACACCTTTTGTTAGTTGTTCGATGGGTGCAATCAGACGGCGAAGATCTTCACTGGGTAATGAGACGGCCACCGCGATAATTGCGATCAAAGCAATGGGGACCAATGCATAAAGTAGTTTCCCTCTCGACCCTAAAGCGACAACCACCACCAATCCGTAGACAGCCCAGACGGCCAAAACACCCATAATGACATTTCTATAGCCGCTCCAAGGTGCCACCACCTGCAACTTAGGCGCTCGCAAAAAAGCTGTGCCGGTACTTTCAAAAACTCGCAGACCAATCCCTGCCTCAACCGCTAACGGCGGTAGATCGAGCTCCCGGCTATAGAGCAAAGGTACGGTGTCACCGACTAAGGCTTGTACAGTGCGAGCAGATTCTTTTATGCGTTCTCCTGAGGCGTCGTAAAACCACACGGTGTAAAGCAACCCGTGCCAATTCAGTTTTCCGCCAGAGACTGTTTGCGCCATCAACTCACCTTGGGCCAAGAGCTTGGCGCCGGCTGGCTTTTGCTCAGGGAGTGGAACTCGAAGTTCCGCGTCGGATATGCCTGGAATATCCCTGCTAATGCTGATGCCGTCCGAGAACAGAGTAAAGCCCGGCAGTGTATCTACGTCCTTCCAGTTTTCTTGCAGACGCCACCGGGAAATATCGCCAGGGAAATCACTCGGTACTGCGGAGGTTTGCACGGTGTAGCGGTTGACGTTGGTGCCTATCCACCACGTTAGTCCGGTCAATACAGCCATAAGAATCAGTAACGCACGCAAGCTAAGGAGAGGGCTTTTAGAGGCGTTCATTACAGGTCCTTAGAAGTGGCGATATTCGATTGTAGCTCGACATGGCGAGATTGCCGGTTGTTACTCTGTGCAGCGTGGCTTTGCGCCTTAGAATTGCCTCTATCTCGCAAGCGATAAACCTCGGCGTCTTGCGCCAGCGCGTGCGCATATTGCTCGTGGTCTAACGACATAGGCAATTGTTGTGGGTCTTTTAGCAAAACAAACAAACGCGCAGGAGACAGTCCTCTGGCACTGCCCGTTATTTGATGCAGCCAGTCACTGAGTAGCAAAAAGCGAGCAAAAGGTGACTTGCCTAAAATGACGAGCAGTGTCTGCCGAAATCTCCCGCTATTCGCGATTAAATCCCAGTGTCGTGCCATGCGGTCGACGCGCTGAACTGTTTGGAAGTCTGCACAGTCCGTTTGTAGCACCCGGTAAGGCGCCTCCGTATCGAATAGCATCTTGTGATCGCCGTTATGTCTTGCGATTGGAGCACCGGGAAGCAACTTGAGGATGCCCAACTGGATTTCGTGAGGTTCTAGTGAGACCAACGTATCGAAGCTACGTTCAAATCCAGCCAGGTCTTCACCTGGCAAGCCAAAGATCAGGTCAGTATGCAGATGCGCTTGGCTGTGTTGGCGCAACCACTGCAGATTGTCCTTGGCTTTTTGGTTGTTCTGCCTTCGGCTAATACGCGCTTGGACTTCAGGATCAAAGCTTTGGATGCCGACTTCCAATTGCAACACGCCTCTAGGGAAAAGTGCAATTTTATCGCGTAACTTCGGAGGGAGCTTATCGGGCACGAGTTCAAAATGCAGACTCAAAGCGTTATCGAGTCTCTCTAGAAAAAAGTCCAATATGGCGGCGCTTACATCACTGCGCAAATTAAAGGTACGATCGACAAATCGAAAGTTGCGCGCGCCTCGCTGGTACAAATCATCTAGCGCATCCAGCACATCTTGCAGTGGAAAAGGCCAGGCGGTTTCATCCAGTGCGGAGAGGCAAAATTCACACTTAAAAGGGCAGCCACGAGATGCCTCTATATACAAATTGCGATGAGCAATATCATCATCGTTGTACAAATAATACGGCAGCGCGATGGACTCCATAGGAGCGCGTACCCCATCAATTAATCTGGGCCACTTGTCTGACTCACCCGTTGCAATCGCATGGCAAAGGCCTTGAAAACTGAGCTCACCCCAGCCTCTAACCGTATGATCAGCAAGTTTGCTCAGCGGATCATTCTCATCACCGTGACTAACCTCCGGACCACCAATGACGACTATAATATGGGGGGCAACAGACTTAAGCGCTTGCAAAACAGCTGTGGTTTCACGTCGATTCCAAATGTAGACGCTAAGCCCTACAACGGTCGGTGATGCAGCGAGAAGAGATTCCACCACATCGAGAGGTCTTGCCTGAATAGTGAATTCTTGAATACTACTATGGGGTTGATAAGGCCCTAAATTGGCTTGCAAATACCGTAGGCTCAACGCTGCATGACTGTAGCGAGCATTCAAGGTGGCCAATACTATTGAAAAATCAGGCATGTAATCTATGTTGGAAATGCAAGCGCTAAAGTGGCATGCTCTTGTTTTTGTAGGGAAGAAAACCGTTGTCGGTCAAATGTTTGGCGATAATACTTGCAAATAAATGTGCAGGGTGAATGTCGCAAGACCTTTGTTCAGCTTCGGGCAGACGCTTGCTGAGAACAGCGAGCGGTTACATGAATTGAGTTTAGGCAGGTAGAGCATGGCCGACATCATACCCTTTCGCAAACCCAATAAAGAGCAAAAATCTCAGGGTAAGACACTTTGTGCCCATGATTTTCATAAATGGTTGGTCGTGACCGACAGTGATTTTGATAGTAAAAAAGGGCGCTTGGTCACCCGATACCGTTGTGCTCGCTGCAAGCGAGAAAAAAACAAAGCGCTGTAAATAATTAGCGGTAGAGCAAAAAAATATAGCAACTGGGTGAGGCGCGAAAAGTGCTATGCATCTAGTATCTAAATAATACGCCTCACACGGGCTGGATCAGACGCAATTATGATCGACATTCATTCGCATATCATTCCCGGTATAGACGACGGCCCAGCGACGTTGGCGCAGTCGAAGAGCTTGCTGCAAGCGGCTATTGCTCAGGGAACGACGTTCATGATGTCGACTTCACATATGACCCCAGGTGTATACCCCAATTCTCCGCAGAAAATTCGCACACATTTTGAAAAACTGATGGCGAATCTAGGTGATATAAAAGACCAAATTCAATTGGCTTGTTCAGCGGAAGTGCGGGTTGGTCCTGAGATGATCCCACTGGTTGAGCGCAACGAGATTCCTTGGTTGGGTGAGTTGGACGGTAACAAGGTCATTTTGTTGGAACTTCCACATACACACGTTCCACTGGAAGCAAAAAATATAATTCGCTGGTTGATCACGCGAGGCATTCGTCCTCTGATTGCTCATCCAGAGCGAAACGCCGAGATCATGCGTGTGCACAGACGCTCACATGAGCTGGCTGATTTGGGCTGCCTCTTTCAAGTGACTTCTGCGAGTCTTTACGGGGCATCTGGCCCGCACTCGAATCGTTCAGCAGATCGTTTGGCAAAAGACGGGTTGATCTACGTAATCGCATCCGATGCACACAATACGGATTATCGCCCGCCAGGTATAGAAGCAGGTTACAGAGCTGTAGAGCGTATTGTCGGAGCTTCGAAAGCTGCAGACATGGTGTTTGAGCACCCTTGGTTAATAACCCAATCTCACTTCAGCCATGTTGAGTCGCCTGACGTGGTGGTTTAACACCAGCAAAAATTGCAAAAAAACCGCATTCAATGCGGTTTTTTTTGTGTGGCTTTCAATGGGAAAGTGATCTCAGTGCGGGGTTCAGTTTCCGCTGACTTTTGCTTTATCGTTGTGCAACCTGTCGCTGGTTACTCTTGCTCTCAAACATGTGCTCTTCGAGAGCGGCAGGCAGCATTGGGAAGCTAAAGTAGTGGCCTTGACCGCTTTGGCAATCAAAGTTGCGCAGCATGTGCAGCTGCTCAAAGTCCTCAATTCCCTGCGCGACACATTTGATGTCCAGCGTTGAAGTCAGCGAAATGATTGAACGCACAATGGATTCGTAACGCTCATTGGTGCACAGTTTTTGAATAAGCGCTCGATCTATCTTGACGGTGTCGATGTTGCAGTTTATCAAAAGCTGAAGCGACGAGTGACCCGATCCAAAATCGTCCATACAAACTTGGATGTTGAGGTTCCTGAGCTTCTGAACGTTATCAACCACCATGTCCATGTTGTCCAGTGTAGAACTTTCAGTAATTTCAAACTCTAAACACTCGTAGGGAATGTTGTATTGGTCGATCAGCGGAGTAATCGTTTCTAACAGGTTAGGCTTCTGAATTTGTTTGGCAGAAACATTAATAGCCACACGACCTGGATCAATTCCGCGGTCAAGCCAGTCGGCTATTTGCTTACACGTATCCTGGAGAACCCATTCCTCAATCGCATGGATAACATTGGTCTTCTCGGCGAGGTGAATAAACTCCATGGGCCGGATACTGCCCAGTTCTTTGTTGTGCCAACGAAGAAGCGCTTCGCAACCAATGTATTCGCCAGTGGTTAAATCAAATTTGGGTTGGTATTCCAAAAATAGCTCATTGTTTGACATGCTATTTTTAAGTGCAGCTTCAACGCGTAAGGAGTGATCTAGAGAAGCGGCCATTTCACTGGTATAAAAACTATAAGCGTTTTTGCCTGCGCTCTTGGCTTGGTACATCGCCATGTCAGCACAGTCGATTAAATGCTCCTTCGTCGATGCGTCAGCGGGGTAGCAGCTGATACCGATACTGACACCAATCTGGGCGTTTACCCCGTTTAGTGCAAAAGGTTCTAACAAGGCGCTTCGAATGTGTTCTGCGATTGCTTTTATCTGTTCGTGGGACGGCACCGAGGGAACAATCACCATAAACTCGTCACCGCCCAAGCGACCAGCCGATGCTTGTTTGACAGGGTTTTGCGGACGATCTGATTCTTGGTTTATTTCATCAACTATCGTTTGAAGACGATTGGATGCTTGCTGGATCAAGAGGTCGCCGGCTTCGTGCCCGAACTGATCATTGATGGGTTTAAAATTGTCTAGATCTAAAAACAACACAGCCAATTGTTCTTTTGGATCAGCAATAATTTCCATTGCGGAGCTTATATTTTCGATCAACTTGCGTCTGTTGGGCAGGCCGGACAAGGTGTCGGTGTAGGCGATACGCTTTATTTCAGCGTGAGACTCCAGTGTCACGCGTTCTAGTTTTTCGATAAACGTATTAAACCAGTGGGCAAGCTCTGTCATCTCGTCGTTGCCGTCGAGGCGAATGCGCACTTGCATGCTGCCATCTTCTTGAGCGATGCGTTTAAGCGAGCTGACGATCGCATGCACCCGACGCAAGATGCTTCGTGCAATCACGAGCGCAAGTATCAGCACCAGTGACGCAGTGGCGAGGCTGGTCCATAGACCAATGACGACCGCATCCTTTGCACGCGCCGAGGTGTCGCTCACTGTTTTTGCAAATAGATCCAAGTGTCCTTGTTGAAAATCTTGAACCGAGCTGGCAACGGCTCTGTAATTGGCTCTGTTCTCTTTGCTGCGTTCAAAGTTTTTTAGCTTGTCATCGACACCGTTGATTCTTTCTTGGGCATAGGAGTAAGCATTGGCGTAAAAGGTCTCAAACTGGTCCAGAATCAGTTCAAGCTCTTCTTTATGGCTTGGGTTGAGCTTTATGACGCCTTCAATATTCTGTCGAAACTCGTTCGCCGTTGGTTCAGCGCTCAGCACCAATTCTTCGTTGCCGGTGACAATCGCTTCCTGGAATTCTTGGTTAATCAGCGTCAAGCTGCGCTTTGACGACTGCAAAAGGAGCTGGATGGGGTACTTGACCTCGTAAATTTCCTGCAACTTTCTCGTATTATTCTGCGCGGCACCACTGACCAGCGACACGTACAGCATTAGTGCAACTGAGCTGATCAGTGCAATTGAGAGAATTTTTAGGCGAAGCGAGCGAAATTTGGTGATTTTGAAGCTGGATTCGCTGTCAGGCGAAGGCAGCTCTGGCGTTGCCGACAAGGGTTCTTGGGCCACCTGTGATGCGCCTACTGCTTGCACACTAGGAAGTGCCGGTTGCCTTTCTGGCGCAGTGTTTTGTGTCATTTTGCCAATTGCGCCTAGAGCTTGGTGAATTGATTCGGATAAACACAGCTGAACCAATCGTGGGTTAGAACCTTGTTTATTGGATTGGTCATTGATTTCGCTGACCTAATCCGTATTTGCATATGTCGGCCGCTTGCAGCGTTCTTTGAGTTAGGTCGGCCTCTTCATGGCTAAGGCGACACGATGACCTCGATGTCGCGCTGTGTTGTATCGCGCAGCAGCTAAAATTGCTTAATGGCCACACTGCACAGCGGCCATGCATTTCTATAAACTGTATTTTTAGAATGAGGAGTCGGCCCAATGAGCGAAGACGTTAATGAAATGTCTAGGCTGCGCTGGCGCTGTAGGCGCGGCATGAAAGAGCTGGATGTGGCGATGACGGCCTATTTAGAAAAGTTCTACCAGAAGGCAGAAGCCGACGAGAAGGCAGCATTTTTACGCTTGATCGATACACAAGACCCTGAACTGATCAATATGGTGATGGGAAAAATAGAAGCCCCTGACGAAGAAATGAGCCGTGTCATTCAAACAATTCGCCGTGCCGTTACAGCTTGAT
>CALCKW010000058.1 GCA_937965695.1 uncultured Granulosicoccaceae bacterium
TCAGAGCGCGCAATACCGAGCTCAAACAATTCACGATCACTCATGGCGGCCAGTTCACGCTCTGCTCGACGAAGCTCTCGACGAGAAAAAACTGGCTGTGACTCCGTCTCTACAGCGACAAAGCCTTCTTCTTCTAATCGCCAAGGCCATGCTTTTACACCATCAAGTAGAGAAGTGCGATCAAAACCGAGATCGATCAAGCGATGCTCGGGCATGCTTAGCAGCTCTTGGCGTACGAGGCTACGCGCTCGCATTTCGTTGGAAGAAACGATAGTTGAAATAAGATTTTTGAAAAATGACATCGTTAGATGCTCCTAATTAATTGACGTTATGGGATGTATATTGGCATCAATCCCAAGCAGATCAATCGACAATAGCTTCGCATTTAATTAAGATAATCTTAATCACATATATGTCACGCTCCCAAGATAGGGAAAAACAAGCTATAATTAGCGCTATAATGCCCTTGACATCAATATAATATACAATAATGCAGAAAAACAGATTAAGAATAACTAACTGAACATGTCTGATCGTCTACCACCTCTCAATTCTCTTCGCGCTTTCGAAGCAGCGGCCCGACATTTGAGCCTCGCAGGAGCCGCTGAGGAGCTGAGTGTCACTCCTGCTGCGATCAGCCAACAGCTAAAAACGCTGGAGGAACACCTTGGAGTAAAGGTCTTTCACCGGCTCCCTCGCGGGTTAGCCTTGACCGATGAAGCTGAACGCTGCTTGCCCACTTTGCAGCGTGGTTTTTTGATGCTGCAAGAAGCCACGCGCTTACTACGAACGCAGACTCAAAACGATACGCTCGACCTATGGACAGCCCCCGCATTTGCCACTAAATGGTTAATGCCTCGGCTCGGCCATTACAATCGCGCGCACCCCAGCGTGGATATGAACATTCATGCAACAGAGGCGATGATTGAGCGGCAAAGCGGAGAAGCACTCGCCGTTGAACAAGTTCGACGACAGCAAATCGACGTTGCCATTGTTTTTGGTTACGGCCATTACCGGGGTTGTCGCGTGGACAAACTTTTTGATGTGCACGCAGTACCGCTTTGCTCCCCATCACTTCGCAGCGGTGAGCCACCTCTGCAATCCCCCGAAGACCTGCGTTTCCACCACCTTTTGCACGATGACACCAACTACGATGGCAATAACAGCTGGAAAGAATGGCTTGGAGAGGCAGAAATTGAAGGTGTCTCTTGGGAGCGAGGCACCCATTTCAATCAAGTACAACTGGCACTGGAAGCTGCTGCCGAACGTCAGGGTGTACTGCTCTCTTTAGACCTTATGGCGAAGCGTGATATATCCGCTGGCCGACTGTGCATACCGTTTGGTCCAGCTATTCCGCTGGCGAAGAGCTATTATTTAGTGCGACCTGTCTACCGTGACCATCAACCCACTGAGGACTTTTGCGAGTGGATTTTGGACCAAGTGCAGCTGTCCGAACAGGCGGTCGCACCTATCACTGTTTAAACCCTTTTCCGAATCGTTGGTTGCGCCCAGACCACGCAGCTCGGATAATTGATCGACAACCTTTGTATTAAGTGACTATGCCCTCTCCCGAAGACTTTCCGCTGCTATTTCAAATCGACTCCCCAGCCGATTTGCGCCGACTAGACGAGCAACGCTTGCCTGCCTTGTGCAAGGAGCTTCGACAGTATTTGATCGAATCTGTGGCGGAGACAGGTGGGCACTTGGGCTCGAGCTTAGGCACAGTGGAACTGACCGTAGCACTGCACGCTGCATACAACACGCCGCATGACAGACTTGTGTGGGACGTCGGTCATCAGGGCTACCCTCACAAAATTCTGACGGGTCGTCGCAACCGCATGAACAGCATGCGAAAAAAAGGTGGTTTGGCGGGCTTTCCAAATCGCGCCGAGAGCGAATACGACACCTTCGGTGTTGGCCATTCCAGCACGTCTATCAGCGCAGCGTTGGGTATGGCTTCGGCCGCCCGAGCAAAAGGCGAACAACGTAAAGTTGCAGCGATAATCGGCGACGGGGCCATCACCGCTGGCATTGCCTATGAGGCACTCAACAACGCCGGTGATTGGAAATCGGATTTGTTGGTTGTTCTGAATGACAATGACATGTCCATCTCGCCCAATGTTGGCGCGCTCAATCAATCGCTGACGCGTGTTCTTTCGGGACGTTCTTTTACTGAAGCGCGCGCGGGTGGAAAGCGTGTACTAGAAAAGCTACCAGGGCCATTGGTCGAAATAGCACGCCGTGCAGAAGAACACGTCAAAGGTATCGTGGCACCGGGTACTCTGTTTGAAGAACTCGGCTTTACCTACTTCGGCCCCGTTGACGGCCATGACGTACAAGCGTTACTGCCTGTGCTTCGCAATCTGCGTGAAATGAGCGGCCCAGTGCTACTTCATGTCATCACTAAAAAAGGCAAAGGATACCGCTACGCCGAGGAAGACGCGTTGGCTTTGCATTCGGTCTCGCCCTTCGATCCCAAAACCGGCAAAGCACTGAAATCGGGTAGCAACACAGTAACTTACACTCAGGTGTTCAGTGACTGGTTGTGCGACATGGCCACTCAAGACCCAAAGCTTGTTGGCATTACTCCAGCCATGCGTGAAGGGTCTGGCCTAGTGGAATTCCATCGCCGTTTTCCCGAGAGATATTTTGACGTCGCGATCGCTGAACAACAGTCAGTTACTTTTGCAGCCGGACTCGCCTGTGAAGGCATAAAACCTGTTGTAGCTATATATTCCAGTTTTTTACAGCGTGCCTACGATCAACTCATACACGATGTGGCCATTCAAAACCTTGACGTCACATTCGCTATTGATCGCGCCGGCGTGGTTGGCCCCGACGGCCCCACCCATGCGGGTGCTTACGATTTCAGCTTTATGCGCTGCGTACCCAACATGGTAGTGATGGCTCCAGCTGACGAAAACGAATGCCGTCAGATGCTCTACACAGCTCATCAGCACCCTGGCCCCGCCTCGGTGCGTTATCCTCGTGGCGGTGGCCCCGGGGTCACTGTGGAGCAAACCATGACCGCCCTTCCTATGGGCAAGGGTGATGTGCTGAGACGCGGTAGTGGTGTAGCACTGCTAGCCTTTGGCTCGATGGTAGAGGACGCCACGACTATCGGAGAAGCACTAGACTTAACCGTGGTCAATATGCGTTTCATTAAACCCATAGATGACGAGCTGATTGCAAGCATGGCGAACGATCATGCCGCCTTAATCACGCTGGAAGAAAATGCTGTGATGGGTGGCGCAGGTAGCGCAGTTTGCGAGAGCCTTAGCAAAACTGGAACGCCAAAGCCTGTCCTTCAAATAGGCCTGCCAGATAACTACCTCGAGCACGGTAGCCGAGAAGAACTGCTTGTGGCGGCTGAGTTGGATCTCGCTAACCTGCGCCGTCGCATTCAAGCCTTTATTGTCAGCATTCAGCCAGCCAATGGCAAAGCGTCAACGGGTAGCCCAGCGTAGCTAGACGCCACCTAGCTAGCGAGCATTGATCGCTAGCTTCTCCAGGGCCGCCTAACCCTCTACCTAAGCGACTATTCAGTTGCCACTCCTCCACCCATAGACCGTCTGTAGGCTGGCGATTATCGTTTATTTTATTCTTATATTTGAATTTGTAGGTCTATTGGCTATATATTGCACATAGCGTTCTGTGGTGCCGAGGCATCCGAGCCAACTTTATGATGCCCTGCCCGTGAGCATTGCCTCAATGCTGGGAGCGATGCGGGAATCCAATAAATGCACACGGAGAGTCCGATGAAAAAAACAATTTATACCGTGCAAGCACTGATGATGAGCGCATTCATGCTCAGCAATTACGTGCAAGCCGCTACACCCACCGCTGAATCCCTAGCCTATACGTGCTTCGGCTGCCATGGTGTGAACGGCAACAGCCAAGGGCCAGCCACACCTTCGATCGCCGGCTTGGACAAAAATTATATTGCCGACACGATGCAGGCTTTTAAAACAGACAAGCGCCCTGGCACCATCATGGGCCGCATTGCAAAAGGCTACTCAGACGAAGAGATTGAACTCGTCGCAGGCTTTTTCGCCGCTCAGAAATCGAACACAGCAGCCCTTATAGCAGAGCCAAAGGTTGTTGCGAGCATGCCCAACAAACTCGATGAAACATGGAATGCACAAATGCAGTTCGCACTTTTGGATTATCTCTCAAGTGACAAAAAAACAAGCGTCGAGGTGACAAGCCAAATTGACATACAAACAACAAATCCACTGGAGGTGAAGCGATGAAAAAATCTCATCACAACACAGTGAGCCGCAGAAATTTTATAAAAATAACCGGCTCGAGCTTAGTGGCAGGTGCACTGACAGGCTACAGCCCTTTCGCCATTGCCACGGGCGCTAAGAATGTCGTCATTGTTGGTGGAGGTGTTGGTGGTGCAACAGCCGCCAAGTACCTAACGCTACTCGATTCAAGTATAAAAGTAACCTTGGTCGAGCCAAACGAAGCGTACTACACCTGCTTTATGAGCAACGAAGTCATCGGTGGTAACCGCGATATGTCGAGCATCAAGTTCGGCTACGAAGGGTTAGCTGCACGTGGTGTAAATGTTGTGCACGACACCGTGACCGGCATAGACCCAGACAAGCGAATGGTGTTGACTGCCTCTGGCAAATCACTCCCTTATGACCGCTGCATTATGTCACCGGGTGTATCGATGAAGTACGACACCGTTGACGGGTACGACGAATCGGTTGCGGCAGAGAAGATACCGCACGCTTGGAAGGCTGGTCCCCAAACAGAGCTGTTACGTGCTCAGCTAGAGGCGATGAAAGACGGTGGCACGGTTGCCATAGCTGCTCCTCCAAATCCCTTTCGTTGCCCACCGGGACCCTACGAACGAGC
The DNA here is from genome assembly GCA_937965695.1 of uncultured Granulosicoccaceae bacterium. GTDB lineage: Bacteria > Pseudomonadota > Gammaproteobacteria > CALCKW01 > CALCKW01 > CALCKW01. Next base: position 4,870 of record CALCKW010000058.1, read on the forward strand.
CTCGCAAATTGCACACTACCTGACCAACAACAAGCCCAAGTCAAAGATTTTGATCCTTGACGCAAAAAACAAATTCTCAAAGCAAGGGCTATTTGTTGAAGGCTGGAGCAAGCACTATGGTTACGGCAGCGACAACTCCATGATCGAATGGGTCAACGGTGACGACGGTGGAAAAATAGAAGCGGTCAACCCAGACACTATGACTTTGACTGGGGACTTTGACGACTTCACAGCCGATGTTATAAACCTTATTCCTGCTCAGACAGCCGGTAAGATCGCCCATACTGTTGGCTTGACCAATGATTCAGGGTGGTGCCCTATCGTAGGCAACAGTTTCGAGTCGACCATCATCCCGAACGTACACGTCATAGGAGATGCGTCAGTTGCATCACCGATGCCCAAGTCTGGATACTCGGCAAACTCCGAAGCGAAAGTTTGCGCAGCGGCGGTTGTCGCTCTTCTCAACAATGGAGAAATCCCACAGCCCAGTTACGTCAATACATGTTATAGCGTCATTACACCGGAAGACGGAATTTCTGTGGCCATGGTTTACGGATGGGATGGCGAGAAAATAGTCAAACGTGAAGGTTCTGGTGGCCTGACACCTGGTGGCGAAAACCGCAGCGATGCCAATCGAGCACTAGAAGTGCAGTACGCTCACAGCTGGTTCAACAATATCACCAATGATATTTTTGGCTAAACCAACTAAGTACTAGAGCGTTACTTTAGTAGCGCTCTTGTACTTTTATCAATGACTACCAGTCCCACTGGACCACTGGGCAGTAAACAAAGAACGAATCGCTTTCATTTTGAAAGCATTGTTTTGTCCCTACTCCGCCAGCATCTCCCGACCAACAGCGTGTTGTTGCAGCACGGCAAGTCGCTCACCCAGATTTAACTCTCCATTTAGGCATGTATCCCTTGCTGTGTGGGGCGTATTGTTAGATTCTGATAGGTGGCCCAATGCGACAAATTGTAACTTTTCCAACTCCAGACGACCTAGCAGTGCCGCAGCAGCATCGTTGCTAAGATGACCATAGCCATTGCGGATTCGTTCTTGAAGAGCCCAAGGATAGGGTCCGTCACGCAACATCTGGGTATCATGATTGCTCTCAAGCAACAAACCATCACAAGCTTGGGCACAGGCGACCAGATGGGGCGTCAAGTGACCAATGTCGGTCATGATCCCGACTCGTCGGCCGCCGTGCACAAACTTGAATTGACACGGCTCACGAGCATCGTGCGGCACGGGGAACGGCTCGATTTGCACATCACCGACATTGAAGTTTTGGTGAGGAGAAATACAAGTCACGCCCTCAAAGCGTTTGTCTTTAAGACCGTGCCAACTCCCATGACTGAGGTAGACGGGCAATCGGTGCCGGCGTAGAAAAGGGCCCAAGCCCTTGATGTGATCTGAATGTTCATGCGTGACAAGCACCGCTGACAAATCTTGGGGAGAATGTCCAACTTCAGCCATCCGCGATTCTATTTCACGCATGGAAAAGCCACAATCGACCAATATAAGTGTGTCGCCACCTCGAATCAAAGTGGCGTTTCCCTTGCTGCCGCTTCCCAGCGGAATGAGCCTCAACACGAGTAAGTCTAAGCTTTCTTCACTTGCTCTTTTTCAATCAACTGAGGTGGCTTCAGCAGAGGGTCATCGTCATAAGGGTTTGAACCGCAGCTCGCAAGAAAGGAACAGCTCAACAACAACAATGCAGTGGTCAAGGGATGCTTCATGATTTCACCTGCACGTCAGCCGCCGCTAGAGCCTCGAGGGTTCGCTGATGACTGGCTTCGGTCAGTGGCAAAATGGGCAATCGAATAGTGCCATCGATCAGGCCCATTTGCTCTAATGCCCATTTAGCGGCACAAGGGCTCGGCTCACAAAACATGGCATCGTGCAGCAATTGTAGCTTGGCATTAATTTCACGCGCTTTGGCAGCGTCGCCGCTTCGAGCCGCATCACACATCTCACGCATCAAGCGTGGTGCGACATTGGTTGTCACGGAGATAAAGCCGTGACCACCCACTAGCAAGCTTTCGCAGCAAGTATCATCTTCACCACTGAGAACAACAAAGTCATCGACGCATTGTTCTAGCAAAGTTTTTGTTCTGGCGGCGCCACCTGCCGCGTCTTTTATACCCACAATATTCGCGTGCCTGGACAAAGCAGCAGTGGTCTCAGGAAGCATATCGACAACAGTTCTGCCGGGGACGTTATAGAGATACATCGGCACATCGACCGCATCAGCAACGGCTGTAAAGTGCGCCAACATACCCGCTTGGCTGGGCTTGTTGTAATAGGGAACAACTGAGAGCGTGGCGTCAGCCCCTGCAGCTTTTGCATGTTTTGCGAGAATGATGGCCTCGGCAGTCGCATTGGCGCCGGTGCCCGCAATGACGGGAACGCGTCCCTCAACCAAATTGATCGTGCGTTGGATAACCCAGCCATGCTCCTCGACAGACAAGGTAGCTGATTCACCTGTAGTGCCCACCGAAACGATTCCCTGTGTACCTTCAGAGATGTGAAACTCTATCAACCGTGACAAGGCGTTATCATCCACCGTGCCGTTCGACTGCATTGGCGTAACAATCGCCACCATACTGCCCTGAAACATGCTCATTCCCCTTAAACGAATGTGCTAATGGTAGGCTGCATCAGGCTATGCTGACAAGCGAGTAATTAAAAGAGATGAATAACGCAATGCTAGATAAAATCGTAAAAGACATCAGCTTCGAATTGGAAGGCCAATCTGCAAGCCTCAGTGACTACCGCGGAAGTTGGTTGGTGTTGTTTTTTTACCCACGCGACAACACCCCTGGCTGCACAACCGAAGCTACCGCTTTTAGAGATCTATCAAAAAATTTCCAGCGACAGGGCGCCAACATTGTCGGTGTTTCACGCGACACCGCACGCAGTCACGAAAAGTTTATTGAAAAGCTTGATCTGAACTTCCCACTCATTGCCGACACAGAAGAAAAAGTATGCCTTCACTTTGACGTGATGAAAGAGAAGATGATGTATGGAAAGCAGGTGCGCGGCATAGAGCGCAGCACTTTTATCATTGACCCCGATGGGGTCTTGCGCCATGAGTGGCGCAAGTTGCGGGCAGCAGGCCACGCGGAGGAAGTTTTAGAGGTGTTAACCAGGCTCGTAACTGGGTGAAGAAGGCCAAGCTTTGAGCAGTGCGTGCACGAAGGTAGCCAACGGAATGGCGAAGAAAACGCCCCAAACGCCCCAAAGGCCGCCAAAGAACAAAACCGCAACGATAATGGCCAGGGGGTGCAGATTAACAACCTCAGAAAACAAGACAGGTACAACCACATTGCCATCGAGGACCTGGATAATAACGTAGGCAAAAAGTAGCCAGTAAAAATCTGCGCTTAGTCCCCATTGAAAGTAAGCGATGATAGCAACTGGCAAGGTGACAGCGAAAGCACCGACAAAAGGCACAATGACAGAGATCCCCACGAGGAAAGACAACAGCAACGAGTAGTTCAGCCCCATCACAGCAAAAACCACATAGGTCACGGCCCAGATGATCATGATTTCAATAAATTTGCCTCGCACGTAACTGGCTATTTTTACGTCGACCTCTTCCCACACTCGTATAGATAAATCGCTACGATTGGGCAAAAAATTTAATAACCAATTCCACAACTGGCGCTTATCTTTGAGTGCAAAGAAAACCATCATTGGAACCAAGATAAAATAGATAGCAAAGGCAAACACGTTAAGCACGTTGGCCAGTGAAAAAGACACCACCGTGCTGCCGAAGCCGAGCACTTGGCCTCTGATACTGTTGATGAAGCTGTTGATCCACTCTTTATTGATATTGAGCGTCGGATATGTTTCCGGCAGACGCAAAAGCTCTTCTTGGCCACGCGCCATCATGGCAGGCAATTGGTTGAACAATTGCGTGACCTGTTGGACCAACAAAGGCACGACACCCAGTAGCAATGCGAGCATCAACAATAAGAACACACCTAAAACCAAAGAGGCGGACAACGGTCTGGGCATGCCTAAACGATCCAAATGCTGCACCACCCCTTCGAGCAGATACGCAAAAATAGCGGCGATAAGTAACGGCGCAAGGATATCGCCGAACAGCCAGATGACCATTGCAGTGATGGCGAGAAATAAGGCCAAAATAACGGCCTGCGGATCAGAAAAATGTCGCTGATACCACGTTTGAATTAGCTCTAGCACGGTCTAGTTTTATACCACTCAGACAACGTTGGACGAAAAATTGACACACATTCTGGCGTGAACGCGAGCGTGCCAAGTAATTTAGGTAGACTTTACGTGTACTGAAGGAGTGAATCCAGCTTTCAACCAACCAGTCGCGCACGTTGATAGCGGTCTGCGAAGAAACGCTCTAGTTCATCGATCAGTTGACGGGCTGTTTTTTCACGTATCGCCGTGCCTTCTAAGATAGCCAATGATGCTTGCGATTGCAGTGTCTCAACGTCCAACATGGCATAGATCCGAGACAAACGCAGCAATGCACCCGTGACAGTCTCATCATCAGGTGATTCTTCAAAGGCTGGTTCAGGCAATATTCCTTCGGGAATCGGCAACTCTTTTGAGGGGAGTTCTGTGCCCGAACGCAACAAAAGAAATTCAGCATAGTCTAGCAAGCTCTCTCGATGCTCCGTACCAAGCGCCGCGTGAATGCGTTGCAAACGGGCCGCTTCTGGCTGAAGTTTCATTGATTTCCCTTTTCTGATTGCCGAATCCGACCAGCAAAAGCCGCCATCTCCTAGCGCTCTATACTGTTGAAGAAGTCTTAAACAATGCAAAGCCAGTTCCAATCTGAGTATTTCTTCCACCAGAGCGATTTGGAAACCCACATTACCTAAAGGCAATCTTAAAATTAGCCGCTAGAGATTTGAGTCTCTATAACCAATTCGAACGTATCTTCGAGCTACCAAATGGTTGAGATATTTTAATAATCATGTAGTTAGGAGAGCTTTAACTGATGGCGCAGTATTTTGTTGGCAGACAACCCATTTTCGACCGATCGCTAAACTCAATAGGCTACGAGCTATTATTCAGGGCTAACGCTGAAGTGGGAAGTGCCGGCCCCCTGGATGGCGACCAAGCGACATCACGAGTGCTTCTGAACGCGATCGCTGAATTTGGCCTAGATAGTTTGGTTGGGAAGAAATTAGCCTTTTTCAACATGACAGAGAAGTTCTTAAAGAACCCAGAATTGATCAGTTTTCTACCTCCAGATCGGGTCATTCTTGAGGTGTTAGAGGACCTAGAAATTAGCGATAGACTGGTCGACGGCGCCAAAGCTCTTGTGAGAGATGGCTATTCGCTAGCGCTGGACGACTTTGTCTATTCCCCCGAGCAAAAGCCTCTTTTGAAATTGGCCAATTTAATCAAGTACGACCTTACCCAAACCCCAGAAGCGCTTTTGATCGAACGCATCGCAATTGACCACGAAGCAGGCCGTAAAGTATTAGTCGAACGCATCGAGACGGCGGATGAATACGATGCTCTTCACACATTGGGTGTCGATTACTTTCAAGGCTACTTCTTTGCTAAACCAACCACGCTGTCAGCTGCAGGCATCCCTTCCAATAAGCTCTCTACCATTCAGCTGTTTACCTTAGTGAACAACCACGACACTACCTTGGACCAAATAGTGGACGTCTTGTCTAAGGATGTTGGACTGGTAGTAAAAACTTTGCGCTATGTGAACAGCGCGAGCTCTGGCTGCAACGTACAAATAAAATCAATTCAACAAGCCGCAGCGCTACTGGGACGAAATACACTTCGCAATTGGGTCAGTGTGATGGTGATGGCAGGTTTGGACGACAAGCCATTGCAGTTGGTCAATATGGCACTCTATCGCGCCAAATTCTGTGAACTAATGGCGGAGCACTCAAAAACGGTCGATGCAGACTCATGTTTTACGCTTGGAATGCTCTCCTTGCTAGACGTTATGACCGGCAGCAACTTAAAGCACATTCTCGAAACAATAACCATCAGCGACGAGATCAAATTGGCGCTATTAGGTGAAGAGAACGAAATGCGCCAGCTTCTAGACTTGGCAATAGAGCTCGAACAATACTCCACTAATAGATCCGAACCTTCAAAGCCAATATTGCCACTTGCTCAAGACTGTTTTCATCAAGCAATAGCGTGGGCAGAGGAATCTGTCTCGATAGTTGAATAATAAAGTAATAGCTCTGCCATCAGAGCGCTGACAGGAAGCCACAAGGTGGCGCATAATAGCTGCCTTACTTATGAGCCGAGCACCTACTTCATGCGCGTCAGCCAATTTCCCCTTTCTACTCTCCGCGAAACACCTGCCGACGCTGAAATTATCAGCCATCAACTGATGCTGCGTGCAGGCTTAATACGGCGGTTGGCCTCCGGCCTCTATTCTTGGCTTCCACTCGGTCTGCGAGTGCTACGACGTGTGGAAAATGTCGTACGTGAAGAAATGAACCGCACCGGGGCTCTCGAAGTATTAATGCCCGCTATACAGCCAGTCGAACTTTGGCAGGAGTCAGGTCGTTGGGAGAAATATGGCCCGGAGCTACTGCGCGTCACCGACCGTCATCAGCGTGAATATTGTTATGGCCCAACCCACGAAGAAGTCATTACCGACATCGCTCGCAATGAGTTACGCAGCTATAAGCAATTGCCTATTAACTACTACCAAATCCAGACAAAATTCCGAGACGAAATTCGTCCGCGTTTTGGTGTAATGCGCGCTCGTGAATTCATTATGAAAGACGCCTACTCTTTCAGCATTGATGAAGCAGGCCTGCAAAGGACTTTCGACGCAATGCACGGCGCCTATTGCAATGTATTTGATCGCCTTGGCTTGCAGTATCGACCTGTAGAAGCGGACGGTGGATCCATTGGAGGCAACAAGTCGACCGAATTCCATGTTCTGGCTGACTCGGGTGAAGACGCTATTGCGTGGTGCCCTGATTCTAACTACGCCGCCAACGTAGAAATGGCCGAGGCTCTAGCGCCAACGGCACCGCGCGCAGCCGCCAGCGAAGAAATGCGATTAGTAGACACTCCGGACACCAAAACTATCGCGGCACTGGTTGAAAACCACGGCCTAGATATAAAGAAAACGGTTAAGACTCTTATCGTTGAATCCGACGAGAGCATCGCTGGGGGATTGATTGCACTTATGGTGCGAGGTGACCATGAACTCAATGAGATAAAAGCTGAAAAGCTTGATGGCATTGCTGTCCCACTTGTTATGGCAGACGATAGCAAAGTGCGCGCTGTGGTTGGCGCAGGTTTTGGCTCACTTGGCCCCGTCGAGCTACCGATGCCTATTATTATTGATCACACCGTGGCTGCCATGAGCGACTTTGGTGCGGGTGCTAATCAAGACGGCAAACACCATTTTGGCTTGAATTGGGAAAGAGATCTGCCATTGCCAGAGGTGGCGGATATACGCAACGTGCTCGATGGAGACCCAAGCCCTGACGGCAATGGCACTCTGGAAATTGTCCGTGGTATTGAAGTTGGTCACATTTTCCAACTCGGCCAACAGTACAGCGATGCACTGGACTGTAAGGTGCTGGACGAAAATGGCAAGAGCAGCGTGCTACATATGGGCTGCTACGGCATTGGTGTTTCGCGTGTTGTAGCGTCAGCGATTGAACAAAACAACGACGACAAAGGCATCGTATGGACAGACGAATTAGCGCCCTTTCAGCTGGCGCTGTGCCCCATCAACATGAGCAAATCTGAACGCCTTCGTGACGCCGCCGAAGCACTGTACGAAGAAATCAAAGCAGCTGGTGTAGACGTGCTTTTTGACGATCGCAACCTGCGGCCTGGTGCTATGTTTGCCGATCATGAGTTAATCGGCACTCCGCACAGAATTGTCTTGTCTGATCGAGGATTGGACGAAGAGCTATTTGAATACAAATCCCGCACAGGTGAAGAGGCGCAGAAACTACCTATGGCAGATTGCTTGAAATTCGTCCTTCAACAGTGCCCGCCCAGAAGATAACCAAAAAAGGCAGGAGCTATCGCTCCTGCCTTACTCACTTAACGCTACCAGTAGTTACTAGGTCTCAGATTGCGCTTCTTCTTTTTTGCGTTCAGGCCTGCGCGTCGAAGCTAGGCCCAAACCAGCAGATTTCAAACATCTTTTCAGCGAAGATGACACTTGGTATTCCCCAGTCCCAGTCTTTATCTGCTGACGATCCACCATCTCCATCGCATGTTGATCGGAGTAATTTCCTGGTCGTCCAAAAGCGATTTGAATAAAAACTCGATCCTGCATACCCCGGACTTTCCTTTCTAAGTCCCAGAGTTTCTTTTTGAGCGAGGTGCTTTTTATACACTTGAGCAGCAGCTTTGTCGGGACAGAGGGTGTGACACCGTTGTGTAATAGACGTTGATCAAACACAACCAACGACCCGGGAGCAGGTTGCATTGTGTCGAAGACAAAATAGTGAAAAATGCGTTTTAGCAAATTCTGCGGAGAGGACTCTTTATGACTGCCACGCAAGTACTTTAATGCCGTGTTGTCGTTGCGATGATCTTGCAGGTAGAAAGCGAATTTGAATACTCTGTACGGACCGCGATCATCTTCACCCCAAAAGTCGAGCGCTGTGTCACTCTTGCCATAAGGCACATGATCACGATGCCAGCCAGTATAAGTGTTATGTAAGGCATCAGAATGATGTGCATACACCGCATCATCGCCAACCACGGCACGAACAATATCCGCGAACAACGTGCCATTAATCACCCACTGAATATCTTCGATAACATTAATAGCGTCGTTTTGAGTGTTGCCGCCGTTGTAGGAACGGCCTCGCGTCACTAAATGGTTTAAAAGTGCTGACCTCAAATCTTTTAGCTGTTGGGTATCGAGAACATTCTCGAATACGCAAATACCTTCACTATCAAGCTCTTCCAGTTTTTTCTGAATTTGCCTCATGCAAACAATAACCTTCGTTAGTGCCCTAGCAAGAAATCGAAACATGGCTGTATGAGCAAACCACAAATTGATCCGTACTTTTTCGAGCGTTAGTTCCCTGACAACTTTCCTATCGACAGTAAAAACTTTGGGTTTAAGCATCACAACTTCGATGCGACCAAATAGGTTAGGAACCAATCTAATGATAAAAATTACGCACTAGAAATCTAAATGCAAAACACTCAGAACTAGAGGTAGGCGTTTTTTGTGTTCAGGAACGCAAAAAAAACGAAAGTTGTTTTTGGGACAGGAACAAATTGGTGCTAATTAAAGGGCTTAAGCAGCCCGGACTTGATCGGCCATTAAAGAGTGAATAAAGGCTATTCCATTGTCTGAATTAAGAAATGTCATAGGCCGCATGCCTGACTCCATAGCTGCCTGACAAATCATCACTGATTCAGTAGTAGATAGTCGTCGAGGTGCCTCGTGCCACTGTATAAAGCAATCGAACCGAAACGGTGCACGCAAACTAGGCGCACTCGCTAGGAAAAGCCGATTGTTGTCATCAACAATCCAATGGCACTGTGCTAGATCAATCATGAAATTCGCTCTTCAATTTTCAATTTCTGTTCGTTCAGTATTCATACGAAAAATGAGCTGACTGGAACAGTATCGACATACTACGAAGGAGCCTTTAGTGGCCATATTGTTTTTCTAAACCCGCAAACACTCCTAAGAGCAATAGGCTCGTATATCTGATCTGGCCAAGAATGCCAGTTAGAGACGATTTTTCCTGCCGCTCAGGTCACATTTCAAACCAAAAGACCTCATTTAAGAGATAAAAATTTAAATCGCTGGCCCAGCGCTTACGTTTTCCTATCGGCGTGGCAACCAAAATAAAAAAGTGCTGGAACCAGCAATTTAGGGGGCGATTAAACTTGAGCCGTACACAAGAGATTTTTAATAAACAGTTTAATATACAAATGTTTAATTAAGTATCTTGATATAAAATCTACATTTAGCCCCAACAAATCAACTGCAACCTCAGCTTTAAATCAGAACTGAGAACAAAGTCTCTGATAAAGCAGCCCCACTCCGATGCCGATAGCCAATGAATACTTCACTACCCGAAAGTCATGATGCGTCTAGCTAAATGGTCAGCCCCACTTGCCCTTGTTTGCACCTTGCTGCTTCCAACACTTACGCAAGCTCGAGCGGACACCTCTCACGAAGAGCTTTATCAACGCTCAGGTCTTGATCAGCAGCTCAGATTTTTGTGGCGAGAAATTAGTTCTGAGTACGTTGGTTTACCCAAAAAAGTGACCCATCACTTATTTGAGCAATCGATTAATTCAATTATAAAGACGGAGTTTTCGGAGCCTCGCGTACGCGAAGTTATTTTGCAGAAATGGGCTAAAGATTTATCAGACGAAGATATATCGAAAATTTCCGAATGGCTAGATTCCCCTATTGGCAGAAACCTGACCACGGCCGAGATAAGTGCGTCCACAGCATCAGATGAATCAGAGCTCGCCTTATATCTGACAAGCCTCCGCCAGCACCCTCCTTCCAGGAAGCGAATAGAATTACTTCGACTGCTAGACAAAGCTGTATACGCAAGTGAGGCAGCCACCGACATCGGCATCCAAATTAATTTGGCTGCCGTCACAGCATTGCACTACAGTGGGTTTGCAGCGAGCAATGCAAAAACTCCTGTGGACCAGACTGAATTGCACGAGAGAGACAGATCACTAATCCGCGCGATTATGAAACAAGATGTGTTGCGTTATAACTTGTTTATGTATCGCGCGCTCGAGGACGAAACACTTCGCGCTTATATCGAGTTTGCGGAATCACCAGCTGGCGCTCGATACCACGAAAGTACTTTTCTCGCGACACGCGCAGCCCTAGCGAAAGCGACTGTGGAACTACAAAACCAAATTCAAGGTCTTATGCCAGAGGCGAATGTAACTGCCCAACTTGCGACTGACTAATATTTAGAGCCATCAAACTTCATGCGGCCACTTTCGAAACTGATTTTATCTACTGCAGCGGTTATTCTAATGACCACTTCATTTTTTCCATCGACAGCAGCGATCGCTGGTCTTGGCAACAGTGGCCTTATTTCCGCAATGCGTCCCAATCAATCGCAGCCGCCAGCCGGAGAAAGCTATCAAGATGCATCGTTTAAACAAACGATCACTCGGATGAGCGACAGTCAAGAGCGCCAGATGGTCAATGGAGATCAGCACGTTATCAAAACCGACTACTCCCGCGTCCAAGCTGAAAATTCTGATGGAACTCAACTCTTAGTGTATGCAAGCAATTCACAAGGGCTACTACAGTACGCCTTGCTCAGCACACAAAGTAACGATCTGCGACTTATAGAGTTACCGACAAGCAACGCATCAGGCATTACATTTTTACACGACGAAACCGAGGCGCGCTGGAATCCTAATGATCCACATAAGATTCGATTCATTAAAGGTCAAAACTCATACATAGGCGGGCTGCAAGTTTACGAATACGATACTCAAACCCAAAATGTCAGCATACTCGCAGACCTCACTGACAAGTTACCCAAGCATTGGGGTGAGCAACTCTATGGCATGACGCATTTAGAAGGTGAGTACAGCTTTGATGGAAACCGTCTCGCTTGGGCGATTGAGACTGGCGTCGACCACGCTGAGGAGACAGTGGGCTACGTAGCTTTTGATCTACGAAATGGCGGGCAAGTGCTTGGTACTCTTGACTACGACAATCGTAATCACGACCATGTCAGCATATCTCCCTCTGGAGAGTATGTGGTCATCTCTGCAAGAGATAAGACAAGTGCTTACCCAGTTGATTTCTCGCACGAGCAAATTTTGATGCTCGAGACACAGCATTCAGATCTATGTGTGACAGCATCGGGTCAAGATTGCTATGTAGCGGTATCTTTTGACGATCAAAAAAACCCAGAGTACGGCTGGGTATATATGGAAGAGCTAGGATCAGGGAAACGCACACGCTTGGTCAATATCTTTGGTGAAGGCAATACATCGCTGCATTTGTCCGCACATGCAGAGAAACGCCCAGGCTGGGCCGTCATGTCAACCTATAACTGCGCGGCGGGAGACAGCAGCAAAGTTTCTACCCGATTGTGTGATCGAGTCTCTCTGATTGAACTAAAAGACAACCCCCGTATTATTCCTCTGGCATGGACCCAAAGCAGTGGAGAAGGCTATTATGCCGAACCACAAGCGACCTTAAATAATGACGGTAGTCGTGTCTATTTTAATTCTGATTGGGGAAAATTAGGTAAAATCGATATCTATCGTATTGATATTCCCGCAACGATTTATTGAATTCGCTATAAGTATTTTGCTCAAAATCAACTTATTTAGCCAATATTTGAAATATTTTTTGTTTTTTTCCAAAAAAACAAAAATCCTGCCCGCAAATTGCTAGACAGGTATCGGTTAACAAACACTCAGGAATAAACCGATGACTGCAACGCGCAAAGCCGCAACAAAAACTACTAAGGCAACAGCAACTAAACGTGCTGCCTCTACTCGCAAAGCACCTGCTAAGAAAGCAACTGCCGTAAAGAAAGCCCCAGCCAAGCGCACTGGTGCAAAGCCTGCCGCCAAGAAAGCTGTCGCTCGAAAGGCTCCTGCTAAGAAAGCTGCTGTTGCTAAAAAACCTGCTGCAAAAAAAGCCGTTGCTCGTAAAGCTCCTGCTAAAAAGGCTGCTGTCGCTAAAAAGCCTGCTGCTAAGAAAGCTGTTGCTCGCAAGGCACCTGCTAAAAAAGCTGCTGTCGCTAAAAAGCCCGCTGCTAAGAAAGCCGTTGCTCGCAAGGCACCTGCTAAAAAAGCTGCTGTCGCTAAAAAGCCCGCTGCTAAGAAAGCCGTTGCCCGCAAGGCACCTGCTAAAAAAGCTGCTGTCGCTAAAAAACCTGCTGCAAAAAAAGCCGTTGCTCGTAAAGCTCCTGCTAAAAAGGCTGCTGTCGCTAAAAAGCCTGCTGCTAAGAAAGCTGTTGCTCGCAAGGCACCTGCTAAAAAAGCTG
>CALCKW010000059.1 GCA_937965695.1 uncultured Granulosicoccaceae bacterium
CTGGGTTGAAGCATGGCTCGGTGGGCATTGGGTTTTCTGCGCGAGTCAGAGAGCTAAATATTTGTCAGGTGATCAGCGAGTTGATTCAACGTGGTGGTGTGTTTTATCGCAACGCGTCAGGGGCGCTGTCACTGGTGTATGTCGCGGACGGGCGTTTGTTGGGTTACGTTGAAGAGCACATGAACGCTTGGGATTGCTTGGCCGGGCAGTTGTTGGTGGCCGAGGCGGGTGGCATGGTTGAGCCGCAAGACGCCGACCAGATGATTGCCAACGGTGGCCGAGTGGTGGTGGGTATTCCCTCTGTGTTTGCTACGCTACAAGAAATATCCGATCAATCGTTTGACCCGATAAATAAACCAACCCCAGGAGCTTAGAGTTTTGAAAGCTATTGTATTTTGTGATATTGACGGGTGCTTGAGCTACGGCAAAAATTGCGCCTTCGATTTGCCTGTGCTTGCGCAGATCAGAGACAGGGTGCCGCGATTGGCAAAAATGGATATCGGTTTTACACTGTGTACCGGTCGGCCTCAACCCTATGCAGAGGCGATGTCTCAGATGCTAGGGACAGACTTGCCTTTGGTCTGTGAAGGTGGCTCGCTGGTGTATGAGCCTATAGGTGATACCTATAGACCGATGGCGGACGTTGACAGCATGCAGGGTATCGCCGAGTTGCAATCGGCCATTCAAAATTCCGACCTGTTGAACGGCGATCTCTACTTTGAAGTGGGCAATGCTTTTAGCATGTGTTTGACTGGGCCTGCGTTCGCGGGGTGCAGCCACACGGAAATTCGCGCTGAGATGGACCGCTTGATGGCCCTGTATTCTGACTATCCTGTCTCTTGGTCGCACTCCACCAACGCCATCGACGTTACTGCCAAAGGCATAGACAAGGGCACTGGAGTGCGCGCTATTTGTGCTGACTACGATATCGCCTTGGCGCAGACAGCGGGCATTGGTGACAGCAACGGGGATGTAGGTATGTTTAACGTGGTGGCGCGAGGGTATTGCCCCAGTAACGCCAGTGACGAGTTGAAGTCTCTATCTTCATATATCTCCGAGAAAAGCTATATGGAGGGTACATTGGCCATTCTGCACGAGATTGAAAAGAATCCTGATTTTCTGTGAGGCCAGAAGCTACTTTCCCAGTTTTTACCGCGATAAAACACTTGCTGGAAACATAATACATGGGCATTCTGTATATTAGTTCTGGAAGAACGCCCATTTCTGGTGAACGATTTAACTCTGGGAGAGATGTTAATGAAAAAACTCACGCTCATAGCAACAGGCGTAATGGCTGTGCTGATGTCGACGACCTCTACGGTCGCCATGGCCAAAGATAAAATGACACTGTATTGCAGCGCGCAAGACGATTGGTGTCAGTTGATGGTCAACAGCTTCGAAGAAGCGACTGGTGTTGACGTGTCAATGACGCGCAAAAGCTCGGGTGAAACCTTCGCGCAGATAAAGGCAGAGGCCGCTAATCCCAAGGGCGATGTCTGGTGGGGTGGCACCGGTGACCCGCATCTACAAGCCGCAGAAGAAGGGCTTACTGCACCTTATGTCAGTGGTATGCGAGACCAGCTCAACGATTGGTCTATCTCGCAGGCGACATCAGCCGGTGACAAAACCATTGGCATCTATTCGGGTGCGCTCGGCTATGGCTATAACAGCGATTTACTCGCGGCTAACAACCTACCCGAGCCCGCTTGCTGGCAAGACCTTCTAAAGCCTGAGTACAAAGGCCACGTGCAGATGGCGAACCCCAATTCATCGGGTACTGCCTATACAACGCTTGCCACCATTGTGCAGTTGTTTGGTGAAGAAGAAGGCTTTGAATTCATGAAAGGCCTGCACAAGAACATCAACCAATACACTAAGTCAGGTTCTGCACCTATTAAAGCGGCAGCACGGGGTGAAAACACCATCGGTATCGTGTTTATGCATGACGCTGTAAAGCAGGCCGTTGCTGGTTTTCCGATCAAGGTCGTTGCACCTTGTGAAGGCACGGGTTATGAGATCGGGTCTATGTCGATCATCAAAGACGGCCGTAACCCAGAAAGCGCGCAAAAGTTTTACGATTGGGCACTGTCTGCCGAAGCACAAACCTTGGCACTGCAGGTAAACGCTTTTCAGGTTCCGTCAAACATGGGGGCAGAAACTTCGCCCAGTGCACCTGATCTCGCGTCAATCAAACTGATTGACTATGACTTCAAAAAATACGGATCAAGTGCTGAGCGTAAGCGTTTATTGCAAAAATGGGATGACGAAGTCTCTGTGTTACCGCAATAGAAAGCTGAGCAATGCGAACAGACCATTCTGAGGCTGTATCCCAACCGGTTTTGATTTTCTGGATCATTATCGGTTGGGTCGGCTTTATGGTTCTTCCGTGGTATGCCCTAGAAGACGTTTTTTTTTCGTTTGAATGGCTGTTCGACGGGTATCCGTTTGACTCGGATTACGCGCCCGCTGCGTTTCTCGTCACGCAAGGCGAGAAACTTTGGTTAGCGCCCCTGGTATTGCCGATAGTCGCCGTGTTGGCGGCTATTGGACGAGTAAAGAGCGATCCGCTCTACGCAAAAATTCTCATTGCCTCCAGTGCCTTTGGTTTTGCTTGGCTTCTTTTCCAGGGCTTTGGCATTGGGTTGCGTGGCTGGCAGTTTGGCACCCTAGAAGCGTTGTTTGGCCCGCTGGGTGATCGCCAATTTGGCATGGGCTATGGCGCGATGTTTATGGCGCTGTCGTTTTTGTTTTTGTTTACGCAGGGTGTTGCGGCACGAGGCGCCATTAATGGCGACGTTTTTGTCGTCAGCGCCATTGGTGGTGTGATCGCGGTCATCACCATCTTTGTCTTTTTTCCTATCGCTAAAATGCTCACAGCGGCATTCATCACCGAAGACCAGACATATTCTGTCGTGGTGTTTTTATCCAAATTTCTCGACGACCGCCTTTGGGGTGTGTCTTGCCTGTCGGGTGGTGGTAAATGTGGTGTCGCTTGGAACTCGCTATTTTTAGCCGTATCCGTTGGCGCAATCACTACCGTCTTAGGGTTGGTGTTTGCCTTGGTGGTGACGCGCTCGGGCTTTAAACACAAGCGTGTCTTGCGCGCACTGACGGTATTGCCGATCATCACGCCGCCGTTTGTTATTGGCCTCGCTATTATTTTGCTCTTTGGTCTATCGGGTTCTGTCACCACCTTTGTGGCTGACGTGTTTGGTATACAGCCCACGCGCTGGGTTTATGGCTTGCCGGGTGTGATGATCGCGCAAGTGTTGGCTTTTACGCCCATCGCCTTTTTAGTGTTGATCGGTGTGGTTGAAGGGGTTAGCCCGTCGATGGAAGAGGCCGCGCAAACGCTGCGTGCCAGTAAGTGGCAAGTGTTTCGCACGGTGTCTTTTCCGTTGATGCGGCCAGGGTTGGCTAATGCCTTTCTTTTAGGTTTTATTGAAAGCATGGCCGATTTTGGCAACCCTTTGGTATTGGGTGGCAATTACGACGTGTTGTCCACCGAGATATTTTTTGCCATCGTTGGTGCACAGTATGACCAAGGGCAGGCGGCAGTACTGGCCATTGTGTTGTTGGCGTTTACGCTGGGTGCCTTTTACGCGCAGCGGTTTTGGTTGGGAAAAAAGTCTTACACAACGGTATCGGGCAAGGGCGACGCGGGTGTGCACCCGACCATGCCAAGCCGTTTGGCCATTCCTGTCTATGTTGTTGCAATTGTCTGGGCCCTGTTCACGGTTGTCATTTACTGCATGATCGTCTTTGGCAGCTTTGTCGAGTTGTGGGGCGTCAACAACACGCTCACGTTTAAACACTACGTCACTGCGTTTTCTTTTTCGTGGGGTGATGGGGATATCCGCTGGACCGGCGCTGCGTGGAATAGCTTTTGGACAACCATCCAGATTGCCGCGATTGCTGCGCCACTGACGGCTGCACTCGGTTTGTTAACCGCCTATTTACTGACGCGGCAAAACTTTGCAGGTAAATCCAGTTTTGAGTTTGGCACCATGCTGAGCTTTGCGATTCCGGGAACGGTGATTGGTGTCAGTTATATTTTGGCGTTTAATGTGCCGCCGTTAGAGCTGACTGGGACAGGAATTATCTTGGTGATCAGCTTTGTTTTTAGAAACATGCCGGTGGGCGTGCGTGCCGGAATTGCTTCAATGTCGCAGCTGGATAAAAGCTTGGACGAGAGTTCGCTGACGTTGGGTGCCAACAGTTGGCAAACCTTCAGGCGGATAATTTTGCCGCTGCTTAAACCCGCCATTTTAGCGGCGTTAGTCTACAGTTTTGTGCGTGCGATGACGGCGGTATCAGCGGTGATATTTTTGGTCAGCGCTGAGTACGACATGGCGACCAGCTACATTATTGGCCGCGTAGAAAACAACGATTACGGACTTGCCATTGCTTATTCAACGACGTTGATTATTGTCATGCTGGTGGCTGTTGGTGCAATGCAACTGGCGGTTGGCCGCACGGCCATCGGTCGGCGTATGTCCACTAAGCCCGAATCCTAGGAGAGATGCAATGGTAGATATAATAAATAGCAAGGCCGCATCTGTCCGGTTTGAAGGTGTGTCTAAAACTTACGGCACAGATGTTCTGGCCGTGGACGACATTTCGTTAACCATAGAACCCAGCACCCTAGTGACGTTGTTAGGGCCCTCGGGCTGTGGCAAAACAACAACCTTGCGCATGATCGCCGGTTTAGAGATCGCGTCAAAAGGGCGTATTTTAATCGGCGACAAAGACGTCACCAAATTGCCAGCCACCGATCGTGACGTGTCAATGGTGTTTCAGTCCTATGCGTTATTTCCGCACATGACGGTGATGGAAAACGTGGCTTATGGCCTCAACTACAGTGGGTTCAACAAAGCTGAATCGCGTGATCGCGCGATCGCGGGTCTGGAGATTGTTGGGCTGGCAGGTTTTGAGAAACGGTTGCCGAGTGAATTATCGGGTGGCCAACAACAGCGTGTTGCTGTGGCACGTGCGTTGGTGTTGGAACCGCAAGTTTTGTTGTTTGATGAACCCTTGTCTAACTTGGATGCCAAGCTACGTCGACAAGTACGTGAGGAAATCCGTGAGATTCAACAAAACCTTGGGCTGACGGTAGTTTATGTCACGCACGACCAAGAAGAAGCACTGGCGGTGTCCGATCGCATTATTGTGATGCGCAACGCCGCGATTGCGCAGGAGGGCACGCCCCGCGAATTGTTTGAAGCACCCGTGGATGCCTTTGTGGCTGATTTTATCGGCGAGGCCAATTTAATTCCCTGCCAGATCGAAAAGGTTACTGGGGAGATGGCAGATATAAGCATTGGTGACTACCAATATTCTTTGCCTGCGCGTGGCATGTCTCCGGGTGCAGCGACAGTTGCAGTGCGACCAAGCCGTGTTCAGATCTTGGCCAGCGGTACTCCCGATATGATCTCCGCCAATATTGCAAAAGCCACCTACGTGGGCGGACACATGGAATACACCTTAGATACGCCATTTGGGGCACTGTTTGCCATGTCGGGTGACGTTGATCAGCCCTTTGCTGTTGACCAAGAAGTGGCCATGAGTTTTTCAGGGTCTGGGCCTGTATTACTTCCCAAACGTTAGATTTTCAACTGTGTCGAACCATCAGACTAAAACGACTGTAATTTTGGCATTATTTTAATTGCACCCTTGCGGTTAATCTGATGGTGCGTGGTCGGATCATCCGCGGGTAACCGCGCAAAAAAAAGCACCGTCTTGACGGTGCTTTTTCTTTGGCTTTTTTAGTCTTGTGGAGGCGGTCGATTGCCATTGGCGTCACCATCCGGTGGTGGACCGCCCGGGCCGCGCTCAATTTTTACACTGTCGCCGCTGAAGCAACCGATAAACATGTTTTCGGCGGGGCTGGCTGCGTGGTAGTGGTAGCCTCTTACCGCATCGGTTGCGCCTCGACACTCATCGAGATCGGTGTGTTCTTCTCCGCTGCTGTTGGTCATTGCATAGATACCGTATCCGTCTCTCGCGTATGCGATTAATGGTGCGTGACCGTCGTCGGGGGCGGCTGTTTCCGTGCAACCAGTAGCAGCGTGGTAGTGGTATCCGTCATTGGGGTTGACGTGGCCGCCGCAGTCGTCAAAGGCCGCAATGGTGTAGGCACCGAGAATCGCGTGCACGGGGGCTGCTGCGGCGAGTACCACACCGTTGAGTGATACACCGACGTCTCCACTGATAGCTTCAGGGTTATCGAGTTTAACGGGGTTTACCGGAATAAGCAGCGTATGGCTCACGGCCCCACCGGTGTAATCAAGGGAGCATTCTACGCAATGGTTTTGGTATTGCTCGTCCACGTCAGGTCTGGCAGCTGCTCTGCAGGCGGCCTCCGTGTCGGTAATATGCACAAGGCCTGTGTCTGCGTCGTACAGTTGCCAGTGCTCGTCGTTATAAAGGTCAGGCAGGTTTTTGATAAACTCGCCGTCTGCGTCGTGCACCTCTCCTGATCCATCGAACCAGATACCGGCATCCTCCGCGCCGTCCGTGATACTGCGAGGGCAAAAGGGTCCAACGTTTGCGTTGACGGGCGCACCCGCGATGGTGATGCGGTAGCAAGTGGTTTCAAGACCACTGCTGAGTGTGCAGTTCTCAGTGGCGATGTCTTCGACGAGCGCATCGTGCAAAAATTGTGAAGGGTCGATTGCACCTACTACAGCACTCTGTGTGCTCACAGCTTCAACTACTTCGTTACTGTTATTGCAGGCAACAACAAGCGCAGGTAAAGCAATGCTAAGCCCTAAGGCCCGTACAGATTTTGTTTTCATGAAAAGCTCACTTTGTTGCGCTGATGGCTGCGCTTAACAATAAGTTGGTTGATAAATGGTCGGACAACTGTAGTGGTATCGGTCTGTCCTAATGATTGTGTTCAGCTTTACTTTGCTCCGTGAGAAATTCGATGGGCTTTTGCCGGACGCACATCAACTGCCCGTTAAAGGATTGGCAACTGCCGGTGTAGCGCGCTTGCCTTAATGTATAGCTGCAGGGATCTTTTAATTGATTGACGTCGCAGGCTTGTCTGGCAACGTGTTTATTCGACAGCTCATGCGCCTGGCTGTTGCAGCACAGACTTGCAAAAATAACTGTTACAGCGATAGTTGGTTTTTTCATCTGAATACCTAGGGTGCAGGCGGTGATTGGAGCCGCCTGACAGAGTCTAATTTAGATTATTCGGGTGGTGGCCCACCACCGGGTCCGCCACCTTGTCCGGTAGCAACGGCAACAGTGTCTCCGTGAAAACAACCAATAAACATATTCTCAGCTGCACTCGCTGCGTGATAGTGGTAGCCACGAATGTCGTCGTTGGCCCCGCGGCATTGATCTAGGTCTGTGTGTTCTTCACCTGCCGCGTTAGTCATTGCATAAATACCATAGCCATCGCGTGCATAGCCAATCATCGGTGCGTGTTCGTCCGGTTGATCCACGACTTCGCTGCAGCCGGTGGCTGCATGGTAGTGATAGCCTTCGTTAGGGTTAACATGGCCGCCGCAGTCGTCGAATGCTGCGATTGTGTAGTTGCTCAATATGTCATCCACGGATGCAGACAGCGCCATGACAACACCATTGAGAGCAACACCTGTATCGCCACTTAATGCAGCTGGTTCTTCGAGCGGGACGGGGGTGACGGGTATCTGGAAGGTCAGTTCTATTCCGCCGTCGTAGTAGGCAATATCGCACACAACACACTTGTATTTGTACGCTTCTTCAACGTTTGGTTGGGCGGCACCTTCGCATGCTGCTTGTGTGTCGGTGACGTAAACGTCGCCTGTTGCTTGATCGTGTAGCACCCAGTTTGGGTCGTTGTAGGTTGTCGCTAAATTTTCGATGAACGAACCCGTCAGGTCGTACAGCGCGCCCGTGCCGTCAAACCAAATACCGACAGATTCAGCGGTGTCGGAAGTATTGCTTGGGCAGAAAGGACCAATATCAGCGCCGTCGTTGACAGGGTTTCCCACAATGGTGATGCTGTAGCAGGTGGTTTCAACACCTGAGCTTAGCGTGCAGCGCTCGGTGCTAATGTCTCGGGAAAGGCCAGCATTGAGGAATAGGGATGGGTCAACGGGTATAGACGTCGTTGTTGTATCTGTAGTACCTGATGTGCTGTCGGAGTTGCTGTCGCAAGCAACAAGTATCACAGGTGCTATGACACTTAGCCCCAAGACCCATGAATATTTCACACGTATATATCCCTCTGTTCTTGACACACTCGCTCTGCCATTACTGCCGTTATTTTACGAGGGATACTAGAGACTAATTGTGGAGGAATTGTGGTGGTTAGAAATAATTGTTTTTAGTGGGGGAGCTGGGCTGCTTATACTCCAGTGTTTTCTACCATTTAGGCGGATGAAAAACTGGCTAAAGCGAAGCAAATGGTTTGAGTATAGGTGCTTCGGCGGTTGTAGTTGTCTCGGGTAAGCAAGCCAATAGCGCCTCCTTTCTGTTTGGCATTTTGGGTGCCAAAAACACGGTCACAGGCGTGGCCTAGTTCCAGCCCTTGCTCGATCAATGCTGTGATGGCCTGCGGCAGTGGCAGGCTTGTGCTTCGAGATTGGCTTATGCGGCCATCTTTGTGCCTGACTACAATCCAGGCGAAAGTGCTTATTTGACCGTACAAGGTGTCGATGCCTCCCTCTATGCCCACGCAATAGTTGACCTCTGGGTGGTTCGTGGCCAAGGCCATCACTCGGTTGTGCGCCCCGTGCCATGTCTCCTTGTCGCTGAGTGGTTGATCTGCTACGCCCGAATCCACGCTTAATCCTTCAAAATGGCACTCTAACTGTGGCAGGCACATCGCAAAGGCGTCTTCGACCGCGCCTATTTTTACAGGGTTTAGTGAGGCGATAAGCACACGCATAGAGCACTCCAATTATCTGGTTTAAGGCTATTGTTAAGGGGCATCAGATGGAATGCAATAGTTGGAGTCTTGGCATCTCGTGCAATTTTTTGTGCCGTTATAACCGAGGGGGAGAGACAAAGCCGTGAGTGGGCTGTTTGACTGGGGGTTGACTGGGATGTTTGTCGCAGCCTTTTTGGCCGCGACAATCCTTCCCTTGGGTTCGGAGGTGGTTTTTGGGACTCTGCTGCAACAGGGCGTTACGCCGTTGTGGTTAATCCTGGTAGCAACGGTCGGCAATGTCTTGGGTTCACTTGTCAATTACGCTCTGGGCGTATGGGGCGGGACGGCTGTGGCCAAGCGTTGGCTCAAAATGTCCGATGATGATTTGGCACTTGCCGAGTCTCGGTTTCAACGCTTTGGCTTGGCGTCACTGCTGTTTGCTTGGGTGCCCATTATCGGTGATCCACTGACGGTGATTGCTGGGTTTTTAAAAGTACCACTGTTGTGGTTTTTGATTTTAGTCACTTTAGGTAAGCTCTCGCGCTATTGCGTGTTGGCATATGTGTTGTTGGCGACTCTCGCTTAGTTGCAAGAAATGGATTATCCCTATAACTTTCTACAAAGTTGGCATCACCATAAGCACGCGCTGAGTGGGGTGTTATGTGCCTACTTCTGTGTTAATCATGGTACTTTATCTCTACTGTTTTCAGTTTGCTTTGATTCTTAGTCTGCTCCTAAACGCAGCTGGCTACGGAGTATCGTTTATGTCAAAAATAAAATTATTATTCATGATAACCGCTGTGATTGGGCTAATCAGTTGCAGCACAATCCAACCCTATCGCTCAGCAGATATCGTGGTACCTCAAGAGGCCGGTACCTGGTCGGGCTTATTGCGCTGTGACCGTTATAATCACTTCAACACCAGGCTCACCATCTGGGAGACCGCGCCAGACAAATTCACCGGTAAGATGCGTCTAGATCCGGTCAAAGGCGACAAAGTACTGAGTGAATATCCTATCAGTGGATCTCGGCATCAATACGGATCACTTATCCTTAGCCCTGACTTCAGCGATTACAAAAGACCGGAGTATGATCGGCAGAAACATATGATTGGCATTTCTGCGCGCATTGACCCGGAGTCGAGAAAAATAGTGGCGTCTATCCGTACAGGCTGCCATGCCACGTTGCGTCTTGACCCAGTGATGAGTGATGGACTTGTTGCTCTTGCGACAAAGTACGGAAAGTACACGGCCAAGGATCAGAAAAAACATGACACCGCCGCCAAGCGGAAAAACGCTTTGGCCGAATGTGCGGCACGATCAGGTCAAAGCACTGGGTCAATTGCTCGATACCGAGATCAAAACAATCCTTTGGCTGCACCAGCCTTTAAAGAGGGCTTGTTTGTCTATCAGCATAAATGCCTCGCTCCTGTTTTCGGTCGCGATGCATTGATTTACTCGAAAACTGCACCGGATGCCCAGGGGGATTTTATCGAAGTGCACTTTGGGCCATTGGATAAAGGCACGCGTGTCTCACGTCGAGAAGTATCTATTATGTCGCTCTCCCAAATGTGCCGAGTGTTCGACTACAACGTGGTAGGTGGGCGCAAGATTTTTTGCGAGCCCTATGGTTGGCAATACACAAAATTCGTTAAAGAAAGGTGCCTGGGTTTCTCCGGGGCCGCTGCGGCACTTGGAGCTCTGCGCTGCCAACTCATGGTGATGGGGCAGGCAGTCAACGCCTTTGAGAGAGGCCCCAAACAGGTCTCCGATCGGTAGGTTGTCACGGGTCAAAAAAAATCCCGCCGTGTTCTAAAACACGGCGGGATTTTTTCGCGCAATTTTACAGATCAGACGATTGCTTTCATCTCACCCATATAACCGCGAAGTTCTTCACCGATGATCTCAACGCTGTGATTGCGCAGCGAGCCATTGACGGCAATTAGCTGTGCATTGTCTACGCCGTTATCGGGTAAGTCTAAGCCGCCACCGATCACATCTTTCTTGATTTTAGGCATGAACTTCTCGGCCAGTAACGGGCGAGCCGCTTGGTCGAAGAGGTAGCAGCCGTACTCAGCCGTGTCGGAGATAACCACGTTCATCTCATACAATTTCTTGCGTGCGATGGTGTTGGCGATTAAGGGCGTTTCGTGCAGTGACTCGTAGTAGGCGGATTCTTCAACAATGCCTGCTTCGACCATAGTCTCGTACGCTAGCTCAACACCGGCACGAATCATCGCGACCAGCAGAGTGCCTTTATCGAAGTACTCTTGTTCACTGATTTCGACAGAGGAGATCTCTTGCTTTTCGAAGTTGGTTTCGCCGGTTGCAGCGCGCCATTTCAGCAGGTTGACGTCGTCGTTGTTCCAGTCCGCCATCATGGTGTTGGAGAAGTGCCCTGACATGATGTCGTCCTGATGCTTTTGGAACAACGGGCGCATCAGGCCTTTCAGCTCTTCAGAGAGTTCAAAGGCTTTGATTTTGGCCGGATTGCTGAGGCGATCCATCATGTGGGTGATGCCGCCGTACTTCAGCGCTTCGGTGACAGTTTCCCAACCGTACTGCATGAACTTGGCAGCCCATGCTGGGTCGATGCCTTCTTCAACCATTTTATCAAAGCACAAGATCGCGCCAGTCTGTAGCATGCCGCAGAGAATGGTCTGCTCGCCCATCAGGTCTGATTTTACTTCGGCAATTGGCGATGACTCGAGAACACCAGCACGGTGTCCGCCGGTCCCGCAAGCGAGTGCTTTGGCGATTTTCATGCCGTCGCCGTTCGGGTCGTTCTCGCGGTGAACCGCAATTAGAGTCGGGACACCAAAGCCACGAACGTACTCGTTACGGACTTCTGAGCCGGGACATTTGGGGCACATCATCACAACTGTAAGCTGAGGGCGAATCTGCATGCCTTCTTCAACTAAGTTGAAGCCGTGTGCGTAGTCCAGCGTTGCACCGTCTTTCATCAGGGGCTGTACCGCGTTGACAACAGCGGTGTGCTGCTTGTCTGGCGTGAGGTTCATGACGATATCGGCCGTGGGCACGAGTGTTTCGTAAGTACCAACGGTGAAACCATTTTCGGTTGCGCTCTTCCAGCTTTGACGCTTTTCGTCAATGGCGGCTTGGCGCAGCGCGTAGCTGACGTCCAAACCTGAATCACGCAGGTTTAAACCTTGATTGAGGCCCTGTGCGCCACAACCAATGATGACGATTTTCTTACCGCGTATGTAGTCGACGCCTTCGGCGAATTCTTCCGGCTCCATAAAGCGGCATTTTGAGAGTTCTTCCAGCTGCACGCGCAGTGGGAGGGTGTTGAAGTAGTTCTGGCCCATGAGAGAGACACCATATAAGGGAATTGACGCCGCAAGGTTATCGTATAAATGGTGTTGCGTAAAATGAGATATAGTGGATATTGTGTTGCGTTGAGCGCAACAGCGAAATGGGTGCCTGCTTAAGGGGAAAGACGATGGATTTACGCAGTGCAGAAGTATTTGTTGCGCTGGCTGAGACACTGCATTTTGGTCAGGCGGCGACGCGATGTAATCTCAGCTCTTCCGCAGTCAGCCGTCAACTTGTGCGACTAGAAGAAGAGCTGGGTGCTCCGCTAATGGTGCGCGATAAACGCCATGTGGCAATAACACCTGCGGGACGCGAAGTATTGCAACTCGCAAGGCGTTGGTTGGCTGAATGGACGCAGTTGAGCACCGAACTGGCCAGTGGCAAAGGTGACTTACGCGGTCAGTTGCGTGTCTATGCCTCTGTGACAGCAAGCTACACGGTTCTAGCAAAGGTGCTGCCACCACTGCGTAAGCACTATCCCGGCATCGAGTTGTTGCTACACACGGGAGATCAGGCTGATGGGGTGGAGCGCGTTCTGGCTGGTCAGGAAGATTGTGCCGTTGTTGCCGAGCCAGACAAGCTGCACCCCACTTTAAAATTTGCGCCACTCCGACGTTCACCTCTGGTTTTGATTGGTCCTGCAGACAACGGGCAGTTAGATAGAGAAGTGCGTCGGCAGCAAAAGCTAGGCGTTGAACCGGATTGGTCTGCGACACCTCTGGTACTTGCAGAGCGCGGGTTGGCCCGTGAACGGTTACTGGCGCATTTTACGCACCGGCTGATCAGCCCCCATGTTTATGCCGAAGTGGGTGGCCACGAGGCTGTGGTCAGTATGGTGAGTTTGGGGTTTGGTGTCGCGGTGGTGCCGGAGATTGTCATTAGTGCAAGTCCGCAAAAAAAGTCCATCAAGGTGTTGCCTTGGTTGTCAGACCTTGACGACTTTGTGATTGGACTTTGCAGTAAACGGGAATTGCTGCAAGACCCGTTGATGAACGCATTCTGGCAGAGTGCCGTTGCTGAGGTCTGACGGTAATTCGCGCTATTTACATATTCCATCTGGCTTGGCTAGTTGGTTCGAAAACAATGGACTTTCTAGCAAGCGGTCAACGCTAAACCTATAACCTCTCTCTTGGCTATGAGTTTTAGAATACTGACAGAAATTTAAATCCTTCCACAACTGAGGGTCCATTAATTTTTGAGCGGTACCCAGTGAATTCTTATCTATCCAGTTGAAGTAAGTGTGTTCATTCACAAATTTATTGGAGATACCGTTAATATGGTCGTAAATGACAACCAGCGCCCAAGCGCCATCAAAACTGTGACCACCCGCTGAACCGGCAATACTGTTGTCAGCGATATTCGAATAAATCTCTGGTAACCAATCGACACCTGCGATGTAAACATCCTCACCGGGAACCATATTGTTTAGCCTTGCTGCCTGAACTGCGCCTAAAGACAGTAGGTCCGCCGCTGTCCAAATAACTGATATGTCTTTAAAACGATTGAGCAATAAACCTGTTTTGTTGAGGGCGTCTTTTGACGACCATTCGGTGTATACGACCTGATGCAGCAGTACATCAGATTGTTCTGAAACGTATTGACGCAGACCTTTCTCGCGTTGTGTGCTGGCCGGAGACCGCAGGGAACCGTTTACACCAATCAACTGAATTTTGTTTTGCTCATCGAATGTACCTGAGGCACGAGCGGCTTCAACCAATTTTTGTGCGGTCAGTCGTCCTGCTTGTACATCATCGGACAATACTTGACCAATCCAGTTATTGAGTGGTTGAAAACCGTAACGGAAGTTGCTGATAGAGCGATGAGAAAGGCCTGTGTTGAACAACAGGGTATGGATGCCAAGATTGTCCGCTTTGCGCATTAATTCTTCTGTGACCCCCCTCAGGTGTGTCAAAACCAAATAGTCTGGGAGTTCTTTTCGATCCAGCACCGCACTTGCTTGGTTAGAAATAATCACTAAATCATTTCCGTAGACCACCTCTAGATCTAAGTCTAAGTCGACAGCCGCTGCCTTCATGATGGCAGCTGTTTTTGAAAAGAATGGACTGTCTTGGCTTGATGGGGCGATAAAAACTACTTTATTCGCCTTGTTTGTGGGGGAAGCAGAAAGTTCATTGCTAATAACCAAACATGCAAGACAGAGCAGTATTGTTTTCATTGATTTGAGCAAAGTACTGTTCTTCCGAATAGTAGTGATTTATTTAGTGCAGAATAGTATGCCTAAAGCCACTAAGAAACCGCAACATATCATGATCATTGCAAGTCGAAATACAATAAATTAGTGCCTTTAAAAATTCGATTGTTCACTTTTGGTACACAATGGTGTTTTTTGAATGGCGCCAGCTGAGAATAACTGCTGGCATATTTTTGGAAAGTTGCACAGTTTTTCAGTTAGAGCTCTAGTTGTTTTTCTGCCGGTGTATTAGACTACGGCAGTCTGTGTTTTTATTGCAACTACGGAATTTTACCTCAATTGCTGTTTATTGTTTTAGCAGTAATCAATACTGCTTTTGGCTTTGTGCTAATTCAGAATTGAACTTCTAGCGAATCTTGTGGCTTTTGCTCTTGACGGTATAAAAAGGCGGTTTTTTTTATTAAATATAACCCCTCCATTGAGTTTCTAAAGTCTACCTTAGGTCGCCGACTTGTGGTGGTTATGGTTAGTTGCAGTTCATTGCTAGCGCTGATTGTGACAGGCTTTGAGTTGAGCTCTTCTTATCGCCAAGGCGTCTCTCATATCGAGGCCATGCATGAAGAGATAACGCTAGTACATGGCGATTTGTTGGTGCATCAGATTTGGGCGTTGGATGAACGCTCTGCTCGTGCCTCTATTGATGGTTTAGTGAGACTCAGGGTTGTAGATCGAGTCGAATTAAATTGGGAAGGCCATCAGCAACTGTCTGCGGGTTTAGCGATCGAAGATGCTGATATCAAAACTGTATTGCCGTTGTACAAACTGCACGATGGCGAGAACTATTCATTGGGCGAGCTACATTTATTTTCTAATCTGGATCAGCTTCGATTTGAAATCATGTCTTTGCTTGGCGCTAGACTTTTTTTTAATTTTCTCAAAACGTTGGTGGTTTGCGCGGTCGTTTTGTATTTTTTTCATCGTATAGCCACGGTCCATCTGCACAAAATATCCACCCATGCCGATTCACTTGCCTTAGGAGCTAGTTATAAGCCACTCGCTTTGAACCGCAGTGAAAAAACCTCTCATGATGAGCTCCAAACTTTAGTTGACGCGATCAATGGCATGGGTTGCCGATTGCAGCAAGAATATCTGCGCAGTGAAGATAATCAAAGTGACCTTGAACGCTTGGTGAGTGAACGAACTCGACACCTGGAAAACGCCAACCAAAGATTGGTCGAGAAAAGCCGACTGGCAACGATCGGCTCCCTGGTTGCGATGGTGGCACACGAACTGCGCAATCCGTTGGGGACCATCAAAGCGTCAGTGAGTTTATTGTCTGCTCGCTGCTCTGATGAAGTCGAACGCTCGGTCATTTACCGTATCGACCGAAATATTGATCGCTGTGACTCAACGGTTGAGCAGTTGCGGCGCATGAGCAATAAGAGCGTTCAATACTGGGAAGTCGTTGATCTCCAGGCATGGTTGACGAACTACGTAGAAAGCAAACTGCGGTGTCGTGAGGGTTTTGATTTGCACTGTGACTTCACAGCCGGTTTACTGGTGTTTGTTGATGAGTTTCAGCTAGACATGATTGTGCGTAACCTTCTAGAAAATGCAAAACACGCGATAGTAGGCCGGGCAGAAGGGCCCAAAGGTCTTATATCGCTGCACTTGTACAGCGAACAAGGCCTAGCCGTACTGAAAGTGACCGATAATGGCGTAGGCCTAAGTAGCGCAGTGCTTGAAAAGGCCTTTGATCCGCTGTTCTCGACCAAGCAATACGGCTTTGGTATGGGGCTAACACTTTCCCGAAACTTGATCGAGTTTCTAGGTGGTGATATTACGTTGTCATCGCGTGAAGGTATTCAAGGTACCATCGCCACATTGCGGCTGCCACTGCATCAAGTCGATCAGCAGAGTACGCCCACTGATGGTTAGTTATCGGTGCTAAGCGCTGGTTTGCGTCACGTTTACTTGAGGAATGACACCGGCATCGTGTAATACGTTGGGATTAACCCAACGAAGTAGCCGTGGTATTGTGTAAGAAATTCACACGCTTATCGCGGGATCGTTTTCATTATGCACAATCGTCAGATAGGGCCCTTAACTGTCTCAGCCATCGGCCTGGGCTGCATGAATATGTCGATGGGATACGGACCTGCCGTTGAAAAAACGTCCAGGCGCCTGCTGCTTGAATCCCTCGACATTGGATACCGTTTTTTAGACACCGCGACCATGTACGGCGGTGGTCACAATGAATCCTTGATTGGCAGTACGCTGAAAGACCGCCGCAGCGAATATGTTTTGGCCAGCAAATGTTGCTTGGGCAAAGACGCAGACGGTAAACCGACGATAGACGGGCGCCCGGAAACACTGTTACGCCAATGTGAAGAAAGCCTTCAACGTCTGCAAACCGATGTCATCGACCTTTATTATTTGCATCGTTTAGACCCCAATGTGCCCATCGAAGAGAGTGTTGGTGCGCTGGGCGAGATGGTTAAGGCCGGGAAAGTGAGGGCAATAGGTCTGTCAGAAGTCGCCAGTGATACCTTGCGGCGAGCTCATGCGGAGCATCCAATCGCAGCGATGCAATCTGAGTACTCATTGTGGTCTCGCACACCCGAGCGGGGGATGTTGGCCACCTGTGAAGAACTGGGTGTGACCTTTGTGCCGTTTTCGCCTTTGGCACGAGGTTTTTTACCCGGCTCTGCACAAGACGTGACTCAACTCGGAGAAGAAGACATACGCGCCACTATCGCGCGTCCAAGGTTTGAGCCTGAAAATTTTCAAAAGAACGCGCAGTTGCTCACGCCTTTTAATGCCATCGCCGAACGCGAAGGCTGCACGCCTGCTCAGTTGTCATTAGCGTGGTTGTTGGCACAGAAGGACAGCCAGGGGAATAAAACGCTGGTACCCATTCCCGGCACAAAACATATCGAGTGGATGCAAGACAACAGCGGTGCAAGTGAATTGGTACTGGCTGATGAGGTGGTGGCTGAATTAGATCTTTTGATCAACGAAACAACGGTTTCTGGAAATCGTTACTCTGACGGAGTAATGGCGAAGACGGACTCTGAAAGGGACTGACACTTCAGCTCTGGTGTGCAAATCGATATTGACTGTGCACGCCTGTTTTTATTCAAGCTAACACTTTGACTTTTATAAAGGATTGTAGTCATCGCTGATTTGCAAGTAGGGCGTATGAAGCCTTCTCGGTTAGGTAGCCGGTTGGTGGTAGTCATGATCATTTGTAGCTCAGCATTAGCACTGCTGATCACGTTGGTTGACGTGTTCATGTCCTACCGTGATGGCATCAGTCGTGTGCAGCACATTCATCGCCAGCTGGCACTTTTTCATAGTGATGTATTGGTGGAGCAAATTCGCACATCTAACGACGATGGTACTGCTGCATCTCTAAGAGGTCTCGTCAAGCTAGACGCGATCGATCCCCCTGATAAGCAGTGAAGATGGAAATGACCGTGTGTTGGGCGAGCTAAAATTATATACAGCTCTGGACAGCCTTCGTCAGTACTTTGTTCCACAACTACTCTATAAGCTTTTACTAAACTTTATAAAAACATTTATTGTGGCCGGTGTTGCTCTTTATTTGGTCCATAAGATGGCAACCGCTCACCTTCTACGTATTGCCCGTCATGCACAGTCCATTCAGCCAGATAAGGAATACAAGCCGCTTGCTTTAAATCGCAAGTCGCCGGTACTAGATGACGAATTGTCTCTGCTCATCAGTGCCATTAATACGATGGGGGAGCGTCAGCAAGTTGCGCTATTGTCCTCCGAACAGCAAAACAAAGCGCTGGAAAAACTGGTCGACGAGCGCACTGAACATTTGGCGTTGGCCAATCAAAAGTTACTAGACGAAAGCCAGCTGGCGACTATTGGCTCATTGGTCGCTATGGTCGCGCATGAGTTACGAAACCCGCTCGGCACAATAAAAGCGACGGCAGCATTATTACATGCTCATAGTGACAAAGAATTTGAACGCAATGCACTGAAACGCATCGATCGAAATGTGGAGCGCTGCGACAGCACCGTTGAGCAGCTGCGGCGCGCCGGTAGCAGATCAACGCATCACTGGTTGCATTTGGATTTCGGCGCATGGGTTGAATGCTACGTGGAAACGCAATTAGAACTTGAGCCGTCAACGATACTCGAGGATGATTTGCCATCCGGGATTGACATTTTCGTCGACCAATTTCAACTTGACCTGGTGGTGAGAAATCTTTTCGAAAATGCCCAACAAGCCTTAAAAGAACTGCCTGAAGCGGCGCAAAAACGCATTTCGGTCAAACTGTCAAAAGGCGACAAAGATGCAACACTGACAATCACTGATACAGGTGTTGGTTTGAGCGCTGAAGTGCTCGGCAGTGCATTTAACCCTCTTTTTACCACTAAACAATATGGGTTTGGGATGGGCTTATCTCTCTCTAGATACTTGATTCGCTCTTTGGGTGGTTCGCTAGATATCTATTCGGCCGGTAAGATGCAAGGTGCGACAGTAGAGCTGGTTCTACCTCTGGCGCATCAGGTTTCTCCGCAAAACGAAGCGCTATAGATATAGTCGCCAATGTCGGTTTTTAGTTAGTCAACCTGAGCTGAGCTATGCTAGTTTAAAATCACACTCACCACGGAGAAATGTATGAGCGCTTTTGTGATTGTCGATACCAATATCAAAAATCTTGAAGCCTATGAAGAGTATAAAAAACTCGCTAAACCCATAGCCGAAAAATTTGGCGGTGTCTATCGTGTGCGCGGTGGTGACATGAAGGTATTGGAGAGTGACCTATGGTCTCCAACGCGAATTGTCGTTGTTGAGTTTCCCGACATGGCCAGTGCAGAGGCTTTTGCGAACTCTGACGAATACGCGCCTGTGCAAAAAATTCGCCATGAAAATGCCGACTGCACGTTGGTAATTGTTGACGGCGCATAGTCTGATAGTTACTTTCACTTAATTTATCTCGGACAAAATATGGTTCATACGCTTAAAGCAGATTATTTGCAGTCGGAGATGACCGCTTGGCGTCATGCTTTTCATCAACACCCAGAGTTGGGATTTGAAGAAAAGCTCACGGCCAATAAAGTGTCAGAGTTGTTGCAGAGTTTTGGGGTGGAAGTGCATTCCGGTTTGGGTGGTACGGGGGTCGTTGGAATTTTGAAGCGCGGCAGTTCAAACCGCAGCATTGGTATTAGGGCCGATATGGATGCTTTACCTATTCAAGAGACCAATACCTTTAGTTACGCTTCAAAAGTTGCCAGTACCATGCATGCCTGTGGCCATGATGGCCACACCAGTATGTTACTCGGTGCCGCCAAAGTGCTTGCCGAACAGGGAGAATTTGACGGCACTGCCGTCTTTATTTTTCAGCCCAACGAGGAGAATGGATTGGGAGCCCCAGCAATGCTTAGAGACGGGCTATTTGATCGTTTTGACGCCAATGAAGTATTTGGCATGCACAATATTCCTGGCATGCCAGTGGGGTCATTTGCTACCCGTGCTGGGCCAATAACTGCCAGCGAAAGTCTGTTTGAAATTGTTATCAATGCAAAGGGTGGTCATGCGGCTTTGCCTCACATGGGTGTTGATGCAATTACAGTCGGTGCAGAAATAATCAGTTCCCTCCAGACTATTGTCTCGCGCAAATTGGACCCTAGCCTCAACGGGGTTGTGTCAGTCACTGAATTCAGCACTGACGGTAAGCGCAATGTGTTACCGGGTCGTGCTGTTTTGTCGGGCGATGCCAGAGCACTAACACCGGAGATAAACCAACAGATTGAAGCCATGATGCGGCAAATCGTCGATGGCATTTGCATGGCACACGGTGTCAATGCAGAGGTCAGTTATGACACTATTTTCCCCGCGGTCATCAACGATCCAGAGGCGAGTAAAGCCGCTGTAGCAGCGGCATCTGCGATTGTGGATTCGAGCGTGGTTGATGGGGACTGTGTGCCTAAGCTGTTCTCAGAAGATTTTGCCCACTTTGCTAAAGCACGTTCAGGCTGCTTTGTTTTGATGGGTAACGGATTGCAGGGCTCACACGCGCGTCCACTGCACTCGGCAGACTATGACTTCAACGATGAGGGGTTGCGTTTTGGGGCTTCGCTGTGGGTGCAGTTGGTTGAGAGCCGGCTGGCGTTAAAAACGAAATAGATTGATGTGTTGTGTACGGCATAAAACAGCCTCTGCTTGAGCGCAGTGGCTGTTTGAGTATCTAAGTACTAGATGGCTAGATATTCGTTACGAAGCTTTTCGTTGTTGAGGACTTCTTCAGCTGAGCCATCGAACACGACTTGTCCCGTATCTAAAATCACTGCGCGGTCTGCTAGACGCAACGCCGCCACTGCATTTTGCTCAACGATAATGGTGGTGATTCCGAGTTCGCGGATTGAGCTTACGATGCGTTCTATCTCTTGCACGATAACTGGTGCAAGACCTTCATAGGGTTCGTCAAGCAGTAGAATTTTTACGTCCCTTGCCATGGCTCTGGCGACAGCAAGCATTTGTTGCTCTCCACCAGACAATGTCGTTCCTTCCTGGGTACGACGTTCTGCAAGGCGAGGGAAGCTCTCGTAAATTCGCTCAAGTGACCAACCAATCGGCGGAGCAATTTGAGCTAATTTTAAGTTCTCTTCCACCGTCAAGCCGGGGATGATGCGTCGATCTTCTGGGACGAGGGCAACGCCTTCTTGTGCGGCCTCGTGTGCCTTCATTTCGTGCAGTGGTTTACCACCTAGCCAAATTTCGCCTTGGTGTACTGCAGGATCATCCACCCGCGCAATGGTGCGCAATGATGATGTTTTACCTGCGCCGTTTCGACCGAGGAGGGCGAGTACTTCGCCTTCTTTGATGCTGAAGCTTATGCCTTGGACGATGTAGCTTTCGCCATAGTAGGCGTGTACATCACGCACACTAAAAAAACTATCATCGGCTGACGGGTTGTTTGTTGTTTCACTGGTCATACTTCTACGCCTCCGAGATAGGCTTCCTGCACTTTAGGGTTGCCGCGGATTTCATCTGGAGTACCTTCGGCGATTATCTGGCCTTGGGCGAGGACACTGATGCGATCACAAAGGCTGAATACCACATGCATGTCATGCTCGATGATGACTTTTGTCAGGCCGTGTGACTTCGACAGCCCTTTGAGTAGATCGATAGTCGCATTGGTGTCTGCGCGAGACATGCCAGCCGTCGGTTCGTCGAGCAACAATAGTTTGGGTGACTGACTGAGACACATCGCCATTTCCAAGCGGCGTTTGTCACCGCGGGACATAGCGCCTGCGTGGTTATGCATTTTGTCAGCGAGACCGATATCTTCAAGTGTAGAAATCGCATGATTTCGAATCTCGGAATCGGTATCCAAACGTGGCCACCAATTGACTTTGAATGCACCATCCCGATGAGCAAGGCTAGGGATCATTACGTTTTCAAGGATAGTTAAATCCGAGAAAATCTCCGGCGTTTGAAAAACACGGCTGACACCCGCTTGGTTTATCTCATGGGGTTTTAATCCAAGAACCGACTTGCCGTTAAAATTAACGGTGCCCGTATCAGGTATCAGCTTTCCAATCAGACAGTTGAGGAAAGTAGATTTCCCCGCACCGTTGGGCCCGATAATGCCGTGAACCGTTCCTTCGGTTACATCAAATTTTTTGACGTCCAGTGCTTGTAGCCCGCCGAAGCGTTTGGAGACGTCAGTGACTGATAATATAGTCGACATATTTTCCGTCCTCACTTAGACGCAGCAGAATCAGATTCCACTGTTTGGTTGCGTTTTTTACCGATGCCGAAGAGTCTGGCGATCCGCTGACCACCTTCAACCAATCCACCGGGGAGGAAAATGACCACTAACATGAAGATAAGGCCAAGTGTCAAATGCCAACTTTTACCTGTGAACATGTTTAGGAACAAGACCACCCATTCTGAGGCTGCATCAGGCAGGAACTCAAACCAACCTTTAAGGACCGTCTCGTTGATCTTAGATAGAATATTTTCCATGTACTTGATAGCACCGGCTCCGAGTACGGGACCGATCAAAGTGCCAGCACCGCCCAGAATGGTCATCAAAACCACCTCGCCTGATGCCGTCCAAAACATGCGTTCTGGTCCTACTTGAGAATCCATGGCGACCAATAGTCCGCCAGCTAATCCAGCGTACATGCCAGAGATAACGAAGGCCGCCAGTGTGTAAGGTTTAGTATTTAAACCGGTATAGCTCATGCGGTTTTGATTAGACTTTACAGCACGCAACATGGTGCCAAAGGGCGAACGAAAAATGCGAATCGACAAGTAAAAGGCGACAAGCAAAAACAAACCAGCGATATAGTAGCCCGCATTGAAGGTGAAGACCCAGTCCCCAAAATTGACAATGTAGGAATCACGCATGCCTATGCCAAAAAGGTTTGCGGCTGGGGATTCTCCTGCTGATAACTCTGCATCGAGTATCCGGGGATCAGAGAGTTTTGGTTGCAGTCCCGTTTCTCCGCCCGTAATAGGGGTGAGTACGGAATAGGCGAGCGCGTAAGACATCTCCGCAAAAGCCAATGTCAATATCGAAAAGTAGATACCAGACCGACGCAGTGAGATGTAACCGACCAACAGGCTAAATACACCCGCTACGATTACTGACAAGATGATCGCTGGAATGACGTTCATCGTCAGTAGTTTCATCATCCAGATCGCAGCGTAAGAGCCTATCCCTAAGAAGGCGGCATGCCCAAAGGATAGATAACCCGTTAGGCCAAACAGAATATTAAAACCGACAGCGAATACACCAAATATAACAAATCGCTGCAATAAGTCAGGGTATCCTGCGTTGAATTGCGCTAGCTCTGAAGAAGCTGGAAAAGGGTTGAGCAATATGGGTGCAAGAGCAACACAAAGCACAACCAGCATGAACAGGGCGAAGTCTGAAAATTTTAATCCAAGCATGGGTTCAATCCTCCATCACGCCGCGCCGACCCATCAGTCCTCGCGGACGGGTTAGCAGGACAATAATGGCTACAAGGTAAATGATAACTTGATTTATACCAGGGGCAATGTCGATGACTTCGGTCATTGAAGCAAGACTTTGTAGAATCCCCAACAGAAACCCAGAGAGTACCGCTCCGCCCAAGCTGCCCATCCCGCCGACGACCACCACAACAAAAGACAAGACTAAAAAGTCCATTCCCATGTTGTAGTTGGGTGCGTTTATAGGAGCGTACATAGCACCAGCCACACCTGCGACGCAGGCGGCTATCGCGAACATGATGGTAAATTTGCGATCGATATTAATGCCTAGTAACCCGACGGTTTCTCTGTCTTGCATTCCCGCTCGAACCACCATACCAAAAGTTGTAAATTGCAAAAATGCAAACACTGCGGTGATGATGATGGCGGCGAAGCCGAAGTAGATGAGTCGCCAGTACGGGTAGACAACGGTGAAGGGGTCTAACCCGATTAAGACACCAACATCTAGAGAACCCACAAAAGCCGAAGGGGCAGGGGTGGGAACAGGGTTGGCGCCATAAAAGTATTTTATAACCTCACCCAGCACGATAGCGAGACCGAAGGTAACCAAGATTTGATCTGCGTGCGGGCGTTTGTAGAAGTGTTTTATCAGACCACGCTCCATCGTAATACCGATGATAATCATGATGGGAATAGTCACAAGTAGCGATATGGGTACTGACCAGTCGACGATGAGCTGCCCCATCTCTGGCCCAAACCATTGATCGACGTAAGGCACTTTGACTTGCAGCGGTTTGCCGAGAAAGTCTGTGCGAGTTTCATCTAGAACAATTTGCGAGATGCTCAATACTCTAGAGATGGTTACCGCACAAAAAGCACCGATCATGAACAAAGCACCGTGGGCGAAATTGACCACGCCAAGTGTGCCGAAAATTAGCGTTAAACCCAGAGCTATAAGGGCGTATGCAGATCCCTTATTGAGGCCGTCTAGGATTTGCAGAATGATGGCTTCCATCGACCGCGTCCTGTCTTAAAAATTGTTGTGTAAAACCCAATGGAAACAGAGGGCGGAGAAGAGCAGGTGCCCCGTGTGGGCACCTGACCAGGCTTGAATTAGCCTGCGTTGCAGCTACCAAGAGTGGCTTCTGCACCACCCATCTGCGGGTGGTTTGGCTCGTACATGACTTGATCAACTGGTGTCACTTCAACAACTTCCAGAAGGTCAAACTCATTGTCCGGATTCTCTTTACCCTTCACGACCAAGACATCTTTAAAGCACTGATGATCTTCTGCGCGGTAGAGAGTTTTACCGTTACCCATGCCGTCGAACTCAAACCCTTCCAGTGCTTCAACTACAGCACAAGGATCGAAGCTGCCAGCGCGTTCGCACGCATCAGCATAGAGCAGAGTCTGCACGTAGCAAGTATGAGCAGCCTGTGAAGGTGGGAAACCGTATTTCTCACCGAAGGACTTAACGAATGCTTTAGAACCTTCATCAGTCAAAGACCAATGCCAGTTTGTGGAACCGTAAATACCTTTAACGTTTGCACCAGCACCCTTCGCCATTAGGCGAGAGTAGAGTGGTACAACGATTTCAAACTGCTTACCGTTAACCATCTTGTCTCGAAGACCGAACTGTACAGCGTTGGTCAAAGAGTTAACCATGTTGCCGCCGTAGTGGTTCAGAACCAGAACGTCAGCATCAGATTGCAACACTGGAGCAATGTAAGAAGAGAAGTCAGTCTCTTTCAGAGGGGTTTTGACTGTATTGACAGTTTCCCAACCCATCGCTTCAGTTGCCTGGGTTACGGCTTCTTCAGTGGTGTAGCCCCAGTTGTAATCTGCAGTTAGGTGATAAGCTTTACGGTCTTTACCGTAAGCATTGCCCAGTACTGGAGCAAGAGCAGCACCTGACATGTACGAGTTAAAGAAATGGCGGAAACCATTTGCCTTGCGGTCTTTACCCGTTGTGTCGTTTGAGTGCGTCAAGCCAGCCATGAAGATGATACCAACTTCCTGACAAAGTGCCTGAACAGCAACAGCAACTCCAGAAGAAGAGCCACCAGTGATCATAACAGCGCCGTCTTTCTCGATCATGGATCGAGCTGATGCGCGTGCGGCGTCAGATTTGGTCTGCGTGTCACCTGTCACATACTTGACTTCTTTGCCAAGAATACCAGCACCACTTAGTGCCTTTGATGAAAAGGTGTTGAGCATTCCGCCGTCACCGCCACCGTTGAGGTGTTCTACAGCTAGTTCGTAAGCTCGCAGTTCGTCGGCACCCTCATCGGCATACGGTCCAGACTGAGGAACGTTAAACCCTAGAGTAACGCTGCTGGCACTGCCAGGATCGTTTGCATAGCCATAAGCTTTGCTGGTGAAGATAGTAGGGGCCCCAGTGACGAGTGCTCCCGCGGCAGTAGCCTTGATAAATCCGCGACGATTTAACTCCGGCGTTTTTTTGGTCATTTATGAACTCCCTTTGGGCATTGCCCGTAGTGGTTTGCGGTTTCACCGCTCGTTCCTGCTTTCGACAGACATTGTCGAATTCGCACTGCGCGAGTACTCACAGTTCTGTGCTGCGTTCATCCGCGACAGGCGTTATTGTGCAGCTATCTGACAATATTTTGTAAGTTCTTATAAATCAATAGTATAGCTCCAAAAATATTAGATATCGTCAAAGTTTGTTACCTATCAACACAGTAAAACGGGTTGATAGGTAACATTTAGTGCTTGTTGCGTACCCACTATGAATTGACTTGCTATTTTTAGCGCTGGAGGAGCACTTTGGTCTTTAATCATCAAGCATTAGAGCTTGGCACCCAGGATCAACGGCATATGCTTGGGTGAAGCGAGCACATTTTTAGGACGCGATCTAAATCAGGTAGTGCGATTGATGCCTTGTCCACCTCCGAGGTATGGCCTTCATATAAAATTGACTTGGCTGTTAAAGGTGAATGGGTCTACGCCAGTGGTTAAGTCAGCAAGGTTTAATTCAATCATTCTTTCGATTCATCGGCTCAGCCACGCAACACGAGCGCGCTGTTATTGATCAGAGCATTCATATTTAAGCTTTGCAAATGTGCGATATTGTGGTGCTTCGGCTATTTATGGGGCGCGCACTGCAAGTATGTCGTGCTGTATTACTGATTTAAATGAGGATTTGCTTGTGGTACTTGGAATTCTGGGAACAGGACATTTGGCGAGTTATACAGTCGCGGGTCTACGCCATGCTGGAGATCGTCGCCGCATCATACTGTCGCCACGAAATGCGAGCACTGCTGCTCAGTTAGCTGAAGAGCACGGTTGCGAGGTAGCGTCTAGTAATCAGGACGTTATTGATAACAGCGAGGTGGTTTTGCTTTCGGTGCGACCTGGTAATCGCAAATCGCTATTAACAGGCTTGCAGTTTAAGTCAAATCAACTGGTTATTTCAGTGATGGCAGGTGTTAGTGTTGAAGAATTATTGCAGTTTTCAAATCTTTCGGACGTGACATTGGTTCGTTCACTGCCCATCCAATGCTCGGCTGTCGGTGTAGGTCCAGTTCCTCTTTTCCCGGCCAACGAGGAAGCCCAGCAGATGCTTGCAGCTTTGGGGTCAGTCGTTGTGTTGGGCAGTGAACATCAGTTCGAAACGGCTTCCAGTATTGGTTGCATGCACGGGTGGGTGTATCCATGGTTGGCAGCGATGAGTCGCTGGGCCCAAGAGCAGGGAATGGAGAGCGAAGCTGCAGGAGAGCTAACGCTTGCTGCGGTTGCTGGTGCTGTTGCCTACAGTCAGGCACAAGGACCGAGTAGCATGGCTGGAATTGGCGATGGGATAGCTGACGAGGGAACTTACACTTTAGCTGGCTTGCAGCAAATGCAGAGTCAAAATGCTTTTGTAGCATGGACAGAAGCGATGGACATGGTGGCGGAAAAAGCTCGGCAATGATTCGAAGTTCCCGAGTGAAGCCGAGGGTTAAATTTTTGACTTGAACAGTTATTACAAGCTTACTTCGAGATTTTTTTGGACATTGAAATGTTATTTGGTGAGAACTTTAAAATAGAAAAGATAGGCTGTGGCGAGTTAAGTATTAACGTTCAACACGGTGGCAAAGGGCAGCCTTTATTGCTGCTGCATGGCTACCCTCAAAACCATAGTATGTGGCACACGGTTGCACCTGCGTTAGCCGAGCAATTCACCGTTATCTGTCCAGATCTGCGTGGGTATGGAGACAGCGATAAACCGCGGGGAAATGCTGATCATAGCAACTACAGCAAACGGGTGATGGCCGCAGACATTGCAGCTCTTATGCACAACTTAGGGCACGAGAGCTTCGTCATTGCCGCACACGACCGTGGAGCACGTGTCGCACATAGAATGTTACTGGACTATCCAGAGCGCATCGATGGTGCTTGTATTATGGACATTACTCCGACGCATCATATGTTGGAAACAACTAACTTGGAATTTGCAAGCGCATATTATCATTGGTTTTTCTTATTGCAGCCAGATGGCTTACCCGAAAAAATGATTGGTGCTGATACAGACTATTACCTGAGTGAGTGCCTGCGGCGCTGGAGCAAGTCCGGTGCGAAATTTGATTCGAAGGCGCTCGCTCAATATAAGCGTTGTTTTGCAGATTCAGCGACAGTGCATGCTAGCTGTGAGGACTATCGAGCCGCGGTTCATGTTGATCTCGTGCATGATAAGGCAGATCGTAGAAAACGAATCCAATGCCCTTTATTGCTACTCTGGGGTGATGCTGGCTTTGTTGGTCGAAGTTATGATGTGCTGAAAACATGGAGGGAATATGCCTCAGATGTTCGTGGGCATGCACTTGACGCAGGTCACTTTGTGGTCGAAGAGGCGCCCGCCGAAGTATTGCACGCGATGCTTGATTTTTTTGCGATGTTAAAAAATATTTCTTCTGCGGACGAATTGAATTCCGCTAAATAACTACCGATGACCAACTACGACTGAGTTTTACAGTGTAGATTTTTATAGGCTGAGTTGATTCGAGTGTGCCAGTAATCTCGGCAGCTGTATTTCTGCAAGAGCGCCACCACCGGTATTGTTTTCGAGCACTAGCTGCCCGCCGTGGCGTTCGACAATTTGGCGGGCGATCAACAAGCCAAAGCCGGTGTTATGATGGTCTATATTTTGTGTTTTTGGAGCCGATTCATCCTTGAGCCCAGCCGGGAATCCAGATCCTGTATCAGTGATCTGCAGGCACACTCTGTCTACCGCTTGCCAGCTTTTTATGCAAATTTCTCTGGGTTTACGCTCTGGCTGTTGCAAAAGCTCTCTAACAGCATTGTCTAGCAAGTTTGTCAGTGCGCGGCACATGAGCTCACCGTCTAACGAGGCAGCGCTTGACCCTTGCGGTTGCCATTTCAACGCTATAGAACTGGGCACCCGAAAATCGCTAATAATACGAGATGCCCAATCGTTCAAATCAAGGTGTTGCGGGTGCAGTGGAAAAGGCTTGCTGTAGTCAAGAAGTGAGGATATGGCGCTTTCACAGCGGTGCATGGCACGCTCACTCCGAGAAAGAATACGATTTACCTCAGGTGTGTCGGGTAAATGGTTTTGCAACAATTTCAAGCTAGCACCCAAAGTGCTTAGAGGGTTTCGTAGCTCGTGGTTTTGCATGGCCAAAGCTCTGCCCACAGAGGACAGCCGTTCGTCGTACTCGAGCTTTGCTTTTATGTCTTCCGTATCTAAGTAGGTTGATTCTTTAAGTACAGGCTTGCGGAAATAGGTGTTGTGCAGAGTATCACTAGAAATTTCTACGGGGCGGCAATCACTCGTCACATCTACACCGATATTTAACACAGACCACACTTCTTCGCTGCTATCAAAACATGGAATATAGCGAACAGAAAGGACACGATCTACATCGTCAATGGAGTGTTCAATTTGATAGGAGACAAATTCTCCATTTAGGCAGGCGCGCAATCTTGGGCCAATTTGACGTTCGTAGTGTTCGGCTGCCATGCAGTCTCTCACCGGCATACCGACCATTGCATCAGAACTTAAATCTAGCCTTTTCGCGTAGGCGCCACTGGCGTAGAGGTAACATTCTTCTGGGTCAATCAGCGCTATGCCAATGGGGGCAAAACGGAGAGCCCTCAGTAGGTGCCCAGAATCCATCCTTTTGCGTCCTGTTGATTTCACTAAGCGGTTTAGGGTATCGCATTACTGCGTGCTTGTAATATTTTTTTTATGCATAACCACTAAGCCGCGTGTTACTAGTCCACGCGATTTTTCTGGGAGCGTTAACAACAGAGACTTATACCGTTTTTTGTAAATTTGATAAAATTGACTAAGCAATGTGATGCAGTGAAAGTTCAAGTATCTAATTGTTCCTATGCGCTATATGAAAATTAAATTATATGTAAAAAGCTGCTTATTCTTTGGTCAATTCTTACTTAGGCTTTGTTGTCGAGAGCCTGTCTTTCTGGTTCACAGAAGGTTCATTGTCTCAATTCTTCTCAGGGCTTAAATTTGAATTGCCCTGCTGTGTCATTCATTTAGCGTGCAACACGGCGAATGAAAGTATTCCTTCTAAGGGGTTAATATTTTATGATGGTCTCGATCTTCAAAAAATGGACGTAGAAAATTGACGCAAAAATCTGATAGAGATATCGAAAAAGAATACCCCACCGCTGAATTTGTCGCCAAGTTGCGACGTCTTGCCGATGCCTTAGAGACCGGTGAACAATTTGAGATTCAGATTGCGGGCGAGAGAATTTACGTGCCTGTTCGAGCCATCTATAACATTGAACACGAGCGTGGCGACTCAGAAGAAGAGATTGAATTTCAAATCAAATGGTCACGCGACTAACAATCGACACGCGAGAACGGTTGACCGAAGGCTAATCGACCTGTGCTCAAAGGTGTTAGCCCTCGTTTTATTGGCTGCATACTCGCCCGAGAATTGTGCGAGTAAAGCGACTGTGGCTAGGCCGGAGCCTGTAAGCGTTTAAAAGCCTGACCTTCGGCATTAAACAGATGCAAATCTTG
This sequence comes from uncultured Granulosicoccaceae bacterium, assembly GCA_937965695.1. GTDB lineage: Bacteria > Pseudomonadota > Gammaproteobacteria > CALCKW01 > CALCKW01 > CALCKW01. The sequence goes on from CALCKW010000059.1 coordinate 30,331, forward strand.
ACTAGCAAAATATAATGTCATGGATTCGCCTCCCACTTTTTCGATGGAGCCCTTGGTTTCGACAACAAAGTTATCCATGCCGTGTGCAGCGCCGTACAGGTAGCTTCGGCCACCGAGATTTTCACTCACATCTACTTTGAGACCTAAGCTATTTTGATTCTCTTCCGGTGAAATATCCTCCGGACGGAGGCCCACTGTAAGCGAATCCCCAGTCGTCGCACCAGACGTGTCGATCGGTGCTTTGATTTCGCTGCCGTCTGCAAGCTTTAAGATACTCTCTTGGCTATCAGCGTGTTGTAAGGTGGCGCTGAAGAAGTTCATGCGTGGGGAGCCAATAAAGCCAGCAACAAACTGATTTTTAGGATGATGGTAAAGCTGCATTGGGGTGCCAAACTGTTCAACTTTTCCGGCGCGAAGCAGGGCGATGCGGTCAGCCATGGTCATGGCTTCCACTTGATCGTGGGTAACGTAAATCATGGTCGCGTCGCCCAGTTGTTTGTGTAGGCGACTTAGCTGGAGACGCATCTCTACACGCAGTTCGGCGTCTAAGTTGGATAGCGGTTCGTCGAAAAGGAAAATCTTGGGGTTGCGAACAATGGCTCGGCCTATGGCTACTCGTTGGCGCTGTCCACCGGAAAGCTCCTTGGGTTTACGCTTAAGGTACGTGCCTAGCTGTAGTATATCCGCCGCCCGTTGCACTGCCGCATTTCGGTCTTCGACTGATACACCGTTCATTTTTAGGCCAAATTCCATGTTCTCTTCGACTGTCATGTGAGGGTAGAGCGCGTAGGATTGGAAAACCATGGCGATACCACGGTCAGCTGGGGCCACCTCAGTCACATCATTGCCGTCTATGCTGATTTGCCCATTGGTGGCTGTCTCTAAGCCCGCGATTAAACGCAAGAGGGTTGACTTGCCGCAGCCAGAAGGGCCGACAAAGGCAATGAATTCACCCGCTTTCACTTCCAGATCGACGCTAGGTATAACTGTCACATCGCCGAAAGACTTATTTAGCTTGTCTAGTTGCAGTCGCGTACTCATTTGTTCTCCATTCTCGCGGCCCTAAAAATGGCGCGCGCCAAGTTATTTTTTAATTTAGCCCCAAGGTGGTAGGCGGGAGCTGACGATGTCCGCGGCGGTCTTGACCAACTCGGACCACTGAACAAGTGTTTCTTGTTCAGCTCTGAAGCTAGGTGCGGCCACGCTGAAAGCAGCAATTGGCTCTCCTTTGCTATTTAGAATAGGGCTGGCGACACAACACACACCGACGTAGTGTTCTTCTCGGTCAATGGCGTAGCCTTGCTGGCGCACCTGATTAATCTCAGTGGCTAATGCCTCGGGAGAGGTAATTGTCGCTTGCGTGGTTGCGGCAAAACGCATGCGGCCTATAAGCTGTGCAGATTCCTCTTGGCACATATTGGCGAGAAAAGCTTTACCCGTGCTGCTGCAGTACATGGGGATGCGATCGCCAACTCGCACCGACATTCGAACACTCTGCGTACATTCAATGCTGTCAATGTAAACCATTTCTGTTTCTGCGCGCATCGCGAGCTGGACTGACTCATTTGTATGCTGCGCCAGCCACTCAAGCTGATCAAAGGCGAGCCGGCGTACATCCATGTTTTGCCAGCTTCTTCGCGCGAGAGCCATCAATTTAAAGCCGAGACTGTACCGTTGAGTAGATTCGTCAAACAGGATTAGCTCTTCTTCCTGTAGTTGACCGAGTAATCGGTTGAGCGTCGCCTTGGGAAAGCCCAGTAGTTTCTCCAACTCAGCAAAGCGCGGGTTGTCTCCGCTCTCGGCGACCGCTTCCAACACGCGTATGCTGCGATGAAAGTTTCCGTCGGTTGGCTTTATTGGTTTTTTCATACGCTCTGGCAAAAAAGTGCTTTTTATCTTTCGGTGTTAGGCATTATACTTAATTCGGAACAATGTTCCATTTTTGATTTAAGGATGACATGAGAATTTCAAATCATGCGTGCTGCCGTTTGACTCGGCCACAGCAGAGAGCGCTCTAATACGTGACTAACCGTCTCAAAATTCTGCGTGATTCGGGTTATGCAGCCGTGTTTAACTGGAGTCAAGAACTTGGTCCAGCGCTGGTCTATTGGGGTGATGATAGCGCGGACCTTGAGGTGCTAGACCAGTGGCAAGTGCTACAGGCCGCGACGACTCGTGCGCACATGGATCACCAGCTAGGGGTTTTATTAGCACCAGACTTATCTCGAGGTTCACTGCAACCTTCGATACTACTGGCGCATTCTCATAGCAAACAATTTGCGCAACAATTTCGCTGTGAACATGCTCGGTCAGAAGGCCGTGGAATAGTATTTGGCTTATTTGACCGCACTGCGGGTCTGCAGTTGGATTTGGACATACGGCTTGATGGAGCAAACCGCTGCTTAAAGCTGCGCACCCAATTGCGCAATATTGGCGATTTAGACTGGACTATTGACCATCTAGGCTGCCCTTGCTTGCCACTGCCGAGCGCCTTTCGCGAGTGCATAACTTTTCCGGGGCGTTGGGGTGGTGAGTTTCGCCAGCAACGCAGCACACTGGGCGAACATGCACTCTTGATAGAGCATCGTGAAGGTCGCACTGGCCCGCAACATCAACCCTCCGTTGTCGTGGGCAATGCGGGTTTTGATAATGATCAGGGGCAATTGATTGGTGCACACCTAGGCTGGAGCGGAAATTACCAGTTGCGTGTTGAACGTTTTGCCAACGGTACAGCCGCATTGCAAGCAGGCGTTTGGTTTTTTCCTGGCGAGCAGCAACTTGCACCTCAGCAGCAGTTAACAACACCTTGGCTTTACGCCGTACAAAGTGATGCCGGTACGAATGCAATGAGTCAGAGCTTTCACCAGCATCTGAGGCAGCACATTTTACCGAGTTGGACACGTGATTCTCGGCCAATCCATGCCAACTCGTGGGAGGCGGTCTACTTTGACCACCGGCAACAAACACTATTCGATTTGATCGATGCGGCGAGTGCCGCAGGGGCTGAGCGTTTTGTCTTGGACGACGGCTGGTTTACAGGCCGTCGTGATGACACCTCTGCGCTGGGGGATTGGACCGTCTGTGCGGATGTTTACCCCGATGGATTACACCCGATCGTTCAGCGTGTACATGAGCGGGGCTTGCAATTTGGCCTCTGGGTTGAGCCTGAAATGATCAACCCAAACAGCGATCTCGCACGCGCCCACCCAGAGTGGATCTTGCAGACGGGCGATCGCGATAACCCCACTGCACGGAATCAGTGGGTTCTGGACATTAGTCGTAATGACGCATACCAATACATCAAACAATGTCTGATAGCACTGTTAGATGAGTATCCAATAGTCTATTTGAAATGGGATATGAATCGCCCCTTGGTGCAGCCCGGTGGGTGTACGGGTACCGCTGTCGCTGCTGCACAGGTTTATGCGATGTACCAACTGATGGATGAGCTGATTGAGCACCAACCTGGTTTGGAGATTGAAAGCTGTTCCTCGGGCGGTGGTCGAATTGACGCTGGCGTGTTTGAGCGCACCGGTCGCGCTTGGGCATCGGATAACAACGATCCGGTTGAACGGGTGGCGATTCAATCTGGCTTTTCTATGTTCTTCCCGCCCGAACTTATGGGTGCCCATGTCGGGCCGCACAGTGCCCACCTAACAGGCCGAGAGACGTCGCTTGATTTCAGATTGTTGCTCGCTTTACAGGGACAGTTTGGCTTAGAGGTTGATGCGCGGCATTTAAACCATGAAGAATTATTAAAAGTACAACAGGCAGCTACGCTGTATCAGCGCCACAGAAACTGGATCGGCGAAGCGAAGGTCTGGCGTTGGCAGCGTGAAGGGGTTGATTTTTGCGCCTATGTCAGCGCAGATCAATCGCAGGTTTTATTGTGGGCACTCGCTGGTGGAGCGCTCGCGGGTTCGATTCCACCGCCGGCGTTGGTGCCTGGTTTAAAAAAATCCGGTCGTTATAGAGCGCAGATTATGTTGCCAACCAATACCAGCACATGGTTGCGTTTCGCCAATGATTTCCCACCTTGGCTCGCTCAGGATGGTGGTGTTGTCTGTGGTGCGAGCCTTTTGCAGAAAGTGGGCTTGGCGCTTCCAGTGCTTGCAGCGCAGACCGGCTTGTTAGTGTATCTCTCAAGAGAAAGTGAATGAATATCCAAGAATTAAACGAGCACTTCCAGCATCACTACGGTGACAGCGCGGAGGCATTGCGCGCGTTTTATGCGCCTGGCCGTGTCAATTTGCTCGGTGACCATACCGACTACAACGGTGGGTTGGTTTTGCCCAGTGCGATTGATTACGGCACGACATTGTTAGTGCGTAGACGTAGCGACAAAGTCGTTAAGCTTGCTTCGCGAAACTTTAATTTGGTGGCTTTCTTGTCCGCTGGGGAGTTGCAGCAAAAGTATGCCGATCACTGGATTAATTACCCGCTCGGTGTGATTGATCAGTTTCGACAGCGCGGGATTGATATCGCAGGTCTAGACCTTCTTTACAGTGGCGATATTCCCAACGGGGCGGGCTTGTCATCATCTGCCTCCGTTGAAGTTGTCACGGCTTTTGCCATAAACAGTCTGTTTGAGCTGGGGTTGGATGCTTTAACTTTGGTGCAAATGGCTCAGGCTGCTGAAAACGATTTTGTTGGTGTCAATTGCGGCATCATGGATCAATACGCCTCGGCAATGGGGCAGGTTGGCCACGTGATGAAACTCGACTGCGGAAGCCTAGCGTGCGAGCAGGTTCCTGTTGAGCTTGGCGATTTTAGTTTTCTAATCGTCAACTCTAATCAACGTCGGGAGTTAACGGAATCCAAATACAACGAGCGATTCTCCGAGAGTAGGGCAGCGCTGGATGTATTGCAGCAAAGTGAATCCGTCGAGACACTCGCGCAAGCCACACTGGAACAGTTACAGACACACCAAGAGGCCTTGGGTGACATGCTTTATCGGCGTGCCAGACATGTGGTTAGCGAGCACAACGCCGTAAAAAAAGCAGCAGAGCTTTTACGCAATAACGATTTGGTCCAATTTGGCGCACTGATGGATCAATCGCATGTTTCTATGCGTGATGACTATGAAACGTCTACTTCCGTGTTGGATGCATTGGTGGATATTTCGCGCCGACAGATGGGGGTCTTAGGGGCGAGATTAACGGGGGCTGGATTTGGTGGTTGTGTAGTTGTATTGATCGAATCAGCTGAACTGCCAGAGTTTCAAAAATTTGTTGCACAAGAATACAAAGACAGCACAGGTTTGAGTGCGGATTTTTATCCGGTCAGTTTGGCAGACGGTGCGCGGGAGCTGAGTGCGTGAGTGACAACCTAGACCAAGGTGTGTGGCAGCGGCGTTGGAACCCCGTCTTCGGTGAATGGGTGATAATGGCGTCCCGCACCGGCAATCGACCGTGGCAGGGGAAAAAAAGCGCCGCAGCCGATCGAGAAATTCCACCACATGATAAAAACTGCTATTTGTGCCCAGAATCCACCCGCGCCAATGGCCAGCAGAACCCTAACTACGGATCGGTGTTTGCTTTCGACAACGACTTTGCCAGCTTTTCGAGCGAGGCGCCTGAGCCAACGTTGCAAAACGATCCTTGCGTGGAGCAAGCAAGTAATCAGGGCTCGTGTCGAGTGCATTGCTGGTCGCCGCGGCACGATCTGACGTTAGCCAGACTCGGTGCGGAAAAATTGGGCGATGTGGTTTCTCTTTGGGCCCGAGAATACACCGAGTTATCGGCTCTAGAGCGCGTGCAATATGTTCTGATGTTTGAAAACAAAGGTGAAGAAGTCGGTGCCTCCAATCCTCACCCGCATGGTCAAGCTTATGCAATGGGTTACTTGCCGGGTAAGGTTGCCCGAGTGCAGGCGAGCATGCAGCAGTGGCACACGCAGAACAAGATTTCGGTGTTGCAATCGCTTTTGGCTCACCCAGATTGGCAAAGTTTGTTTATTGAAGAAAACGAACATTTCGTCCATTTGACCCCTTGGGCCGCGCGCTTCCCCTACGAAACATGGATCGTCCCCAAACGGGCATTGCCGCATCTCGCTGATCTGAGCGTTGAAGAGAGTCGAGCCTTGGCAGATATTTTCTCTCATGCGTCGATACGTTACGACAATTTATTCCAGCGTGATTGTCCGAACATGACGATGCACTACAACGCGCCATCGGTGCCTGATTTACAGCAAGGCTGGCATTACTTTTGTTGTATGCAGCCGCCGTTGCGCGATGCCAACACGCTCAAATACCTAGCAGGGTTTGAAACTGGGGCGGGAGATATCGTGAACCCCGTGTCTCCAGCTCAGGCCGCAAGCCAGTTGCGTGAGCAAACGACCGTGCATTTCTCGGAGCTCAGCTAATGCAATTGGGCGTTTGTTATTACCCCGAGCATTGGCCAGAGACCGAGTGGTCGAGCGACGCTGCGCGAATGCGTGAAGTGGGTATTAGCAAAGTTCGCCTTGGGGAGTTTGCTTGGAGTCGTTACGAGCCAAACCCTGGAGACTATCACTGGAATTGGCTGCACCGTGCTATTGATATTTTGCACGCCGAAGGACTAGAAGTCATATTGGGCACACCCACTGCCTGTCCTCCTAAGTGGTTGGTGGATCAGCACCCAGATATTCTTGCCACTGATGAGCAAGGCATGACACGAGGCTTCGGGTCGCGCCGTCACTATTGCTTTTCTTCGGAAATATACCGGCAGCACAGTAAGCGCATTGTCCGTGAGATGGCGCAACAATTTGGTGATCACCCGGCGGTTGTCGCTTGGCAAACGGACAACGAGTATGGTTGTCACAGCACGATTGTCAGCTATAGCGCTGAAGCACAACGCGCTTTTAGGCTTTGGTGCTCAGAACAATTTGACTCTATAGAAGCGCTCAACAGTGCATGGAATAATATTTTTTGGTCAATGGAGTATTCGAACTTTGACGCTATCGACGTTCCAAATCTTGCTGTCACAGAGCTCAATCCTGCTCACCGTTTAGCCTTTTGGCGCTTCAGCTCAGCACAAGTCGCGAGCTTTAATGCAGAGCAGGTTTCAATATTACGGAAGCATTCGCCGGGTCGAGATCTCATGCACAATTACATGGGTAATTTTTGCGAGTTTGACCATTACCCTGTAGCTGATACGCTCGACGTCGCAGGGTGGGACAGCTATCCGCTTGGTTTTTTAGATCGCGACAACGAAAACGCGCAGTCAAGAATAGACTGGCTGCGCACGGGGCATCCTGATTGCGCGCCTTTTCATCACGACCTCTACCGCGGTGTGGGACAGGGTCGTTGGTGGGTTATTGAACAGCAACCTGGGGCTGTGAATTGGGCGCCACACAATCCAGCACCACTCGCTGGGATGGTTAAATATTGGGCGATGGAGGCACTAGCGCACGGCGCGGAGCTGTGCAGTTTTTTTCGTTGGCGACAACACCCAGCGGCACAAGAGCGGCACCACACGGGGTTGTTACTGCCCAATGGTGAGCCAGGTCCTGCCTTCCAAGAAGTAAAAGAAGTTGCTGCTGAAATTGCGTCGCTGGGCGGGGTTGCCAGCGTTCCCAAAACACCTGCGCCCGTCGCACTGCTGTTTGATTATGTCGGGAATGCCGCTTTAGAAACTCAGCCACAAGGTGTCAACTATGACCCACAGGGTTGGACGCAAGCGCTGTATCGCGCTTTGCGCCGCTGTGGTGTAGACGTAGATGTATTGCCCATTGGTCGTGCATTGGAGGGGTATCAGATGGTTATATTAGCTAATGCAACCGTGGATTCGCCTGAACTGACTCAGCAACTAATAAACTTTGAGGGCACAGTTTTAATCGGCCCTCGCAGCTTTTCTCAAAATGTTCACTGTTGCACACCTGACACCTTGGCACCTGGTTCGCTGCAATCGCTTATTTCATTGCGCGTTATCGGTGCAGAGTCATTGCCTGATGCTGTTCCGATGGCGGCAGCAGAATATACGGCATGGCGCTGGCGTGAACGCGTGCAAAGTGCGATTAAACCAGAGGCACTCTTTGAAGATGGTTGGGGTTTTCACTACCGACAGGGGAAAGTTCACTATCTCAATGCTCAATTGCAAGATGACAGTTTGCGTAGATTTGTTGCGCATCGTTTAAAAGAGGCAGAGATTGTTGTCAGACCCTGTAGTCCCGGATTGCGTTATACCCAGCGTGGATCGCTTCAGTATGTGTTTAATGCGGGTCCTGCATCGGTCTCAATAGAAAGTCCTAGCGGCGAGCAGGATTTGGCGCCGGGCGAATATTGCCATTGGCAAGTTGTTTAGTTGTAAGAAGTATCGTTTTTTATCCGGACAACAGGTGTTGTCCAAGAACCGACGGGCAGGACTATGCCCGCATAATGACTCACTTAGGAGAGTAATGATGTTGCATAAACTTCGTAACCGTATGCCAATGGCTGCACTGGCACTAGCTGTCGCCGGTCTGGTCAGCAATGTGGCTGTAGCCGGCGATCTTGTCATCAACTTTGATGATCCAAATGCAGGTCCAAAAGCAGGATTTGAGGCAGCAGTTGAAGCCTTTAAAGTTGCCAACCCTGATATCAACGTCACTGTTAACATTAATGACCGGGAAGCGCACAAAACGGCTATTCGCAATTTCTTGTCCGCCGACGCACCAGATATTACATCTTGGTACCCAGGCAACCGCATGGCACCTTTTGTAGAAGCGGGTTTGTTTGAAGACGTGTCTGACCTTTGGGAACAAGAGGGCTTCAACGATACTCTGGCGGCAATTCGCCCAACCATGACTATCGATGACAAGCAGTGGGGCGTTCCGTACACTTACTACCAGTGGGGCGTTTACTACCGCAAAGACATCTTTGACAAACTGGGTCTTGAAGAGCCAAAGAACTGGGAAGAGTTTAACGCTGTTGCTAGCTCACTAAAAGAAGCAGGCGTAACGCCAATCACGATCGGCACCAAGTACCTTTGGACTGCTGCTGGTGTCTTCGATTACCTTAACTTGCGTATCAACGGCTATGAGGTTCACAACGACCTAACAGCGGGTAAGGTCAAGTACACTGATGAGCGAATTCGCAATGTATTCGTCGCGTGGAAAGAAATGGTTGATGCTGGTTATTTCGTCGACAACCACGCCACCATGTCTTGGCAAGATGCGATTGCACCTTTTGCCAATGGTGATGCAGCAATGTACGTGATGGGTAACTTCTCTGTCGACGGCTACAAAGAAGCTGGTTTGACGGAAGACCAGATCGACTACTTTCAATTCCCTGAAATAACACCTGGTCTACCTCGTGCAGAAGAAGCACCTGCAGATGCTTTTTTCATTCCATCAAAAGCGAAAAACAAAGAAGATGCGCGTAAGTTCCTCGCCTTTGTTGCTCAGCCTGACGTGCAGACTCAATGGAACATCACCATCGGTCAGTTGCCCGTTAACAAGAACAGCCAAGTTGGCGACAGCAAGTTCTTGACCGAAGGTTTTGAAACACTGTCTACAGCTACTGGACTGGCGCAGTTTTACGACCGTGATGCACCGGCACAAATGGCTAAAGCCGGCATGGAAGGCTTTCAGGAGTTTATGCTTGACACATCTAAGCTAGACGCCATTTTAGAGCGTTTGGACAAAGTACAGCTTGAAGTATACAAGTAGGGCTTAGCCCGAGATGGGTCGCTCTGACCCATCTTTTTTAACGTGGATAAAACGATGAGCCAATTCCAGAACAGTCAAAGTTGGTACAAGAGAAATCAGTTGCAGATAGCACCTTGGTTGTTCGTGGCACCAGCTCTATTTTTCTTCAGTATTTACGTCATCATTCCCATCTTTCAATCAATATCTATTTCTTTTTACGAATGGAATGGGCTCTATAACGCAGCGGGTGAATCCACAGCGAAGTGGGTCGGCTTTGATAACTACGTCAAGCTGATGGATGATGATAATTTTTACACCTCTCTGAAAAACAATTTGATCTGGTTGCTGCTGTTTATGGCTGCAGTGCCCATCGGCCTCGCATTGGCGCTGTTTCTCAATCAAACAGTGACCGGTATGCGTTTTTACAAGTCAATGTTCTTTTTCCCTTTTGTTATTTCCCAAGTAGTCGTTGGTTTGATATTTGGCTGGTTTTACAACCCTGAATTTGGTGTGGTCGGCTCCATCTGGAAAGCGTTGTATTGCGAGGAAGTCACCAACATCATGGGTAACCTAACCAGTAAATGCAGTGTTCAACCACCCAATATCCTTGGCGATGAAAACTGGGCAACCTATGGCATTATTTTCGCGGGCCTTTGGCCACAAGTTGCCTATTGCATGATCTTATACCTGACAGGACTAAATAACGTGTCGCCGGATCAAATTGAAGCGGCACGCCTAGACGGCGCACGCGGCTTTAAGATGTTGCGTTACGTGATTCTACCGCAGCTAGCACCAGCTACTTTTCTCGCTGTTGTAGTGACGGTTATTGGTGCGCTGCGTTCCTTTGACATGATTGCTATCATGACTCGCGGCGGTCCTTATGGTTCCAGTAACGTGCTGGCTTACTATATGTATGAAACCGCAATCTCTGAGTACGGAGATCGATACGGTTACGGCTCCGCCATTGCGACCGTACTGTTTTTGATCATGTTGGTATACATCTCTTACTTCTTATTTAAGATGTATAGAGACGAGCGAGGTCAATAACATGTATCCGAGTCCTATAGAGAAAGCCTCACCGTTCAAGCGAATTGCTTACAAAATGGTGTTGCCGGTAGCGTTGTTTGTTTGGCTGCTGCCTTTGCTGGCGATTTTCATGACATCGATTCGCCCTGCTGCCGATATCAACACGGGCAATATGTTTGGCTGGCCCAGCGCATTTAATTTGGTGGAGAACTACACCGCGGTATTTACCGAGTCTCAGGCTGCTAGTTATTTTTGGAATTCAATTAAAGTCACCGTGCCAACAGTTGTCATGGCGCTGGTGCTTTCTTGTTTGGCAGGCTATGGACTAGCCATTTATCGATTTAAGTTTGCGCTGCCGTTGTTTTTCTTGTTCATCGCAGGCAATTTTGTCCCTTTTCAAATTCTGATGGTGCCTGTTCGTGATCTATCAGTACGCACTGGTCTCTACGACACAGTTACTGGGCTTGTGCTATTCCATGCGGCATTCCAGACGGGTTTTTGTACCTTGTTTATGCGAAACTTTATTAGAGGCCTACCGCACGAGCTCATCGAAAGCGCGCGCATAGAGGGTGTAGGGGAGTTACGTATTTTTTGGTATGTGGTACTTCCATTAGTACGCCCAGCCATCGCAGCGCTTGCTGTTTTGATCTTTACGTTTATCTGGAATGATTTTTTCTGGGCTACTGTATTGACTCAAGGGGAGGCATCTAAACCAATTACTGCGGGTATACGCGCGCTAAACGGACAGTTTGTCTCTCAATGGCACCTTGTGTCGGCAGCATCTCTGATGGCGGCATTACCACCTGTTCTTATGTTCTTCGCGATGCAAAAGCACTTTATCGCCGGATTGACACTAGGCGCGACCAAGGGCTGACGCCAAAATAAGCAAGTCAAATTACATGGCCTGTGTCCTTGAGCAAAATGTTTTTGGATTACAGGCCTAGTGATTTATTATCAGGCGATGTCTGATTCGACTTTTACCTGCCTGACGGACTCTCACTCGGTGAAAGTTTTTTACGCTTTCCCAGCTTAAAGCGATCGGCTGTTGCGTATTCGCCTGCGGCGACACCGGCAGCAAAATCGCCAAACACTGGGCCATGCTTGAACAGGTGGCCTGAACAACCACCGACCATCAACACCTTGTCGTGGGCAGGATGCCAGTCAACGATAAAATGCGTGTCAGGTGTAAGGATGATCTGATTGAACTTGCTGTCGACCACGCGCTCTCCCTCAAGACCAGGAAGGCGCTTACGGATGTATTGGCGTGTGCGGTCAATGGTGGAGCGGCGAATGAGTCGCTCGTCGTTATCTAGGTCAATTTTGTCCGGGATAACGACCGCTGCTTTAACACCGTGACCCTCCACTGAAGGCATACCAAAGCTGCCCTGACCGTGGTCAATCCAGCAAGGCATATTGCTGTGGTCGTAACGCTCATTTCCAGCAGGCGTAGCGGTATAGAGTACATTGACACCTACCACCGTACTGATTGGTTTGATGGTGCGTGGAAACATATCAGCCATCCATGGCCCCGTAGCGATGATAATGCGATCCGCTTGCATGCGCTTGCCATCCAGCAGCGGGTATTCGTCGGCGTCTGTGCTGACAGCACCACGTTTGACGACACCCCCCAATTTCTGAAACAACTGCACCGCGGAAATAACCGCGCGGTGAGCCATTAGCAAGCCTGCCTCTGGTTCGTATATACCGTAAGCGATGTCATCGCTCTTGAACTGCGGAAATCTCACCGCCAGTTCACGTTGATCAAAGCGGTGGTGAGGGACACCCAGCTTGGAGAACGTTTCGCAGGTAGCGTCCTCCCAGTCGCAGTGCCCAGCGGTTGCCAAAATGAGGGCCCCGCATTCGTAGTAAAGGCGCTGTCCTGTTTCCTCTTGCAATTCAAGCCACTGCAGGCGTGCTTCTCGAGCCCAACGCGTGTAGAACTCGTCGCGGCCGTGAATGGCACGGATGACCCGGTTGTAATCGGTTGACGACGCGCGCGGATGGCCTGGCTCCCATTTGTCGATCAACGTAACAGAGTGTCCTCGTCGCTGCAGAGATAGGGCGGTCATGGTGCCTGCGATACCGGCACCCACCACAATAATGTCGTTGAAATTCATTAATGTTCCAAAAAAACGTTGCAATTCGCGTTGATTGAATACAGTATACAAAAACGCGAAAATGAGCAAGATAAAGCATCGGATAGATGTATAGTAACGGTAAATCAACTCGGAGAGGTCGCATATGAATCAGCTGGATCCCACACTGCCTGAGGGTATTCACACTGTCGCCATGGGCATTGGAGACGCCAACGGCATCATGCGTGGCAAACGGATTCCCGCCAGTCATTGGAAATCGATCTGTGACGGGGGATGCACTATGTCACTCGCGACCTTCGCTATTGATATGACGTGTGATGTTTGGGACACGCCCTATGTCAATTTCGACAACGGTTATCCGGATATGCATATTTTTCCGATCTCTCAGCCCAAAGAATGCCCGTGGGAGCCAGGGGTGGCCGTGTGTATGGCACAGGCCGTTGGCACAGACCATAAACCTGTGCCAATAGATCCTCGAAATGCGCTTGTTCGACAGGTAGAGCGCGCACGAGAGATGGGTTTTGAAGTGAGTGTGGGGACAGAGCTGGAGTTTTATTTGCTTGACCCAGAAACTAAGATGCCTAAAGACGCAGGCATTGGTGTCTACAGCTTGGTGCGGGCTGCTGAGCTTGAACATGTGCTCGGGCCGATTCGCAATGGCTTGGTCGAAGTGGGTATTCCTATAGAACAATCCAATCCCGAGTATGCCGCTGGTCAGGTGGAAGTGAATATTCGCTTTGACGAGGCACTGTTAGCCGCCGATCGTGTCGTGATGTTTCGCAATCTGGTGAAAGAACTTTCAATGCATCACGGCTACTTGGCAACGTTCATGTCCAAGCCCTTTTTGGAAGAGTCGGGTAGTGGCTTTCACACCCATTACTCGCTGTGGCGAGACGGTAAAAATCAGTTCAGTGATGATGGCAAGTTTAACCAACTCGGTCGTCATTTTGTGGCGGGCTTGCAAAAAAGAATGGCGGAGATGGCGCTTGCTTCAGCGTCTAACCCCAATGCCTATCGCCGACGTCAGCCATATACTTTTTGCCCGACCAATACCAGTTGGGGCCCCGACAATCGCACGGTGGGTTTGCGCGTGATCGAAGGCTCTGAAAGTGCTGCTCGTATCGAAAAACGTGATGGATCTGCAGATTGCAATCCTTATTACTTGCTCGCTTGCGAGTTGGCGGCGGGCCTGGATGGTATCGAGGCTGGCGAGGAGCCGTCTGAAATGACCACGGGCAATGCCTATGAATCCGAGACTGAAGGTCTTATCCCCGCTGACATGGCCACTGCAATAGCCTTGGCGAAAGAGTCAACGTTTATGCGTGACGTTATGGGTGAAAGCGGGCTTCAGATCATGATTCAACAAGCAGAGCGAGAACTCGAATTCATCGCGACACCAATATCACCGGTAGAGATTGAGCGCTACCTTGGAAACTTTTAATGCGCTTGGCTAATGTCACAGGCACTGTCACAGCGACAGTCAAATCTCAGTCGCTAACTGGGTTGAAGTTTTTGCTGGTGGACTATACAGACGCCGGCGGCAAAGTTATCGATGCGGCACGTGTTGTTGCGGACGATGTTGGTGCCGGCGTAGGTGACCAAGTCATTGTCAGCGAAGGATCAGCCGCACGATTACCCAATGGCATGGCAGGCTTAGCGGTGGACGCGACGGTTTTGGCCATTGTGGACGAGGTTAAAACAAAGGCAAGAAGGGCGGCAGCCAAGTCCGGCTGAGATCCTATTAAATCTAGAACAGCTAAAAGGGCATAAGGCTCTTTTTACGAGCAGATTGGTTTTTACTTAAAGATCAATTGGTGCTTTTGAATATCACTTATAAAGGAAAAAAGTCATGGCGACAAAACAAGCACCCGGGCAGTCAGCACTGGGCATGATCGAGACACGGGGTTTGGTAGCAGCGGTTGAAGCGGCCGACGCAATGGTAAAAGCAGCTAACGTCACTATCGTAGGGCAAACCAAGGCTGGTGGTGGACTGATCACAATCCTAATCCGCGGCGAAGTCGGTGCTGTTAAAGCTGCAGCTGATGCTGGTGCCAATGCTGCAAATAAAGTGGGTGATGTTGTGGCCGTCCACGTCATTCCGCGACCACACGATGAAGTCGAAGGAATTTTGAGCGCACTCGGCGGTGGCGGCGAGTAGTGCTCTGACAACGCGGCAAATTAGGATGCAGCGTGCCGTCGTATTTTTAGATATTCGAGCTAGTTATGAATCGCATTTTATTGACAATCATAGGTAATGCTAAGCGGGTGTCCTTTAGGAACGCTTTTGCTTCATTTGTGCCGCGCTTTCAGAGCACGGAGGCTAACTGATGAGCGACGTGGACTTCGAGCGCTTCACCCAGTCTCTGGGTGTTCAAACGTCAGGAGCAAGCGCTGCTACTTCGGCGAAACGTTTTGAGCGCGCATGCGTATTGGGTGGAGACAGCGATGCCTGGTTGTTGGCGGCAATTTGTGTGGCCAATGACACTCCGGTGAAATTGTTTTCTGCCTACGCTGCTGAGCTTGACCCACTGCGCTCAGCCGGTGGTGTGACACTGCGAGGCGCTGGACCCATAGGAACTGTCGCACTAGATCAAAGTAAGTCTGCAAGCATTGAGACAACCACGGTGCTTGATTCAGCTGTCAATGACAGCGATATCATCTTTTTAACTGGGCCAGTGCACAAACTGCGCACCTGGGCGATGGTGTTGGCAGGTCATCTGCGTGATGGTCAGGTCGTTGTCGTTTTGAATGCTCGTACATTTGGCGCTTTAGAGACTCGAAGTTTGTTGAGGCTAGGTGGTAGTACGGCAGATTGCACTATCGTCGAGTTGCAAGGTGCACCTTGGTGGTTAGCTGCTTCAGGCACCCAACTGCAACTTTCAAAACGGACGGCCCCATTGGCGGCCACGCTTCCAGCTCGGCGCGAGCATGTGCTTCAGGGTTTGCAGGCTTTGATTGGTAAAATACAACCATGTACCTCAACACTCTACAGCAGTTTTGGAGATTGCAGTGGTGTTGTGGAATTACCTGCATTGGTGCTAGGCGGTCCGTTCAATCCCAACGGGGGACCAGCTGTTCCGGATGGTGCAAACGCACTGCCTGTACATCAGAATTTTCATAACCTATTTGGTGAAAGCCATCGGCTTGTAGCCTCGCAATTGCTCGACGAACGTCGTTTGGTGGCCTCCAAGTTTGGTGTGCGAGATCTACCAAATCTTGAGTTGGCATTGAGCGACTATGCAGGCGGGGTTGAAGCAGATGATTCACGCGCAATTCCCAACTTGCAGCAAAGCAGAGAGATGCTCCGCTGTGCAGTAATTGCGTCGCTATTGCCATTGCAAAGTGCTGCGCAGTTGGCGGGTGTTGCAGTTCCTGTAACGCAGGCGATGACGACACTGGGTAGCAGTTTGCTCGACGCTGATTTAACGGCGGCTGGACGATGGCTCGAAAGTTTGGGTGTGGCCAGTACGAGTTTCGATGATTGCAAGCGATCTTTAGCTGAACTAATAGACGGAGAATCTAGCGGTGGACGCTGATTTAAGATCAATACAAGCAGCACGTGAGGCGGCCGATAAGGCTTTCACCGCATGGCAGACTTTTAAAAACACGGACCCAGCACAGATTGATGAAATAGTGCAGGCGATGGCGCGTGCCATTGAGCCTGAGGCCCTACGCTTGGCTGAGCTAGCGGTCGAAGAAACGGGTTACGGGAATGTGCCGGATAAACGCATAAAAAATCTGTTTAATTCTCTTTCAGTGGCTGAATGGCTGCGCGACATTAAGACGCTGGGCTTGTTGTGGCAGGATGAGCGAACCAAAATTGCCGCAATCGGTGAACCGATGGGTTTGGTGGCAGCGTTGATCCCGGTGACAAATCCCACATCGACCATTATTTATAAGGTTTTGTCGGCTGTTAAGGCTGGCAACGCTATTGTTTGCGCGCCGCATCCACGTGGGGTCAAAAGCGGTGTTGCAACCGTAGAAATCATGGCGCGTGTTGCCGAGCAAATGGGTGCGCCTAAGGGACTCATTCAGTGTTTGGATCAAGTGACAAACCAAGGCACTGCTGAACTCATGAAACATCGACGTACGTCGGTGGTTATGGCTACCGGTGGACCGGCCATGGTGCAGGCCGCTTATTCATCTGGTAAGCCAACTCTGGCTGTTGGAGCAGGTAATGTGCCTTGTTATGTCCATGCCTCAAAAAAATCGGAACTAGCCGAGGTCGCTGAACAAATATTGACCTCTAAGAGCTTTGACTACGGCACCGCTTGTGTCTCGGAGCAGGCGATTGTTGTCGATCGTGAAATTGCCGGGCAGTTGCGGCATGAGATGCGTATGCGTGGTGGTTATTTTTGCACCGCTTCCGAAGCTGAGCGTTTGGCAAAAGTGATCTTTACGCCAAATAACAGCATGAACCCAAACAATGTAGGTCAATCACCTGAGAGTTTGGCTTCGCAGGCGGATATCCAAATTCCACCCAATTGCCGCGCTCTTATTGCCGATCAAAGTGAAATAGGCTGGCATGCTCCCTTGTCCGCAGAGAAATTAAACCCGGTGTTGGCTTGGTACGAAAGCAAAGACAGCGACGAGGGCATCGACATCTCTGAGCGGATCGCTAAGTTTGGCGGTTGGGGCCACAGTGCGGTGGTGCATTCAAATGATCCCGGCATTGTGAGTCAGTACAGCCGCCTGCCCGTTGGGCGTGTGCTGGCCAACACACCCGGTATTTTGGGTGGTATGGGATTCTCGACGGATCTAGAACCGAGTTTCATGCTGGGAACAGGCACCTCTTCTGGCTCCATTGTTTCTGACAATGTGACAGCCTTGCATTTGATTAATATAAAACGTGTCGCTTGGCAAAATAGGCCATGGCGAGACATCTATGATATCTACGGAGAATAAGCGTGGCGAGTAAAATTACTATACGAGCGTTGATGCAGATCGACCGCTTGCAGCCAAAATTTGCTGCCTACAACGGTGCAACGGTACAAGGTTCTGTGCCGCTCGCGGGCGATACCGTGCTTATTGGTGAGTTTGCACCTGGGAATGGGGTGTTTACCTTAATTGATAAGGCGCTGAAAGCGAGCGCTGTTGAGGCTACTTCGCAGTTGGTCGAGCGCGAGTTTGGTTTTTTTATTCTTCGTTCTACGTCTAACGCGGAAGTGAGTGCGGCGAGAGATGCCATTCTCTCGGAGTTAGGCGCAAGCATGGAATCGCGTATCAAGCCTCAGCTTGAGTCTACTCAAATCATAACCTCCGTTGAGCCCTATCAAGCCCAATTGATTAATAAGTGGCGTAAAGGCGCATTGCTGGTTCCTGGCCAGACACTGGGTATTGTTGAGTGCTCGCCAGCGGCTTATATCTCTGTTGCGGCCAACGAAGCTGAAAAGGCAGCTCACATAGATATTGTAGAAGTGAGGGCGGTAGGACGTTTTGGTCGTTTGTTTATTTCTGGTGGTGAAGACGATGTGAAGACCGCCATCGCAGCCGCGAGCAAAGCCATTGAAGCAATGGATGGGCAGTCGGCCTAATGGCGGATTTGGTCAGCGATGCGGATGTCATTGCCGCTCATCGTCGAGGGCGGATGGTGATAGAAATCGTACCGGGAACGATTGTTACACAGCAAGCTCGTGATACTGCAGCGCGGCTGGGCGTCTCGCTACACGAGGGTTTGCTGGAGCGTCCTCAAGCGCCTCGCACTGATGGCAATGTGAGTTTGAGGCGTAACTTATGGCGTCGTAACCCTGGCTGGATTTCACCGCTAAATAAACCGACACCACGTGCACGCCGTATAAAAAAGTTAGCACTGATAGGTGCTGGCGGGGTAGGTGCCAATATTGCGCATTTGGTGTGCAATGCTCACTCAGCTGATCTAGTGTGCTTAATAGATGTGGTGCCGGGCTTGGCAGAATCTGTCGCTTTGGACCTTGAGCATGCCACCGGTGTCAATCGATCTGCAACACGCGTCAGTGGTGGAGAATCGCTGCAAGCGGTTGCGGGTGCTGAAGTGGTTGTTGTTACAGCAGGGCGACCGCGTACACCGGGTATGGGTCGCAGTGATCTGCTGGATATTAACCGACGTGTTATCCGAACGGCAGCTCAGGCGATCAGTGAGCATGCACCAGAGGCGATTGTTATTGTTGTCACCAATCCCCTCGACGAGATGACCGTTGAAATGCTTCGCGCAACAGGATTTCCGAGACAGCGAGTGCTTGGCATGGCCGGCACACTTGACAGCAGCCGGTTCCGCCGTGCACTAGCAAAAGAAGCGGGTGTTGCGGTGGCTGATGTAGAAGCCATAACACTCGGCAGCCATGGCGATGAAATGACGCCAATCACTTCTCGCGCCCGTATTCGCGGTCGTACGTTAGAGACTGTGTTGTCGCAAGAGCAAATAGACGCCTGCGCAAAAGATGCCGTCACCGGTGGAGGGCAGGTAGTAGCACTGCGCAAGACGGGTTCAGCGACTGTTGCGCCTGCACACTCAACCGTAGAACTCATTGACCACATCCGAGGTGCACTGAATGGCGCTGTGCCAGTCTCGGTAATGCTAGAAGGCGAATACGGAATAACTGGCGTAGTTCTAGGGGTCCCTTGCTTGATTGGTGCTAGCGGTGTGTTGGAGGTAGAAGAGCTGGCCTTAAATGAATCTGAAAGTCAGATGCTTCACGCGGCGGCGCAAGCGATTACAGAGCGATTGAACGATGCCTGATCCTGTTTTGTTGAAAGCGGCAGGCGGTGGTCGATTTGAAAAAATTGGCGCCTACGCGCGAGCGCGTCGCGTGGGCCCTTTTGTGTATGTGGCAGGCACGACTGCGATAGCGTCAAACGGGCTACTGCACGCACCCGGTGACACTTACGCACAAACGCTTTTTATCTTTGAACGCATAGAGCAAGCATTGGCCGATGTACAAGCTGAGATGCGACATGTGGTCCGCACCCGAGCATTTTTTAGCGAAATCGCCAACGGTGGCGATTTCGTTCGTGCGCATGGTGAGGTTTTTACGGGTATCGAACCCGTCACCAGTGGCGTCGCCGCTGGATTGACAACCCCGGGCATGATGATTGAAATCGAAGTGGATGCTTTAGTCCACGACACCCAAGGAAATATACAGTGGTGAGCGGCGTTCATAACACCCCATCTGGCGGATGGGCCTCATGGTTCGATCTGCGCAGCCGCGAGTCCCTGTTGTCTGCGTTTCTACTTTTTGCGATCGTGTGTGTTTTGCTGGCGGCAGCCGCCTACTTTGAACTCGCTAGTCCTCGCTTACTCAAGATTGGCTGCGTCAACTTAATCGCTGCATTAGCGCTGGGTCTTTTCAGCGGTTCAACGGGTGTTCTATCTCTCGGACATGTCGCGTTTTTTGGTATTGGCGCCTACGTTAGCGCGTGGTTCACTTTAATTCCCGCAATCAAAGGCATGCTCTTGCCTGACATGCCAGTTTTTATTCAGCAATCGCAGTGGAGTCTCTGGTTCGCCGTT
This sequence comes from uncultured Granulosicoccaceae bacterium, assembly GCA_937965695.1. GTDB lineage: Bacteria > Pseudomonadota > Gammaproteobacteria > CALCKW01 > CALCKW01 > CALCKW01. Next base: position 50,545 of record CALCKW010000059.1, read on the forward strand.
ATTCCAGCCATCATCGCTGGTCTATTGGCCGGTGTTTTGACTGGTTTCGTGATGCGGCGCTTGCGTGATACTTCCGCCGTTATCGCGAGTTTTGGTTTTTTAGTCATTTTTTACCTTTTGTTTATAGGGTTGAAAATTTTTACGAATGGAAAACAATCCCTTTATGCCTTACCCATCGACCAATTGAGTTGGCCGTTAACCATGACAGCGATCGCAACGGCTCTGCTTGTCACATTTGCCATACGCGCCAGTGCATTGGGAAGGGCGGCGGAGTCCTTGCGAGATAATGAAGCAGCTGCTCGTTCTGTTGGCGTAGACGCTGACCGTACCTTCTTTTGGGTGTGGGTCGCCAGTGCTGCACTGATGGCTATGGCTGGCGCCTTGTTTGCGCACTCCATTGGCATCGCGTCTCCTAGCAGTTTCTATTTAGATAAAACATTCGCTCTTATTGTGATGATAATCGTTGGGGGTTATCGGTCATTGACGGGTTGCGCTCTGGGTGCGGTGTTAATAACAATCGTTGAAGAATTACTAAAGCACGCAGAAGAATCTTTGGGTGCCCTTGCAGGCCAACAAGTACTGGGCGGTCTTATTGAAATGCCCCGTGTTTTTGGCCTAACGGCCTTGTGCTTCTCAGCGATTATTTTGTTGGTGTTGTATTTACGCCCAGAGGGCGTGATTGGCTATCGCGAATTGGCGCAAGCAGGTCTTATAAGACGACTGTTTGGGCGATGGCTCGAACCTGCCAGCAAGGGTGAAGAACAAGTCATCTACTCTGTGCCCAAGGAGTCGGAACTGTCCGCGCAGTCTTTGGGTAAAAATTATGGCTATTTTAGCGCCATGAGTGACGTGAGCTTTGAAGTAGGACCAGGGGAAATTGTTGGACTGATCGGGCCTAATGGTGCAGGTAAGAGCACCTTTATCAATGTAATGACCGGGAACCTTTTTGCGAGCTCTGGCGCTATTTTCCTAAACGGAGAAAATGCGACTCAGTGGAGTGCGCATGACTTGGCGCGTCGTGGCATGGGCCGTACTTTTCAAAATATTCGGTTATTTGCCTCGCTTAGCACGTTGGACAATGTGCTGACGTCTGTCAACGTTGCCTCTCCCAAACTATCTCGTGTTGATGCTGAAGTGCTGGCGATGAATTGGCTACGCGAGCTTAATCTAGATCAGCACGCCCTGGAAGCAGGAGGCTCACTAGCCTATGGCGATCAGAGACGATTAGAAATAGCCCGTGCTTTGGCTTTGGAACCGCATTTCTTGCTGTTAGACGAACCCGCAGCGGGCATGAACGATTCCGAGACCCATCAGTTGCAGCAATTGCTTAAAGATATCGTTCAGCGAATAGGTTGCGGTGTCATTTTGATCGAGCACGATATGCCAATGGTCATGGCGCTCTGCGACCGACTGGTTGTGCTCAATAAGGGAGAGCAAATTGCCTCTGGCCCAGTGGCCGATGTGCGTAAAGATCCACAAGTTATAGAGGCTTACATCGGGGAATCACCTTAACAGTGGGTTTCTCGTGTTCGGGTAATCTTTTAAATTATTCGAACTAAGTTAGAGCGTTACTTTTTTGCAGTTAATGTAATAAACACCTCGAAGCAACAGGAGTGAGAACGATGATCAAAAACCTACTAGCAGCAGCCGTGGTCGCCAGTGTTGGCATGACCACAGCACACGCAGATGGTCACGCAAAAGATTTCGTGATTGGCGCTGTCAACGCAAAAACAGGCTTCATGGCCGCATATGACGCACCTTTTATGCAGGGCGTGCAGATGTATATGGACGGTGCCAATGCTGATGGCGGCTTTATGGGTAAATACCCCATCAAGTTGATCGAACGCGATGATGGCTCAGACGTGCAAAAGTCTACGGTATCTACAGCCGAGTTGCTGCAGTCCGAAGAGCTGAATCTATTCATTACCTCTGCACTGGCTCCGTATGCCATTTCCGCAGGCAGCCAGGCATTGGCCAAAGACTTGTTAACTGTCCACACCATTGCATCACAGCCCACGATTCCGGCGCGTTTGGGTGAAGGCAGTTACTTGGTCATGATGTCCGATGCCCATATGGGCGGTGTTTATGCCAAGTACGCTACTGACACGCTCGAGGCTAAAACTGCTTATATCGTGACGAGTGACTTTGACCCCTACACTGAGTTTCTCCCATTGTATTTTAAAGAGAAATTTGAAGCAGCTGGCGGTAAAGTCATCGGTCAATCTGACTTTGCCTACGATCAGCAAGAGTTCTCATCAGTCGTCTCTGCGATCAAAGCGCTACCCGAACAACCCGATGTCATTATGGGAATGCCGTTCGATAACGATTTCCCTATCTTTATTAACCAGCTTCGTGCTGCTGGGGTGAAGTCGGTCTACCTGGGTCCAGACACCCTCGATTTGCCTTCTGTTAAAGGGTTAGGTGATGTCGTTGAAGGGGTGCATTACGTGACCATGGCTGCTCCTTCTAGCAGCGAGGCCGCGGGTGACTTTGTCAAGGCATATGGCGAGCGGTATGGCAGCGAAGACAGTGCGTATCCAGCGATGGTGGGTTATTCGTTCATGCGTATGGTTGAAGCGGCAGTCAATGCGGCGGGTGGCACGGATGCAGCGGCAGTTCGTGCAGCATTTGCTCAGCTAGAAAATGTCGAAACTGAAATTGGTTCCGTCACTTTTAAAGGCTTTGGTGCGTTACCTAATCTTCCGGTGCATGTGATGCGCATAGAAGGCGGTAAAGGTGTTCATGTCGAGTCTATTTTGTTAGAGGCAGACGAAATACCAACACCACGTTCTTGAGGGCGTGATTAGCGATGGTGTCGGGAATAGGGCCTGGCACCATTGGCTATCCATGCAAGCATGTTTGATAAATTGACAGAGCTTCGATTGTGAAAAAAGCAGTGTTAGAGGTCGAAAATCTGGTTGTTCAATACGGCCAAATTTCTGCGGTGCAAGGGGTCAACCTAACCGTCAATGAAAATGAGTTGGTCACCGTTATCGGGGCTAATGGTGCCGGGAAGACTTCTACTTTAAATGCCATGATGGGGTTAGTTCCTGCGGCTAGCGGAGAAATTCGCTACAAGGGTGAATCCCTTTTGCACATGCCGGTTGAAAAGCGCCCAAGTATGGGTATTGCATTTTCACCTGAGGGACGAAGAGTCTTTGGGCCTTTGTCTGTGCGCGACAATTTGCGGGTCGGTGGGAATAGCCTGCCGGCCTCTCAGGTTGACGGTCGCATTGACGAAATGGTTGAGCGATTTCCTATTTTGGGAGAGCGCCTACAGCAAGCAGCGGGGACGCTTTCTGGTGGAGAACAGCAGATGTTAGCCATTGCGCGTGCGCTGATGATTTCCCCCGATTTTTTAATTCTCGATGAACCCTCGTTGGGGTTGGCTCCTATTGTCGTCGCACAAGTGTTTGAGTTGATCGCTGAGCTTCATGCGGAAGGTGTGGCAATACTATTGGTTGAACAAAACGTTAGAAAAAGCTTGGCTATTGCTGATCGAGCTTACGTTATGGAACTGGGACGCTTTGTGCGTGAAGGTGCAGCCGATGAATTGGCTGCAGACCCATCCATAGAAAATAGCTATCTCGGCGCGGCTTAAAGGCCGCCTGAATAATTTAGGTTTCTTGGGAGATAGACTTGGACCTCTTTTTACAATTTCTAGTCTCAGTGCTGAGTCTTGGCGGCGTGTATGCGCTACTAGCTTTGGGGCTGTCTACCGTTTTTGGATTGTTGGGATTTCTCAACTTTGCACACGGTGATCTGATGACAATCTGTGGCTATGGCTTGTACTTTATGCTGGCTGCGGGATTTGGTTTTGTTCCTGCGGCTACGCTCGCTCTCGCGCTGGCTGCATTGGCAGCAGTTTTAATGGAGCGCTTGGCATTTCGACCGTTGCGTGGTCGCAACCCGATGACGCTGCTTATTACTTCTTTTGCCCTGTCGTTGGCCTTACATGTTAGCTTTCAGATTTTTATAAGCCCAAAACCTAAGCCCATTCCCGTACCAGAGTTTTTGTCAGGTTATTTTACTATTGGTGAAATTTTTATAAGCCGCGCGCAAGTAATCGCTATTGTCGTCTCTGTGTTGTCATTAGTGCTGCTTAATCTTTTCGTCAATCGCACGCGCCTCGGCGTAGCACTGCGTGCCGCTGCGGCAGATTTTGATGTAGCGAGAGCTTTTGGCGTAAAGGCTAATCAAGTTATTGCAATCGCTTTCGCGTTGAGTGGCTTGCTCGCGGGATTGGCAGCATTGGTGTGGATATCACAGCGAGGTGCAGTGTTTCCCACCATGGGATTGACCCCAATGGTGAAGGCGCTGATAGCCGTCATTATCGGAGGGCTGTCGAATCCGCGCGGCGCGCTCTTGGGTGGTTTTATGTTGGGCTTATTGGAAGCGGGCTTTCTATTTACTCTTCCAGATAGCCTTGTGTTGTACCGGGACGCCTTGGTGTTGCTGGTGTTGATTCTGTTTTTGATGTTTAGGCCTAACGGATTGATTGCGACCAATCCAGAGCCGATGCGGTAGAGCGATATATCTCAAAGGCAATTTAGCTGTTTAGGATGGCATCCATTTGCAAAGTAAGACCGCCTTCGATGTGATCACGCATTGCTTCGAAAGCATCGTGACCGTTACCGCTAGCCATCGCATCGATGAGCGGTATGTGATCGCCTAGGGATTTGTCCAGATCAACGTCGTCAATTTTGGCGAACATACGAAATGAATTGCTGCGGTTCCAGATGGAATCAAACTGTTCTAGCAGAAAACGATTATTAGCTTTTTCAACAATCGCGCGGTGGATGGTGCGGTTAGCTTCAAAGTAGGCGGAGATGTCGACGCGCTTTATGGACTCTTGCTGCAGCACTAAATTGCGCAGTTGCTCATAGACTGCTTTGTCGTTCCGCTCGGTGACTAGGCGTGCAGCGAAGCCTTCAATGGCGATTCTCGCCTGATAGATTTCGCGCACTTCAGCGTTGCTGATTTGCCTGATAACAAATCCTGAACGACCGGAGGTCTCTAGTACGCCTTCTTGTTCTAGGCGAAGCAACGCCTCGCGTACTGGGGTTCGGCTGACTTGTAACTCGTTTGCAAGCCGCTCTTGCACAAGGCGCTCGTTGGGAGCGATATCACCGGCGCCTATTGCTATAAGCAATTGCTCGTAGATCTCGTCTGCAAGGCGGGTTTTCTGTACAGAGATGCGTTTGAGTGTAGCCATATAGAGGTGAGAGTGTTCCTGACAATGGAGCGTGAAATTTAGCTGAACGAGCCGCCTGAGCGGCTTTTAGAGCCAAAAACTGGGTGTTTAAAAAAACATCATAGCAATGATTGATTGATTCAGGAATACTGTATACAGTATACAACGTACATTATGAGGGGAATAACATGTGTGGGATAGCTGGGAGAATTTTAAATAGCCCTGGCCGTGTCGGTGATGACTTAGTCGATCTGATGGCGGCCCAGTCTCACCGGGGGGCCGACTCGACAGGTTTTGCTGTATACGGGCCGCCAAGAACCGATGGTTATATCGTTCGCGCGATGGGTTTTGATCGAAGTGCAATGGACTCGGATCTGGCAGACTTTGAGAAGATCTTGCGTCAACACGGCTCAGACTGGTTGGAAGAGCCAACGTGGAACGGTGGCACTGATAGCCATTACTCAGTACGTGCTGTTATTAAAGACCCTTCAGACATCGCGCAGTGGATAAAAGAAGCCGATGCTATATGTGAACGTCTCGAGGTGCAATCGCTCGGTCGCTCACTGGAGATTGTCAAGGACACGGGTGATGCGAATGCCGTTGCGGAAAAACATGGTGTTCGTGAAATGGTGGGCACTCATGGATTAGGTCATGCACGTTTGGCCACTGAAAGCTCGGTACTGCCTAATGCCAGCCACCCTTTTTGGGCGCGACCGTTCCCCGATGTAGCCATTGTGCACAACGGACAGATTACTGACTACTACACGCAGCGCGATCGCCTAGAGCGCAAGGGTTATCGATTTATGACCCAGAACGACAGTGAGTTGATTGCCGTATGGGTCTCCGACCAGATGTCGCAGGGGCTCGATAAACACGAAGCGCTGCGCAAGTCGATCGATTCTATTGATGGGGTATTTACCTTCCTCATTACTGACCCAACCAGCATGGGGTTCGCCAAAGATCGTTTTGCCATGAAACCGCTTGTGACGGTGGAATCTGTAGGTCAATTGTCCGCTGCAACGGAAGAGCAAGCCGTTCGACGTATCGAGCCTGAAGAATCAGATGTGATCAACTACGACGGTCCTTCAATGACTCGTCTATGGCCGGTTGATTCGACGGAGGCTGCAGCATGAGCGAAGTTGAAGTCAAAGTAGGCGAGCGGTCTATTCGTGAGATCAACGAAGAAATCCAGGAGCACGCCGCAAACGGTTTGCCGATGCACATTACCGATACACTCTCTAGACATAACTTAGGTATTGGTTTGCCAAAAGGGGCAAAGTTGCGCTTTGATGGCAGCGTTGGTTATTACTGCGGTGGTTTGAATAACGGCGCGACGATTACCGTGGAGCGTAATTCAGGCTGGGGCACTGGTGAAGCACAGGCAGCAGGGGATATCACCGTCGGCGGTTATGCGGGGATGTCTGTGGGTGCGGCGATGCTCGGCGGTGTAATCCATGTCAAAGGTGACTGCGGCCCTCGTTGCGGTGTGGCGATGAAAGGTGGCGATATTATTGTCGAAGGCAAACTCGGTTATCAAGCTGGGTTTATGTCGCACGGCGGGCGCATAATAGCGCTCGGCGGTGCGGGTGAGTCTTGTGCTGATGCGCTTTGGGAAGGCGAGGTCTGGGTTGCCGGGCCGGTCGAGTCACTGGGTGTGGACGCCAAAATTGTCGAGCCTGAGGCAGCAGAAATTGCCTCGGTAGAAGAACTGCTAGCCACACGTGGTTTGGCAGACAACAACAGAGAGTGGCGCAAAATCGTATCCGGTCAGCGCCTGTGGTACTTCGAGAGTCGGGAAGCAAACGCATGGCTAATGATATGAATAATTCAGATGAAGAACGGTACAGTTACCCCTTTGAAATGCCTAGCGAAGAAGCGGTCGCGTTTAGTGACGGTGCTATAGATGGACGTCCTGCGGGTGTCCCATCATCATATGACAAGGGTGGTTCATTGCGTTGGACACCCGATGCCATTTCCGAAGTGCATGCCCTGGCACAGTTGGGCCGCTATCAGGTGCGCGGTTATAACTGTTTTAACCAGCGCTTGCCCACTTTTGACGATCTGACCTTTGTACCGGCGACGATGACGCGTTTGCCGCTTGAGGGTTACAGAGAAAAGTGTGACACCACAACAATTTTGGGTAACAGCGGCAACGTTGAAAACCCGCTGGAATTGAAAATCCCGATTTATATCGCCAGCATGAGTTTTGGTGCGCTGTCGGCAAGTGCCAAAGCTGCGCTTGGATACGGTGCGTCGAAAGTAGGCACAATGACCTGCACCGGCGAAGGCGGCATGCTCGAAGAAGAGCGCGCTGCCAGTGAGCGTTTGGTCTATCAAATGAGCCCAGCTCGCTACGGCTTGGATTTAGATCACTTGCGACGTGCAGATGGTCTTGAGCTGGTTGTAGGCCAAGGCGCTAAACCTGGCACGGGTGGCCTGCTACTCGGTATGAAGGTGTCAGAACGCGTTTCCAAAATGCGCACTTTGCCGCCAGGCGTAGATCAACGCTCGACGATTCGTCACCCAGACTTTTTAGGTGCAGATGACTTGGCCGTGAAGATCGAGGAGCTGCGTATCGCGACTAACTACAAAGTGCCAATCAGCATCAAGATGGGTGCAACGAGACCGCGTTATGATGTTGCCATTGCGGCTAAAGCAGGCGCTGATATCATTGTTGTAGATGGCGCAGAAGGAGGCACCGGTGCCTCTCCAGAAATGCTGCTCAACCACACGGGTATTCCCAATATCTCTGCAATTCGCGCAGCGCGCGAGGCGTTGGATGAATGCGGTATGTCGGGTAAGGTATCCTTGGTTGCAGCCGGTGGTATTCGCAGTGGTGTGGATGCGGCTAAATGCTTGGCGTTGGGTGCTGATGCCGTCATGATCGGCAATGCTTCAATGATAGCAATGGGTTGTAACTCGCCGCGATACGAAGAAGATTACGCCAAGTTAGGTACTTCACCAGGTGCCTGCCATCATTGTCATACAGGCTTGTGTCCTGTGGGTATCGCCACACAAGATCCCGATCTAGAAGCACGCATGGACGTGGCTGTGGGTGCAGAACGTGTTGCACGCTACTTGACCGCCATGACCATGGAGATCACCGCACTTGCTAAAGCTTGTGGTAAATCTTCAGTTCACAACCTAGAGCCAGAAGATCTTCGAGCACTGAGCTTTGAAGCTTCAGCATTTACTGGTGTAAAAATGGCGGGTATCGATCGCGCTTTTGGTTGGTAATATTGTCCTACGCGAAAGTGCGGTCAATCTGAACGCACTTCGCATTTTTAGCGAAGAAAAAAATGTAGTGCTTCACCATGTAGATTATAGTGAAGCTTTTCTTACTGCTCCCATTCGCTGTCGTATCCTTGTTCGAACCCTACTTGCCTCCCGCCGCTGAAAATTTGTTCAATCCTGCTAGGTGCCCCATTTTCATCAAAGACAACTCGACCAATGCCGCACGCGTTGACCAATCGCTGGTTGGGATAGCGCCCGGGGTATTGTGTGGGCCGACGGGGTCGAATTCGCATATGGCGCCTTCTGGTTAGCCAGTTAAGTGGCGACCGACTAGCAAATAGCCAGCGATTAAATAAATCAAAAACCTTTAAAAGACGGGCAGGGAAGCGATTGAGAATTCCTGAACTGGTGATTTGCCAGATTCTAGGAGCATCGTTGTGGTGCCGTAGGCGGACGTCGTACACAAAAGAGTAATGCACATCTCCCGAAAGGATGGTGAAGTAGTCTGGTGTTCTCTTATGGCGAAAGATATTGAGAATGACATTGGCAGAACCCGGATGTGCCATCCAGTTCTCTGCATCTACCATTAGCGATAAACCGGCCCAGCTGAATAGTCGCTGGATTACCTCGATCAGTTTGACTCCAAAGATAGGTGCAGGGGACACCAAAATAACAGCTGGTTCATTGATTAAATGCTGCTGTGTTTCACTAAGAGCTTCCCAGTCCATCAGGCCCGAAGGGTTGCTGCCGTTGCTTTCCGCTCGCCATCGTCGCGTTCGTGTATCTAGTACCACCACTTTGGGTTTGGTATCTAATACAAACGACCAACCCTCGAAGGTTAGCAATTGAGTAATTAGCTGATCATGGTGTACGTTCTCACCTTTTGGATCTTGCACCATTTCGCGGATGTCATTTATCAAATCCGGCGGTAACGAATCTAAGCGATTACCCCAAGCTTGGCACAGCGCATAGGCCACCAACGCGTTGCCAATGATTCGCCGTGAAAAAGGGTGTTCGTAAGCAGATTCTTCCCAGCTGCGACTGAGGTTCCAGTCGTCAGTGATATCGTGATCATCAAAGATCATGTAGACCGGTATATTCGCCATTGCACGGCGAACTTGCGGCAGGCCTACAACAAATGCTTCGATAGCCTGTTTCTCAAGTTGGTAGCGTTGCTTATTAGTGTCGATCTGCTTGGGCATTTCCAACGATAAATATCGCCACAGCACGGGTGACCAGACCAAAAAGTACATAGCGAGTACTTCGCTAAGTGAAATCAAATGGTTGTCGGCATTTTGCGTGGTGAAAATAGGCTTGCGGGCACCACCAAAAAATCTTTCGCGCAGAGTATTATTCGCAGTGTTGTCTGGCAGCAGCTGGGATCTCTTGTAGTAGGCTGATGGATGATTGTCCAGCTGGGCCGCATGGCTGATATCGGCACCCTCGAGAGGCTCCTGGTAGAGACCGAGTAACTCGATCACTTGTCGCACAGCAAACAACATCGGGCCTGCAACGTCGTCGACATACACCTGATCGCCACTCATCATCAACAAGGCTGGTTGGAGTTCTGGTTGCTCCAGTCCGTTCGCTCGCAATTTTGCAAGCTGCTCGTCAACTGTGCAAAGACCGTCTTCTCCAAGGTGATGCGGTTTGCGACAAGAGCCATGCAATAGTTCTCGTATTTGACTAGGTACAACAAATTGAGGGCGATTAGCACCAGGGTAACAAATGTCAATCAGCTCTTCCGACATTAAAGCTTCGCGCGTGTGTTCAGGGTTACTGAACTCACAATTTATGTCGTAGCCAAGCCATGTATCCGTGGGCAAGGGCGAACTAGCTTTAACCACCAGACGATGTATCCAAGCGTATTGCCCAACCCGCATTACGTGGTCACCAGTGGGTGCAAATTTAGCGTGTTGTAGACACTTTTCACCAGACCAAATCGAAACCTCGAAGCTGGCCTCAACAGAGCTGACTAACCACAGCACCACATAATCCGGAGTGACGTCACGCAGAATGGGCCCTGCCAGAATTCTTGGTAGCGTGGGTGGTATTGCTGAACTACTGCTTTGGTTGTGCAAACGGGGCTCCGCAGAAAGGAGTTATATTCATCCGGTCGATCAGTGTCATTGTGCCAGTGCGCGTTACGCAGGTTTAGAACAATCTACTGTACCAAGGTTCAGTTTCATTGGGCAGCGAGATTGCCTGATTTTTAGTAAAGCTATGCAAATATTTGTCGTGAAAAGTAGAAATTAGACTTGATTTTCAAGTTTATTCTTAGCAAGTTTTTCATGCACATTATTTCTCATCTGGAACCTTTAAATCAAAAGACTCTAATGCAAAGTCTTGCCCGTTAATTCGCAGAGATAATTGTTGTTGACCAGAGTAATAGCGGCGTGTGGTCACCGCACGTAACGCATGTTTCTTTTGCAGTTTGATAGTCTCACTATCTGCAAGCTCGAATTTTTTCCATTTAAATACTTTTGCACTTAAGCTGCCATTGGCTTTTTTGAAATGCAATAAGTAGTCGATGACCAGCGACTGCGCAGTATTTGATGTAGAGCTAATACTTGCTTCAAATTGCAAGCTGTCACCAAGCTCTATGGATGGCGAATCTATTCGCAGGAAATTTAACTCTAGCAAAGGTGGCCCCAAGCCAAAGGCTTTTAAAGTTGCTGGGTGGCCTTGTTTGATCAAGCTTCGGCAGGCATGGCGCACTAGTCTTTCGCGGTTTTTATCTGCACCTTGTAGCCAGTCGGCCGCAATATCAGCAACCAAGTCCGGGTGGTCTTTGGCAATGTCGTTTAAATGATTGGCAACGGATCTTCGTACATATTCTGATGGATCATCACGCAGAGCAGTCAAGTAGGGAATCATCGGTGACGGATCAACGACTAGAGCTTGTAGCCGCTGGCCCCAAGGCAGTCGCGGACGAGTGCCTTCGCTAAAAAGACGGCGCACATGTTCATCAGGGTCTTCAACCCAAGGTGCCATTATCTGCAGAGCCTTATTTTGGTCTGCGATAAGAAATGGGCGCACATCAAACTCGGCGGTGAAGCGCGAGGTCATTTCGCGTAACAAAGCTAGAGATGCCTCGAACTCAGAGAGGCCATGTTGCCCGACTACCATGCACAGCGGCATCATGCCCCAGCCGCAAATGCCATGCTCATCGCTTTCTTGCTCACTTAACGCCGCGGTTTTGGGATGCATCATCGCAGCTAAGATTTTATTCCTGCGCTTAAAGTTACTCGGTAGCACTGCGTGTAATTGATCGGAGATGAGCTGGGCACGTTGCTTGAGCTCTAGCTGGTCCAGTTCACTGAGTATCCGATTTTCAAAAGCGGTGGCATCGACGCTGGGCAAGTGCCGTGATAAATGGTTTGCGATACAGCTCACTAAGGCTGGAGACAATTTGTTTTTAAAGGGTTCCAATTCACGATACCTGGTGATTGTTGTAAGGGTTTCGCTGCACGTGCAAATTTACTTTGGCCATTGACCGGCCGTTCATTGTATCTGTTTGTTCTAGGGAGCCTCAGATTAAGTCCGGTCAGTGACGTTTGCTTGAAAATCTTGGACCCAGCAAGGCGCGAATTGACGGCAAGTGTGGTGGTGTTGGCTAGATCTGCAACGCGACTGGGCCGAATTTAGCGCTTTGACGGTGCGAACGTGACTTGATCTGAGTTTCCCTAGCTAAGCGCGTATCACTGGTTTAGGCTGTTGCTAACTGCGTTCTGCAGACAATCAAACTCCAGTTAAACGAAAAAGGCATAAATCATCATGGCAAACTACAAACTGACGTATTTCGATTTTAACGGCGGCCGAGGTGAACCTATTCGAATCGCATTACATGCCGCTGGACTCGAATTTGACGACGTTAGATGGTCCTTTCCCGAGTTCGCGGAAAAGCGAGAGAGCTTGCGGTTCTCTGCTGTACCCGCATTAGAGATAGATGGCGCGATGATCACTCAATCCAATGCCATCAGTCGCTATGTTGGCAAGCTGGCTGGGATGTACCCAGAAGATGCACTACAGGCACTTTACTGTGATGAAGCGCTCGGCGCACTGGAGGATGTCACGCACTACCTCGTGCAGACCTTTCCTCTGGAAGGTGAAGAGCTAAAACAAGCGCGAGAGGCCTTGATGGAAGGCCGACTGGCGGTCTTTTTTAAGGGGCTTGAGGAGTTGTTGGTACGCGGCGGCGGCAAATACCTCGCCGGTCAAATGCTCACTGTTGCCGACTTAAAAATGTTTGGACTCTTGCAGAATTTTCGCTCGGGCAACATCGATCATATTCCGGCTAAATTCGTTGACCGGATTGCGCCGCTGTTTGCTGACTATCAGGCAGCCATAGCGCAAGAACCGCAGGTTCAAGCGTATTACGCTTCTTTAACGTGATCTGACAGGCGCTGGCAATGCAATTATCAGCGCTACTTCACTGTCGATGGCTTGCCGCGGGACATGGCAGTGAGCCTGCAATAGACAGCAAAACAAGTATTGAGATTAAAACAGATCGCAGAAACAGGTGTTCTTGGAATCTTTAGAGGGGGGATGTATGGTGGCTCAGGTGGGACTCGAACCCACATGTCTTGCGACGCGTGATTTTGAATCACGTGCGTATACCAATTCCGCCACTGAGCCTGACAATCAAACTTGCACCGTCCACTGAAGGGTCTTGAAGGGGTGTGACATCGAACCCGCTGTGACAGCCGATTACGAATCCTCGCCAAGAATGCAAGAGCGCAATTATAGCGATTTCTGAGCCGGACGCAAGTGCGGTGTGTGGAGTCGGGTGGTTGGATGAAAGTGAAGACTCTCGGGATGGGGCAATGAAGTGTCTGGGACGTTTATCCATCGCGATTCGGGCGGCAATCTGTTAGATTTGCGCCCCATGAACGTATCTGATTTTTCCTTTGAACTGCCGCCTGAGCTGATTGCCCAGCGCCCGACTGATGTGAGAGGCGATTCGCGCCTGTTGGAGTTTGGTGGCGCGATAGCACCCACCGATCACCAGTTTAGGGGCCTGCCTAGTTTGCTGCGTCCCGAAGACTTGATCGTCTTCAACGATACCCAAGTGTTGCGAGCAAGGCTGCACGGCGTGAAGGCGGATAGCGGCGGCAAAATAGAATTGCTGGTGGAACGCTTGCTGGACGAGCGAACCGTGCTGTGCCAGATACGCGCCAGCAAATCACCCAAGGCGGGTACGGGCCTATTGCTTGAGCAACAGGTGGCTGCCGAAGTAACAGGCCGTGACGGCAACTTCTTTGTGGTCCGATTTGAGCAAGATGTGCTGCCGCAGCTGGAGACACACGGGCACTTGCCATTGCCGCCTTACATTGAGCGGCCAGACGATGTTCAGGATGAGCAGCGCTACCAGACGGTGTTTGGCGAAAAACCCGGCGCCGTGGCAGCTCCCACGGCGGGATTGCACTTTGACGACGCGATGCTTGAGCGCATCGACGCGATGGGCGTTCACACTGCCCGCGTCACTTTACATGTGGGTGCTGGCACCTATCAGCCAGTACGGGTTGATAAGCTAGAAGACCATGAAATGCACAGCGAATGGTTACAAGTGGATCAGGCAGTGTGTGGTGCCGTTGCCGCGTGCCGTGCGCGAGGCGGTCGTGTGATAGCCGTCGGGACTACCGTTGTGCGTTCGCTAGAAACCGCGGCGCGCGCTCATGGTGGCGAGTTGCAACCCTATGCCGGAGAATCGCGCTTGTTCTTGTTTCCCGGTGAAAAATTCCATGTGGTCGATGCCATGATCACCAACTTCCATTTGAGCCAATCAACCCTACTGATGTTGGTCAGCGCCTTTGCTGGTTTAGAAGAAACGCGCACAGCCTATGCGCATGCCATTGCGCAACGCTACCGTTTTTTTAGTTATGGGGATGCGTGTTTTGTACATCCCGTAGAGCTGCTAGCTTTTAACCCTCAAGCCAGCACTTAACCGCTAAAAGCAGTACCAGCTTTGTCGGCACTATTTTTATCCATACGCCAATAATTTTTACTGAGAGCAATTTTGTTCAATAAATTGTCGCAGCTGCAATTGAGAATAGTGGTTTCGCAACTTGTGGAATCGCCAGATGGAACTTTCTCAACTACTACCCATGACCGTGTTTGCGCTGGCAGCATCGATCTCCCCCGGTCCTGTAAATTTGGTTTGCCTTAACAGCGGAGCACGCTTCGGTGTTAGCGCAGGTCTTGTTTTCGTGTCGGGTGCGACGGTTGGATTTACTTTGTTGTTCATCGCTGTTGGTTGGGGTTTGTACAGCGCATTGTCTGTGGTGCCAGGATTTAATAGCGCTCTGCGTTGGAGCGGTGTAGCTTTTCTTTTATACCTATGTTCAGTGCTTTTTAGAGATAGTGGGCAATTATCTAGTGGTGGTAACGGGATCGCCCCTGGGTTCATGACTGGAGCCGTTATGCAGTGGGTCAATCCCAAGGCTTGGATGGCGTCTGCTTCTGGGATTGCGGTTTTTGCCGGAGGCGGTGATTTGAAATTGACGCTAGTGTTCGCGTCACTCTATTTTGTCATCTGTTGGCTTTCGCTGAGCTGTTGGGTTTTCGCGGGGGTGTTTTTAAGTCAATACGTCACCAACACAAAATCTATGCGCTATCTAAACCGTGGTGTGGCATTGATGTTATTTGGCAGTTGTCTGTATTTAGTTCTGGAAGTGTGAACGCCAAGCCAGCTTTGTCATCAACCAGCAAATGTGCTTATCGGTACTGACGAGGCGTTGCTGCAACGTGTTTTTTGAACACCCGCTGAAAATGCGCTTGATCAGAAAACCCTGCGTTTAAAGCAGCTTCTGCGATTGATGATCCATTTTTTAGCGCCGCTTGAGCGAATTGAATACGTCTGTTGAGTAAATAGGCGTGTGGGCTAAAGCCGAAGTGTTTTCTGAATGCCTTTATCAGGTGGCCAGAGCTACACTTTGCCAATTCGCTCAATTCATCCAGAGAAATACTATCTGTGCAATTATTATCGATGTGATTCGCAGCAAGTTTAATGCATTCGGGTTTGACGGTTGTCGCCTGCAACACAGCACCGCTGGAGTGAGAAAGGGTCGGCAAGATTTTGCTTAGGCAGAGTATTAACTCACTTTGCTTTGACAATAAATCAGATTCTTCGCTTATCAGCGTTTCGCACAGATTGATAAATGTGCGGTATAACTGGCTGTCTTTGAGTTGTTCAGTGGAAATATCTAACCAGGAACTATTTTCTAATAAGCCAAGGTCTGACCGAAGAGCGGTTAGCCAAGCCACATCGATATACAGCATGTAGTAGGCCCAAGGCTGACCATCGATCGGATTGCAGGCGTGCATTTTTTGTGGGTTCATGAAAACTAATGTGCCAGCGCCAATTTCGTAGTGATTTGAACCGTTTGTGTATGTGCATTGGCCCTTGGTGATTGCACCGATCGACCATTCTTTGTGCGCATGGGGCGCATACGAGACTCGATGACGTCATCTATTTTTCTAAGCTCAATATGCGGGATATTTTCATCACGCCAGAATTCAGGTCTATTGTTTGCGTTGCTCTCCATTTTGCTCCGAGTAAATACTCAACACTATAGTCAGGTAATTAGTAGCCCTTAAGGGACCTCAGTTCAAGTCATACTCGCGTCGCCGAGCTGCTAAATTCGGCCCAGCCGCGTTGCACATCTAGCCAATATCAACACACTTGCAGTTGGTTCGCGCCTTGCTGGGTCCAAATATTTCAAGCCGACGTCACTACCACGCTTAAGAACTAAATGCGGAAGGCGTGAGCGCCAGTAGTTCTTTGGAATATTCTGCACTCGGTTGGCTAAAAAACAATTCTGAATCACCGGACTCGACGACTTGACCGTTCCGTAACACCACAATGTCATCGGCCATCTGTCGAACCACGGCGAGGTTATGGCTGATAAAAATAATGGTCAACCCAAATTGAGCTTGCAGATCTTTTAGTAAGTTCAACACCTGCGCCTGTATAGACACATCGAGCGCTGACGTCGGCTCGTCGCACAACAGTACCTTTGGTCGGGCTAGCAGCGCGCGAGCAATAGCAATGCGTTGTCGTTGGCCGCCAGAAAATTGATGCGGGTATCGGTCAATTTGTCCGGCATCCAACCCAACGAGTTCCAAAGTTGCTTGAACTAACTGACGACGCTTTGTGGCGTCTGTTTCTAGCGAAAAATGTTGTAAAGGCTCTGCGAGAATATCGCCAATGCGGTGCCGCGCATTAAGGCTGGAGTAGGGATCTTGAAAAACCATTTGCACCCAACGTCGAGACGGGTGGTTGCGACTGCGGGTCTTTCCTGTTGGTAGTTGCTGGCCGTCTAGGCTAAGTGTGCCGCCATGGGGTTTGATCAGACCGGTAATGACTTTAGCCAAGGTCGATTTTCCGGAGCCACTCTCGCCAACAATACCGAGTACCTTAGCGGCGCGCGCTTCGACGCTGACATTTTTCAGCGCGACAAAAGGTTCAGGTCTCCGCCACAAGGATTGTCGCTGCCCAGCAAATTTCACGGTGATGTTGTCAGCGCGCAAGCTGCTGGCTTCGCGGGCGACACCCGCCATCAACCACTCTTCAGCCATTTCTCCACGGTCAGTCGGTGCTCTTTGCAATGAAATATCAGGGTCTAGTTCGCTAGTTTCTTCTGGATTGAGGAACCGTGCTAATTTTTTGTCCAAGCGTGGCACCGCAGCCATCAGCGACTGCGTGTAGCTTTCACTGGGGTTCTGCAGCACTTGCTCGGTGGGTCCGTGCTCGATCAATTTGCCGTCGCGTAAAACCGTCACCACATCAGCTACTTGTGCAATGACCCCGATGTCGTGAGTAATTAACAAAAAACCAATATCGCGTCGTCGAGCCAAATCTTTTATTAAGTCTAAGACTTGAGATTGCACCGCTACATCCAACGCGGTCGTCGGTTCATCCGCAATGATCAGCTCTGGGTCAGTGCATATCGCCAGTGCTATGACTACGCGTTGTCGCATGCCACCTGAGAATTGATGCGGATAGGCTTTGATACGCACAGAGGCGTTTTCGATACCGGTTTCGGTCAGTAGCTCGACAGCCCTTACTCTCGCCGCATCGTCGTCTAAATCACGGTGGCTCTGGATGGTTTCGATCAGTTGTTGTTCGACGGTCATCAGCGGGTTTAAGCTGGTCTGCGGGTCTTGAAAAATCATCGAGATACGGTCACCGCGCAGCTCGTGTGCCTGCACGGGACTGAGGGAGCGCAGATCGAGACCATCCAGTATCAACTGTCCGCTAGAGACATAGCCGGGCGCTGATAAAAGCCCGATAACCGCTGCGCCAATGGTGGATTTACCCGCGCCACTTTGCCCAACTAAACCGTGAATTTGTCCGCGTTGCACTTGCAGATCAACAGCGCTCAAGGCTTGGAATTCTCCGTGGCGACTGGGAAAAGTAACGCCAAGGTTTTCGATATGGAGCAGGGTGCTCATCGGCGTAGCCTCGGGTTAAAAACTTCCCTTAAGAAATCCCCCAGCAAGTTAATAGCAACCACTAGCATCACTAAAAACAGCGTGGGTACCCAGAGAATCCACCACTCGCCACTAAACAAAAACTGCATGCCTATACGTATGAGCGTGCCCAGTGACGGACTATCAGCTGGGAGGCCTATGCCCAGAAACGATAGAGTCGCTTCTAGCAAAATGGCCGAGGCTAAGTCGACAGTCATAATGACCAACAACGGACCCAGGATATTGGGCAATATATGGCGAGACATAATGCGCACGGGATGCTGTCCCATCATCTCTGCCGCTTGAACATATTCTTTGTTTCGTTCGACGAGTACAGAGGCACGCGCTGTGCGTGCAAAGTTCACCCACAGTGATAAAGCAATGGCGGTAATTAAAACCACTACACGCAATGATTGATGAGTTTCTTGTTCCAGCACGCCACGTGCAATGCCATCGATTAGCAACGCTGTCAAAATGGCAGGCAGCGCGAGTTGTATGTCCGCAATTCGCATCACGATGGTGTCTAACCAGCCGCCAAAGTAGCCTGCAGACATACCAAGGCCGACACCTAACACGGCGGCAATTGCCATGGCGCTGAGCCCGATGATTAAGGACAACCGCGCGCCATACAAAATGGCCGATACCATGTCCCGACCTTGATCATCAGTGCCCAGTACAAATTGGGCTTGCCCGCCACTTTGCCACAGAGGGGGCAGCAACCCGTCCATCAGGTTAAACGTGCTCAGGTCATAGGGATTGGCGATGGCGATCCAAGGTGCGGCCGCCGCACTGCCGATGATTAATACCGCAACAATAGCCGCAATGATTGCTGTAGGGCGATGACGAAATAGCCAAACGCTGTCGCTGTTCCAAAAATTAGTCATCTTAAACGGCCTTTTGCACGCGTAAGCGCGGATCAATAACGGCGTAGAGCAGATCAACGATCAGATTAATCACCACAAAAAAGAGTGCGATCAATACAAGGTAAACACCCATCACTGGGATATCTACAAACCGAATGGATTCTAAAAACAACAAACCTAAACCTGGCCACTGAAACACGCTCTCGGTAACGATGGAAAACGCCACCACGCCACCAAATTGCAGACCGATAATAGTGATGACGGGAACAAGCGTATTAGATAAACCGTGACGGTAGTGCAAGCGCCTATAGGAAATACCGCGCGCTGTGGCAAACCGTATGTAGTCTGATTGCATCACTTCCATCATCTCGGCACGCACAAGACGCATAGTTAGCGTGAGCTGATACACCCCGAGCGTGAGTGCAGGTAAAACCAGTGATTTCCAACCGTCGACAGTCAGCAAGGAGGTTTCCCATGCACCGAGATTTAGGGTGCCGCCGCGACCGAAAGTTGGCAACCACCCGAGTTGCACGCCGAATAAAAATATCAGCATGATGCCAATCACAAAAGTTGGTACAGACACGCCGACCAATGTGGTGAGCAGCAAGCCTTGGCTGAAAAAACTGTTAGGTTTTAAAGCGGTATAAACACCTGCTGGTATACCAACGAGAAGCGAGATAACTAGGGCCACCACACCCAACTCGATCGTGGCGGGTATGCGCTCGACAATCATTTGGCCGACTGGCTGGCGGGTTCGATAGGAGTAACCAAATTCCCCTTGCAACAGATTGTTCGAAAATCGGTAAAACTGCTGTAACAACGGGTCGTCCAGACCGAGCTCTGCGCGCAATCGTGCTTGATCGGCTAGGGATGTCTCGACGCCGGTCATCTGACTGACGGGATCACCGACAAATCGAAATAACGAAAACGCAATAAAAGCCACAGCCAACATGACGAAGACCGACTGCAGTAAACGTTTAGCAATAAAGTATGTCATGGGGTGTTTTGGCTTTTTTAGATTTAGAGCAAATCAACCGTTGCAAAGTACAAGGTACTAAGGTGTATTCGCTGAATTT
Source organism: uncultured Granulosicoccaceae bacterium (assembly GCA_937965695.1). Classification (GTDB taxonomy): domain Bacteria; phylum Pseudomonadota; class Gammaproteobacteria; order CALCKW01; family CALCKW01; genus CALCKW01. The sequence continues at coordinate 70,386 of CALCKW010000059.1, forward strand.
TGCGATGCGCGCATTGCATGCCCAGCGTTGTCATAGACGTTGGCTAGAGCCTGTGTGCCCCAGCCAACCGCTGCTTCTTTTTTCAAGAGCAGTTTGAGCGTGACTTAGTTAACTGTCACCCACTTAAGAATGAAAAAGTTATCGGCGCGTTGCGTCACGTCGATATTTTTCTTAGTGGCCCACATCAGCGGCTGAGTGTATAGCGGAATGTAAGCAACGTCTTGCTGAGTCTGTTTGACCACTTCGTCGATCATGCCCTGACGCGCTGACGGATCAATCTCACGTTGAATCTGTGGTAACAATTCATCTACGCGCGCGTTGCTGTAGTTGCCAAAGTTCCACGAGCCGAGTTTTTTCTCGTTGTCCTGTGTGTGCAACAAGAAGCGGATAGGGTGTTCAGCATCGAATGTGCCTGGAGACCAACCCAAGAGGTACATATCAAAGTCATCAGCGCGAAGTTCTTTCCAATAGTTGCGCACGGGCACGGTGGTCAGCTGAGCGTCCATACCCACGGCTGCAAACATGGATGCCGCTGCACGACAAAGTGCTTCATCGTTGATGTAGCGATCGTTGGTGCATTTCAGGCTAAAGCTAAATCCGTCTGGGTAGCCCGCATCAGCCAGCAGTGCACGGGCTGTGTCGGGGTTGTATTCAGGCCGGCCTGAGTTGGCGTCTGAGAAACCAGAGATACCGGCAGGCACCAATTGGCTGGCTGGTTTAACTTTGCCGCGCATAACAACTCGATTGATTGCATCGATATTGATGGCATGTGCTGCCGCTTGCCTGACGCGAACGTCGGTAAAGGGGTTGGCGCTATCGTCCAACAACTTCTCGTGTTCATGCGGGAAGCCAAACATGATCACACGCGTCTCTTCACCTTCCAGTACTTTAAAGTCAGGTCTGCTCTCTACCTGTTTTGCGTCTTGCAGTGGAATGGGTGAGACAAAGTCAATCTCGCCAGACAACAGTGCGGCCACGCTGGTTGCTGCGTTTCCGATCGGCACAAACTGGGCTTCGCTCAAGTTATGTTCAACCGTATCCCACCATCCTTCGTGTGGGACCAAAACAGTCTTGACACCCGGGTCGCGACTTTTAAGTTGGAATGGGCCCGTACCATTACTGTGGGCCGTCGCAAAGTTTTCAGCGTCGCGGGCAGGTAGGGCGGCATCGTTGGATTCGGTCCAATCCTTGTCCATGATCATGAAGTTGGCAATGGAGTCGGGGAAGAGAGGATTTGGGTCTTTGGTGACAAAATCTACGGTGTAGTCGTCGACGACTTCAACGGAAGTGACCGGTGAGAACCAAGAGCGCACGTCAGAGGCCTCTGAGGATGCACGCTCATAGGAGAACAAGACATCCTCAGCGTTAAAAGCAGCGCCATCTTGAAAGGTCACTCCTTCACGCAACTCGAAACGCCAGCCATTTTTACCTTCTATCGGAGACCAGCTGGTCGCCAACGAGGGCTCGATAGACATATCGCGACCTCTACGCACTAGTCCTTCGTAGACATTGTTTAAGAAAGACAGCACAGGAGCCGCATTGACCGCATGTGGGTCAGTGGTCTGTGGGTCAGTGCTTGAAGCCCAAGTGAAAGTGTTGGCTTGTGTGCCTGTAGACAATGCCAACAGCGCGCTGGCGAGCAAGCAGCGTTGAGTTGTTAGTTGTTTCATGATGGCTTAATACCCCTGTGGATGAGAAAGTCAGACGCAGCCCGCACGGGTGTGCTGAAAGCATCAGTGGCCGTAAGCTTATCGTCGCGGCATTTACAGTTTTTTGCAAGCCAATTGTGTTGGGGATATTACCTATAACTGTGCACCACTTAATTGATTAACAGAGCAGAAGTGCTTCGATTGTTGCCGTTGTCCAGTGAGGGATACGCAGAGTGTCGCGCTTTCACACCAATGATATCTGGCAGAGATGCCGAAGAAGATCTTGCATCGGTTATTGCTAGTCGTCGATTACATTCCGCCGGTGTTCAAAGCTTTCGCTGATCAGAAAATCCCGGAAGGCAGCGGCATTTGGGTTGCGCAGTGCTCCTTCGCGGTAGACGAGATAATAGCCATCGTTGGGATCGACAATGTCTGCAAAGGGGGCGACAAGGGTGCCTTTTTCGAACTCAGCATCAATGATAGATAAACTGCCAAGTCCGACACCTTGGCCTGCTGCAATCAAATCGTAGAGCATGATGGAGTCATGGCATATAATGCCCGTCCGGCTGTTTATCGCGGGCAGATCATGACTGGTCAGCCAGTCACTCCAGCCTTCGTGGTCGCGCTCGTGTAAGAGCGTGTGATGTTGTAAGTCATTGGGGGTTTTGAGCGGTATTGCACTGTGCAGCAGTGACGGTGCACAGAGCGGCGTCTCGCGCATGGGTAGCAGCAGCTCAGAGATTAGGCCTGGCCATTGGCCATTGCCGCCGCGTATGCCGAGATCGATCTGTTCCTTTTGATAATCCAAGCGCGTTGAGCTTGGCAATAGGTCCAGTTGAATGGTGTGACGGGCCCAAAAGTTAGGCAACTTCGGGGTTAACCATTTACTGGCAAATGCGGGTGCCAACGCAATTCGAAGTAAGGGATGGTGTTCATCACTTGCTTTGAAGTCAGCACACAGTTGGTTCAGCTCATCAAAGTAGTCGGTGCAGAGGCGTTGTAGCCTTGTGCCGTTTGCAGTCAGGGTTGGTTGGCCACCGCCGCGGTCGAACAATTGCTGGCCTAGCTGCGCCTCTAGCGTGCGCACTTGATGGCTAATCGCTGTTTGCGTCAGGTGAAGTTCTGCTGCAGCACGGGTAAAACTCCCCAGACGCGCGGCAGCCTCGAACCCTCGTAGCGGCCCCAATGGCGGGAGTGATCTATCGCGCAACATGAGCTTCTCTCATGGCCGATGAAGCGTTCTCATTCGACTAGCCTCTATTGATGGTCGATGATAGTTTTACATTATTTAGGCTTATCAATGGGAGTAATTACGCATGTCGATTCAAATGGAAAATGTTCAGCATATTGCCGCATTTGCAGATGGTTGCAGCGGTGGCAATGCAGCTGGCGTCTATCTCGCTGAAGCGATGCCGAGTGATGAAGATATGCGCGCCTTGGCAGCGCGTTTAGGTTATTCAGAGACGGTTTTTGCCGTGCCCGAAGGAGGCGAAGGCTCCTATCGCGTGCGTTACTTTTCCCCAGAGTCAGAAGTGCCTTTTTGTGGTCACGCAACTATTGCGCTAGGAACAGCGCTGGCGCAGCGGGCCGGTTTAGGGGTCTTTGATCTGCAGCTCAATCAGGCGCAGATAAGCGTTGAAGTCGCTGACGACGGTGGTTTTCAAGTAGTTGCGTTGCAATCGCCGCCCACCAAAAGCCAAGCGGCCGAGCCTGATTTTTTAGCCGAGGGCATGGCCTTGTTTTCACTCACGGATGATGATCTTGATCCGAGATTTGTTCCTGGGCTAGCCCATGCCGGTGCAGATCACATGATCTTGATACTCAAAACACGTGAGGCAGTGGCTGCGATGAACTATGACTTGCAAGCAGGGCGTGATTTCATGAACAAACACGGCCTGATCACTGTGTTGCTGGGCTATGCCGAGTCAGAACGGTTTTTCCACACACGCAATGCTTTCGCCTCTGGTGGGGTGTTCGAAGACCCTGCCACCGGTGCTGCCACAGCTGCTCTGGCCGGTTATTTGCGCGATATGTCCTGGCCGCACGGTGGGGAAATAGATGTGGTGCAAGGAGAAGACATGGGGCAGCGATCTTTGCTGCGTGCTCGGTTCTCAGACGAAGTCGGCAGCTCAATACGTGTATCGGGCAGCACGCGAATGATGGTGCAAATGGCGTAGCTCTAGATTCTTAGCCGCGAGCACAATCGCGGTCGGGTCTAGGTGATAGCTGGGCCACCAGTTAGGCGGCTATCAACAGCAAAATCCTTCGAGTGTCCGGGCTATGGCTGCCGGCGTAAAACTGCTGCTTTTTGCCAGTACAAATAAGGTGCACGTTGCGCACTGATGTTAAACTCCGCGTTTGATTATCCAGAGTTCGACCCCCCCATGCAGTTTGACCTGATCAGCACGGACGGCGCGGCCCGTCGCGGCCAACTCCACCTGACGCACGGCACGGTGCAGACGCCTGTGTTCATGCCGGTGGGCACCTACGGTACCGTTAAGTCGGTGACGCCGGAGGAGCTCAAGCTGCTGGGCGCCGATATCATTCTCGGCAATACCTTCCACCTGTGGCTTAGACCTGGCACTGACATCATCAAGATGCACGGCGATCTGCACGACTTCATGCACTGGGATAAACCCATTCTCACCGACTCGGGTGGGTTTCAGGTGTTCTCATTGGCCAAGTTGCGCAAGATCACCGAAGAGGGTGTCACGTTCCGCTCGCCGGTGGACGGAGCCAAAGTTTTCCTAAGCCCTGAGGTTTCGATGCAAGTGCAGCGCGATTTGGGCTCCGACATTGTGATGGCCTTCGACGAGTGCACGCCTTACCCGGCAACACCCGATGAAGCGCGCCACTCGATGGAACTGTCCATGCGCTGGGCCGCTCGTTGTAAGACAGCGCACGCTGATAACCCCAATGCGTTGTTTGGCATAGTGCAGGGCGGCGTCTACCCAAATTTGCGGGCTGAGAGTGTGTCGGCCTTAACTGACGTTGGCTTTGATGGCTACGCCATTGGTGGGCTGGCAGTGGGTGAGCCGCCCGAAGAGCGCAATGCTACGCTGGAAGTAGTCGACCCCATGTTACCGGCTGACAAACCACGCTATCTCATGGGTGTGGGCAAGCCAGAAGATTTTTTCGAAGGTGTTGAGCGCGGGGTGGACATGTTTGATTGTGTGATTCCTACACGCAATGCACGCAACGGTTTTATCTATACCCGCAACGGGATACTGCGCCTTAAGAACGCCGTCAATAAAACGGATACGCGTCCGATCGACGATGAATGTTCCTGTTACACCTGTCAGCATTACAGCCGAGCGTATTTGCATCATTTGTTTAAATGCAACGAGATTTTGGGCGCTCGTCTGAACACGCTACACAACTTGCATTATTATCAAGACATCATGCGTGGCATTCGTGAGAGTATTGAAGCAGGTAACTTTGAGTCTCATAAAAAAGACACCATGGCGCGCTGGCAGGGCTGATACAGCCCGTCAACTTAAGAAATAGGTTTGCTGTAAATAGCAAAGCGACCTGCGCAAAAGGTCTGTTTCCTGATTAATTCAAATACGTAGGTTTTTCATTACCAGCTTTAGTTAAGATCAAATATTTTCTTGGCCTTTATCTTGTCGCTTGCTTTTATGTCAGTTCATTTAATGACATAGGAAGTCGAGCACAATGAAAATGACATTGCTAGCACTGGGAATCTGCTGCGTATTGGGCCAGCCTGTAGTAGCTCACGCACAAAGTATCGCCGAAGTTCCGCCTCTGGCTTTGTCTAAAACATTCAAATCCAAATACCCGGTACAAAACTATTGGGTAAGCGAAAAGCTAGACGGTGCTCGCGCCTTTTGGAATGGTCGTCAATTGCTGTCACGCCGTGGCAACCTGTTCCATGCGCCCGCTTGGTTTGTGCAAAACCTACCGAAGCAACCTCTCGACGGTGAACTCTGGTTGGGTCGCGGTAAATTTGAAGCCTTGATGCATGTCGTGCGAGACAAAGTACCGGATGAATCTGCTTGGCAGGAGGTTCGCTTCCACGTGTTTGATCTGCCCCAACACGAGGGTGTATTTGAACAGCGGCAGGCTCAATTACAAAAATTGGTAAACGGCAGTGAAAATTCTTATATCAAATTAGTGCAACAGCAGCGGGTCGCAAGCTCAGGGGAACTAGAGAGCGTGCTGCAAACTGTGCTGGCAAAGGGCGGTGAGGGCTTGATGCTGCAGCAAAGTGATCTTCCCTATCAAGCGGGCAGGCACAATGGGCTTTTGAAACTCAAACCCTACACCGACGATGAAGCAACAGTGGTTGAATATCTACCAGGTAAAGGTAAGTACCAGGGAATGGTAGGTGCACTGCTTGTAAAAGATACAACGGGAAGACGTTTTCGATTGGGTTCTGGCCTCAGCGACCACCAACGCAAAGCGCCACCGGTGATTGGCAGCCAAGTGAGTTATCGCTTTCAAGGTCGAACTGGCAGTGGCCTGCCGAGATTTGCTCGTTTTCTTCGAGAGCGGCCCAGCGAGTAAGTTAAGAGACAAAAACGGACGATGCTAACCCTTTGTTGCTGTAGTAAATCACGACTGTCTATAACACGGCGAATTTCGAAATCGTCAGATGCACTACACTTTCATCATCGCAGACAGGGCTAATGACGACGATGAATGACGAGAAAAAATCAATCTCTGAGGGTGGTACCCCTACGACTAGAACGATGGCGATGCCTAGCGACACCAATTCGTCAGGGGATGTATTTGGTGGCTGGGTTCTTTCTCAAATGGACATTGCCGCTGGCATCTGCGCGGGTCAAAGAGCACAGGGCAGAGTGGTGACCGCTTCAATCGAAGCTATGCGTTTCTACCGCCCGGTACGCGTGGGCGATATTCTGGGCGTGTACACCAGTGTTATCCGTGTTGGCCGGTCATCCATGGATATCCTAATCGAAGCATGGGTTCGGCGCGACCGTATCGGCGATCGTGAGAAAGTAACTGAAGCGACGTTTACTTTTGTTGCTGTAGATGCAGACGGTAAATCTGTCGCTATTCCGCCTAGAGATCAGTTACCGCAATACGTGAAAGACAAATTTGGTGAACTGTAGTTTCTGTTTTTTACAGAACGGGTTCACGTTATTTACTTTTTTGTACGCTAGTTCACTTTGTATCTGCGATACCAATTCTTTGAAAAGAGTCGTTTAAACAATGGTTGAAGTTGTTAAATCTAGAATTCGATCTTTCAAAACTGCAGCGAAGTTATCTGAATGGCTAGAGCGTTATCACGACTCGGAGACTGAGCTGTGGGTTAAAATATACAAAAAAAACTCAGGTATAAATTCAGTCAGCTGGAATGATGTTGTCATTGAGAGTCTCTGCTGGGGATGGATTGATAGTGTAAAAAAATCATTGGATGAATCCGCGTATTTGCAGCGAATCACCCCGAGAAAAAAAACGAGCAATTGGTCCAAGCGCAATACAGAGCATGCGGAAAAATTAATTCTAGACGGGAGAATGAGAAAGGCAGGGTTGGTACATATTACCGCAGCAAAGGGCGATGGACGATGGGATAATGCTTATGCACCCAGCAGCGAGATGCGAGTGCCCGAGAATTTTCTTGAAGCGCTAGAAAATAATACAAAGGCAAAAGCGTTTTATACGTCTCTTAATAAATCGAATCTATACGCGATCGTGTATAGGTTAACCACCGCTAAGAAGCCGGAAACCAGACAGAAGAGGTTTGATCAAATAATTAGTATGCTTGAAAATAAAGAGAAATTTCACTGAAATATTGCCCTTTAAATGACGGGAGCTTTGTGCCTAGCGATAGACGCATAGTCCTATCTAATTGATAATATCGCCGTTCCTTAAAACTGCATTGACGATGAGCCGCCTATGCATTTAACCCTTTCATGCCCTCTGCAGTGTAACGATCACCGCTTACAGCGCCTCGCTTAAACACATTGTCCAGCTCGGCCAAATTTGCTTCGGTCAATTTAACAGCGATAGATTCAACGTTTTCCTGCAAATACCTCTGTCGGCGAGTCCCTGGGATGGGAATAATGTTGGGTCCACGGTTAAGCAGCCAAGCGAGGGCTATTTGGCTCAGGGTGCACGTGTGTGCGGATGCAATATCAGTGACTGCCTTGAGGAGTTTGCTGTTACGTGCAAGGTTCTCTTTTTCAAAACGTGGATTGGAGATGCGAAAATCGCCTTTTGATAGTTCGTCGGTGTCGGTGAGTGTACCGGTCAGAAAACCGCGCCCTAACGGGCTGTAGGCGACAAACGCTGTGTTTAGTTCACGACATACCGACAATAATTCGTCCTCGGGCTCACGCGACCAAAGTGAATACTCCGTTTGAAGTGCCGCGACATCGTGAACCGTGTGGGCTCTGCGTAGTGTTGTTGCTGACACCTCGCAAAGACCATAGCTTTTGATTTTCCCCGCGGCAATCAAATCTGCGACAGCGCCAACGGATTCTTCTATGGGTACTTCGGGGTTTATTCGATGCAAATAATAAAGGTCTATCACATCTGTCCCTAGCCTCTTCAGCGAAGCCTCACAGGCCGACCGAATATAAGCCGGGCTTGAGTCGATCTTTCGTTCGTATTTGCCTTTTTCTCGGATAATCCCACATTTGGTTGCAATCACTACCTTGTCGCGCTTACCGGTGATAAAGCGGCCTAATAGCTCTTCATTGTGGCCAATGCCATAGGTGTCCGCTGTGTCATACAGAGTTACGCCGAGTTCCAATGCGCGCTCTAATGTTGCAAGAGAGTCAACGTCGTCAGATTCACCGTAAAACTCCGACATGCCCATGCAGCCAAGTCCCAGAGCAGACACTTCTATATTACTGTTTCCAAGAGTACGTGTTTTCATTTGGATCTCGTGGGGGTATCAGAGTTGAGAATGTAGATAAATTTATAACACGATTTTGGCACGAGTTAATAGAAAGCCTCAGAGTAAGTCCTGTCAGTGATGTAGGCATGAAAGTTGGAATTCAGCAAGACGCGGATCGAAGCCGATAGTGGTGCTATTGGCTTGAGCCGCACTACTGCTGGGCCAAATCTGGTGTGTGACTACGTTGCACAGCGGTAGGCCGATTGATTGTTGTGAATGACCGATAGAGCCTCACCGGCCTTGCGTAGCCGGGTGAGTTTCCAATGATCAATTGGATCGGTATTTAGCGCGTCGACGGTGCGGGCATAACTTAATCTGAGGTTTCCTAGGCCACTCGCTGATCACCGTGGAGCTTAAAACGAGAAACAGAATCCATCAGCAGTTGCGCCTGTTCCTCTAATGCGCGAGACGTGTCAGCAACTTCGCTGACAAACGCCGATGTGGATTGCATTAAATTAGTCATTTCTGAAATTGAATGCGTGATGGTTCGGATGCCTTGATTTTGTTCATTTGCGGCTATCGAAATTTCGTTGACGGTCGTCGAAACTTCGTGGATTGAACCGATGATGTCCTTTAATGTTTCGCCGGAATTATTGACAAGATCTGTTCCAAGCTTTACACGCTCGTTTGTCGTCTCGCTGAGCACTTTAATGTCACTTGCTGCGGTTGCGCTTCGTTTGGCTAATTCGCGAACTTCGGAGGCGACAACGGCAAAGCCTCTGCCTTGTTCTCCAGCGCGTGCCGCTTCAACCGCTGCGTTCAACGCGAGCAGATTGGTTTGAAATGCTATGGAGTCCACAAGGCCGGTGATATCAGCGATTTGCCCGCTGGACTCGCTGACATCCGCCATCGCCGCTACTGCTTTTTCGATGACCTCTGTGCCAGTCGTCGCAGAAGAACTGGTTGTCTCCGCTCGAAGCCCAACACTTTTTGCGTTTTCTGCGCTGATCGCCATGGATTCGGACATTTGTGTTAATCCAGACGAGGCTTCCAATACCGCTGCAGTTTGTCTTTCAGACTTCCCTAACAGTGAATTGTTGCCTTCAGATATTTGCCGTACAGAGCTTGCGACTGCAATGGCAGACTCTTTAGTCTGGCTAATGGTGTCGTGTAGGTTGTCGCAAAACTTGTTAAACGCATTTGCAATGCTGTCAATCTCGTCTTTATGATCGTTAACTATACGTCTTGTCAGGTCTCCATCCCCTTCAGCAATATCGAGGATGCGCTCCCTGATGTCTGCCAATCTGCGCGTTATTCTAATGGGTAAATAGGTCGCTACGGCAATACCAAAGACGGCACTGACCACTGCAACCAAGGTTAGTATGCCGATAGTCTTTTCAGTGGAGATGATGACAGAATCAACTTGACTGGCAGTGGAGGCGAGCCAGTCGTCTTTCATTTGCGTGAGTTGGGTATTAAGAGCATCAAATTGTTTACGTGATTTACCCCCACTAAGATCCGACGCGAGTAGCCGATTCATTCGGTTGTCTTTTGAACGCAGTTCGATCACTTCGAAGCTGGTTTTTGTCCACACTTGTATGTTATCGATGGCGGAGGTCACCTGCTGAATCTGCGTGTCATCGTCTAAGAGTTGAGTCAAACTGTCGAGTCCGGACTGTGCTTCTGATAGCTTGTTGCTGTGATCTTTGACAAGAGCGGGATATTTTTCTGACTTTACTTTGGAAGTCAGACTAGAGCGCTCATCCAAGTATCCACTGTTAACTGCAGCAGCGACTCTGTATAGCGCAGCGATGGCGGGCATATCTACATCTGAGACCAGCTTAATTTGTTTCTCAAGCCCGACCATTGTGTAGCGGCTAAACCCCACGATGCACAAAACCGTCGCCACCAAAATAAACAGAGGCATTGAAAGTTTAAATTTTACGGAGTGAATAAACGATTTATTTCTTGTAGACATTGTTTTTCGTCCTTGATTTTCGTGCTGTGCCCATCAGCTTGTGCACTGATGGTTTACTTAATCCATTCGCCAGCGATTGTCTGGCGAATGAGGGTGATTACTCGAATTCGTCTACGTTTACACCAATAGTGATAGCGCCGATTGCTGTGCCTTCGCTTAACACTGGAACAGAAATTTGTACTAGATACGCTTGCGCGCTGTCGTCGTACTCGACTTCACCGATATGTACTTGGCCTTTGCCGCTAGCGAAAGAATCGGTAAACTTTGCTTCGTCGCCTTGCCAATAATCAGAGGTCTTATTCGTCGCGCCAACAATACCGCCTTGGTTTCCCATTACAAATGACTCCAGTACGTACTCGGCGTCACTCTCGAGGTTGCCGAGGGCATCGACGGCGGCGTTCTCAAAGAATGGCATCATGAAGCTCGCAAGACCGGAAGTAGAGCGCCACTGATCGTCTAGGTTTTTAATATCAGCGAGCGGGATATTTTTGGCGTTGTGGACTTTCACAGCGGCGATAATGTCGGGGTGGTTGCCCCAATCCTGTTGCATTTGTGGAATCTCTTGCGCAAGTGCTGAGGGAAGCGCAGCAAGTGCTGCAGTTTGTGGGGTATCTGCTTGCACGCCTGTGACACTTAAAAATACAAGAGTGGATAAACCAATTGTCTGTTTTGCTTTTGTCATGATTGAAGTTCTCTCATTTGCAATGGTTGAGTTTTAGGGTTGTGATTGCCCTAGTCTGCGTTTACAGAACAATGCACAACCTCCGTCACTGAACTATCGTCAACGACATCATTTTGTTTTGGGTGAAAATGCACTCGACGGGATAGCTTTGAGTTCTGAAGTACGGTGGTTTAGTTTTGTCATTTGATTTATAGCGAACGAACATCAACTCCGCATGAAGGCTGATAGGTGGGACAAAACGTTGGAATTGAAACTGAAGGCTTTTTGAAGCGCGCAGTTGTAGTCAACAAAACAATAAAAAATTTGTTTATTAACAAAGCCTTGCTAAAGCAAAAAACAAGTTACTGAATTATTGCAAGCGATTTCATTCCAAATTATAAAAAAGTACAATCTGTCTTTGCAGTTTTTTTTGGGTTTTCTTTTATTACTAATGTTGGTTCTCTGTCAGTTTATTGAATACAGCATACTGATGCTGTTCGAGGGCGCAGTTGCTCTGTCAATTGACGAAAAATAAGTTTTATCGCTGCGTCCAAGCTGTGTAACAGGTCATTATCGAGACCTATTTTTGAAAGTGTTTTCAGTTTTTAGTAAAGCAATTGGGCTAAACTTCTAGGGATGCTCAGATTAATCCCGGTCAGTGACGTTGGCATGAAAAATTTGGACACAGCAAGGCGCGAATCGACGGCGAGTGAGGTGCTATTGGCTCGATTTGCAACACGGCTGGGCTAAATTTGGCGCGGCGACAGTACGAGCATGACTTGATTCGAGGTTTCCAGGCTATCCGTTGCTAACAAACAGGGTTTTACAATGGCAGATACGAGTATAAGAATATTGTTGGTCTGCCATGCTCCGTCAACCAATACAGAGTTATTGCGGGACGCGGCGATAAGGGGAGCGGAGCATCCGATGTTGGAAGCTGTTGATGCGAGGTGGGTACCGCCTTTACAGGCGACAGCTGAGGATGTACTTGCCTGTGATGCAATTTTACTCGGCACGACAGAAAACTTTGGTTATATGAGTGGTGCTCTCAAAGATTTTTTTGATCGCATTTATTACCCATGCCTGGAGCTTACAGAGGCTAAGCCGTATAGTTATTATGTGCGCGCCGGCAGCGATGGTACGGGTACCTGCCGCGCAATCGATGCCATTACTCAAGGGCTGTCTTGGCGGCAAGTATTGCCACCGGTTTTATGCAAAGGTGATTACGATCCGCGATTTGCAGAGCGCGTAGAGGAGTTGTCCGCTACGTTAGCCGCTGGTGTTGAAACAGGGCTGTACTGAGCGGGCCGTTGATCGCATCGCGTGTGATAGTGATTGACCACCGTTTGGCTTTCGGCTGCTCTAAAGGCATCGTGCAAGTCATCGTCTAGTTTTAAACGACGCATGTATTCGCGGCGAAGTTTGTAGCCCTCACGGTAGCTTAACAGCGTTGTTTCATTGCGAGGTGGTTCTGCGTTTTCGCTCTTAGGAAACAGTACCACGTGCGAAAAACTGGGCACCTCGCCTTTAGCGACTTGTTCCCGCAGTCGTGCGTCGTCGAGCAAATTGTGTAGGATTTTCGCCTTGAAGGCATCCTCATCCATTTTGCTGTCACAAAATGCTGTCAACAGTTGTCGCTCTTCCTCAGCGTTTAAGCCGTACTCTGAACTTAGAATAACCAAGTTTTGCGTCATGTAACGGTCGGCTGCATCTACTGTACTTTCGATCAAACGAACCATGCCGTCGATCATTTCTGATGATAAACCAAGTGCGGCTTTGTAGTCGGGGTCTGTTCGACTGCGTTCAATTTCTTTAACGAGTTTGTTGAGCAGCGGTCGCACAATAGGGCCGCGCACACGCTCCGCCCAGTAGATTCTAATACCGCTGTCACGCCACCAACCGCCCAGACTTTCAGGGTCGCGTACTGACTCATTAAACGTAACGGTGGTGTCTACTAATTTAGTGATGATGCCTGCAACCGTGTAAGGCGTTTGCACGTCGGTCGCCCTGATACGCATGCTGGTGTAGCGGCCGACGTTGTAGGCCTTCTGTGCAGTGCGCAAGCCGGGTAGGTCAGCGGTGTAAGCAGCTTTGCGTTGGCCGTGTTCGGCGTCTGATGCGTCGGTTACTTCGCCAACCATGGCAGCGATTGGCCCGCCAAATCGTTTACGAAGTAGCCTTAAAGAGTGGTTGTAACCAGCGACCTCTGCCGAGCCGTCTTCGACAACGTCGTGCAAAATAGTTGCACAGGCGATACTGATGTCCAGGTTTTCGCCGAAAGCTTCCCAGGCGGCGTGCGCTAGGTTAAAGGCGTGTGCTGCCATGGTCGAACGCGACTTACGTCTGCAACGGTCCAAGTGCCGTGTCATTTCCAGTGCCGCCAAATGGATTGTGGCAATGTTGTCCGGTGTGGCTGCTGCGTCGTAGTACTCCATAATGGGCAGATTGATGTGCACTTCATGCACAGCGCGACCGCGTCGGCCGATTAGTCGATCACGCTTGCGCGGGTCGTGTAGCACGTCTTCAACAGCTTGCAATAGTGAGTTTTCTATTGGCTCGCGCAGTGCAGAATAGTCAACGCCCGGCAGGGAGAAGGCTGCTCTTGTCATGTGGTAGTCGCGTTCCAGCACTTCCCATTCGGGGAAGGCTCCGCGGGTGTCTATGCCTGCCGCGATGAGTTCTTTCTTTTTGAAGGGGTCAAGGGTTTGAATAATCGACTCGCCAGCGGCACGTGCAGAGAGACGCAGCTCTCCAGCGACTAAGCAGGCGATAGCATTGGCATAACGGGGGCTGATATCCAGCTGGTTCACAGTGCCTTGCGAAAAGGCAGTCTTGAACTGGACCATGTAGTCCGAGATGTTGCGTGAGTGCAGCGCGACTTGCTTGCCAAAAGCTTTTTCGATGTAGGCACTGTCGACTAGCGGGCACTCGTTGATGTCGAGGCTGGCGAGCCTGTCTATTTTGCCAACGCAATCGTGGATCAAGGTTGCAACAACCAAGTTACTGGTGATATCACGATGACCGCTGCCACTGGCTCCGTAGCGTCGTACGCCTTGAAGCATCGTAGAGCTCAGTACCAAACCGTTGATTCGGGGTTCTAACTTAGGCAGCCGATTGGTATTGATCATGGTGTCCCAGCGGGGGTCTTGCTGGTCTATTAAGTCAAGACGAATACAGGCGGGGTCGAGGTCTTCATCGGGGTAGAAAATACTGGAGAGTATCTCACTACCGCGATAAGTATTTAGGGTGCACAAGGGGAGGTCACCGACACGGATAGTGGACTCAATCTCTGAGTCCAACCATCGGTTGGAGACTTGGCCGATCAACGCACGCTCGCCATCCAGTGTGGCAGCAAGCAGGTGATAGCCCTTAATCAGTTTGCCCAGTTTTCCTAGCTCTGGAACCCAGCCGCCGGCGCCCGGCATAATCACTCCGCCGCGTATTTCTAGTCGCGTTGTTACATGGTTAATGGTCTAGCTTATACCCAATTCGCGCTGGCGGCGGACTGAATCAACAAATATTACTGCATGTCATCTTTGATCAAATCATAAAGCGCCGCGCCAGCGGTCTTGGCGTCGATGACGCTAGTGTCCAGCTTGTAGTCCGCGGTCGAGTAGAGCGACTCGCGCTCGTGCAACATATGCGTTAAATCGTCCAGTGTCTGCTGGTGGTGGTCAAACGGACGCATGTCACCTTGAGCCATGACACGATTCATGTGCTGCTCAGGTTGCGCCTGCACCCAGACCAATTTGCAGCGTTCGCGCAGCACGCTAAATGTGCGTGGTTCTGCAACCACACTTCCGCCTGTTTCGATCACACAGCGCGTATTGTTGTCGATGATGTCTTGCAGAGCCGTTTGTTCCCAGCGTCGATAAGCGTTTTGGCCGCCCAAATCCATGATCTCTGCCAAGCTCATGCCTGCCAACTCAGTGATCCGGTCTGACACTCGGAAGAAGGGCGCACCCAATTTTTCAGAGGCAATGGTGGCCGCTGTGGTTTTACCAGCGCCACGCATACCAATCAGCGCAACACGTTGATCAGTTTGGCGACGCGTCGGGGCAATCACATGTTCAATGTGTTCGACCAATTGCTGCTTCTGCGCATCTTCTAAGGTGTTAATCATCGAACGCAGCTGCGAATCCACAGGTCCGTGGATATTGAGATCCACCAGTGCCAGTAGCTCAACGTCCAACGCCTTGGATATTTTATAAAGCATGGCAAAGGACAGGTTAGCCTGCCCACTTTCAACCTGTGCCAAGTAGCGCTCAGATATTTGAGAGTGAGCGGAGAGGTGCTTCCGGGACACGCCACGTTGTGCGCGAAGAGAGCGTACTCGCCTTCCTATCTCTCGCAACCAGTTGTCCATTCTTTCCATTGTTTTTCTCTTGTCCCGTCGGGATTGTCGATACCAAAATTAGATAAAAATTAGAGTGAGTTGGTCTGGTTATGAGCTCTTCGCCATGACGCTCGTTAGCACTGATGCAGCTCAGGGGCCAGATGCTGATATTCCAGTTATCCGTGCAACTCTCTCAATTAGTCCCTAACTATAGCGGAAACACTAGTTCAGGTCAGCGGCGCAGTGATTAACTCTTTGAGCTTTTCGGTGTTTTGCTTAACTAAATATCAGCTCTGAAGGCCAAACTTGTGGTTAAAGACACATATTTTAGTGTGGTGCTGGAGGGCAAGTGGGACCGAAATAGGGTTAAACATCTTCACTTCTCTACAAAATATTCGTTTGTAGAACAAACGAACCGTCAGAGGTGCTTTGCTATCTGGTAGGCGCGATTGCCATACATCAGAGCCGGTTTATCGTCGCCGACAAAGATGTCTTGGACTTCACCGATAAAAATATGGTGGGTACCGACGCGTTCAGCGCTGCTGATATTGCAATCAAAGGCGACCAACGGATTTTCTAATCGCGGAGCTCCGCTCGCCATAAGTTGCCATTCAGCACAGCCAAAGCGATCCTTTTCCGCCGTCTCCGTCAAGCCTGCAAATGTATTGGCGATGCCACTTTGCTCGCTAGCGAGCACATTGGTGCAAAAACACCCGTTTTTAATTAAAAGTGGTGTTGCAGGTGCCTCGTGATGGACGCAAATCAGTAGGGTTGGCGCATCGCCGTCTGCTGAAACTGAAGCCATCGCCGATACGGTTAGCCCCGCGCGACCTGCAACGCCGTCTGTTGTTACTACCGAGACGGTGCAACTGACCTTGCTCATGCCAAGCAGAAACTTCGAGCGGATGTCGGACTCAATCATGAATTTACCTTGGCTGCCAAGTACTGAGCAAAATCGTAGTTGGGGCGCTCCAGATGCGACAGTGGGCCAGGCACCGCCATTTCAGAGCAAAGGCCGCGGTAGACTTTTTCGGTGCAACCTCGGTCCTCAACATTGACATCGTCCAGTAGCTTCTTGAGTTGATCAAAATGCTGGGCAGCCTCCGGGTCTGCTGTGTGCTCGGGGGACATACCACCACCAAATTGTATTTGCACCTTGCCCACACCTTGCGGGTGCAGTGACAGATACCAAAAGTAGCCAGGTGTGAGCGTAATTAACAGGCTAGGGTAAATGGCTAAAAGGTAGGTCGTGCGGCGGCGCTCGCCCATCAGGCTCGTATTATTGTCGTGTGCCATGGCGATAGAGAGGGACTCATCTTTGAGGATGGTGTGGTAGTTGAAGGCCTCTAGTCCCTCGGGGCAGACCATCTCATCCAAGCGCGATAAGCCACCAATTGTGCCTGCGTGGCAGACCGGCAGGTGGTAGCTTTCCATGAAATTCTCGGCCAAGACTTTCCAGTTGGTGTCCCACACGTGTGTTTCAAAGAAGGTTTCTTGATAGTTTTCCATGTGGTAGTCGCCGACAAGCGCTTCAACTTCAGCCAATTGGCTGGCAGCGGTTGGGGCTTCAGGGTTCAGCGATATCATGATCCATCCCAACCAGACCTCACAACGCACTGAGGGCAATTTGAGAGAGCTTTTGCAAAAACT
This sequence comes from uncultured Granulosicoccaceae bacterium, assembly GCA_937965695.1. Lineage (GTDB taxonomy): Bacteria > Pseudomonadota > Gammaproteobacteria > CALCKW01 > CALCKW01 > CALCKW01. Next base: position 87,489 of record CALCKW010000059.1, read on the forward strand.
CTGGTTGGCCTTCATCGCTGGTGCACCGCGCAAACTCCCGTCCAGGTTATAGGTCCATGCGTGATAGGGACAGACGATGCTTCGGGTATTGCCACGCCCGTGTAAAAGGGTAGACATGCGGTGCAGGCAGACGTTGGAATGAGCTTTTAGCGCACCGTTCTTATCACGAACAACCATCACGGGTTGGCCGGCGAGTTCCAGGGTGCTGAAGTCACCGGGCTCGGGCAAACTGCTAGCGCGACCGGCACAAAACCAATCTTGCTTAAAGATGTGTTTAATTTCGGCGGCTAAAAACTCATCGCTGGTGTAGACACCCGGGGGCATGGCGTGCGCGCTTTCAAAAGGCTTGGCGGCATTGGCGGTTAAAGCTGCGACAGCAGAGGTGTCGGTGATCGAATTTGGCATACTCTCGTGCTCGCATAATTTGTATTGGTTTAGGCTGTAGTTTGCACAGGCAGGCTCGTGCTGTGAATTCCGCTTTTTTAATACCGTGTATAAAAAAAGCTGATGACAGTGCTAATTCACTTGCCGGCATGTGTCGGCAAGGCTGCTATTCAGATAAGATAGACGGGTTGGCGTGGAGCATCAGTATTCCAGTTCGACGGGTTGTAGTCTATTGACTTTTTTTTATGTTTTTTGCATATAAATCAAAGCATTATTTGATCGCCGTCGCTTGATTTCCCGGCCCGTGCCAAACCAAAAACCATCCAAGAAATTTTAGGAGAACCTTGTGTTCGAGCAACTTCAAGCCGCGCCCCCCGATAAAATTCTCGCTTTGATCGGCAAGTTTAAGGACGACCCGCGCAGCGACAAGATCGATCTCGGCCCAGGCATCTACAAAGATCAAAATGGCGAAACCCCCGTGATGGAGGCCGTTCGCGAAGCAGAACAACGCCTTTTTCAGAGCCAAACCAGTAAAGCCTATGTAGGCAGCTATGGCGATGAGGGGTTTAACTCGGCCATTTGCTCACTGATATTTGGTGGCGCGTTGGATACATCCAGAGTTCGGGCAATACAAACACCTGGCGGCACGGGTGCATTGCGTCTGCTGGCAGACACGCTGAAAATGGCAAATCCCAGCGCTAAAATTTGGCTCAGTGATCCCACCTGGCCAAACCACGTTCCCATTGCAAAGGCAGCTGGGCTAGAAGTCGCCAGCTACCCGTATTTTGACCCCGCGACAAGTGGGCTGCGCTTCGATGCGATGATGGAAACCTTAAAGACCTGCGGCCCAAATGACATCGTCATGCTGCATGGGTGCTGCCATAACCCGACCGGTGCCAACCCCAGTTTTGATCAATGGAAAGAAATAGCTGCTCTCGCTAATGCGCGCGGTTTTTTGCCCTTTGTGGATTTTGCCTACCACGGTTTTGGTGATGGCCTAGAAGAAGACGCCGCAGCTGTTCGTCTTTTGTTGGAACAAGTGCCAGAGATGGTGCTCGCGTCTAGTTGCTCTAAGAACTTCGGTATATATCGCGAGCGCACAGGGGCCGCCGTCATTATTGGCCCAAATGCAGAGCGTGCGGACGTGGTGTTAAGTCAAATGGCTAGTGTTGCTCGTGGAAACTACTCCATGCCGCCAGATCATGGCGCGGCGGTGGTCCGCATCATTCTCGAAGACCCCACCTTGCGCAACACTTGGGAAAACGAGCTAGACACTGTACGTAACAGGATGCTGAGCCTACGCGTGGCACTTGCCGACACACTCCGCAGCAAAACGGGCACAGACACGTTTGATTTTGTTGCCCATCATCGCGGTATGTTCTCTCGCATGCCTGTGACAGATGAGCAAATCGATCGGCTACAAAGCGAGTTTGGTATTTACATGGTCGGAGGCGGCCGGTTTAATGTTGCAGGCCTGCGAGACTCGGTTATCGAACCTTTTGCGGATGCACTAGTTGCTGTGCGCGGCTGAGAACAGGCAAAATGAATCAAGATAAAGTTTTAAAAATTGGACTGCTAGAAACAGGCCGACCACCTCCTGATCTCGAACAGCACGGCGACTACCCCACGATGTTTGAACAGCTCCTTAGTGGTGCTGATGAAAACCTGAAATTTGAGCGCTGGGCCGTCTTAGACGATGAACTGCCGACTGACGTCAACACGTGCGACGCTTGGCTTATCACAGGTAGCCGCCACGGCGCTTATGAAGACCATTCGTGGATCGACCCGCTGATGACTTTCGTGCGTGATGCGCAAACCGCCAATATACCGATGGTGGGAATTTGTTTTGGGCATCAACTGATCGCACAAGCGCTTGGCGGCAAGGTGGAAAAATCAGACAAGGGCTGGGGCGTGAGTGTGCACAGCTACGACTTCTTAGACAAACCAAAACCCAGTTGGATGCAAACCGAAAACACCAAGTTTGACATCCAATGTTTTCATCAAGACCAGGTCATTGAGTTGCCCGTCAACGCAAATGTAATCGCAGGCAGCGAGTTCTGCCCTTATGCGATGGTCAGCTACGGTGATCAAGCACTAACTTTTCAGGGACATCCTGAATTTGATTCTTCCTACGGGGAGGGATTGATCGATATGCGCCGAGATTTGTTGGGCGATGAAATTACTGATGCAGGACTTGAAGTTGTGCACCAGCCAATAGACAGCACTCAGGTTGCACAGTGGATTGTTGGATTTATAAGGGCGCGTAAAAGCTAACATCTAGGCCACAGGTCTCAGTGGGCTGTTTCACTCATTCTCTTGGGTGTTACTTTTCTCAGGAGTCATTGGAATTTCAGATACCTGACAATGAATTCAAAGCTTCGCAAAAAAATTATTGTCGTCTGCGACAAAAAAATTGCTGCAAAAGGCGAGGGTGTGGGCTTGTCGTTTTATGCTTTCTTTGCAAACAAAAATGACGACCCTGAACTTCTGATGGAAGCCGCCCATTGGTGGATAAAAAAGCACGCCTTGGATCATTTTGAAAAAGCAGTGAAAATCAAAAAAATGGTCGAATCTGGTCTGTGATAGAAATCTGTGTAGGCAATGACAAGACAGTGCCGAGGTTTCCCAGTTGGAACAAGCGCTCAGATAGTCGATTTGAGGCCTCCCTCAAAGCAGCAGGGGTTGGCTTTGACGATATCGATTACGTGCTTTGCACTCGACAGCGCAATGCTGTTACCCAAACTGGCATTTTAAATTTGACGACGACGCCGAACTGGCTGTCGCCTCGCGCGTTCAATTATTAGAGACCGTTGCGGAAGCGAACAGTCTTGTATTGGGCAGTCATTTTTCGTTGCCGTCCATCGGCAGGGTAAAGGCGGAGCAGGGAGCTTTAAAGTGGTACAAAAACTAAAGCTGTGCACTTGCTTTGAAGTGTTATTCACTACATATTTTATTTGAGCGAATGGCACTCACTTGAAGATATTTTTCTTCGAAAGTTACGCAGGTTGATTATGATACCCAACGATTTCGAATTTAAAACGGGTCGGAGCTATCCCCGAATAGCGTCTTCCGTCACGAAAAATAAACTTGGCCTTTCGAATAGGGTGCAAAAAAAGCAATGACAGTCGAAGAGTACAGCTCACCGAATAATGGCGTGACGTGCGCGACATGTCGGGCCAATTGTTGTCGTCTTGAAGTGATGCTGATAACGGACACCGGTGTGCCTGAAAAATATATAGCGATAGATGATTGGGGTGGAATGACTATGGCGCGTCTGGAAGATGGCTGGTGCGCTGCGTTGGATCGTACGACTATGTTATGCACCATTTACGATAAACGCCCTTGGATTTGTCGCGAGTTTGAAATGGGCGGCTACGAATGTTTGGAGGAACGGACTTAGGGAACCTCAGATCAAGTCTTGCTCGCGCCGTCGACGCGCTAAATTCGGCCCAGCCGCGTTTTTTCAAGGTGCTGTCGCAACTCTGGCAAAAGGGTCACTACAAGAGATTGTGTGTTTTTCGCAGACAAATTTAGTTCCTCCCAGCCGTCAGACGCCATCATGTGCAATGTTTGCACGTCTATTTCAGATAATTCAGCATGCTCTGGTTGCCAATGACCTGAGAGCTTAAAAATCCCGGCGGCACAACTGAGTAGGGTGATTTTGAATGCGAGCGTAGTATTCTTGGACTTGGTCACTGTTTTGCCTGTAACTGTTTGTGAGGTTCCCCAGAGCTTTTTAAGCTCACGAGAACTTGCCTCCACAATCACTGCACATTTCCGTGGCATAGTGATGTCACACTTACGCTAACAGTTTAGTCGACCACGAATCAATACAGTCCATGCGAATGTCACTTTCCAAAAAAATGTTTTTAGCTTTCGCAGGTGTTGTTTTTTTGGTTGTGGTTGTTATGTCACTGGCAGTTAACTGGAGCTTCCAACGGGGCTTTAACGACTATCTACGTGCACAAGATCAAACTCGGTTAGATGATTTAGGGGCAACCCTAAAAACGTTATTTGTCGAAGACTTCAGTTGGCAAGTGTTAAGGACTGATAAAAAAACTTGGCGGACTGTTGTCAATCCTCAAAAAAGTGCTTCATTGCATCCGCCACCTCCAGACCAAAAGCAGGGAGGTAGATCTAAGCCTAGACAAAAGTCAAGTGAGACAAAATTGGGTCCGCCACCTAAACCAAACACACCCCTACCATTTGAGTTTCGTTTGCTTTTGCTCGATGGACTTGGCGGGCACGTAGCTGGCAGCAAGCGTGTGGAGAAAATTCTCAAGGCTGGTAATACATCTCTACTGACACACGATATTTGGGTCGATAACAAGATTGTTGGTCACTTGCTCTTGCAAGCACCAACGCCTGTCAGTTCCACTTTGTCTCAAGCTTTTTTGAAACGACAAGTGACACAATTGCTTTGGTTTGGTCCTATTGCCATTCTGTTTGCCCTAGGTGCCGCGGCTTTACTTATGCGTTATTTTTTGCGCCCGATTGCCGAATTGGCCGATGGTGCTAAAACGCTGACCAGTGGTCATTATGAACATCGCATCGAGCTAACCGGTGAGGATGAACTTGGTCAGTTAGCCGCTGATTTTAATACTCTGGCGCAGACTCTGGAAACTGAAGAGCGACTGCGGCTGCAGCTAGTCGCCGATACTTCACATGAATTAAGAACGCCACTCGCCGTGTTGCGCAGTGAGATCGAAGCAATTCAAGACGGTATACGCAAGCCTGAACCTCATCGAATAGCGGCCCTTCATGCTCAGGTATTATCACTTAGTAAGCTAGTGGACGACCTACATCAATTATCGCTGGGTGACGCCGATCTTTTGCCTCGTGCAGAACAAAAAGTCGACCTCAATGCTATGTTGTTAGAGCTGACCACAATCAGTGAAGCGCTAGCGCTGAGCCATGGTCTTAAACTCAGTTATGGCAGTGAAGGGAGCGCTCTGTATGTGGAAGCGGACCCTTCACAGCTGCTGCAACTGTTTAATAACTTACTTGAAAACAGTGTGAGGCACACGACCCGTGGTGGTGAAGTGAGAGTGCAGTTGCAATCCACAGATACTCAGTTGATTGTGTGCATAAGCGACAGCGCGCCAAGTGTGCCACAAGAATCACTTCCAAGACTATTTGACCGGCTCTACCGAGTAGATAGTTCTCGTAATCGTGGCAGCGGTGGTTCGGGTTTAGGGCTCGCAATCGTTGAACAAATAAGTAAAAAACTTGGCGGGAGTCTTCGAGCCGACCACAGTGATTTAGGTGGTTTGTTGGTTGAGTTGAAATTGCCAAAATACAGGCCCGGACGATAAGCAGTTAATTATGAATTATATACCGTTAATTCTAATAGTAGAAGACGAGCCTTCACTGGCGCAGGTACTGAGAGAATATCTCGAAGCTTCTGGCTACAGAGTCGCCTGGCTCAGTCGCGGTGACCAAGTTATAGATCAGGTGCAAGCCGAGCAGCCAGCTCTGATTTTGTTAGATATCATGTTACCTGGAATTGATGGGTTAACAGTCTTTAAAGAGCTTCGTCGACATTGCGATGTGCCCGTCGTTCTCGCAACCGCGAAAGTGGACGAGATAGATCGACTGATTGGCTTGGAGCTGGGAGCTGATGATTATCTTTGTAAGCCTTATAGTCCCAGAGAGATGGTTGTTCGTGTAAAAAACATTTTACGACGCAGCGGTGCAGAACGTCCAAGTACAACGACGGCACTTAGCCTAGATCGCGCAAAATTTACAGCAAGCTACAACGGACAGAGCATGGACTTGACACCCGTGGAATTTCGCCTGCTGTGGTTTCTGAGTGAAAATCCGGGACGTGTGTACAGTCGCCAGCAACTACTGGACAATCTCTACACGGATTACCGGACAGTTTCTGAGCGTACCGTCGACAGTCACATCAAGAATTTGCGCCGAAAAATTCAAAATATGAATACAACACAAGAGCTGATCTACTCAGTTTATGGCGTCGGTTATAAGTTTGAGGCAGATGATTAAAACAATATCGCTGTTGTGGAATTAAGTCTCTCTGTTTAAAAAAATTCCGAACCGATACTCACTTTTTTTAGTGAGTAGTCTTTTTTTATTTGCCGTCTACTAGACGTGCGTTGTTTCGACACGCCGCGAACAATCGCGACGTTCCAACGATCCGCACACGGCAAGTACTCATGGGTTTTCGGTTAAACGTGTGTTTGTCGCATCATTTCTATGTAAATAATAGTGTTGGCTGGACTATAGAGCGCCCCCCCGCTAAAGCAAGGTGCAAGGCGAGCCGAGTAATTCTATGACTCGGTGAATATCCATGGAAGGAAGCACAGGCAATGCACGAAGCATCCACTTTATATCCAGCTCAAGGTTTAAGCAGTACTCGTTTCATCGGCCTAGGGCGCAAACCGGGTGTATTTTGTCGACGCAATTTACTTAGTACGCCTGCGAACAAGGCCCGAAGCGATTCTTGTTTATCTACCAAGAACTAAGACACGTATGCTCGCAGATTCCTCACTAATTGAAATTCGGTGTGACGATGAATTCAGCTCTCAGCCCTAGCGAGGATGACAGCTACGCCAGTTTGGCCGATAGACTGCGAGACATGAACCGCTTGCATCGTCCTGTCTGGGTGTTTGATATCGATCATGCGTGTGTGTGCTGGGGTAACCCGAGCAGCGTCGACCTGTGGGATGCTGCATCGCTTGAGGACTTGTTGTCGCGAAAGATGGGTGACGACATGACAGAGACTGTGGCCAAACGATTGCGCCAATATCAGTCTGACTTTGAGCTGGATGATCAATGCCAATTTCAGGAGGTATGGACGCTTTTCCCCAATGACGTTCCGTGCACCGTCGACGTAGTGTTCAGTGGGTTTTGTCTCGATGATGGGCGGATGGCTATGTTTTGCGAAGCCAGTCCGCGCGAGGCGCTTGATGATGAAGCTTTGCGTAGTGCGGAGGCACTAATGCACACGTCAGTTATGATCACCTTGTTCGGTGCCAATGGCCTTCCTTTGTACCGAAACCCTGCAGCACGAAGCAGTGCGCGCTACGCAGATGAGACTCTGGCGGATCACTTTGTCAATAAGACAACCATGCAGCTGCTCAGTCAGGCGACTGGTGATGAAGTCAACATTGTCGCTCCTGTACAATCTAGCCGTGGACAATGTTGGCACGATATCTCCGCACGGCGCTGTCTCGATGCGGTATCCGGCGAACGCGCCTGGTTGATCAGCGAGGTCGATGTATCGCGACTTAAAGCCACCGAAGAGCGTGCCCAGTTTCTCGCCGAGCATGACACTCTGACCAATCTGCCCAATCGCAATTATGTCTCTATCACCTTCCAGAATCGAGTCGACCAGCTACTGGCCTCTGGGCATGCAGGTGCTCTCGTTTTTATAGACCTTGATCGATTCAAAGATATCAATGATACGCTTGGCCATGACGCTGGTGATCTACTTTTAATAGAAGTGGCTAAACGATTAAAAACTGTGCTCAGAAAAAGCGATGCAGTAGCTCGCTTGGGCGGGGACGAATTTCTGTTGATGCTAGCGCCGATCGAAGATCACGCGACGGTACTAGAAATTGTCAATCGCATTCGATCAGTAGTAGGTCAATCAATGACTATTCATGATCGCTGCATATCGGTCACTCCGTCGATTGGTATCAGCCTTTTTCCTGATAACGGTCGTCATATTAATGATTTGCTTCGATACGCTGATCTAGCGATGTATCACGCTAAAGACACTGGCAGAAACGACTTTTCTTTTTTTACGCAAGAGCTTAGCGATGCCGTTGAATCGCGTATAACGCTTGAGGCAGAACTTAATATTGCACTTGAAGAAAATCAGTTTATTACTTATTTTCAACCGCGAGTTGATGTGCAAAGCAATGAGATTACGGGTGCTGAAGCGCTGGTTAGATGGTTGCACCCTATAAAAGGTATGGTGCCACCTGACTCGTTTATATCGGCTTGTGAGGAATGTGGTTTGATCGGAAAACTCGGCAAGGCTGTTTTTGCTGACTCCGTGCGGGCACAGCGCTTCTGGGCCGAGCAGGGTTTTAAACTACGAGTTTCGGTCAATTTGTCACCACTGCAGTTTGGCGAGGATACGTTGGTTGAGGATCTACTTGATATCGTCCGCTCAGAAAATGGGAATATCGACGGCATAGAGTTAGAGATCACAGAGTCGGTACTGCTCGGGCACGATGAGTCGACTATAAGCAAGCTGAATGCTCTGGTCGACCAAGGGTTCCGCATTGCTATCGACGACTTTGGCACGGGGTATTCAAACTTGGCTTATCTCCATCGTTATCCGCTGCGTTGCCTCAAGATTGATCGATCGTTTATTCAGGCGCTTGATTCTGCACAACCGATCGTTGAATTAATCGTGGCCATGGCCAAATTGTTCCGGCTAGATGTTGTTGCTGAAGGCGTGGAAACGCAACAACAATTGGATGCGCTGCGTGGTTACAACTGCCAAGAGTACCAGGGATACTTTTTTGAAAAGCCGATTGATCTAGAATCATTTACTGCATTGCTGAATCGGAAAAAACTGAAAAACTGCGCCTGAACCGCTCTGCATAAATGATCATGCGATTCGTGTAATTCACCTATTGATAATTGAGTTGCCCGTCAATGGGGAAAACTAAATCCCTTTTTGATACTGTGAAATAATCTCTTTCGCAAGCTGTCGCACGGCGGGTGCAGGGCTCTCTTCTTGACGTTGTAATAAGTAGAGACTTCGTTCTGCTTTTTTGTCTTGAAGAGCCAAGGTTGCTAACCCTTGAGTTTCAGTGACAGATTTAGCTGGTAGCAGGGTAATGCCTAAGCCCCTCCTGACAAAAGCAAACAATGACGCGGTATTGAAAACCTGCAGCTGAGAATTCTGACTGAGTTGTTGCACGGTGGGGTGGTCTATCTGTTCGCACAAACCATTGTGAATAAACGCGTGTACTTGCAGCTCTGACCAGCGCAGTGGCTCTTTGCTTTTGGCCAACGGATGGTTCGCTGCACAAACACACACAAAGGGATCAACCTGCAGCAATTGCCTGTGCAAAGTTTTGTCGCCCTTGGAAAGGCTGGCTACGCCCAGATCAGCTGCGCCTGTGCTGACGGCTGCGTGTACGGCTGCGGAATCAGTATCGTGAAGTTCAATGCTGAGTTGCGGCCGCTCGGCGTGGCAGTGGGCTATCGCCTCAGGCAGCTGCTGAGTCGCGGCTGAGGGCACTGCTGCTATCCGCACAACACCCGTTTCGCCACGGGCATAGCGGCCAATATCGTCTAGCGCTCGTCGGTGTGCAGCCACTGAAGCCTGGGCGTGCTTGTGCACAAAAAGTCCCAGGGGTGTTAGTTGCTGCTTTCGGTCACCTTCAAACAACGGACCACCCAACTCTTGCTCAATGTGTTTCAGGGTCATAGACACTGCCGAAGGTGTACGGTGCAGTTGTTTTGCAGCGTCCATCAGGCTATTGCACTGGGATACCACCAAAAATTGCTGCAGTTGTTCTAATTTGATCATTGCTTAAGAATAACTGAAGCAGACAGCAAAACAATCAATTTGACTGAATAGTTAATGTGGCGCAACCTTGGGCTCACTAATACTATTGATCACAGGTGGCAGAACATGGCGGTGCAAGGACAAAACTATATCGGTGGACAGTGGATGGATGGTGAGTCTGCCGTGGAAAATCGCAACCCCTCTGATCTGAACGATATCATTGGCCACTTCGCCCAAGCGTCTACCGCTCAATTGGATCAAGCCTTGTCAGCGGCGCATCAAGCGCAGCAAGAGTGGGCCAAGTCTGGCCTGGAGAAGCGCTATAACGTATTGATGGCAATTGGCAATGAGCTTATTGCCCGCGCTGAGGAGCTGGGCGAGTTATTGGCCCGCGAAGAGGGCAAGCCCAAGGCCGAAGGCAAGGGTGAGGTGTACCGTGCCGGCCAATTTTTCACTTACTACGCAGCGGAATCCCTGCGCCAGATCGGTGACACGGCAGACTCAGTTCGTGACGGTATTGAGATAGATGTGCGCCGTGAGCCCGTAGGGGTGGTGGGCATCATCTCACCGTGGAATTTCCCCACGGCGACTGCCGTGTGGAAAATCGCACCGGCACTGGCCTTTGGCAACGCCGTTGTCTGGAAACCAGCCAACCTCGTACCTGCCTCTGCGGTAGCATTGACTCAAATAATTGCCAAGCAGGACATCCCTGCGGGATTGTT